>NZ_JBKINJ010000001.1:2207500-2225758 GCF_046602855.1 Gracilimonas qinghaiensis
TCGACGCCGGGCCGCTTAACTAGTGAGCTATTACGCACTCTTTAAAGGAATGGCTGCTTCTAAGCCAACCTCCTAGTTGTCTGGGCAACCCAACTTTCTTTGTTCAACTTAACATACATTTGGGGGCCTTAGCTGGTGGTCTGGGTTGTTTCCCTCTCGCGACGGGACGTTATCACCCCGCCACTGACTGCCTGGTGGCTCTCTTCCGGTATTCGGAGTTTGTCTAGGGTTGGTAGGCGGTGAAGCCCCCTAGCCTAATCAGTGCTCTACCTCCGGAGAGACAAAACCAGACGCTATACCTAAATATATTTCAGGGAGTACGAGCTATTTCCAAGTTTGATTGGCCTTTCACCCCTATCCACAGTTCATCCGAAGACTTTTCAACGTCTGGCGGTTCGGGCCTCCATGGGGTTTTACCCCCACTTCACCCTGACCATGGATAGCTCACTTGGTTTCGCGTCTGCCCCGCTGTACTGCTCGCCCGTTTCAGACTCGCTTTCGCTACGGCTCCACCCCTTAGGGGCTTAACCTCGCACAACAGGAGCAACTCGTAGGCTCATTATACAAAAGGCACGCCGTCACCCCAATAAATTGAGGCTCCGACCGCTTGTAAGCACACGGTTTCAGGTACTATTTCACTCGCCTTCTCGGCGTTCTTTTCACCTTTCCCTCACGGTACTGGTTCACTATCGGTCATACAGATGTATTTAGCCTTACCGGATGGTGCCGGCTGGTTCATGCAAGGTTTCACCGGCCTCGCACTACTCAGGATACCCGCCTCAAAACTCGCCGTACGCCTACAGGCCTTTCACCTTCTGTGGGACTGCTTTCCAGGCAGTTTCGACTTAAGCTCGCTTTGATTATGCAGGTCCTACTACCCCGACTCCCCGTAGGAAGCCGGTTTGGGCTGCTTCCCGTTCGCTCGCCGCTACTTGGGAAATCACTTAATTGTTTTCTTGTCCTGGGGGTACTTAGATGTTTCAGTTCCCCCCGTATGCTCTCCTCGAAAGGAGTATCCCGATAAATCGGGATGGGTTGCCCCATTCGGAAATCCACGGATCATTGCTCTTATGCAGCTCCCCGTAGCTTATCGCAGCTTTACACGTCCTTCATCGCCTCTGTATGCCTAGGCATCCACCGTGTGCCCTTAGTATGCTTCTATTATATGGCTTGCACGGCGTCTCCGCCGCGCTGGCCTACATAAGTATTCATGCTATTGGTTTACAATTGTGGTCTGGATGTGGGACGAACCGCATCCAGATACCTTGGCGTAGCACACCTGCTCGCGAACGAACAAATGCCCTACTATCTTTTGCAGCATATCGAAATATGCCGCATCAGACCTTTTACTATTGCTATTGCTTTCATCATGTCAAAGAACCCACACTTGCGCGTGTGGCTCGTGTCTGGCAACATCGTTGCCTTACATTCTTTCTGGTATGTGAGCCCGGGACTTGCGCCCTCTCATATCTACTGTCTCACATTCAATATCTCAAAAAACTCTGTGGAGCTACGGGGATTCGAACCCCGGACCCCTGCCTTGCAAAGGCAGTGCTCTAGCCAGCTGAGCTATAGCCCCTTTCACACTATGTTGTGGGCTTGGGAGGACTTGAACCTCCGACCTCACGCTTATCAGGCGTGCGCTCTAACCACCTGAGCTACAAGCCCCGTTCCAGCGGGGGATGGGCACAGGCGTTGTCGCCGGCTGCGGCGAGTATTAACCCGCTATAAAAAAGTACAGATCAGATTGTTTGATACGAGCGGTTGCGTAGCGTCGTAGTTCCATATTGCAGGAACGCTCTCCTTGAAAGGAGGTGATCCAGCCGCACCTTCCGGTACGGCTACCTTGTTACGACTTAGCGCCAGTTACCAGGCTTACCCTAGGCACTCCTTATTGGAGCGACATCAGGTACTCCTGACTTCCATCGCTTGACGGGCGGTGTGTACAAGGCCCGGGAACGTATTCACCGCGTCATTGCTGATACGCGATTACTAGCGATTCCACCTTCATGGAGTCGAGTTGCAGACTCCAATCCGAACTGAGAATGGCTTTGTGGATTTGCTCCCCCTCGCGGGGTGGCTACCCATTGTACCATCCATTGTAGCACGTGTGCAGCCCTGGACGTAAGGGCCATGATGACTTGACGTCGTCCCCACCTTCCTCACTACTTGCGTAGGCAGTCTGGCTAGAGTCCCCACCATTACGTGCTGGTAACTAACCACAGGGGTTGCGCTCGTTGCGGGACTTAACCCAACACCTCACGGCACGAGCTGACGACAGCCATGCAGCACCTTCCATAGTGCCCCGAAGGGACTCTCCTTTTCGGGAGATAACACTGTGGATTTAGCCCAGGTAAGGTTCCTCGCGTTGCATCGAATTAAGCCACATGCTCCACCGCTTGTGCGGGCCCCCGTCAATTCCTTTGAGTTTCATTCTTGCGAACGTACTCCCCAGGTGGTATGCTTACTGCGTTAACTGCGTCACTGGCCCTAAAGGACCAACAACTAGCATACATCGTTTACAGCGTGGACTACCAGGGTATCTAATCCTGTTCGCTCCCCACGCTTTCGTGCCTCAGCGTCAGTTACAGTCCAGCCGGCCGCCTTCGCCACTGGTGTTCTTCGTAATATCTATGCATTTCACCGCTACACTACGAATTCCACCGACCTCTTCTGTACTCAAGAAACCCAGTATCTATGGCAATTTTACCGTTAAGCGGCAAGATTTCACCACAGACTTAGGCTCCCGCCTACGCACCCTTTACACCCAATGATTCCGGACAACGCTTGCACCCTCCGTATTACCGCGGCTGCTGGCACGGAGTTAGCCGGTGCTTATTCAAATGGTACCGTCACAGAAGATCGAAACCCTCTCGTTCTTCCCATTCAAAAGCCGTTTACAACCCATAGGGCCGTCTTCCGGCACGCGGCGTGGCTGCGTCAGGCTTTCGCCCATTGCGCAAGATTCCTCACTGCTGCCTCCCGTAGGAGTCTGGGCCGTGTCTCAGTCCCAGTGTGGGGGATCATCCTCTCAGACCCCCTAACTATCATCGCCTTGGTGAGCCGTTACCCCACCAACTAACTAATAGTACGCAGACCCCTCTATATCCGGCCGAAACCTTTAACAACTGTGGCCATGCGGCCCCGCTGCATTATGCGGTATTAGCACCCCTTTCGAGATGTTATCCCCCAGATATAGGCAGGTTATCTACGCGTTACTCACCCGTCCGCCAGTCTCCAGTAGCTGCAAGCAGCTACCTTCTCCTTCGACTTGCATGTGTTAAGCCCGCCGCCAGCGTTCGTCCTGAGCCAGGATCAAACTCTCCATTGTAAATAATTAAATTATACTCTGTGAGCAGACCCTACGCTCTTGGTCATTTTTGTAAATGCAAATTAATGCATCAAAGAATTGAACAAGCTCTCGCTCGCACAAACAATCTGATCTATACTTCATTATGTCTAAGAACTATTGTTTCGATGTCAAAAATCGTTTTCGAAACAGAAACCAAAGATAGGGATTAATTTATTCAGATGTCAACTTTAGTTTTAGAAATTTAATCATTTCCAGGTTGATCTGAATAAGTGCATCCTATGTACACTTACTAAGGGTTAGATTCCTTAGTCTATTCTTCTTTTGTAGAATCTTTTTCTTCGGCAGATACTTCTTTATTATTATCTGCAGCTTCTGATTCTTTCGTATTCTCACTTTCTTTTGGCGCCTCGGAAGTAGTAGGGGCATTACTTTTACCTGCTCTTCTGGTTCTTTTCTTCTTGGAAGTAGCGGAAGATCCTTCAGGCTTAATATCATTAAAGTCTACAAGTTCAACCACAGCCAGCTCAGCACCGTCACCCTTCCTAAATCCGGCTTTGATTACACGAGTGTATCCACCCGGACGATCTTTGGATTTTGGACCGACCTCAGTAAAAAGTGTGGTAACTGCATCTTTATTTTGAAGACTGGAAAAAACCTGCCTTCTATTATGATCAGTATCCTCTTTGGCCCTGGTAATTAATGGCTCTACATAGCCTCTTAACTCTTTTGCCTTAGCTACTGTTGTTACGATTCTATGCTCTCTGATCAAAGCCATAGCAAGAGATTGCATGGTTGATTTTCGATGAGCTGAAGTTCGACTTAATTTTCTACCTTTTATTCCGTGACGCATTTTTTAATTCCTTTCTGCTTAGTCCAAATATTTTGAAACGTCCATTCCAAACTCAAGATTCTTCTCTTCAATAACTTCAACAAGTTCACTTAGTGATTTCTTACCGAAATTTCTGAATTTCAAAAGATCTTGCTCATCGCGTGAAACAAGCTCACCGATTGAATTGATGTTTGCTGATTTCAAGCAGTTATAAGCTCTAACACTCAGGTTAAGATCTTCAATACTAGTTCTTAACAAATTGGCTACACGTTGTTTCTCAGCATCCACTTCCTCTTCTTCTTGAGTAAATGGCTCTTCGATCTCCTCAGTAATAAATTTCTCTATATGTTCTTTCAATATCTTACCGGCAATAGTCAAAGCCTCTTTGGCATTAACTGACCCATCAGTCTGAATATCCATTACTAATTTTTCGTAGTCAGTTCTTTGCCCGACACGAACATTCTCTACATTATACTTAACTGATTTAATTGGTGTAAAGATGGCATCAATAGGAATTAGGTTTACATCATCATCTTCGATGTTCATTTCCTCCGCAGGAACATAACCTCTACCACGACCTATCTTTAACTCGATTTCCAGTTCTGCATCATCTGCTAAATTACCAATCACCAAATCAGGATTTAACACCTCATATTCAGCTGTTGCATCATCAATATCTTTGGCTGTCAACTCACCCTGGCCACTTTTGGAAATATGAATTACACCTGAACTTTGTTCAACTTGCTTGAACCTTACTTCTTTGAAATTCAGAATAATTTCATAAACATCTTCCTTTACACCTTTAATGCTGGAATATTCATGGTCAACACCATTTATTTTTACTGCTGTAATAGCAATACCAGGCAAAGATGAGAGCAGAACTCTTCTAAACGAATTTCCAATCGTTACCCCAAAACCTCTTTCCAAAGGTTGAAGAACGAAAGTACCGAAGTCATTTTGATCTTCAACTACGTTAAGGGTTTCAGGCATTTGAATGCTATAATTGCTCATAATAAGATCTATGTCTTTTTGAATTACTTAGAGTAAAGCTCAACAATAAGCTGTACGTTAATGTTTTCAGGTATCTCTTCCATGGAAGGGATATGCAGCATTTTACCTGATTTCATCTTTGGATCTGTTTCAACCCATTTATATTTATTCCTGGATGAACCTGAAAGAGAATCTTCAATAACCTCAAGGCTTCTTGATTTAGGTCGTACAGAAATAACATCACCAGGAGAAACCTCAAATGATGGAATGTTTAGGATGTTACCATTCACAACTATATGCTTGTGAGTAACTAACTGTCTGGCTTGCCGTCTGGTTCTGGCAAACCCCATACGATATACAGTATTATCTAATCTACGCTCAAGTGCCTGTAGGAGGTTTTCACCAGCTACGCCATCCTGGGCAGATGCAGATTTGAATAAATTTCTAAATTGCTTTTCAAGTAGACCGTAAGTGTACTTTGCCTTCTGCTTTTCTTCCAACTGGATAGCATACTCAGATTTTCTATTAAATCTTGAACGACCATGCTCACCAGGTCCGTAAGGCTTACGCTCTAAAGCTTTACTTGGGCCAAAGATTGGCTCTTTAAACCTTCTGGCTTTTTTCTGTTTTGGTCCTCTATATCTTGCCATTATACAATCTCTTTGCTATTAAACTCTTCTACGTTTCGGTGGGCGGCATCCATTGTGTGGAAGCGGCGTTCTGTCTTTTATTGACGTAACTTCCAAACCTGAACTCGCCATTCCTCTTACCGCAGCCTCTCGTCCGGAACCCGGACCTTTTACAAATACTTCAACTTTCCTAAGACCCATGTCATGTGCAGTCTTAGCAGCAGTTTCAGCACTTAGTTGTGCAGCATATGGAGTATTTTTTCTTGATCCCTTAAAGCCTTCTTTTCCGGCAGAAGACCAAGACAATACGTTACCATCTCCATCAGTAATTGTGACGATAACGTTGTTGAAAGTAGCTTTTACAAAAGCCATCCCATTAGGATCACTTATTTGCTTTTTTCTTTTGCGTTTTGCAGCACTTGCTGCTTTTGGTTGTTTTTTAGCCATTTGTTATCTCAATTACAATTACTACTTAACTGCTTTCTTTTTACCGGCAACAGTACGCTTTTTACCTTTTCTGGTACGAGCGTTGTTTTGAGTATTCTGTCCTCTGACCGGCAGGCCTTTACGGTGACGGACGCCACGGTAACTTCCAATCTCGATCAGGCGACGGATGTCCCCATTAACCTCACTTCTAAGAGCACCTTCAACTTTATACTCTTCGTCAATGATCTTACGTAATTCACTTACTTCTTCATCCGTCCAATCCTGAACCTTGGTATCGTGATCGATACCTACGCGGTCAAGGATTTCTTGAGCCTTAGAAACGCCAATTCCATAGATGTAAGTAAGGCTGATTACGCCTCGTTTTTGTTTAGGTAAATCTATCCCAGCAATACGTGCCATATAAGTAATCTGTTAGTCTATTATCCCTGTCTTTGCTTATGACGCGGGTTTTTCTTGTTAATCACGTAAAGTCTTCCTTTACGTCTTACAATTTTGTCGTCTGAACTTCTTTTTTTAACTGATGATCTAGTCTTCATGACAACCTTTATTTATATCTATAAGTTATTCTTCCTTTGGTTAAATCGTAGGGTGACATTTCTACAGCCACTCTATCTCCCGGCAGAATTTTTATGTAATACATACGCATTTTACCTGATACATGAGCCAATATCTCATGTCCATTATCCAGCTCAACTCTAAATTGAGCATTCGGCAATGCTTCTATTATTTCGCCATCTTGTTTTATCGGCTCTTGTTTAGCCATAATACAATATGTTTTGATTTTTATCCGAGAGCTCAGCAATATAATCAAAAGTACTGAGAATTTCAGCTTTTCCTTCCCGAACTACTATATCGTGTTCGAAATGCGCTGCTAAGCTCTTGTCGGCTGTAACAATTGTCCAGCCGTCTTTTAATGTTTTTACTTTATATGAACCCATAGTAATCATAGGCTCAACTGCAAGAGTCATACCTGAACGCAAACGTTCGCCCTTGCCTTTTTTACCAAAATTCGGAACCGATGGATCTTCGTGCATTGATTTACCAATACCGTGTCCAACTAATTCCCTTACCACACCGTAACCTTCCGCTTCACAGTAAGACTGAATGGCGTTGGCCATATCTCCAATCCTATTACCGTGAACCGCCTGATAAATTCCCTCATATAGAGACTCAAGTGTGGTTTTCAATAATTTCAATGTTTCTTCGTCACAATTTCCCACAACAAATGTGTAGGCATGGTCACCAAAATATCCATTTTTTTCTACACCACAATCGATGGATACAATATCACCTTCTTTTAAAATTCTTTCTCCGGGTATTCCATGAACAACTTCCTCGTTCACAGAAATACATAACGTTGCGGGAAATTCGTTTCCTTTGGGGCCGTAACCTTTAAAAGCAGGGCGGCCCTTTTCTTTATCAATATACTCTTCAGCAATCCTGTCGAGTGTACCTGTTTGAACACCCGGTTCGATATGTTTACCGACTTCCGCTAGTGTTCTTGAGACGATGAGTGCACTTTCTCGCATCTTCTCAATTTCAGATTCACTTTTCAGATAAATCATCCTATGCTCTTCTTCGGCCTTTAATTCGACCTGTTTTCATAAATCCATCGTAGTGTCTCATCATTAAATGACTTTCTATTTGTTGAAGTGTATCTAATGCAACACCCACGATGATCAACAAACTAGTTCCTCCATAAAAGAGAGCAAAACCGGGAGTTACTCCAAACAACCCAACTGCAATAGCAGGTAGTATTGCTACAAAAGATAAAAATATAGATCCCGGTAAAGTAATCTTTGTCAAAATATTATCAATAAACTCAACTGTTTGTTTACCCGGTCGTACACCTGGAATAAACCCACCTTGACGCTTCATAGTATCCGCCATCTCTTTTGGATTTATAGCAATGGCCGTATAGAAAAAGGTAAAGAACATACAAACAAAGAAGAAAACAATAGAATATGTTACACCTGTAAAATCAACGGACCATTGCGTCAGGAACTGTACAGTCTGGTTATCAGGGAAGAATGAACCAATTGTACTGGGAATGAACATAATAGACTGAGCAAAGATTATCGGCATAACTCCAGCCGCATTTACTTTCAGAGGCAAATATTGGGTTGTTCCACCATACACTTTACGTCCAACCACTCTTTTAGCATATTGAACCGGTATTTTTCGTGTTCCCTGAGTTAGAAGAACTACTGCAGCTATTACAAGTATCAGAGCAGCTACCTCAATAATTACTAAAATAGCATTAGCTTTAGTAGTTACCTCGTTATAAAAGTTCGCCGGTAATGCAGCAATGATACCGATCATGATGATCAGTGAGATACCATTACCAATACCACGTTCGCTGATCCTTTCACCTAACCACATTACAAATACTGTACCTGCAGTAAGTACGATCATAGCCGTGATCACAAAGAACAGTTCATTCACCACAATTGCCTGTGGTGATGACGAAATAAGATTTATAGAGAAACCGATAGCCTGTACAGCAGTAATACCAACAGTACCATATCGAGTCATTCGAGTGATCTTTCGTCTTCCTTCCTCACCTTCTCGTTGTAATTTCTGGAAGTAAGGAACAACTGCACCCATCAACTGTATGATAATAGCAGCGGTGATATAGGGCATAATACCAAGTGCAAAAACACCTGCTCTTGAAAATGCACCCCCAACAAACAGATCGAATAATCCCAACAAGCTACTTGCTGCATTACCCGAATTGTTTATCAACTGATTGGCGTCTACACCAGGAAGTGTAATATAACTACCCACCCGGTAAACCATCAGTATACCAACAGTGTAAAGAATTCTATTCTTTAGGTCTTCAATTTTGAAAATATTACGAAAGTTCTCTATCAGACTCATGCGTGGTCTATACTAAGCTGTTATTTCTTAACAATTGTTAGTGTACCACCGGCTTTATCTACTTTTTCTTCAGCAGATTTACTGGCAGCGTGCACTTCTATTTCAATTTTTTGATCTAACTCACCGCGACCCAATAATTTGATCGTATCATTTTGATGAGCTAAACCGGAATTGATTAAATCTTCTATAGAAATCTTGGCATCCAATTTACCAGCCTCAATGAATTCACTGATAGTATGTACATTGATACCACGATTCTCAGTTCGGTTAAAGTTGGTGAAACCAAACTTAGGTACTCTTCGCTGAAGTGGCATCTGCCCACCTTCAAACCAGGCACGTTGCTTGTGACCCGATCTTGACTTTTGTCCATTATGTCCACGGCCAGATTGTTCACCACGCCCTGAACCTTGTCCACGACCAACTCGCTTGGTATTTTTTCTATTCGGAATCGGTGCTTTTAGATTACTTAAGTCCATCATCTAATTCTTTATATAATTATCCTTCAAATACTTTATTCAGAGAAATATCTCTTCTCTGTGCTACTTCAACAGGATCTGTAAGTTCTTTCAATGCTGTAAATGCAGCTTTAACCATGTTGTGGGGATTTGATGATCCCTGAGACTTAGACAGAATATTATGTACACCGGCTACATCCAGTAACGATTTAACAGCACCACCTGCAATTACCCCGGTACCTTCAGCTGCAGGTCTTAGAAGAACCTTACCGGCTCCTGCTTTACCTACAATAGGGTGGTAAATACTCTTGGTCTTTGTCAGTGGAACTCTGATGAGGTTTTTCTTAGCATTATCAAATCCTTTCTGAATTGCATCAGAAACCTCATTTGCTTTTCCAAGTCCATGTCCGCAAACACCGTTTCCATCACCTACTACTACAATTGCATTAAAGCTGAAACGCCGTCCACCTTTTACCACTTTAGAAACACGGTTAACGTGAACCAGTTTTTCTTCGAGGTTCAAATTTGCAGCTGGTACAGATTGTTTTCTTCTTATTTTAGGCATTTTTGTCCCAATTCAATTAAAAGTCTAATCCACCATCGCGGGCGCCTTCTGCAGCAGCCTTCACGATGCCGTGATATTTGTAACCACTACGGTCAAATACCACTTTATTAATTCCTTTGTCCTGAGCAGCTTTTGCAATTTCAGAACCTGCTTCTTTAGCATTTTCAACACCACTGTTTACTTTTGTAGAAGCAACTGTAGCGCCTTCCATGTCATCAATCAATTGCAGGTATGTATATTTACTGCTCTTATATATACTCAAACGAGGTCTCTCAGAAGTTCCTTTGACAGTAGATCGAATTCTTCTTCTGATCTTATTTCTTCGTTCAGTTTTCTTTTTTTGCTTCTTATTCATTTTTATATCCTCTATTTAGCAGCTGACTTACCGGCTTTACGACGTACCTGCTCACCGAGATATCTGATACCTTTTCCTTTATAGGGCTCAGGTTTCCTGAATGATCTGATCTTGGCAGACACTTGACCTACCATTTCCTTATCCACTCCGGAGATGACAATAATAGGGTTTTTACTGGTTTTAGTATCAACCTCTATGGTAATGCCCTCAGGTGGCACAAAGAAAATTGGGTGAGAATAACCAAGGTTTAATTCAAGGACGTCCCCACTGATAGATGCTCTGTATCCAACACCTATGATTTCAAGTTTTTTGGTGTAACCTTCGCTTACACCTACAACGGCATTGCTGATCAAAGCCCGGAATAATCCATGTAATGCACGGTTAGACTTTTCGTCATTATTCCGTTTAATGATCAATTCACTATCACTTTTTTCAATAGTGATATTTGGGTGAATGCGAAGTGTATTGGTTCCTTTATCTCCTTTAAAAGTTGCAATGTTGTCAGCATCAATACTGAATTCAACTTTGTCAGAAATAGGTACCGGTAAATTTCCAATTCGAGACATTTTTCAAAAACTGTTTTTTAGTAAATGGTGCATAGTATCTCGCCGCCTACATTAAGCTTGCGAGCTTCTTTATCGGTCATTACACCTTTGGATGTAGAAAGAATTACAATACCAAGTCCGTTTTGTGAACGTGGAACATTATTTCCACCTTCATAAACCCTGAGACCAGGTTTTGATAATCTTTTCATACTTCGGATCACAGGATGCCCGTATGAGTCATATTTCAGAAACAAACGGATAATTCCTTGTTTACCATCCTCAATATCAATGTATTTAGAGATATAACCTTTGTCTGCCAAGATCTTTGTCATGGCTCGCTTCAGTTTAGAAGCGGGTATATCTACTCTTCTGTGCCCGGCTTGTTGGGCATTTCTTATACGTGTTAAATAATCTGCAATAGGATCTGTCATCGATTCCTTCTTTATTGTTACCAGCTTGCTTTTCGTACACCAGGAATCTTACCAGCGAGGGCAAGTTCACGAAATTTGATCCGTGAAATTCCATACTTACTAATATAGCCTCTGCTTCTTCCTGTGATGTTACAACGATTTCTAACCCTAGTAGGACTAGCATCGCGTGGAAGTTTTTGCAGGCCTTCGTAGTCACCGGCTTCTTTCAGCTTACGGCGCTTTTCAGCATACTTTTCTACTGTTTCTATTCTCTTTTTGTTGCGTGCTATCCAAGCTTTCTTAGCCATAATAGAATATCCTTAATTTCTCGTTTTAAATGGCATTCCAAAGTGCTTAAGCAGGGCGTAAGCTTCTTCATCCGTTTCTGCAGAAGTTACAAAAGTTATATCCATACCATGGACCTTTGAAACTTTGTCAGTATCAATTTCCGGGAAAATTGTGTGTTCTTTAATGCCCAAGGTATAATTACCTCGGCCATCAAAACTTTTATCCGGAACTCCCTGGAAGTCACGAGTTCTTGGCAGTGCCAAGTTTACAAGTCGATCCAGAAATTCAAACATGATGCGCTGGCGAAGAGTAACTTTACAGCCAATTGGCATGCCTTCACGCAGCTTAAAGTTTGATATAGATTTTTTCGCTTTGGTAGTTACCGGTTGTTGACCGGTAATTGCGGCTACATTATCTACAACTGTATCTAAAACTTTTTTATCAGTTATAGCGTCGCCTACACCTACATTTATTACTATTTTTTGAAGTTTGGGTATGGCCATTGGGTTTTCATACTCAAACTCTTCGCGTAAACTATCGCGAATTTCTTCTTTGTACTGTATATATAATCTTGCTTCAGCCATTGCTATCTATATGCGTTATTTATCCAGCATTTCGCCACTGGTCTTGGCATATCGAACCCAACGGCCTTTACCGTTTTCTTCAATACGCTTACGACCTACTCTTGTTGGTTCGTCTGTAGTTGGGTCAATAACCATAACATTAGATATATGGACTGAACCCTCTCTTTTAAGACGACCACCCTGTGGATTATCCTGGGTTGGCTTTTCATGATGGGTTTTCATATTGATGCCTTCTACGAGCACACGCTCTTCAGTAGGCATAACCATCAATACACGGCCTCTTTTACCTTTATCGTTACCGGCAATGACCAATACATCATCACCTTTCTTAACGTTTAATTTCTTTTGTTTATTGAACCTGCGTGGCATACTCTAATTCCTTTTTTAAAGTACTTCCGGTGCAAGCGACACGATTCTCATGAAGCTCTTTTCACGAAGTTCTCTGGCAACTGGGCCAAAAATACGTGTACCTACCGGTTCTTGATCTTTATTAATAATAACCGCAGCATTTTCATCAAAACGAATGTAACTACCATCCTTTCTGCGGAATTCTTTTCTAGTTCTTACAATAACAGCTTTAATAACCTCGCCTTTTTTGACGTTACCACCTGGTATTGCAGTTTTTACAGATGCGGATATCAGATCACCTATTCTTGCATATCGTCGTTTAGAATCACCTAAAACTTTGATACACATCAGCTTTCTGGCACCGCTGTTGTCTGCTACATTTAATGTCGTATTCGTTTGAATCATCGCTAATTCCTAATGCTCTATTCGTTACTTAGCTTTTTCGACGATATCAACCAATCGCCATGATTTTCGCTTTGAAAGTGGTCTTGTAGACATGATATGAACTTTATCACCGACGTTTGCTTCATTGTTCTCGTCGTGTGCCATATACTTGGTAGTCTTGGTAATGTACTTTCCATAAATGGAATGCTTTACCTGACGATCTACTGCAACCGTTATACTTTTGTCCATACTGTTACTCACAACATGTCCAATTCTTTCTCGTCTTCGGGCTCTTTCTGTTTGTGCCATAATTAAATCTTTATGCTTGTTCAGCACTACGTTTTTCATTAATAATTGTCTCAAGTCGAGCAACTTCTCGTCTATGATTTCTCAATCTTGCCGGGTTTTCTAATTGACCCGTAACAGATTTAGAGAATCTTAGGTTTTGTAGTACTTCACGCTCGTCTTTAAGACGGGCTTTTAATTCAGTAAGTGTTAGATCTCTTAATTCGTGTGCTTTCATCCTATCCTTCCTGATAATCTCTTCTTACAACAAATTTTGTTTTAATCGGAAGTTTATGAGCAGCACGCCTCAAAGCTTCTTTCGCTCTTTCTTCGTTAACACCGGCGATCTCAAAAAGAATACGGCCTGGTTTAACAACAGCAACCCAATGATCCAAAGCTCCTTTACCTTTACCCATACGGGTTTCAGCCGGTTTGCTTGTCATAGGTCGGTCCGGGAAAATTCTAATAAATGTTTGTCCGTCTCTCTGCAGTGAACGTGCAATAGCAATACGGCAAGCTTCAATTTGTCGTGAAGTGATGAACTTAGGCTCCATAGCTTTCAGTCCAAAATCACCAAAGTTTATGACATGGCCCCGCGTTGCGTTACCCTTCAGCTTGTCGCGATGGACACGGCGTCTCTGAACTCTTTTTGGCTCTAACATCGTTTCTTATTAACTGTTTTTATTAAGATCTATTTCTATTTCTGCTGCGTCGGCGACTTCTTCGTCCTTTGTCATCTCCGCCTCTTCGTTTACCTCTGCCGGAGTCAGAATCTCGACCGGTTTGTGTACCAGGCGTCAAATCAACATCACCTATAATCTCACCTTTAAAGATCCAAACTGTTACTCCAATTGACCCATAAATGGTATTTGAAGTAGAAGTAGCATAATCAATGTCTGCACGTAAAGTATGCAAAGGAATTTGGCCTTCTTTATACTGCTCAGTACGTGCCATTTCAGCACCGCCTAAACGACCTGCACAGCGTACTTTTATACCTTTGGCTCCCATACGCATTGCAGATGAGATGGCAGTTTTCATAGCTCTTCTGAATGAAACTCTTGCTTGTAACTGCTGAGCTATATTCTGTGCTACAAGACTGGCGTCTAATTCAGGACGTTTGATCTCACTAACATTGATCTGAACTTCTTTACTGGTAATTTTTTTGAGCTCTTCTCGAAGTAATTCGATCTGCTCACCACCCTTACCAATAATTACACCAGGCCTGCTTGTTCTAAGAGTAAGCAGAATTCTTTTTGGTGTCCGTTCAATGATTACGTTAGATAGACCACCATTTCGTAGCCTTGTGTGCAAGTACTCACGAAGTTTTTCGTCTTCAATGATGAGACTTGGCTGGTTCTCTTCAGAAAACCAGTTGGAATCCCATCCGCGAATTATGCCTAATCTAAAACCAGTTGGATTTGTTTTTTGTCCCAAGGTATTTATCGTTTATTCGTTTACACTTTCTTGATCACGCTTTGCCACTTTTACTGTGATATGGCATGAACGTTTATTAATTCGATGAGCTCTACCCATCGGTGCAGGCTGTATTCTTTTCAGAGTTACACCCTCATCTACATATATTTCCTTTATATAAAGGTCTTCATCATCAAAGCGCTCTTCCTGAAACTTATCACGTAAATTTGCAGCTGCAGATTTTATCACTTTGATAACATCTTCAGCAGTTGCTTTTTTAGTGTATTCTAAGCGCTTTATAGCTTTTTCTACTGATTTACCACGAACAGCATCTACCACCAAACGAACCTTTCTAGGGGCTTTCCTAAGGTGCTTTTGAACTGCGCGTGCTTCTAAAACTGGAGTATCCATCTCTTATATCCGATTAATTATTTAGCTGCTTTTTTCAATGGGTGTCCACGGAATGTTCTTGTAGGAGCAAATTCTCCTAACTTGTGTCCAACCATATTTTCAGTGATAAAAACAGGGATAAATTGTTTACCGTTATGAACTGCTATGGTCAATCCCATAAAATCAGGAGTTACCATAGAACTACGTGACCAGGTTTTGATCACTTTCTTGGATCCACTTTCCTGAGCTTCATCAATTTTTCTTTGAAGCTTATAATAAACAAATGGCCCTTTTTTCAGTGAGCGTGGCATACTTATCTAATTATTTTTTCTTAGTTTTTCTTCTTCTGACGATATACTTCGAAGATAATTTATTTCTGTTTCGGGTCTTTTTACCCTTAGCAGACTGGCCCCACGGTGATCTAGGATGACCTCCGGAAGCTTTACCTTCACCACCACCCATTGGGTGATCAACAGGGTTCATTGCAACACCACGTGTTTGTGGGCGTTTTCCCTTCCATCTGCTCCTACCTGCTTTAGCGATAGTAGTATTCATGTGATCCGGGTTACTGGTTTCACCAACCGTTGCATAGCAACTTCCCAATATCATTCGTACTTCACCTGATGGTAGCTTTATACTTACATACTTTCCTTGCTTTCCAAGAAGCTGTGCACCTGTACCGGCACTACGACAAAGGGTTCCACCTTGTCCCGGGTGTAATTCAATATTATGAATAAATGTACCAGGAGGCATCTTGATCATCGGTGAAGCATTTCCTAAATCCGGAGCTGCATTTTCACCCGATATAATAGTATCTCCAACTTGTAATTTATTCGGTGCAAGAATATATCGTCGTTCACCATCTGCGTATGCAATTAAAGCAATACGTGCTGATCGGTTAGGATCATATTCAATAGTTTGGACTAAAGCCGGTATATCGTATTTATTTCTTTTGAAATCAATGATTCGATAACGACGTTTATGTCCACCACCACGGTGACGCGATGTAATTCTTCCATATCTGTTACGACCACCGGATGAATGTTTTCCAGCTAATAAAGCCTTTAACGGCTCTTTAGTTGTAATATCATCAAAAACAGGAGCAATTCTGTGTCTTGTTCCCGGTGTAATTGGTTTTAATTTCTTAGTAGGCATTATTCTCTAGATCTTAAATTTCAGCAAAGAAATCAATTTCGCCTTCTTTGATTGTTACAATCGCTTTTTTCCAAACTTTAGTACGACCGCCTTGATATCCACTTCTGGTATAACGGCCTTTAGGTTTAGAAGGCATGATAGCTGTATTTACTTTAGCTACTTTAACACCTGGATAAGCATCTTCTACTGCTTTTTTGATCTCAGGCTTATTTGCATTCTTAGCTACTTCAAAGGTGTACTTATTTTCTTCCTGAAGTCGGCTTAATTTTTCTGTTATAACTGGTTTAATAATTATACTCATGCTGTTACCTTCTCAGTTTTACCTTCAATACTGTTTTCGAGAATCGATACTGCACTTTCCTGAATAAGTATTACATCAGCATTCATTATCTGATAAGTATTAGGTTTGTATCCTTCAAGAACTACAACCTTAGGAATATTTCTTGCTGATTTATACACGATTGCATCTGTATCAGCAGTCAATATTATTACTTTCTTTCCATTTACTTCAAAAGCATTAAGCATATCTGCTACTTGCGATGTTTTAGGCGCATCAAAAGTAAAATCTTCTACTATTACGATGCCCTCCGCAGTTGCTTTAAGTGAAAGTGCAGACTTACGTGCCAATTGTCTGGTTTTCTTATTCATTTTAAAACTGTAATCACGAGGCTTAGGGCCAAACACAGTTCCACCTTTTCTTAACAGCGGTGATTTGATATCACCACGTCGGGCATTACCAGTACCTTTCTGCCGGTACATTTTCTTTGTACTTCCAGTAACCTCAGCGCGTTCTTTAGTTTTGGCTGTTCCCTGACGCTTATTAGCTAAATGACGTCTTACATCTTCGTAAAGTACAACCTCATTAGGTTCCACAGCAAAGATGGCATCATTCAGTTCAATTTTATTACTGGTCTTAGATCCGTCTATTTTATAAATATCTAATTTCATGATTAACCTATAACAGACGTTTTGTTATGAATTTCTACGTAACCGCCTTTCGCACCTGGAACGGATCCGGTCACAAGAAGCAGATTAGAGTCTTCAAGGATCTTAGCGACACTTAAATTCTTTACCTTAACTCTTTCATTACCAGATTGACCACCCATTCTCATTCCCTTAAATACTTTAGAAGGGTCAGATGCATTACCGATTGCACCGGGCGCTCTCATTCTGTTATGCTGGCCGTGTGTTGCATCACCCACACCACGGAAATTGTGGCGTTTAACAACACCTGTAAATCCATGGCCTTTAGAGGTAGCAACGACATCAACGGTGTCTCCAACAGTAAATACATCATTTATGTTGAGTTCGTCACCTACGTTCAATCCTTCCGGAATAAAATCACGGAATTCAACAACCTGATGTTTTGTATCTACACCTGCCTTGGCAAAATGGCCTTTAACAGCTTTACTTACATTTTTTTCCTTGCGATCAAAAGCAGCAAGCTGAACAGCGGTGTAACCGTCTGTGTCTTCTGTTTTAATCTGGGTAATAGCACAAGGTTCAATTTCGATAACAGTGACAGGAATATTTCTGCCATTATTATCAAACACGCTTGTCATACCAACTTTTTTTCCAATCAAACCACTCATCGTGTTCTGGTCCTTTTCTATACTTTAATTTCTACATCAACACCGGAAGGTAATTCCAGCTTCATTAATGCATCTACAGTTTGTGATCCTGTTGAAAGAATGTCGATCAGTCTTTTGTGTGAACGATACTCGAATTGCTCTCGAGATTTCTTATCAACGAATACAGATTTATTAACTGTAATTATACTTTTACGGGTGGGCAGCGGGATAGGTCCCGATACTACAGCACCAGTAGATTTCACAGTCTGAATAATCTTCTCAGCTGATTTATCGATCAAATTATGATCGTATGACTTCAATTTGATTCTGATTTTTTGTTGTGTTGCCACGATCAGATCCTTAGTCTAAGATTTTAGTTACCACGCCGGCACCGACAGTACGGCCACCTTCGCGTATCGCAA
>NZ_JBKINJ010000002.1:0-941315 GCF_046602855.1 Gracilimonas qinghaiensis
GGCCTATCGTGCCTACGTTTACGTGGGGCTTATTCCGTTGAAAGGTCTCTTTTGCCATGATTAAGCTAGTTTGTTAAGTATTGTTTTAAAATGTCCTAAAATTTATGCCCTGAGCCGATAGTCGGAATTGAACCGACGACCCCTTCCTTACCATGGAAGTGCTCTACCCCTGAGCTATATCGGCGTGGTTGAGCGAGCGACCGGAATCGAACCGGCAACATTCACCTTGGAAGGGTGACGCTCTACCAATTGAGCTACGCTCGCTTACACGTGGGGGGAGCAGGATTCGAACCTGCGAAGTCTTACGACAACAGATTTACAGTCTGCCCCAGTTGGCCGCTTTGGTATCCCCCCAGGTCAATATGTCAAAATCGCTGTGAGCCAGTGACCGGATTCGAACCGATGACCGACGGTTTACAAAACCGTTGCTCTACCAACTGAGCTACACTGGCTTTTCGCGAAAGACTTAAAAATTAAGCATGATTGAATTGATTGTCAATACAGTTTGTCAAAAACTTTTAACTCTTGTCGTAGTCGCTTCTCTTCTTTTTATAGTAGAACTCAAAATAAACTTTAACAGAAACTACAACAACAATTAATAGTAAAATTATCTTGCCATAGTTGGATAAATAATCACCAATTATTTTCCAATTATCCCTGATAAACCACCCCATTCCTATTAGCAGAGCGTTCCAAAGCATGGAGCTCAATAAGGAATTAACTATCGTTCTTACCAAATGCAGGCGAGACATTCCCGCTGTAAGAGATATCACAGATCTGGTACCGGCTAAAAATCTATTCGCAAGAATGACTCCCTGTCCCCACCTACCCATCCACTTCTTCCCTCTTTTAAAATACTTATAATCGATAAACCTGAGCAGCAAATGATCTTCTCTGTTCTCCTCTATTTGAACTCCCCACTTATACCCAAGCCAATACATAGTCATAAAACCAAAAACAGATGCAATCACAGTAAAGCTCCAAAGAGGAACAATTGAAATTACACTTTCCGCCGCCAGATAACCGCCAAATGCTACGATCACGTCACCCGGCATGGGTGGTATCAAATTTTCGATATAGGCAATCCCAAACAGGATCAAATAAATGCCTGAAGGCGGAACCATACTGATCCACTCCACTACACTTTGTATGATCTGGTCTGCCATTCTTTATTAATCTCTAATTAACAAGATTACACATTGCGCAATCATTCCTTCTTCTCGACCAACAAAACCCATCTTTTCTGAAGTAGTCGCTTTCACTGAAATATCTTCAGGTGCCGAATCCAATATTTCAGAAATCCTATGCCTCATACTTTTTATGTATGGATTGAGTTTTGGCCTTTCCGTGATCACCGTTGCATCCAGGTTCCCAACGGAGTATCCTTTCCCTGAAACCATTTCATAACAATACCTCAGTAATTCACTGCTGTCTGCATTTTTGAATTCTGGGTCGTTATCAGGAAAATGAGATCCGATATCCCCCAAGGCCAAAGCTCCTAATAAAGCATCCGTGATTGCATGGAGTAGAACATCTGCATCTGAATGGCCATCAAGACCTTTCTCAAAGGGAATTTCGATCCCTCCCAGTATCAACTTCCTACCTGCTTCAAAACGATGAACATCATAACCATACCCGATCCGAATCTTATTCATGATGTTTCCTCTATTAGCTGTTCAGCTATTTTTAGATCGATGGGATACGTGATCTTAAAATTATTAACTCCCCCCTCAATCACTCTTACTTTTATTCCGGTATTCTCGACCAGAGAACTGTCATCTGTCCCGGCAAATCCTGCTTTGATCGCTTTTTCATAAGCCTTGATCAAGACTTCAGTCTTAAAGACCTGAGGAGTTTGGATCTGCCAAAGAACAGAGCGATCCAGCGTTGACTCAACAAAAAACTCTGTATTGACTTTTTTTATGGTATCACTGACGGGTATCCCAAGAATAGCAGCGCCGGTTTCATTCGCAGACTTAATGCACTTCATGATTTTTTCAGGTTTAACAAAAGGCCTAACAGCGTCATGAACTGCAATTAGTTCAGCCTTCTCATCTACGTGCTTTAGCGCATTGTATATCGAATACTGCCTTTCACTGCCTCCTTCAACCACTGAAACTTGCAAAGCGGATCGTGAGTAGCCTGATACCAGTTTATTTACCAAGGGTATATATTGAGCGGAGGCAACTACAATTATCTGTCTTAACCCTTGAATGTTTATGAATTTGTCAATCGTGCGTTGCAAGATTGCCCTTCCCTTTATCTCTATAAATGGTTTGGGAATATCCCTCCCCATACGCACACCCGACCCTGCTGCCGGTATTATTAGCGACAGCGTAGTCATTTACAGGATCAACATTGCGTCACCGAACGCAAACATCCGGTAATTTTCTTTTTTAGCCTCTTCATAAGCTTCCATCAGAAAGTCGTAACCAGCAAAAGCAGCTGCAAGCATCAATCGGGTAGATTCAGGCTGGTGAAAATTAATGATCAAACCTTCTGTAATCTTAAAGTTGTAAGGAGGATAAATGAATTTATCTGTCCACCCGGTTCCCGGCTTAGACATTCCGCTCGCCATTACACTCGTCTCAATAGTTCGTGTTGGACTAGAACCGATCGCAATTACACGATTTTTTTTCTTTTTGAGTGTTTCATTGATCTTGTCTGACGTTTCTTTAGAAATAAAGTAATTATCAGAATCCATTCGGTGCTTGGTCAGATCTTCAACCTCAACATTTCTGAAGATTCCCCATCCGATATGAAGCGTAGTCGGCAGAAATTCTACCCCTTTATTTTTGATCTTCTCTACCAATTCAGGAGTAAAATGCATTGCTGCAGCAGGAGCTGCGACAGCACCACGCTCTGTAGCAAATATAGTTTGATATCTTTCTTTGTCCGCCTCAACCGGCTCTCTTTCTATATAAGGAGGCAGTGGCATTTTGCCAAGCTCATCAAGCCTGTCATATAAGTCTTGATTTGGACCTTCGTATAAAAAACGAATAGTTCTTCCGCGCGATGTGGTATTATCCACCACCTCTGCCATCAGTTCCTCGTCTTCATCGCCAAAGTACAGTTTATTACCGATACGTATTTTACGCGCCGGCTCAACCAATACATCCCAAAGCATATTCTCAGGCATCAGCTCCCTAAGAAGAAACACTTCGATATCCGCTTCGGTCTTTTCTTTCTTTCCCTCCAACCTGGCCGGAAAGACCTTGGTGTTATTATACACCATTACATCACCTTCATTGATGTATTTATGGATTTCCGAAAATGTTGTGTGTTCAATTGTTTTTTCCTCTCTATTCAGAACCATCAGCCTTGCTGAATCTCTTTTCTCAAGGGGTTCTTCAGGAATATTAAAGTCGTCAGTCTCAAATTTAAAATCGGTGAGCTTCATCTAGATTTTTATCTGTTTTCGGTACTGTTGCAAAGTTGGATAAGATATGCTTTTTTTAGTGGGATTTCAATCTATCCGGTTTTATCGGGATGTTTATTATTAGAACCCAATTCGTTATACTTAAACAAGAAAAGATTTGCTCTAACGTTGATCAATAAAATTGTGAGCACTATGAAGAAATTATTTTTTGCGACTTTTATTATAGGAGTACTATTAAGCACCCAGTTGTCAGCCCAATTGCGTCAGGATCTTTCAATGTCTTATGAATATTCGGGACCTATCATTAACTCTAATGCACCCACTGTTCAGACATGGCTGAATGATTTTTTCCAAAACAAAGTATCCATGAGTCACTCGTACTCAATGAATTTTGGCTCAGTTGGGGGTAGCTATCAAAATGTGAATTCTTACACCAATACAGTTAATATTATGTTCTCAGATAACCTGACAGGGCGTGTGGATGTTTCATTTCTTCACTCTCCGTTTGGCGGATCTGACTTTGTGAATACCAATAATAATTTAAATGGAGAGATCCTTATCCGAAATGCTGAGCTGAATTATAAGATCAGCGATAACGCACACATAAGATTACAGTACCAACAATTACCACAAGGGTATGGCTACTATAATAGCGGATATGGAATGTTTAACAGAGGTTTTGGCATGCATGGCTATGACCGTTATAACCCTTGGTACTAGTACTGTTCTAATTAATGGCAGAAACAGACGACAAGCAATCATCCGGTACCAACGAACTTTATCTTAATGCTGCAATAGGATTCTTGAGTGTCCTGTTGCTGGTGTTGGCTATTTCACTGTTTACCCGGATCATTTACCCTAGAATATTTAACGAGAGGTCTGAAACACAGGCTAAACTCATCAGTAATATCATTCAAATTGAAGTTTTGAATGGATGTGGAGTCCCCGGCATTGCTAACGCCTACACCGGATTATTACGCTCAAATGGTTTCGATGTAGTTGAAACTGGAAATTTTGAGAGCTTTGATCTGCAAGAAACCATTGTGATCTCACGAAGTGGGGTAATGGATAATGCCTATCGGGTAGCAAATGCATTGGGCATTTCAGAAGAAAATGTAATAAGAGAGTCATCTCCGGATTTCTATTTGGATGTAAGTGTTGTTATAGGCCACGATTACGAAAAATTAAATACAGACTAATTCCATATGACAGATATCAAGCAACAAAGTAAACAACAATTTGAAAACGCCTACTCTGACGAGGTTCCTGATTCACAGGAAATGGTGGAGGTAATTACAGAAGCTTTACTAAGCCGGAAGGGTAAAGACATTACCCTGCTGGACGTTTCTGAACTGACCACTCTGACCGATTATTTTGTAGTATGCCACGGTACATCAGATGTTCAAATCAAAGCTTTGGCTGATGCCGTTGAAGAAGATATGCTTGAAAAGATAGGTGAAAAAGCCTGGAAGAAAGAAGGCCTTCAGGGGCGCTCATGGGTTATATTGGATTTTGTCAATATTGTGGTGCACATAATGAGTAAAGAGAAAAGAGATTTTTACGGCATTGAACGTATGTGGAACGATGCGAAGGTCACACATATTAAGAACGAAGATCAATAATTATATTTGAATAAGAAGAAACCAAAAATATTGATCACCGAACCCATTCCTGAAACAGTTATCAAACACTTACGGGAGTTTGGAGATGTTACAGTTGGTGAAAAAGGTTTATTTCAGTCTGAGGAAAACCTGTTAGAAGAGATAGAAAAATTTGACGCGTTGTTGTGCATGTTGTCAGTACCGGTTTCTGAAAGCGTGCTTAAAAAAGGCACGAACCTGAAGGTCGTTGCAAATTTTGCCGTGGGATATGATAATATTGATATTACGGCAGCTCATTCACTCGGAATAAAAGTTGCCAACACTCCTGATGTACTTACTGAGGCATGCGGTGACTATGCCATGGGCCTATTACTTGCGCTTTCCAGAAAGCTTAAAGAGGCTGAAAAATATCTCAGAAATGGAAATTTTGATGGGTGGGAACCTCTCGGCTTTTTGGGAATGGAACTTCGTGACAGAAACCTTGGGATTATCGGAATGGGAAGGATCGGCCAGGCTTTCGCTAATCGTGCAAAGGCGTTTGGGATGAATATTCTCTATCACAATCGCAGCCGGTTGGATCTCAACACAGAAAGTAGATTGGATGCCAAATATATTAAAGACCCCATAAAGCTGGCAGAACAAAGTGATGTATTAAGTCTAAACTGTCCACTTACAGAAAGCACTTTTCATCTGGTTGATACTGACTTTCTCAAGCATATGCCAGAACATGCCTTGCTCATCAATATTTCACGCGGGGCAGTGATCGATGAAGCCGCCTTAGCAGAGGCTCTGCATGACAATGTCATCGCCGGTGCTGCTCTCGATGTCTTTGAAAAAGAACCGGGAGTTCACCCAAGACTATTGTCAGCTCCCAACACTATGTTACTTCCTCATATTGCCAGCGCTACACATCGCACGCGTGAAGACATTGGAATGCTAGCTGCAGAGGCCATCATTTCTGTTTTAAATGGCAAAGATGATAATGAGATCCCAAACTTGATTACACCTTAATTTACGCTCATATTATTTTATGGGCATATCACGACTCACATATATTCCGGGGCGAAAAATAAAGATCCTCGCTTTTCTTCTGATCTTTACATCTATCGCATATGGCATATTCGAACTCCGGGTCCGTCCAGATAATTTTACCGAACTTGAAGCCAGTTTAACCAAGCACTCTGTCAGTGAAGCTGTAAACAACTTCAACTCATACCAGCGCACTTTTAGATCCGAAAATCAACAACTGACGCAGAAACTGGTCAATTCACTAGGTACTTCTGAATTTCCGTTATTTTTTACTGAACTGGAAAAAGACCGGCAATTTTGGGGTTTATCTGTATTCCGGGATACCTCACTAATTGCATGGACTGAGTTTGGTATAGAAAAGTTCCCTGCTTTGATAGGTAACCTGCAGAATTTCCCCCATATGCGTATTGGTAGAGATAACAATGTAACCTACCTGGAGTACATAAACAGGTTACCGATCGCGGAGCAGGATTCAATTGTCCGCTATTACCAGGTTAGCCGAAGTAAGATTCAGCAGTCGAACTTATTATCTATTGGAAACAGTACTGAGCTTGACCCATCAAAACTCTTTCAACCGGAAAACGACTATCCGGTGCGATTTAGTTTTTTTGAATCCCCTCCTGCAAATATCACCTTTAGCGAACCACTACATCTATCTGGCACAGATTCTGTTGGCTTAGCTTATACCCTACCCTCAGACGGCCAAACATTTATCTCATCCCAAAAACAGCTTCACTTTCTTTATCGGGTAGGATTCTGGGCGGTCATCATGCTTTTTACGACCCTATTGCTGATCGCCATTTCTGAAAATTTGCGCTTTTGGAGCTCATTCTTCTTGAAGTTGCTTGCCGTACTCATTGCATGGGTATTTTTTGTAAACATAGTAGTTAATACCGACTGGCTGGAATTACTTGGTTTGCAAACTGAGGTATCAAATGGAAACCTGCACCTCCTATTCACATATTGTCTGCACTCAATTTTTGTGCTTTTACTAACAGTAGTTACTTTTAAAGCACTTGCTATCGGCTCAATTGAAATTCAGCTCTCTTCCTCATTCATTCAAATAGCCACGGGCATTTTTTCAGGCCTTTTGAGTTCTCTTCTTTTGTTTTTTATCTACAACGAAGCTTATCAGACCATCCTGAATACTGCTATTCCTGTACTTGATCTTGAGGTGCTGCCCGAACTCCCTACCCTTGTTTTTTATATATCTACCGGAATTCTATCTATCTCCTCCATCATTATGATCGGGTTGATTGGTTGGTTTGTGGTCAGGTTAGATGATAAAAAAATGGTCTCAGTCTTGCTATCATTGGCAATAGGGTACGTTTCCGGAGCATATATCCTATTCTATTCCAACTTTTTCAGCTTACATATCAATGCACTCATCGTCATTTCCTGTTTTGTATTTGGAACAGTTCTCACATTTCTTTTCCAATCTTCTAAAGATCCCCTTCTATTATTAAAAACCTCTCAATTAAGGTTGTTTTTACTTATCAGTTTTATAGCAGTCGGAGTCAGCTACATTGCCATTTACCGGGGTTACTCTGAAAGACTACAGGGCGAAATGGAAACGGCTGCGGAACAATTTACTACTGAAGAAGCCACCGAAGCAGAACGAATTGCGCGCTCACTTTTGATAGATCTCCAACAACAACTGACCATACTTGATGCCGAAGACCTAAAATCAAACAGACCATTGGTCGATAACATATTCCGACAGACAACTGAAAGACTGATTCAAGATGATTGGGAAACATTTTCTATTTCTGCTCAACTCATAAATAGCACCGGTGAGATCATCAGTGATTATTCTTCGGACCTGAATTCACCGGCCTGGACCCGTGCTTTTAATATGTTTTCTCTCGTAATTCCTTTTGAAGCTGAACAAATTCGATTTGAGAACCTAAGGCCCATTATCAGGGAAACTCCACTTAATGAAGTGGCCTCTTTATATTCTTCCTTCCGAAGAGCCTGGATACCTATTTATGATATTGACAGCACAGAGACACGCATTGGATGGATCCTGTGCTCAGTCTATCGTGAGCGCCCTCAGTTTGAGAAACCATTGAGAGCTGTCATGGCCATGCAGAACAATGAACAATGGAGTTCATCAATCAGTGTCACAGAATATCTTAATGGCGTTAGCGCACGTAAGAATATTGTTGGACCTCCCCTCGATTTACCCGGTTATTTAAGCCTTCCTCAAGAACTCAGTGAAAAAGTACGACAGGAAAAAATAATTTACAGAGATCAGGTATTGGCAGGACAAACCATACAGGAATATTTCATAGCTACCACAGATGAACAGATCATAAGGGCTGCCACTAAAAAAGCTGGTTTCAATAACCACTTCTTTTCGATCCTTAGGTTCTATTTTGTGGTTTTAGTGGGGGGCGCATTAATCCTCGGCATTGCTTACTGGAAAAGTGATATGATATTCATTTCACCGAATAAACGATTCAGGGATCGCCTGATCGATCGGTTTATATTGGCCTCCCTGGCATGCTTACTGGCCCTTATCATTACAACCTACTATACAGTTAAGAATCAGAATCAAAATTCAGTCCAGAATGAGCTTCTGCAAAAGATCGACAACCTTACAGAGGCCATTACCAATAGCGATCTGGATGATAACAATTCAGATATTCCGTTATATTCTCTCGCTTCTACCCTTGATGCGGATGCTTCTCTATACAGAAATCACGTTGTTGATATTTCAACGACCGGTCAGATCTACAATCAACATTTACTACCCAATCTATTGCCTTGGGATGTCTATTATTCTATTTATAACAGAGGAAACAGTCAGGTCACACGTCGACTAACACTTGGTAATCAGGAATTACTGATTGGCTATCAACCATGGCTTGATGAAAACGGTGAAATAGCCGGCGTGGTCTCTATCCCAACATTTCTGGAAGCCCCTGTATTCAACGAACAACTGTTGACAACCACAAGTTATTTGATCGGGCTATTCGTTCTTATTTTCAGTTTCTTTATCCTTGGAGCATCATTGATCTCTACTCAATTAACATCTCCATTAGAAGCTCTTAGAAAAGGGCTTAAAAAGATCTCAGGCGGGGATCTTGAAACAACACTGCCGGTTAAAAGCCAAGACGAGATCGGATCCCTGATAAACGCCTATAATATAATGGTGTACCGTCTCAAGGATCTGCAATCAGATCTTGCAGAAGCAGAACGCGAAGCCGCATGGAAAGAAATGGCACAACAGGTGGCACATGAGATCAAGAATCCTCTAACACCAATGAAACTCAATCTTCAGCATCTGGAGCGACAGATCAGTCAGTCAGAAGGGGACCTTTCTGAACTTAAACCAAAGATCCGATCGCTTACAAAAAATATCATCGAACAAATTGAATCTCTTAACAAGATCGCCTCTGATTTTTCAAAATTCGCGAAACCAGTAGAACAGGAATTTAATCCCGTCGAAATAAACGAACTTGTTTCACAAATAGGTGATCTTTACGGAACCGAGAGAGATATGCACCTGCAAATACTACTTACCGAGCAAGAATTATGGGTTGATGGAGTTAAAGAGGAACTCCGAAGAGTGTTGATCAATCTGGTAAAAAATGCTCGTGAAGCGATGCCTAAGGGAGGAAGAATTCAGCTTAGCACCTTTTATGACCAAAAACAGGGCCTGGTCACTATTTCGGTTACGGATTCCGGCGAAGGAATTAGCGAGGAAAGCCGCGATAAGATCTTTGTTCCAAATTTTTCCACCAAATCCAGTGGAACCGGACTGGGTCTCGCCATAGCTAAAAAGATAATAACCGAACACGGCGGACAGATAACCTTCCAAAGTACCATAAGTGAAGGAAGTACCTTTTCCATCATATTACCAATTTTAAAATCCAATAAACGGTAATTACTATACTTTTTTGATCTCATTAGTGCGTACATTTGCAGCCTTCCGTTATGAGACACTCCAAAAAAGATATAAAGAAAGAAGGGCAAAAACTCCTTCAGATCGGCAGTCCTATTATCGCTACTCAGCTGATCAGCATGGGCCTTAACTTCACAGATACCGTTATGGCAGGGAATCTCTCTGCACTTGATCTTGCGGCTGTAGCCATCGGAAATGCGATTTTTATGCCTATTGCCATTTTTTGTATGGCTACGCTCATCGCTATTAACCCGGTGGTTTCGCAATTTTTAGGTGCCAGAAAATTTGAAGAGATCGGCAAAAGTGCGAGACAGTTGTTATGGTTGATCCTGTTACTTTCGATCCCTGCATTTTTTCTACTCAGGAATATTGAAATAATTATGCATTGGCTCAACGTCACACCTGAGATCATTCCTATTGCCGGCAGTTATTTGAAAGCTATTTCGTGGGGAACCTTACCATTATTGGTTTACTCAGGAATCAGGTATTTCAGTGAAGGTCTTTCAGTTACTAAACCCGCTATGTATATAGCTATTGGGGCCCTTCTCGTTAATATTGGAGCCAATTATGTACTAATGTACGGCAAACTTGGTTTTCCAGAACTTGGAGCTGTTGGTACAGGTTATGCAACTTCGATTGTCTGTTTATTTGAAGCTGTGGTCTTTGTTGCCTTTACGGCATCGTTTAAACCTTTTAAGCGGTTCAATATATTTGCACGTACCAAGGGACCGGAATGGAAATATATCCGTGAATTGATAAGGATCGGGATCCCCAACGGAGTAAGTTCTTCTATGGAAATACTGCTATTTGCTGCAGTCAGCTTGCTTATGGGTTCATTGAGTATAAAAGCCGCCGCAGCCCACCAGATCGCGATCAATGTAGCTTCAGCCATGTTCATGATTCCTTTAGGCCTGTCAATGGCAATATCTCAGCGCGTTGGTTTCTCCCTTGGGCAAGGGTCTGTAGAAAAAGCCCGATTCAGGGGCTTTGTTGGTATTGGCATATGCGCTGGCGTTATGACACTGACCGCTATCTTACTCTTTCTTGCCCCTGACCTGATCATCAGTATTTACACCAAAGATCCTGAAGTGGCAACGGTGGCCGTTTCCCTGCTTTTCATGGCAGCTGTCTTTCAGATCTCAGATGGTTTGCAGGTAGGTGGATTTGGAGCACTAAGGGGACTCAAAGACACCAGAATTCCTATGGTGGTGAATTTCATATCATACTGGCTGATCGGTTTCCCGGTCGGATATTATCTCGGGATCATTAGAAATATTGGCCCGGAAGGACTCTGGATCGGCTTAATAAGTGGTTTGACTGTTGCCGCCGTTCTTCACAATTACCGTTTCAACAAATTAACTAAAGGAAACCTCAGAGATCTGGGATCATTTTAGAGCCGCCCTATTGAATGAACTTGGCTTTGTAAAGGTTTTTTGAGTAAACTAATATAATTTTATTCTGATCAATGGCCATTTTCGTTCATGACATAGCAACCTCGGTGCCATCATTCTCTAGTGACCAACAGCACATACGGGAAGTAATGAAAAAGCATGTAGGCTCCAATCGAAAGACCCAGGCTATTATTCACCGGGTCTACTCTCAATCGGGAATAAAAAAAAGGCATTCAGTTGTTAAAGATTTTGTGCCTGGAGACCACGGAGAACTTTTTTTTAATGGATCTGTAAAGAATGAACCCGGCACCGCAGCCCGAAATGAGGTGTATGCCAGAGAGTCCAAAAAACTTTTTGTGGATGTGGCCCGAAAACTACTTGCGGATAACCAGCATATCTCTTCTAATGATATCACGCATGTCATCACAGTTTCCTGTACCGGTTTCTATGCACCCGGGCCTGATTACGAGATCGTCAAAATGCTGAAGTTGAAGCCTTCTACTCAGCGTTTTCATGTTGGGTTTATGGGTTGTTTTGGCGCATTCCCAGCTATGAAAATGGCCAAATCTTTTTGTGAGTCTGATCCAAATGCTAATGTATTGTTGGTCAGTGCTGAACTTTGCACGCTTCACTTTCAGATGAAAAATGATACAGACAGCCTAATCTCAGGCAGCGTTTTTGCAGATGGTGCAGCGGGTATGCTCATTTCTTCCACTGAACCCAAGAAAAGAGCATTCGAAATGCAGGGGTTTGCCTCTGCGCTCGCTACCGAAGGTGAACAGGATATGGCATGGACCGTTGGAGACACAGGCTTTGATATGGTCTTATCCAAATATGTTCCGGAAATCATAAAAAGTAATTTAAGTGCAGCACTCAGTCCTATTTACAAACAATATCCCGTTAATAAGGATGAGGTAGACATTTGGGCCATTCACCCCGGGGGGCGATCGATCTTAGACAAAATTCAGGAAAACCTTCAATTGAGTGAAAAACAGATAGAATCATCTCGCAAGATCTTAGCTGATTATGGAAATATGAGCAGTGCCACCGTACTATTTGTTTTAAAGGATATACTGGACAGTGAACTTAATAACAGTAATAAGATAATCTCCATGGCTTTTGGTCCCGGCCTGACTATTGAAAGCGGTTTCTTTACAGTTTACCATCCTGATCATTAAACTATGTTTCTAGCTAATAGAGAACCGGGGTTAGTCGAAGAAATGGATAAGGAGAATTGTAACATTCTCAAACTCCACCATACCTACCGGCAGTTTCATTATGTTAACAGGCTGGTCTCAAAATGGAGGATGCTTTATATAAACGAGATCAGACCAATTTTGGAATCCCAAGATGAGTCAAGCTTACTCGATATTGGTTTTGGCGGTGGAGATATTACAAGGAGTATTGAACGGTGGGCCCGCAAAGATGGCCATAGCATCAAAATAACTGCAGTAGATCCCGATGAGAGAGCTTTCACCTATTGCCAGGAAAATTACCCTAATTCTGAGACAGAATGGCTACAATGCACTTCAACTGATCTTCTTGCAGACGGTCTTACATACGATATAGTGATATCAAATCATGTCCTTCATCATTTACCTGATAAAGAGATCCTGAAGCTTCTGCAAGAAACTGAACAACTTTGCAGAAGAAAAGCCATTTTCAATGATATTGAGAGAAGTACTATTGGCTATTTTTTATTCAGTGTGTTTTCAAGACTTTTTTTTCGGAATTCTTTTATCACAAAAGATGGTCTAACTTCAATTCGACGAAGTTTTAAAAAACAAGAACTCAAAGAACTTATACCTCAGACCTGGAAAGTAAAAAGAGCTTTCCCATTCAGACTTTTTCTTACTCATGAAAAATGATCAGCCTGACATACCGGTCGTCATTATCGGTGGCGGACCTATTGGTTTGTTTCTTGCCATTTCCTTGATAAAAAAAGGTATTAAATGCCTGGTACTTGAAAAAAGAAAAGATCCTGTTCCTGATTCGAGATCATTAGGAATACACCCTGTATCTCTAGAACTTTTTGATAAGGTGAATATCACTGAGACATTCCTTGAAGAAGGGTTAAAGATCAGAAAAGGTTTTGCCCTAAGCTCAGATCAGGTATTAGGTGAGATCGTTTTTGATGATTGTCCTAAACCGCATAATTATATTTTAGCCTGCCCTCAGTTTACGACGGAAAAAATATTAAGAAATGAATTGAACAAACTGGATCAAAAAGCCCTTATTACGCAGGCTGAATTCATAGATCTCAAACAGCATGAAGATCATATCAAAATTAAATACAATGATCTGCAAGGAAATAACAAAACCATCACTACAGATTACCTGGTCGGGTGCGATGGGAAAAACAGCCTTGTTCGCCAGCGATCCTCTATTCATTATTCAGGAAAGCGCTACGATGATACTTATGTAATGGGTGATTTTGAGGACAACACAGATTTCGGTACCGATGCTGCAGTTTATTTGCTCCCCGAAGGTTTGATCGAGTCCTTTCCTCTCCCAAATGGAATGAGACGCTGGGTGGTTAAGACAAATGAATATATCGAAAAACCCGACACTCAGATCATCGTGAGCTTGGTAAAAAAGCGTATTGATCACGACTTAAAAGGCATAACCAGTGTTATGATCAGTAGTTTTGGTGTACAGCACTTCATCGCAGAAACTTTTGTAAAGAATCGCGTCATTCTTGCTGGTGATGCAGCTCATATAGTCAGCCCGGTTGGAGGCCAAGGCATGAACCTCGGTTGGCTGGATACCTGGAAGATTTCAGAAGCGCTTTCCGGCAGGAATATAGGTCTAGGTTTAAAGAAGTATTCAGACAAGCAGAGAAAGATAACACGGAAGGTTGCAAAACGAGCAGAATTAAACATGATGCTTGGTCGAAAAACAAGGATCCCGTTATGCAGAGATCTCATTATTAGAACACTGCTAAAGGAGCCGCTTAGTAAAAAAGTCGCTCAACTTTTTACCATGCGCGGACTTGATAAATGGTGGATCTGAAGCCTACCTTAGAAAGGAGATCATGGTTTTACTTCCCGCTCCTGTGGACGAGTGTTCGATCTTACCATCCAGTTTGTTTATCAAAGATTTAACTATGAACCGGCTGTTGGGGTTTCCGTTTTTCAATCCAGCAACTTCTTCATCCTCTGAACCTGTTGTTTCTATCGTTATCTTAACTTCAGCACTTTCAGATTCTTCAAGCTTAACATTAACCTCTGTCACTGTTTCATCTTCCATCAATCGAGATAACTCGTGCAGAAGCAGCTCATTTACACTGAGTCCACACAGAATCGATCGGTTAAGATCTAATATGGTTGGGATCAGGTTGGAATTTACAGCTATTCTCTTATCAAAATCATTGAAGGTATTCTCAGCATTTTTAATAATGTCCCTTATGTACTCGTCCAATTCAATATGATCTTCACCCTTTCCCTCTGATTGTGCGGAATGAGCCTTTGCCAGCGTTCGGATGCGACTATTTGTAAAGGTTAGCAGGTAACGCGCTTTTTCATCTTTAACATCATCTATATCAAACTCTATCAATCCACTGATGACAGACAAGCTATTCTTTAATCTGTGATGGAGCTCAGAGATATACTCTTTCTTTTGCCCCAACTGCTGCACCTGTGCTTCATATACTTTTGAACGCTCAATAGCTGAAGAGACCTGTAAGGCAAGTGAATCAAAGGTGTAAAGGTCACTTTCATCAAAAGAGAGATTGTCTACTTTGTTTATAGCTTCCAAAATCCCAAAGACTTTACCATTTGCATCCCAGAGTGGGACACAAATAATATTTCGTGTTTTAAAGGCCGGACTCAGTTCTTTCCAGAAGATCTCATTATGGTCCACATCGTTGGAGATGTATGGCTCATTATTATTCAGAACCCAACCGGCAATGCCCTTATTTTTGGGAATGGTAGCACCTTTAATTTCATCTTTGACAGGCCCTGTTGCCATGCTGACTTTAAGCATCTGCCGGTCTTTATCAAGCAGCATCAGTGAACTCGCTTCTGAGTTCAATGCAATTTTGACAGCTTCAAGACATTTCAATAGAACCTCGTTCAGATCCAATGTCCTGTTTAAACTTTCTATAACTTTTGAAAGAGCATCGTTACCCGCTGCCAATCGATCTTCTCTAATACCTTTTGTTTCCACGTTTCAACCTATTTAGTTCCCGATTCTAAATATTCTGAACCAATATATTGATTATTCTCTACAAAATTCGATGAGTACTTTATAATAAAAAAGGCACAGCCTTATAGAGACTGTGCCTTTAATAACTTCTTATGCAGATTAAGATCTAGCTCTCGCCTTTACTTTCCTTAAGATAATCCAGCAATACTGTGTGCAGAATTCCACCATTTCGGTAGTAATCTACTTCAACCGGGGTATCAATTCGGCAATCGGTCATAAACTCGATCACTTCTCCGTTTTCTTTTGTAGCTGTAACTTTGATCTCGTCTTGAGCCTGCACTGAATCATCAACATGTATGTCGAAGGTTTCTGATCCATCAAGGCCAAGATCATCAGCGGTTTCACCTTCTTTGAACTGCAATGGAAGAACTCCCATTTGTATCAGGTTTGAACGGTGAATTCGCTCGTAAGACGTTGCAATAACTGCTTCCACTCCTAATAAGGCTGTACCTTTGGCAGCCCAGTCACGGGATGAACCGGTTCCGTATTGCGTTCCGGCCAATGCAACAAGTGGCGTTCCTGATTCTTTGTATTTAAGAGAGGCATCATAAATAGTTGTGATCTCATCATCAGGGAAATATTTAGTGTAACCACCTTCTTTGCCCGGAGCCAACTGATTCTTAAACCTCACGTTTGCAAATGTACCCCGAGTCATTACACGGTCGTTACCGCGGCGTGAACCGTATGAGTTGAAATCAGCTTTCTCAACTCCATGCTCTTTAAGGTATTCACCAGCCGGAGAATCTTCTGCGATATTACCCGCAGGTGAGATGTGGTCTGTGGTGATAGAATCACCTACCTTTACAAGAGCTCTTGCTCCTTTAATAGGCTTGATAGGTTCAGGTTCTTCACTCATTCCCATAAAGAATGGAGGCTCCTGAATGTATGTTGAATCTTCGCTCCAATCGAACTGGTCGCCACCGGATACCGGTATTTCCTCCCAGGTTGGAGATTCAAAGATATCACCATACATCTTCTCGAAAAGCTCAGGGCGAATTGCAGCATCAAGATGCTCTGCAATTTCTGCCGTTGTTGGCCAAATGTCCTTCAGATATACATCGTTACCATCTTTATCTTGACCAAGTGGCTCCTCAGCAAGGTCAATATCAACGCTTCCGGCCAATGCATACGCAACAACCAGCGGTGGTGATGCCAGGTAGTTTGCTTTCACCCAAGGGTGAATTCGGCCTTCAAAGTTTCTATTACCGGAAAGAACACCGGCAGCGATAAGGTCGCCTTCTTTGATGGCACGCTCTACTTCTTCCGGTAATGGTCCTGAATTACCGATGCATGTCGTACATCCATAGCCAACCAGGTTGAATCCTAGCTTATCCATGTATTCAGTCAGACCGGCTTCTTTCAAATATTCTGTCACAACCCGTGAACCCGGTGCAAGAGAAGTTTTGACGTAGGCCGGAACTTTAAGCCCCTTTTCCACGGCTTTCTTCGCAACAATACCAGCTCCCAGCATTACGCTTGGGTTAGAAGTGTTGGTACATGAGGTGATTGCAGCAATAACCACATCACCGTGCTTCATTTCAATTTCCTGACCGTTTTTATAAATACCTTTGTTGGCCAGTTTTTCCTTAGCCAGGTTGAAACCCATGGTAGGATTATCGCTAGTTAGGGAGTTTTCAAAAGCTTTCTTCATATTGCTCAACTTGATGCGATCATGAGGAAGTTTTGGTCCTGCCAGTGATGTTTCAACGGTGCTCAGGTCCAACTCAAGCGTGGAAGAGAATTCAGGATCTGGAGTATCATCTGTTCTGAATAATCCCTGCTCCTTGGTATAAGCTTCCACGAGCTTAACGAGTTCTTCGGAACGACCGGTTCTTCTCATATAACGAAGTGCTTCTTCATCAACCGGGAAGAAACCCATGGTTGCCCCATATTCAGGAGACATATTCGCGATAGTTGCACGGTCTGGCAAACTCATATTACTGAGTCCGTCACCATAAAATTCTACAAACTTACCGACTACCCCATGCTGGCGAAGCATTTGAGTCACAGTCAGTGTTAGGTCGGTCGCGGTGATACCTTCTCGAAGTTTTCCGGTCAGTTTCATACCAACCACTTCAGGTACCAGCATTGAAATCGGTTGACCAAGCATGGCCGCTTCCGCTTCAATTCCGCCAACACCCCATCCGAGTATTCCAAGCCCGTTGATCATAGTTGTGTGCGAGTCAGTTCCAACCAAGGTATCAGGATAAGCTGTAGTTGTTCCGTCTTCTTCCTCTCTTGTAAACACCCCACGACCTAAATATTCAAGGTTTACCTGATGAACAATACCACGACCCGGAGGTACAACACGGAAATTATCAAAAGCCTCTTTGCCCCATTTAAGAAATTCGTACCGTTCACGGTTACGCTCCATTTCCTTTTCCACATTAAACTCAAGAGCATAATCCTGTCCGAACATATCTACCTGTACTGAGTGGTCAATAACCAGATCTACAGGAACCTGTGGGTTAATATCGGTGGCCTTACCACCCATGCGTTCCATGGCAGAGCGAAGTGCTGCCAGATCTACAACGGCAGGCACACCTGTGAAATCCTGTAATACTACCCTTGAAGGCTTGAAAGGAATCTCACCTTGAGGATCCTTTGCATTATAGTTAGCAATAGATTTTATGTCTTTCTCGGTTACCGTATATCCGTCAAATTCTCTTAGAACAGCCTCTAGTAATATCTTTATGGAAAAAGGAAGTTTGGCAACGTTATCATAACCCTGCTCTTTAAGTTTTTGCAGGCTGTACAAAAACGCCTTTCCTGAACCTGTTTCGAATTCAACTCTGGTATTTTTCAGTTTGTCGCTCATTTTATGATCTGTTTACATTTACTTTAATATGCAAGCTAAAGGTACAATTTTTTTTACGTATTGTCTTTAACTAGTCTCTATTTACAATATCAATTTACGTGATATATCAGCTAATCAATTTCTTTGGCAATTGACCTCATCTGCTTTTTCTCGTATACGGCTCTTTTAAATTATTCTGCTTTCTTATATTGAAATCATCAAGAATAAATTCTATCTTGTTCGACTTTCCAATAAGACAAAATAAACGAGTTTAATCGTGGACACATTAAGTTTTAAGACATATTCAGCGAAACCCAAAGACATTGAGAAAAAATGGGTTCTTTTTGACGCTGAAGACCAGCCCTTAGGGAGACTGAGTAGCGAGGTCGCAAAAATTTTGAGAGGTAAGAACAAGCCAACTTTTACTCCGCATATGGATACCGGCGACAATGTGATCGTCATCAATGCGGAAAAAGTAAAATTGACCGGCAAAAAAATGACGGATAAAACGTATTTCCGTCACACTTTTTACCCAGGCGGTGAGCGTTATACTACAGCAGCTGAAATGCTCGAGAAGGATCCAACTTCTCTGGTAACTACTGCTGTCAAGGGAATGCTTCCTAAAACAAAATTAGGAAATAAAATCGCTACCAACCTGAGAGTTTATGCAGGTCCGGTACATCCGCATACTGCACAAGAACCAGAAATCATCGAGCTTTAATCCATCCAGAATTAATTAAATGGCACAAGCGAATTACATAGGACGACGCAAGACCGCAACAGCCCGCTTATACATACAACCAGGCAAAGGCGACATCTTGGTCAACCACAAACCAATTGAAGAATATTTTCCAGTAAAAGCACGTCGCAATATCGCACTTATGCCTATCACTGTTACTGAAACAGATGGCAAATACGATATTAAGATCACAGTTCGTGGCGGCGGAAGCACCGGTCAGGCCGGAGCTATATCACACGCCCTTGCACGTGCTCTTGATGGAGAAAACGAAGAATTACACAGTATCCTTAAAGGACACGGACTTCTTACTCGTGATGACAGAATGGTAGAACGTAAAAAATACGGTCAGCCTAAAGCTCGTAAGAAATTCCAGTTCTCTAAAAGATAATTCCGATATTCGTTATCTGGAGATGGTTTTTTGGTCTACAAATAACCATCCACTCTTTAACCTATATCTACACTATAACTCAATCACACATATGTGGTGACTCGGCGTATGGTGTTCTGGGCCTAATTGACTCAGGATTTACGCTCGGGGAGGACCCACATAGAGGATTAACCTAAACACATATATTTATATTATGCCAAAAGCTGCATCTATACAAGACCTGCTTAAGTCAGGCGCACACTTCGGTCACCTTACCCGCCGATGGAATCCTAAAATGAAAGACTTCATCTTTATGGAGCGCAACGGGATTCACATCATCGACCTGAAAAAAACCCGTAATTACATGCAAGAAGCCCTCGATGAGGTTCAAAAACTTGCAAGGGCCGGTAAGACCATCCTATTTGTAGGAACCAAGAAGCAATCTACCGAGATCATTACAACTGAAGCGCTCAGATGTGGAATGCCACATATTACTCACCGCTGGATGGGTGGAATGCTTACTAACTTCAGTACCGTTCGCAAGAGTATTTCCCGTATGGAGGAAATTGAAAAGATGAAAACTGACGGTACTTTCGAAGAACTGACCAAAAAAGAAGGTTTGATGCTTCAAAGGGAACAGGACAAGTTGAATGATGCCCTGGGTGGTATCAAAAATATGGGTCGCCTGCCGGGTGCCATTTTTGTTGTAGATATTATAAAAGAGCACCTTGCCGTAAATGAAGCCATCAAGCTTCATATTCCAATTATTGCCATGGTTGATACTAACAGTGACCCTGACGTCCCTGATTACATCATACCTTGTAATGATGACTCTGCAAGAACTATTCAACTTGTAACTACTCAGATAGCTGATGCCATCATTGAAGGTAATGCTGAAAGAGAAGCACAACAGGAAGAAGATGTAATGGAAAAAGCAGCCGCTGACGCTAAAGATGAAAGTGACGATGTTGATGTGAAGGATGCTGCTAAAGGAACCAAATTACGTTCTCGCCGCAAATCCAAAGGCGATAATAAAAAAGAAAAAGCTGATAATGCAGACGCCAAGGCAGATGCAGACAGCAATGACGAAGAAGAATAATTTTAACTTATAAATACTATTCAAAAAATGAGTATTTCTGCTGCTGACGTAAAGAGACTTAGAGACATGACCGGGGCGGGCATGATGGATTGTAAAAAAGCCCTCGCCGAAGCAGATGGTGATTTCGACCAGGCGGTTGAATATCTGCGCAAAAAAGGACAGCAAGTTTCCGAAAAGAGAGCTGACCGCGAAGCTAATCAGGGCTTAATCCTTAGCCGTATCAGTGATGACCAAAAAAAAGCTGCACTTATTGAGATCAATTGTGAGACCGATTTTGTAGCAAGGAATGAAGAGTTTCAGGATGATGCTGAAACGTTCCTGAATGCTGCTTTCGAAAACAATATCGATGATGCTGAAGCTCTGCTTAATGTAGAGGTTGATGGATTGACCATCGAAAAGCATCTCGAAGAGATGGTTGGAAAGATCGGTGAGAAGATCGAGATCAACAATGTTGTTCTCATGACAACCGATGGTACTCTCATTTCCTATATCCACCCTGGTAATCAGTTAGGTGTTCTGGTTGAATTTGACGGTGACCTTACCGACGATGATATCGGTAAAGATGTTGCTATGCAGGTTGCGGCTATGAAACCTCTATCTGTTACCCGCGACGGTGTTGATTCTACTCTGGTTGAAAAAGAACTTGAGATCGCCAAAGATCAGTTATTGAATGAAGGTAAGCCTGAACACATTGCTGAGCAAGCTGCCAAAGGCAAACTGCGTCGCTTTTACGAAGAACGAGTATTGCTTGAACAAAAATTCGTAAAGGATAACAGCGTTTCTGTAAAAGAATACCTTGAACAGAACGATGCCCCTCTCGTTAAAGCTTTTCATCGACTTCAACTTGGCGAAAACGCTTAATTAATTTTTTTTACCTTAAGGCTGTCAGAAATGACAGCCTTTTTTTTGTCTGATAATTTTAAATTCGAGAATAACGTGGGAAATAAATACAACCGAGTACTTCTTAAGCTCAGTGGCGAAGCTCTTTTAGGTGAACAAGGCCATGGCATCGATGCTGATATCTTAAGTGCGTATGCCAAAGAAATACAGTCTATTCAGGAAGCCGGTGTTCAGGTTTCTGTTGTAATTGGAGGTGGAAATATCTTCCGGGGTGTTAAGGGAGCAACTCAGGGTATGGACCGTGTTCAAGGCGATTATATGGGAATGTTAGCAACCATGATCAATAGTATGGCTCTGCAGGACGCTTTGGAGCAGATCGGTGTACAGACACGTCTCATGAGTGCTATACGGATGGAGGCTATAGCTGAACCATATATCCGCCGGAGAGCCGTTCGCCATCTTGAGAAGGGGCGTGTGGTCATTTTTGGAGCCGGAACCGGTAATCCATACTTCACTACTGATACGGCAGGCTCACTGCGAGCCATTGAGATCGAGGCCGACGTGATCCTTAAAGGTACCCGAGTAGAGGGGATCTTTGATTCCGATCCTGAAAAAAATGGCGACGCCACCAAATTTGATCAAATAACCGGTGATGAAGTCCTCAAACGGCGCTTATCCGTAATGGACCTTACCGCATTTACTCTCTGCCGAGAAAACAAAACTCCTATTATCGTCTTCAACATGAATAAAAGCGGCAACCTGAAGAAGATCGTTGTTGACGGAGAAGACGTAGGTACCACAGTCCATTGGGACTAAAATTAGCCAAGCAGATAGCAATATATGATCTGAGACACCAGCTTAACCGTTCGGTCATCGATATCATAGGTTGGGTTGGTTTCCGTAACCTCTAGTATTCTCATATTCTCTTTCTGACGGGCCATATAAACCATATCAATGACTTCCCTTCCGGTTAACCCTATTGGTGATGATGCACTCACACCTGGTGCATCAGCAGCCTGAATCACATCCATATCCAGACCAAAAAAGAAGGATTTATCCCCAATATCTTCAATGACCTTTTTGAATGAAGTTGCCACCCCTTCCTTCAATATATCCGGCAGGAAAAAAGTATGTGTGCCCTGATTTTCCGCCTCTTTGAGATATTCTTTTGAGTTATTTTCTTTCCGGATACCAAATTCATAAAAATTTTCAGGCTTCAAATAGTTTCCTTCCACAAGCTTGCGGTAGGGGCTCCCACTAGTCATTTCACCCGCTATTCTCATATCAAGATGAGCGTCGACATTAACTACCGAAATTTCATTTACGGTATTTGAGAGAGCTCGCACATCTGCAAAAGAAATATCGTTTCCACCACCCAATACGATCACATTTTTACCATCATTCAAGAATATCTCGACAGACTTAGTGAGCGCATCATGAATCCTATTTAAAGCGTCAGAAGACTCCTTTTCATTCAAAATATCTTCTTCTGCCAAATTATTAAAAATGTCGGTTTTTATGTTTCCAGCATCATAGATTTTAATACCCGAATCTTCAGGCATCTGCAGTTTATACAAATGTTCCCTAATCTTATCAGGAGCCTCTGCTGCCCCAATCCTGCCGTTATTTCTTTGCACACCTTCATGCTGTGGGCAACCGATCAAAACATGATCAGCTCTGAAATAATCTTCATCTTTAAAGCCGATCTCGTTTATCAGCCAGTGGTCATACTCATCATGTGAGCGAATGCCTTTTAATTTTTCTATGACCGGTTGAAGATGTTCTTTTATGCTCTCAATTCCCATTCGACTTTTCCTTTTTTGATAACTGTATGTACGTGATTTTCCCCGAAAAAATATGCGAGGTTCTTAAAATTATCGGTATCCAATAATAATATGTCTGCTTGAAAACCTGGGCTGATACACCCCAATTTATTCTTCTCTAACGCTTTTGCTCCGTTTTGAGTTGCACAACAAAGTGCTTCTTCAACAGACATCCCCATCTTGGTACAAGCCATACTCATGAGCAACTGCATAGAAATGGTCATGGATGAACCGGGATTAAAATCTGTGGCTAATGCTACCAAAGCGCCGGCATCCAATAATTTACGTGCCGGGGAATACGGTATGTTCAGAAAATACGAAACGCCGGGAAGCACAGTAGCAATGGTTTCTGATGCTGCAAGTCTCTCTACATCTTCATCGCTCAACACTTCAAGATGATCCACTGAAACTGCCCCAAGCTGTACAGCCATTTCCACTCCACCAATATCATTAAACTGATTGGTGTGAAGCCTTGGTTTGAGTCCGTATTCAAAACCCTTTTCCAGCACATTTCTGGATTCATCAACGGTAAAATATCCCTTTTCACAAAACACATCACAGTAATCTGCCATTTCTGCGATCTCAGGAATCATATCTAGAATTTCTTTTAAGTATTCCTCTTTAGCGGAATTTTTAGGAACAGCGTGAGCTCCCAAGAAAGTTGCTGCAAGTTCAATAGGTTGTTCACATTTCAATTCATTCACTACCTCAAGCATCTTTCTTTCAGTTTCACGATCAAGACCATATCCGCTCTTGATCTCCATGGTAGTAATGCCTTGCTTCAATGCTTTCTGCAATCGAATGCGAGCCAGGTTTTTTAATTCCTCCTTGGAGGCTTTCCGCGTAGCTTCTACCGTTGAAACGATTCCACCACCCTGCTCTGCAATTTCTTCATAACTTATCCCTGCGGAACGCATGGCAAATTCATCGGCACGATTGCCACTAAATACGAGATGGCTATGCGAGTCAACAAATCCCGGAATCGCGGCTTTGCCTTCGGCATCCAAAATATCCGGGTGACCATCAACCTTTTCCAAAACATCAGAGAGTAAACCCACAGCTTTAATGACACCGTCAACAATGTACACTGCTGCACTCTTATGAACAGTAAGTTCCCTGAGTTCTTTACCCCTGTAAACACCAGGTTTAGGTGTGGCAATTTGTGATATGTTTTGAATGAGAAGGTTTGACATGATTCTTACATTTTATGTTACTTTCCTGTAGGGTCCTATTGCTATAAGTTTAAACATGCAATTATTTCATTTTAGAAACGGTAGGTTCAGCTGATGATCTTTCGCATAATCTATCGCAATACCATAACCTGCATCGGCGTGACGCATCACACCGGACGCCGGATCATTCCAAAGCACGCGTTCTAGTCGCCTATCGGCATCTTCAGTTCCATCACAAACTATCACTAATCCTGCATGTTGAGAGAAACCCATACCCACTCCACCTCCATGATGGAATGAAACCCAAGTAGCCCCGGAAGAAGTATTCAACAATGCATTCAGGATAGGCCAGTCTGATACTGCATCTGAACCATCCTTCATACCCTCGGTTTCGCGATTAGGACTTGCCACAGAACCGGAATCCAAATGATCGCGACCTATTACGACAGGGGCTTTCAGTTCACCGCTTCGTACCATTTTGTTGAAGGCCAGCCCAAGCCTGTGTCGCTGACCCAATCCTACCCAACAAATACGTGACGGTAATCCCTGAAAATTAATTTGTTCTTTAGCCATATCCAGCCAGTTGTGAAGATGCGGATCATCGGGAATAAGTTCTTTTACCTTTTCATCTGTTTTGTAGATATCCTCCGGATCACCTGATAGTGCCACCCAGCGAAAGGGACCTATTCCCTTACAAAAGAGCGGGCGAATGTACTCAGGCACAAAGCCAGGAATATTGAACGCATCCTTAACACCGTTATCAAAAGCTTCCTGACGGATATTATTTCCATAATCAAAAACCGGTAATCCTTTTTCCTGAAATTCCAGCATTGCTTTAACTTGTATAGCAATGGATTTGCGAGCATTATCCATCACTTCTTTGGGATGAGTTTTTTGTTTCTCCTCCCATTCCTCTACTGACATTCCAAGCGGCAGATAACCATTGAGGGGGTCATGCGCACTTGTTTGATCCGTAACTGCATCCGGCAGGATATTTCTTTCCAGTAATTTTGGATAGATATCTGCGGCGTTTCCATGCAGACCAACTGTTACGGGGGTTTTATTTTTAACCGATTTTTGAATGATATCCAGGGCTCCTCCCAACGAAGTTGCCTTTTTATCTAAGTAGCCTGTTCTCAAACGAAAATCGATGCGGGATTCACGGCATTCTACGGCCAACATACTTGCACCGGCCATTTTCGAGGCAAGAGGCTGAGCGCCACCCATTCCTCCCAGCCCCGCTGTAAGTACCCATTTCCCGGATAGATCTCCACCAAAATACTTCTTCGACATAGATACAAAGGTCTCGTAGGTCCCTTGAACAATACCCTGACTTCCAATGTAGATCCACGACCCTGCTGTCATTTGCCCGTACATCATCAAACCTTTTTTATCAAGCTCATTAAAATGATCCCAGTTTGCCCATTTGGGAACAAGGTTGGAATTGGCGATCAGTACACGGGGAGCATCTTTATGTGTTTTGAAGATCCCAACCGGTTTGCCTGATTGCACAAGTAGGGTCTCTTCATCATTCATGGATTTCAGTGACTCAAGAATACCGTCAAAACTCTCCCAGTTCCTGGCAGCTTTTCCTATGCCCCCGTACACAACGAGTTCTTCAGGATTCTCCGCTACATCAGGATCCAGGTTGTTTTGTATCATCCTGAACGGAGCTTCAGTAAGCCAGCTATTACAATTTAATTCTTTGCCTGTCGGTGCTTTGATCGTTCTTGACATACTTGGATTTTTTATTCCTGTAACTTTCTCTACTGCAGGAATATACACTAAGAGAAACGAAAGCTCATCCCAAAATTCATCCAAACTTTATCAATATAACTAGAGTATTTGGTGTGAACCGACTCGATGACCAGTTTTAGCTGACTTAAGTTTATCATTGGGAGAGCGTATCGGCCTTATGAAAAACAAAATAGAGAAGAAACTCAGTCCCGTAAATTTTAAGACCTGGATTAAATTATGAATGGAATAGGGTTGTATCGAAACTATATTATTCAATGCGCTAAGTAATTGTTTATTATTTTTATATCCTAATTATAAATGGCAAATAAATTAAAATATAGCCTTCCAGATCTCAGCAAACATCCAGCTGATAAGGATAAGTACGCCGGTCAGGATCAAAACCAAGAAAATAAGGAAACCCCACATTATTACAGAACTTTGTGATTCAGTTTGAGAGGGACTAGCCTCCAGTTTTTCCAATAACCGAGCATTGCGAATATTGGCCTTCCATGCAATATCAAACATATCTCCTAATACGGGAACGACCCCGATAATGAGATCGATAAATATATTCATGAACATTCTGAACAACACACCTGGTGTTGCGCCTATTTTGGTAGCGTAGTACATCAAGTAGATCGATAATATGGCACTAAACCAATCGCCTAATCCGGTAAAAAGGCCAATAATAGGATCTATGCCGAACTTAATACGGGTTCCCGGCAAAGTAAACTTACTGTCTAGCAGCTCGGCAAATTTTTTGGGATTAGAGTGATATTTTCCTGAACCTGTCATCATTTGTTTAATGATGTTTCCGAATTAAGTCCAACATAGTTTATGGGCATCTTATAGCCTCCTTTATTTCGTGTCAAAAGAGGATAGACTCTATTCTTGTTTCAGTCAGTATCTGGTTATGATCAAAAAGACAATTCAGCATTATGTGTGATTTACCGCGCCCATGCCACCAACGAAAAGCTCCAGGTTTAAGTTGTCAGTTCCTAGAAAAAAGCATTATTACACTTCTCTTTTGGCTGTAATCACCTAAGTTATTCAGCTATTTACTTTCATTGAATTCAGTAAATGACTGATCTTGGTAGGCTCCGGTTCCAACAAATCTTAGAATGGTTGAATATATATCCTCAGGCAGGAAGCCGGGTTGCCCTGCTATGATGTCCTCATTTGCTTCAAAAAATATAAAAGTGGGAGTACTATATGCTCCCAATTTTTGGGCAAAATCTCGATGACTGAGTTTAGTACCGGCAAAGGTTAAATATTCATCTTCTACATCAAGGTCTAACCAAACAGGATAAAAATATTCCGAAGTAAGCTCCTGAATACTTTCCTCTGCAAACACCTCATTTTCCATTTTCTTACAATAGCCGCACCATCTGGCGTTTACATACACAAGGATCTTTTTGTTATCCTCCTTTGCTTTTTCCTTTGCCTCATCGAAGGCTACCCAATCAAACATTTCCCGCGCGGACATATCCTCACTTTGTGAATTATCAGTTTGGGCTTGAGCAAATGAGCTAAATGCAGCAATTAAAAACACCGCTACAAATAAATTTTTAATATGAGCCATAATTATACTTTGTCGCTTTAATCTTTTAATACGGTTCTGTTAATCTAACGCTTGTTCAATGTCGGCTATTATATCATCGGAATGCTCCAATCCTACACTCAGTCGGATTAAGTTATCTGGTGAAGGTGAATCAGCACCTTCAGATGACTTCCTGTGCTCCCAGATACTTTCAATTCCACCGAGACTTGTTGCTGCAATGATCATCTTTGATCTTCCTACGATCTCTATGGCCTCTTTAGCACCACCATCAATTATAAAAGAGATCATCCCGCCAAAATCATCCATTTGAGACTTTGCAATTTCGTGACCTTTGTGTGTTTCAAGTCCCGGATAATAGACATCCTCTACATTGGAATGCTTACTCAAATAATCAGCTACTTTTCTGGCATTATCATTATGTGCTCTCATCCTATAAGGAAACGAGCGAATACTTCGGCTTAGCAACCATGCATCGCGAGGTGAAGGAACCGCGCCCTGAACGCGCTGGATCAATCTAATTTTTTCAAATAAAGACTCATCATCTGTGATAACGGCTCCACCCAAAATATCACTGTGGCCACCCAAATATTTCGTAGTTGAGTGAATTGATATATCAGCGCCTAACTCCAAAGGACGCATATTATACGGGGTCGGCCAGGTATTATCGACTGCTACAACCGCTCCTTTCGAACTTGCCAGCTTACTTACAGCTCTTACATCTGTAATCAGCAACCTTGGATTAGAAGGTGTTTCCAGCCATACTAACTGCGTATTTTCTTTGAGTGAATTCTTTACGGCATCAAGGTCTGTCATATCTACGAACTCAACATCCAATCCCCATTTTTCACCGAACTCCCACATCAATTTACGAGTACCGAAATAGACATCCTGGGCGATCATTACGTGAGCACCTGATTTCACAGTTTGAAACACTGAAGATATTGCAGCCATCCCTGATGCAAAAACAGCACAATGCTCGCCGCCTTCTAATTGGCCGATCACATTTTCCAGTTGATGCCTGTTTGGATTGGATAACCTTATATACTTATCATCGCCCTCATGATGACCACCATTGCGATGCTCATAAATAGTAGAAACTTCAATGCCGGGTACAACGGTATCATTCTCTTTTTCGTGAGCTTTCATGCTTCCATGAATGGCGATAGTTTCTATATTTTTCATATTCAGGCTAATCTAATTTTGATTCAGTTAAAAATAAACAAATTAGTACACATACACTTTCATTTGTTACAACAAGTGAAAGGTCAATTCTTCTATTGTACTCAAGGTAAATTCAATTATATTAGATGAATTAACTTAAATTAGTTAATAATACTTAAGCGTAGTTTGCAGCCTAACCTATCAGGACTCTGTGACTAAAATTTGGGAAAAATATAAATTAAGGGTACGAAGCAATATAATTGGCAATACTTCCAAAATGGATGGTATTGAATATTGGAGGAATAAGCTATTTGCATCTATTCTCATCTATCTATTCCCATTTGGATTATTGACACTTATCACTTCAGCAGTTGTGGTGTACTTTCTGGGAATAAAAGGACTTTCTATTTCATATGCTTTATTTGGGCTCGCTATATCCCTTATTACGCTATATTCCAGAATTAGTACCAATGTTAGAAAGTTTCTGTTTCTGACCCTACTTTATTCTGTTTCTTTCATACTGATCTTTTATATGGGCCATCATGGGGCCGGGCTCACTTACCTTTTTGGCATTACAGTATTTTCTCTGTTGATCCTTCCGACCTACGCCGGTGTTCTCACAATTTTCATTAATATTATCATATGTTTGCTGCAAGCCTTTTTTATCTACGAAGGCATGGTTGACTATCCTCTCAGAGAAAATTATCAGGTTGCTTCATGGTTATCTATTTCAGCCAATTCCATTTTGCTAAGTACTGTTGCAGTGATCTTCATGCCTATGCTTTTCAAAGGGCTTCAAGAGACTATCGAATCACAGTACAGGCTTAAACGAAATTTAGTCACACATAAAATTGAACTTGAAACATCTCTGAGTGAAAAGGAAACCCTTCTTGCTGAAATTCACCACAGAGTAAAGAACAACCTTGCTGTTGTATCAGGCATGCTTCAAATACAAGCTTTTAAGGAATCTGATGAAGAGTTTCAAAAGAAACTTATGGACAGTACCATGCGCATTAAATCTATGGCTAATATTCATGAACAGCTTTATCAGTCTCAAAGTTTTTCCAATATGGATTTTGATGTTGGTTTAAAAAACCTGGTACAGACTATTATTGCTACCATGAGTGACGGGAAATCGATTCAAACATCTTTTGATCTCGAACCCGTAAAACTCAATATCAATCAAGCTGTACCCTGCAGTTTGATAGTCAATGAAGTGATCACCAATTCTCTTAAACATGCTTTTAATGAACAAAAAAACGGACTCATTTCAGTTTATCTCGGAAAAAACGGAGAAGTACTTCATCTTGAGATTACAGACAACGGTACAGGCTTCAAGAAGAATATTGACTCACTGGAAAGTACTTCACTCGGTCTAGAGCTCATCAGTACACTTGCCCGGCAGCTTGATGCAGAATATCAGTATCGATCCCTGGAAAATAAACCCGGAGCCTATTTTAATACTGAATTCAAGATATCTGATTCATCCGGAAGCAGTGGGAGTTGATCAGACTATAGCTCTTCCCTTATGGCCTTGATCCGTTTCAGTACGGGGGGGTGCGAATAGTTTAGCCACACGTAAAACCAGTGAGGAGTTAGGTTAGACAAGTTGTCCTTTGATAATTTTTTCAGGGTTGAAATCATATTCTCCGGTTTACCTGTAGTATTTGCCGCAAAATAATCGGCCTCAAATTCATGTTGTCTGGACAGTATTTGCATAAAAACGGACAGTATCATATCAATTGGTGCGTACAGCATTCCAAAGAAAATCAGTCCTGCATATACCGACATTTCTTCCATATAAAAAGCTTCAAATAAACCTTCGGCATTCAAAAATATCGATAACAGATAGAACATCACTCCCGTTTGAAGGATACTTGTTGCCATTCCCTTGACGATATGCTTTTTCTTATAGTGGCCGATCTCATGAGCCAGTACAGCTACAAGTTCATCATTTGTGTGTTTTTCTATAAGCGTATCATACAGCGCTACCCGTTTATTCTTTCCAAACCCCGTAAAGAAAGCATTAGATTTACTGGAGCGCTTTGAACCATCTATGACAAACAAACCTTGTAACGGGAAGTCAACCTTTTCTGTATAGTTTTCTATAGCTGTTCTGAGTTCCCCTTCTTCAAGCGGGGAAAATTCATTGAATAGAGGCATGATCCATGTTGGTGCAATATACTGCATGATTAGTGTAAAGGCTGTTACAGCTCCCCAGGCATATAACCAAGCCAGATCTCCAGCGTACATAAAAAACCATAAAATTCCGGCAAGCAACGGAGTTCCGATCAGTAAACTTAATCCAAGGCCTTTTACCAGATCCAATACAAAGGTCTTTGGCGTGGTCTTGTTGAAACCAAATTTTTCTTCGATCACAAACGTAGAGTAAATACTAAACGGAAGATTAATGATCATTTTAGCAACGATCAAAATTCCAATATATAATAACCCGGTTACTAACTCTCCATAGCCCCAAGCCCTCACAACCTGGTCCAACCAGTTAAATCCACCTGAAAACCAAAAACCCAGTACCAGTAACAGGTCAAAACCTCCGGTGATGAATCCAAACTTGGTTCGTACTTTCGTGTACTCCTGAGATCTGGCATAGGTATCCTCATCATACACTCCCTCAAATTCATCCGGCAGTTCTTTGGAAAGTGATTTCAGGTTTAAATAGTTGGATGTAATATCCAAAATGAAATCAATGGCGATGGTAACAAGTATGATGATGGCGTAGATGTTCATGTATAGATCACTAAAAATTTGTGTTCGCGACAAAGGTACGAATAAAGCTGTGAAAATTGGCTTGGCTAAATTTATTAGGGCCATAAATAAAACAAATTAGTTTAATGTTAAACTAATTAAGTTAATTCGTATATTTGTAGTAGAAATTAAATCAAAATAAGATCATGAATCATCATAAAGGAATACATCACATAACCGTTTTGGCGGGTGAGGCACAGACAAACGTAGAATTTTACACAAATAAACTCGGCATGCGGTTAGTTAAGAAATCCGTCAATCAGGATGATCCCGGCACCTACCATCTTTTCTACGGAAATCAGGCGGCTGAACCGGGATCCAGTCTGACCTTTTTTCCCTGGCCTATGGCTCAAAAGGGTAAAGCCGGGGTTGGAGAGGTTGTCAATGTCGGGCTTCAGGTTCCCAAAGGTTCTGAGAATTACTGGAAAGACAGGTTGGATGAATATAATATTGCATTTGAAACCGTGGAAGTATTTGGTCGTGAAGCTCTCCGCTTTGATGATCCCGATGGATTAGAACTGGATATTGTATTTGAAGGTGAAGCGAAACCAAAAATAGAAAATATAGACTATATCGTTCCTGCTGAACACACCGTTCAGGGATTTTGGGGGGCACGCATGCTACTTACAGAAAAACAGCATACTGAAATGCTTCTTGGGGAGCTATTTGATTTTGAGAAAGTTACTGAAGAAGGCAACCAAACCCTGTATCAAACAGATGCTCCCATTGGCCGTAACATTATAATCGAAAAAGCGGATAACGCAGAAAACGGAAAAAATGGTCGCGGTATCGTGCATCATATTGCTTTCAGGGCAGAGAATCAGGACGAATTGGATGCACTACAACAAAAGGTTGGTAAAAAAGGACTGAATCCTACCCAGATCATCGATCGCCACTGGTTTAAATCCGTTTATTATCGCATACCGGCCGGAGTTCTTTTTGAGATGGCATCCGATGACCCCGGTTACACCGTAGATGAGGAATTTGAGCATCTCGGAGAAAAATTGATCTTGCCGCCATGGCTGGAATCCAAACGGGATAGAATTGAGCAGATGCTTCCGGATATTGAAGCCGCCTCAGCATCTTAATTATACCGTAGGGACGTATGGCGATACTCCTCTACGATTCATATAAATTGACAAAATCTAATTCTACATATTTATGAGTTTATTCCGAGTAGACAAAACCACTAATTTTGAAGGCCCCCATCAGTCAACACCTATATTGAAAGGCGGATCAGAATCGTCTGAAGCAGAAGTTGCTATGATCCTCATTCATGGTCGTGGAGCTACAGCCGACAGCATTCTTACCCTAGCTGATGAACTTGATATTGACAAAAAATTAACGCTTCGGGCCCCGCAGGCTTCTCAAAATACCTGGTATCCATACTCATTCATGGCACCGTCCGATAATAACGAACCCAATCTATCCTCTGCCCTGCAAAAGATCTTTGACATCATTCAGGAATTGAAAACAGATGGATTTTCAGAGGAAAACATTTACCTGACCGGATTTTCACAAGGAGCCTGTCTGATCTCTGAATTCGTAGCACGACATCCAAAAAAATATGGTGGACTCATCGCACTCAGTGGCGGTCTCATTGGAACTGGTGATTCGGTAAACCAACAGGATTATGAGGGTGATCTTGAAGGTACGCCCGTTTTCATGGGTTGCAGTGATGTTGATCCGCATATTCCAAAAGAACGGGTAGACGAATCTGAGTCAGTACTAAATATGCTGAATGCAAATGTCACCAAAAAGTTTTATCCGGGTATGGGACATACTGTAAACCAAGATGAGATAGACCACATAAATCAGATGATCAATAAATAATTATAGGTTTGAGCCAAGGCATTATCCAACAGTGTTTCAAGAATTCTGTTTAATAATCGATTCCGATTCGGTCCTTGAGCTTATTCTTGAGAGCCTCTTCGAGCTTTTTCTTCTTTTCCTCTAATTCTTTCTGCTTCTTCTCTACTTTATCAAGTTGTTCCTGAATCCTAGTCTGCATCTCATTATAACGATCCATGATCTCTGCTTCTTTTTCACTCTTGAAAGCAGCCAGTTCTTCTTTTTTACCGGCAACCTGTTGCTTAACTTCGGCTTCTATTTTGCGTTTTGCTTCAGCCACTTTTTCGCTTACGGTTTGTCTCAATGCATTCATAAACAAGTCATCCACATTGGAACGAAGCCGGACACGAAGAGGTCCGTCGACATTATCTATTAATGCAGAAATATCTATTTGATCAGTATTTCCAATAGCGCTTCTGATCAATGACTCTAACTGATTCTTAGGCTCTCCAACAGATGCAAAATCAAAGCTAATATCATTGGCAATGTAATCAATACGGCTATCTATTCTTTGGCCTGTCAGATTCAGCGCAACATTTACGTCCCCCTTTCCGGATTTCAATTCATAGGGCAAGAGGTCAGAACCGGATAATTTTGCATTCGCAAGTGTAAAGCCCGAATAATTGAACTCAAAACTCTCACGCGGTCTTTCTTCCAGATAATTGAATTCCCCGGTCAAGCTTAGGTTGACCTGATTTTCATCTACCCCCCCGATATTAAACTCGATAGGCTCGCCCGCTTTCTTCTGATCACTGCTGATATTTGTAACCTGCCCACTGATAGCAACGTCTGAAAGTGTTCTACCTGATAGTTCAACATTCTTAAACCAAAGACCCGGCAGATCGTATTTATCTGAGAATTGATAATTAACTCCTTCATATCGCGGAATCCTTTCTGTCCCATCATCGCCCATAAAACGGCTTCCATATTCCCTGGCAATAGCTACATATTCCAGATATACAGCATAGTCACCAAGCAAATTTTCACCAAATAAGGCCGTTCCAATATTTTGAACATCAAGATCAGGTAACTTAGCCATATTTACAGCGCGCTGATAATCATCCTGTATCCAGTTGTCGACTTGCGATATCTCATCCCTGCTTGTTCCGTAATCGTTCTCAAAATTCTGTTTGAGTGTTTGGGCACGATTCCTGAGTGAATCGACTTGGTTTTTCAGCTTCTTAACCTGTTCGATCATAGCAACTACTTTTTGGGGATCCTTAAACTCCTGAACCTTAATACTATCTACCCTCTTATTTATTTGGGCGATCTCTTGATTAATATTTGTGTTATTGAAGGTGCTATCCCATTTAGTATAGGTTTTCCTGATCCCATTTCTGAGTGAATCTATCTTATCATCCGTTCGGATATCAATGCGTGCCATCAGGCTGTCCACATTCAGGTCATCTCGTATATCAGTAAATTTCACCTCCGCATTCTTCCTGGCCTGACTGGTTACTTGATCCACAACTGAGTATATAAAGCCGGGCTCCTGATCCTTTTCTTCCTCAGGAATTTCAAAATATCCATCCGTTTCACGCTCGGTGGCTAGCTGAAATCCGGTTAACTTTACGTTATTAACAACTACTTTGTTCGCTAAAATAAGCGGCCAGAACTGCATACTGAATTCCGTCTCACCGGTTTCAAATGTATTTTCCATAGTGCTGTTCTTGTTAGCAACCTGAAGACGATCCCACTTCAGTTTCAAATTCAGTAAACTAAACTCAAAGCCATCGAATTCTACCTTAGCTTCATTAAGAACACTTGCTTCATATTCAATGTTACTTTCTATCCAGTCATCGGTTACGAAATATGCAGTCGCAAATCCTAACCCGATCAATACTAATACTGTAATTACGCCTCCCAATCTCATCCTATTATCCTCTCACCCGGTTTACAGTTTTATAAATTGAATACAGATTTGTTGACTTAAAAGCCTGAACAATCTTTAGCTTTTGAACCTTTGCATGGATCTTCTCACGATACTGTAATACTAAAATCCGGAATAAAGGAAATGCAGGAATCGATAATATCACAGCTGTAACAAAACTACCGATCACTACGGTATTATAGAACTTGGTTAGTGCCCACCATTCATTATTATACATGTTGGTGTAAGTTTCCTGCAGGCCCTCAAGCTCCAGCAGCCAGATTCCGAAATTATGAAATAATGGATCAGCCAAATAAGCCACTCCGCTGAATATCATAAACGATAGCAATGCCATACCGATATTGACCCGAAGCACCATTATTAAAACTACAATAAATAGATTATGAAATGACATGATCGGAGTCAGCCCGATTATCATCCCCAATATCATTCCGCCGGCAATTTGCGAGGGTGAGGCTTCGGAAGCCAAGGCTTTAAGAAGCTTTGCAAAATATTTCAAAATCAGGAACATAGTACCCTTAATGAGTTAGCTTTAACTTTTTACTAAAATAACCAAAATGCTTCAAACTTCTTATTTTCTGTTTGGTCAGTGACTTAAAATTGAAACTCTTGGGAAGATAACCGATTTGGTTATATTCAATTCACAATCGATAGTTTAAAACCTATGTTTCAATTACAAGAATATTTACTTTTAGGTGTATTGTTTATTTGTCTGGCAATACTTTCAGCATGTGAGTCCTCATCGACGGATGGTGCCCCTGATTCTTTTGCAGACAACCCCACTACCCAAGCTGAGGCTCCATATCCCTGTGAAGATGGTCAGGCTTTAAATTACGACTGTGGGAATGTTGATCTTTTTGCTCACCTAAACATTTATGAATTGAGTGGTATTCAAAATGGAGTATATCTTAATGACATCTGGGGCTGGACAGATCCCAAATCTGAAAAAGAGTATGCATTGGTTGGGCTGACAAACGGTGTTTCATTTGTGGATATCAGTGACCCGGATGAACCGGTTGTTGTGGCTCGGCTTCCGGAATCTGACCTAAGAAATAAATATAAATCCATTTTACCTGCCGAATATCCTGCATGTAATCTTGGAATTGGTGCTACGCAACGATCAAAAGCTTTGGGTCAAGGTTCATCATGGAGAGATATCAAGGTTTATGACGATCACGCCTTTGTTGTCAGTGATGCACAGCCACACGGAATGCAGGTACTGGATCTTACCAAGCTCAGAGATTATAGCGGTGAAGTTTTGAATCTGGAACACGATTTTCTTTACGAACGTCTTTCATCAGCCCATAATATTGTGATCAATGAAGAAACCGGATATGCCTATGCTACCGGTGTAACTCAAGCAGAAATTTGCGGTAGCAGGGATGAATCCGGCTTACATATGATCGATATTCGGGAACCGAAAAACCCCACCTTTGCCGGTTGTTACGTTGAACCTACCACCAGCTACGCCATTGCCCCGGGCTACGTTCACGATGCGCAATGCATCATCTACGACGGGCCGGATAATGAACACACCGGAAAGGAAATCTGCTTTAACTCAGCAGAAGGTAATGTGCTGATCGCAGATGTTACCGACAAGAATAATCCCAGGACCATCAGTATGAAAAGTCAGGCAAATATGCAGTATTCCCATCAGGGTTGGCTGACGGAGGACCAGGCTTATTTTTTGATGAACGACGAGCTTGATGAGCGTAACCTAATGAGAAACACTAAAACCTACATTTGGGATGTACGTGACCTGGATGACCCTCTCTTTATCGGCTATTATGAGCATCAGACCTTTTCTATTGATCATAACCTATATGTAAAGGGAGAGCATGTGTATCAGGCGAATTACAACGCCGGACTACAGATAATGAATATATCAAACATAGCCAATGGAGAACTGGAACGTACGGCTTATTTTGACACACAGCCTGGATCAGATGCCTCATTATTTGAGGGCACCTGGAGTAACTATCCGTATTTTAAAAGCGGCATGGTAGTGCTCAGTGATATTGAAAACGGTCTATTCATTGTAAGGCCCAGACTGTAGAAACCTTTCAAAGCTTAACCATATATTTAAATTTGTGGGCTCTAACATTTCCCAAACATTAAGAAGTGCTCCTGACAGCCTGATTTCTTTGAGGTACCACTATATTTGCTTACCTTTTGCACGATTTTAAAACGGTATCATAACACCGAATCAGTTAGTAAAAAAGCTAAACTTTATGGATCTATTTGACAAGCTAGAGAACCGCCCAAGCCCACTTGGACCATTCACTTCCGAAGGCTACGGATATTACACTTTTCCCAAACTTGAAGGGCCACTAGGTCCTGAAATGGAATTCAACGGTAAAGATATGGTCGTTTGGAGTATCAACGACTATCTAGGCATTGGTAGTAATGAAGATATCAAGAAAACGGATATTGAGGCTACCGAAAAATACAGCTTGAGTGCACCAATGGGTGCGCGGTTAATGACCGGAAACTCTACTGAGCACGAATTGCTTGAAGAAGAACTGGCAGCTTTTGTCCATAAAGAAAAAGCACAGCTATTGAACTTCGGTTATCAGGGAATCATGAGTGCTATCCATGCCCTAGTTGATCGTAACGACATTCTGATCTACGATGAATTAAGTCATGCCTGTATTGTAGACGGTAAACAGCTGTCTATGGCTGACAAGTTCGTATTTAAACATAACGATCTCGAAAGCTTCAAGAAGCAGCTTTTTCGTGCTAAAAAGAAAATGAAAGAAAACACGTCTATCCTTGTAGTCACTGAGGGAGTTTTCGGTATGACGGGTGATCTAGGTATACTAAAAGAGATCATCGAACTCAAAAAGGAAGTTCCATTTCGCTTATTGGTTGATGATGCACATGGCATTGGTACAATGGGTAAAGATGGATCCGGTACCGGGACACATCTTGGAATTCAGGATGAGATTGATGTTTATTTTGGTACTTTTGCAAAATCTTTTGCATTGATCGGTGCTTTCATCGCTTCCGAGCCAAGAGTGATCGAATTTTTGAAGGCGAATTCCAGAAGTCAGGTTTTTGCAAAATCTCTGCCATTACCGATTGTTGTTACCGCTCGTAAACGTTTGCAGATGATCAAAGACAATCCACAGTGGAGAGAAACACTTTGGAACAATACTTTAAAACTACGAGAAGGCCTGCGCGAGATCGGCTACACGGTACTTCCATCTGAAAGTCCGGTGACACCGGTTCTAACCAAGGGTAGTACTGATCTTTGTCAGGATATTATGCGGAAACTGCGTGAGGAACACGGCGTATTTGTAAGTGGTGTTGCCTACCCTGTTGTACCGAGAGGTACGGTGTTGATCCGCCTTATCCCAACCGCCGCTCATAATGATGCTCATATTGAACAAACCCTGAAAGCATTCGAAGCCATCAAAGACTACGTATTTGAAGCGGCTGAAAAACTAAGTGCTTAAAATTTAGAGCACATTCTGATCAGGTTTCTGTCAAAAGGATAAAAGAAAAAAATGAGCCCGTTCAGTGAAAACTGAACGGGCTTTTTGTTTAAGATCTCAATACCCTTACCTGCTCGAATGCAAAGGTTTTTACGTCCATCTCTGAGTCCAATGCAATCAACTCTCCTTTGTTATTTGCTCCCAAAAATTTGAACTTACCGGAAAGAATCTCATCATTAACTTTCAATTTCACCCAATCACCATAGCCTGAAAGTGACTTGTTTACTTTTTTAAGTAAATCCGGATCCTGTTGACTCCAAAGCCTGTATTTGTACTCAATATCCTGAACAAGATGAGCTAACAATTCCTCTCGATCCATCTTATGTTTAGACTCGATGCTGAGGGAAGTAGCATCTTTAGAGACTGAATTTGAGAACTCTTGTTGATTTACGTTCAGCCCAATACCTGCAATAACCCTATCCAATTTATTTCCAATAAAAACTGTTTCAGTAAGTATGCCACAGAGTTTTTTTCCATTCACCAAAACATCATTAGGCCATTTGATCTTTGGTTTAAGATCTGTGAGGTTTTCTATTGTGTCTTTAACAGCCAATGCACAGGTTAAAGTAAGCAAGTTAAGCCTATCTGGGTTAGATGGTTGAAACAGTAGGCTAAAGGTAAGATTCTGTCCCGGTTCTACGACCCACTTATGTTCATGCTGTCCCCTTCCTTTGGTTTGAAAATCGGTTATTACCAAATTACCGTGGAGTGAGCCTTCTCCTTTCAATTTTTTTGCAGAAGTATTTGTAGATGGAAGTTCCTCAAAAAAATAAAGGCTACGCCCCAACCAGGAGGTAGCCAATTTATTTTCAAATTTTTCTGTATCAAACACAATGACTTAGAAAGTTTGGTTCAGGTTTACTCAAACAAAGTAAAATAAAACCGGCAATCTTCCCTACATACTTCTGTATTAATCTCCGATCTTTACGACTGAATCTTCCGTGCCAAATTCATTTGGCACATACTCATCAGCCGTATCATCGTTTTCCCAGCGTTCTCCGTCTATCAGATACTTAAATCTGTATTCGGTTTGAGGTTTCAGGCGAAGCGTGGTTGTCCACTTACCATTCTTCTTTACAAGCTTCTCTGATTCAGTATCCCAGTCGTTAAAGCTGCCTGCAACAACTACCTTTTTTTCTGCCCAGTCTTCAGGTACAGATAAGGTTACTTTGCAAACGGTTCGTTTTGGGGTGAATTCTTTTGAAATCATAATACTAGATTTTCTTCAATGAGTGAGTGAGTGAGCACCTAAAATACCTATATTAATTAACTAGCACAATGATAATACATAAAATTAAACCGCCCCAAAGAGTATTTAAATAATATTATTAAATATATATTTAGATATTAGTAATTATTTAATAATTGGAAGCGATTCCTGCTATAAATATTACGCTTATTTTTCAGTGAACTGCTAATAAAATAAAACCTATAATACTCTTCATTTGTGGCAGTATTTCTGACAAGAATAAAAAATGGCAGGATATTTGATAGATAAGAACTAAACAGTTGAACGGCCTTGTTTATAAGGTTAACTTTCAGAGTTAAGCAATTAATTAGCAGATCATCAATCCCCTATTATGTTAGATAAAATCGGTAAAGTAATTACCAAGATATTTGGTTCTAAGAGCGAAAAGGATATTAAGAAAATTCAGCCCGTCTTAGAGCAAATCAAATCTTATGAAGATCAGGTAAAACAATTATCGGATGATGAGTTAAAAAGTAAAACTGATGAATTCAAGCAAAGGATCAAAGATGCTACATCCGACACCGTAGCAGAAATTCAGGAGATCAAATCGCAGCTTGATGATCTTGAGAACCTTTCCCCAAATGAACACAGGGAAATGGCGGAATATCTGGATGAGCTCGAGGCAAAAGAGCTGGATATTATTGAAGATGTATTGGAGGAGATACTACCCGAAGCATTTGCCGTATTAAAAGATACCTGCCGCCGGTTCGTTGGTAAATCCTGGAAAGTTGGCGGTAATGAAACCACCTGGGAAATGGTACCCTATGACGTTCAGCTTATCGGTGCTATTGTATTGCATCAGGGGCGAATTGCTGAAATGAAGACCGGTGAGGGTAAGACCCTTGTTGCTATTTTTCCTGCTTATTTAAATGCATTGGCCGGTAAAGGTGTGCACATTGTTACAGTAAACAACTACCTGGCTATGCGTGATGCTGAATGGAATGAACCGATATTTAACTTCCATGGACTCGAGGTTGATTGTATTGACAAATATCAGCCCAGCTCTGATCAGCGTAGAGAAGCTTACAAAGTCGACATTACCTATGGCACCAATAATGAATTCGGTTTTGATTACCTGCGTGACAACATGGTCGTTGAACAAGATCAGTTGGTTCAGCGTGAGCATCATTACACCATTATTGATGAGGTCGATTCCATCTTGATCGATGAAGCCAGAACACCACTGATTATTTCAGGTCCGGTCCCTCAGGGTAACCAGTCTGACAAATATGTTGAAATGAAACCACGTGTTGAATCACTGGTTCTGGCTCAGAAGAAACTGGTTGCCAACCTGGTAAAAGAGGGAAAGGAATTATTGGAACAGGGTGATGAGGAAAAAGCCGGGCTGGCTTTATTCCGGGCCGTCCGCGGATTTCCCAAGAATTCCCAACTTCGAAAAATGCAACAGGACCCAAAGATCCAGAAGCTTATCCAAAGAACAGAATCTTTTTATCTGCAGGATAATGCCAAGAACATGCCCGTAGTTGATGAGTACCTGTATTACGCAGTAGATCCGAAAATGAATTCTATTGAAATGACCGAGCAGGGTCGTGAATTCATTACTAAAAAAGGCGAGGATGAAGATTTCTTCATCATTCCCGATCTGGGAGAGGAAACGGCTGTTATCGAAAAAGAGATCGATAAGCTGAAAGAAGAAAAGCTTCAAGAGGTTAGAGATAACGATGAGTTCAGTGAAGAATATAAACAGAAGAAGATAGAAGAAGTTGAGCAGGAGATACGCCAGGAGCGTGAACGCCGGTTCAACGAGCTTCATCGCAAGTTTGCTGAGAAGGGCGATCGTATTCATACTGTCAATCAGCTGCTGAAAGCTTACACCAATTTTGAGCGTGAAGAGGAATACATTGTTCAGGATGGTAAGGTTCAGATCGTAGATGAACATACCGGACGTGTACTTTCCGGGCGTCGTTATTCAGATGGATTGCATCAGGCAATTGAAGCTAAAGAACAAGTTAAAGTTGAGGCTTCAACCCAGACCTATGCTACTATAACTCTTCAGAACTACTTCAGAATGTATCATAAGCTAGCCGGTATGACGGGTACAGCTGAAACTGAAGAAGGTGAATTTAACGAGATATACGAACTTGACGTAGTAGTGATCCCTACCAATAAGCCTATTGCCAGGGATGACAAGGAAGATCTTGTCTTTAAGACCAAACGAGAAAAATTCAACGCCTCAATTCAAAGGATCGAGGAATACCACAAAAAAGGTCAACCAGTATTGGTTGGTACCACAAGCGTAGATGTTTCTGAAACTATGAGCCGAATGCTTAAACGTGCCGGCATTCCCCATAACGTTCTAAATGCCAAACAGCATGCTCGTGAAAGTGAGATCGTGAAACAAGCCGGTGAGATCGGTGCCGTAACGGTTGCTACCAACATGGCCGGCCGTGGTACTGACATTAAACTGGCCAAAGGTGTGAAGGAATTGGGAGGGTTAGCCATTCTTGGTACAGAACGTCATGAATCACGCCGGATTGATCTTCAGTTACGTGGTCGTGCCGGTCGTCAGGGAGATCCGGGTGAAACGCAATTCTACGTATCTCTAGAAGATGACCTCATGGCAATGTTTATGTCAGACCGGGTTGCCAACGTCATGGATAAGCTCAGCTTTGAAGAGGGCGAGGTTATTACCCATCCATGGATCACCAAGTCCCTTGAGCGTGCCCAGTCCAAGGTAGAGCAAAATAACTTTAGCATCAGGAAGAGGCAGCTGGAATATGATGATGTTCTGAACAACCAGCGTAATGTGATCTACGCACGAAGAAAACATGCTCTTTCCGGTGATCAGTTGCGTACCGATATCCTTGATATGCTTGACGACCTGATCGAAAATATGGTGTATGATCACGTGGCTTCAGGCGATTACGATGGTCTGCATGAAAAAACACTTCGCCACCTGGCCGTTGATGTTGATTATGACCGAGAAGCATGGGCCAAGATGAATGAGGATGAACTTAAAGATCATGTTGTTCAGAAAGCCCTCGAAAATTACCGTAAAAAGGAGGAGCGTATTGCTAAACCTTTATATGAGGTAATGAAACGCATCAACGAGGCAAACCCTGATAATAGGCCTGACAAAGTTCAGGTAGTGTTCACAGATGGCATCCGCCGGATGCGTATTGTAGTTGATGTTGAAAACGCTCTCAAAAACGAAGGACGCGAAGTAGCTCGTTCACTTGAGAAAAGTGCTATTCTTTCCATTATCGATCAGAAATGGATGGAGCACCTTCGTGAATTGGATTCTGTAAAAGAAGGTATCGGGCTTCGTTCGTTTGCACAGAAAGACCCCCTGCTCGAATACAAGCGTGAGGCTTTTGATATGTTCAAGATGCTTTTGGATGAAATAAATAAAGAGGCTATTTCAGTTATCTGGAAATCTGTTCCTGAAGTTCAGGCTGAAGACAAAAGTCTACAACAGGCTCAAAAACAGAAATCCCGGTACGACACCTCTGCTATGGAAACACAACACTCCGATTCTACCGGCATGGGCCTCAAAGCTCCAGCGCAGCAATCAGGAGGAGGCCAGCAGCCACAGGGTGGTAATGCCAAACGACAGCCTGTTGAAGTTGAAGAAGAACCGGGCCGTAATGACTACGTGACTGTTCAAAACATCAACTCAAATGAAACCAAAAAAGTGAAGTGGAAATACGCCAAACGTATGGTGGATGAAGAAGGCTGGGTAGTTGTTGAAAAATAAAACAACTTCCCCCTTTAGGAACCACTGATCAGGCAATTTCCAGGTGCTATGTCCCTAAAGATTTTTTCACTATGTTTGGTGCAAATTAAATTCATGGATACGTGGAAATTTTAGGAATAGACATTGGAAGTTATGGTATAAAAGGCGCGATCGTCGATACTGAAAAAGGTGAGATCGTATCTAAAAAGAGAACGACTGATAAAATTGAGGATACCCGTCCTCACAAGCTGATCTCAAAACTGCATAAGGTAGTCAAGAAATTTGACTGGGATGGCCCAATTGGTTGCGCCTTCCCAGCTGCCACAAGTAAAGGTATTGTCCTATCTACCACGCGAATGGATCAGGGTTGGGTAGATGCTGATGCGGACCATCTTTTTTCCGAGATTACCGGTTGCAACGTAAGTGTTATTAACGATACTGATGCAACCGGCCTGGCTGAAATGAAATTCGGAGTAGGAAAAGGTCAGCGGGGTACTATAATCGTACTGACTGTTGGTACCGGAATTGGATCTTCAATTTTTGTGGATGGCATTCTTGTTCCAAACACTGAACTAGGTCAGATCGAAATCAAGGGGATCAGCATTGAGGAACGGGCTTCAAACAAAGTTAGAAAAGAAGAAGGTATCCGAAAGAAAACCTGGGGAAAACGTCTTCAATTGGTTCTGGAACATTACGAGCACCTGTTTCATCCCGATCTTTTTATTCTTGGCGGTCAACTTAGTAAGAAGGCAGACAAGACTTTTCCATACATCAAGATCAAGACGAAATTCAAAGGAGCAAGCCTGCTTAATAACGCCAGCATTGTCGGAGCAGCTTACTACGCCGCTTCAGTGCAGATCCAGAATAAAGAGTTTTACCGCTGATCACTGGTTTGAGTGGAGAGCGATCCTGTTCCCCTCACTATCGATGATAACTGCCATATAGCCGTTATCCTCGGTGATCAATCTTTTAGGTGTCGAGATCTTTCCACCTGCTTTCTCAACCTTATCTAAAACTTCGCCTAAATCTGGATTTGCATTCAAATAAAGCAACGACCCAAATTTCTCACTTGGCCTATATAATTTTTCTTTTTGGATCAAGGCGCCGCCAACCGTACCACTTTCTGCCGGAAAAAGTGCCATTTGTAATCCATCTCCTATATCCAGATCAAACATTTCAAAGCCAAAGATCGTCTCATAAAATAACTTTGCACGGTCAATATCAATTGCCGGTATTTCGAACCAGTTTATTGCATTTTTCATTAATCAGTTTTTTAGTGTAAAATTTTTTAAAGCATGTTTGAATCAGACGCGCAGTTTACCCAAGAGCAGGTTAAGCTCCTCAGCTTCATCTTCTAAGAGATTTTCAAACCTTTCATCGAGTTCCTCCATCCTATCCTCTATCTGAGCAAGTAACCGAAGCCCCTCGTACTTTATAAACACCTGAACCAATCTCCCATCTTCAGGGTCCTTTCTTTTTCTAACCAGGTCTTTCTCTATAAGTCTGTCCACTAAGCGGGAAGTGTCTGATTTTTTGTCAACCATCAGTTTCTGAATCTCTTTGGTAGACAGAGGCTCATTATTTGCGGCCTTTAAGACCTGAAGTATTGATAACTGCTGACGGGTCACATCAAATTCATTGAGGAAATCCCTGACCTGATTTCGAAGCCATACTTCAGTCTCCCTGATATTATCTCGCAAACTCTGCCAGACAGATAAATCCGTAGCCTGATGGGAATTCGTACTCATAACATACCTTATTTTCAGATGATATTATTTTCGCCAAATATAATGTACAAACATCAATGTTCAAACTGATATAGTAAAATGTCCTTTAAATTGACGACAAGGTGTAATAGACCTTTAGAGTTAGTCATTTTATGATCCTTCTCAGGCAGAGGAATATCTTTTAAGTGATTCTTTTGTTCAAAAAAAGTTTACCACTTTTCGATAAAAATAAATACCCTTTTCAGTTTATTCAGCCTACGCATTTTACACATCGGGTAGTATGTGGCATATATTCTAAGCGGCCAAAAGGAATTTCATCTCCGCACTTAGTACACATACCAAAATTATCATCCTTTGAGTTTTCAAGAGCTTTCTCCAGTTTATTTAACTGTTTTTCTTTATCTCTCAGTGCCGATTCGTTAATGGATTTATTATTTATAGCATCCATTCTTGAAATGCGCCCTATGGATGCATCCAAAGGTATAGGTTTTACAAGCTCTTTAAGTTCTATAATTTCCTCTTTTGTTTCCTCAATACGGGAAGCAATGATCTCAACCAACTTTTTCTTCTCTTTCTTATTCATGGCAAAAGGTAACGATGAGCTGATTTACTGCCAAATAGTTAATTATTAACAAAAAAACGGTCAACTAGCTGTCTTGCTGAAGAGTTGCTCAATTTGTCCCTCAAGTTTTTTAGCCTGGGCAGAGGTTTTATGAGGATTCCAATTATCATCAAACGATGACTTAAATAGTAACTCTTTCAGGTAAGCTGCTGTTCGGATAAACCGTATATAATAACCTGTATAGATAACCATTCCGGGAAGATAGGCCAGGTATTGGAGTTTTTGCTTCCAATCCCTCGATAATATCAATACTACCAAATATTGCAGAAACTTTGAGGTACTGTACAGCATCAACCCTGCAACAAGTACATAAAAGATCTCCTGGTTAAAGTTCACTATGATATCGATCATGTACACATACCAGAAAAAATTCAATATAAAATTGAAGAAGATATTGTCAGCAACTGTAAGGAAGTTTCTGATATTGAACGTATCAAATGCCTTAAACAAATTATTATGCTTTCTAAGTCTAAACCGGACCAAAGACCGACTCCACCTTGTACGCTGTTTGGCCAAGCTGATAAAGTCTTCGGGTACAGTCGTGTAGATGGTAGCTTTTGGCTCAAAATGAACTTTATAACCTAGCTTTCTGATCTTGATGGTTATATCGCCATCCAATCCGGGACCTATATCCCAACCGTAAACTTTATCTAAAGCCTCCTTCCTGAAAGCACCAAATGCCCCGGATACAATCCTCAAAATACCAAGAGAAGAGGTTACCATTCGACCTACCATGATAAAGATATTATACTCTATTTGCTGAAATGTGGTACACAGATTAACATCCGGATTGCGAACTTCCAGGTTACCACCCACTGCTCCGACCTTGGAATCCATATAAAAAGGGATCATGATCTCCTCAATAGCATCGTATTGCAGGCTACTATCTGCATCAAGATGTACGACGAATTCACCGGTTGCGTAACGAAATGCTGTGTTTGCTGCAGAGGCTTTTCCCCCGCGTTCAAAATGAGAAATGAATTTATCTATTCGCCCATGTTTTTCAAGATGCCTCCCGATAAGTGTTGATTGATCATCAGAGCCATCATCTACAATAATGATCTCAAAATTTCTATAAGTTTGTTCTTCGAGGGATTCTACCAATCGCTCAAAGTTTTCGCCTTCATTCTTTCCGGGCACAATGACTGAAATAAAAGGTTTGGCTGATAGAAATTCTTCACGTGCCTCCTGATAATCCCTCTCTGCAAAATTACCTTTCACCCAATACACAATAAGCATGGCAAAATCCATCAAAATGAACCGTGGAAATTCAAACAGAAAAAAGAACCAGAAGACTCGGAAAAATCCACTGAGTCCCTCCATACTCCAAAATGTAACAAAATCGACCATATTGGTTATTCCGGATCGTTAAATGAAGACATTAGTTGTCTTAGATGAAATTGCGGTTCTTTATCTTCTTCAATCAGCATCAGCGCTTCTTCAAAAGAGACTTCAAAACCATCAAAATTATCTTTTATTAGCTCTTTCAATCTGGCCTTGTATTTACTCACCAGGTTTTGGGATTCCTCCAGACCTTTTTCAGTAAACAGGAATAATGTTGTGATACGATCTTTAAAGATAACTGCATCTGAAGAGTGTAGCTCATTGTTTAAGAGCTCAAATAATTCGATGATCAGGTCTTTTTGTCCGTCCTCCCCAATTCCCTGATACAGATCTGTCAGGTTCGACATTTGCAGGGCTGCAACGGTGCTATCAAAATTAGCAACCCTCTTACGACCGATCTCATTTTTTAGCAATCTGATAAAATACTCATCATTGATGATGTCGCTCAATTCATCAAAGCCTTTCAGGTTTATGTTATATTTGCCTGTTGCAGCATCCCTGCCAAGTTTGGTCAGTTTATATCTTTTGATCTTTCTTTTTACCAACCTTTCTACCCGAGTATCCGATCCGCAATCATGACATTTTGCTTTAATGTGGGGGTCCTGAAATTCATGGTCACATTGATAACAGGTATACATCACTGAAGGTTTGTCATAATCAACCCCAATGTGCTTCAAGATGCGTTTACATTTCGGACACTCCATGATCTCTGAAGATTCAGATTTAACGAAATCTGAAACAGGACCTACATACGCACATGGGAAGTGATGCACCAGATCCTCGATCTGAAGATGCGAAGACTGACATTTCGGACACGATTCCCGAAAGTGAAGCAGGCTGTTATAACAGTTATTACAAGAATATATATAATCAACGAAATCACCGTTTACTAAACCTTCTTTTTCAGCAGACTCCAGGATATCCAGTGCTGTATGCTCATTTTCGTAATCCAGATTAATGGTCAAAAGAGGATATGTATACCCTAATTTTGCAGTTCGGCTGGGAATAGGAACTATATCTTTATTACGACTATAGGCAAGTTGAAGAGCTTTACGTAACAATATATTTTCAGTTGAGGTTGCCTGACCTTCACTTCTTAAACGTTCTATAGCCCGTGTAACGGATTTTCTGAAACGAATGGCTGAAAAAGGTTTAAGCAGATAATCGGTAATCCCGTACTCAAAGGCCTGGAGGGCATAATCCTCGTCACCGGTCATCAAGATGATCTGAAGATTTTCCTTGATCTCTATTTCGTCCAAAAATTCAAAACCGCTCATATCCGGCATATGAATATCTAAAAAAAGCATATCGATATCATAGCGGTTATACATCTCAATGGCTTCGGATCCGTTACTTGCCAACCCAACCGGATTAAGTCTGCGATCGGCTTTTTGTACCATATGATAAGCCACTTTCTGGAAAGCGGCATCGTCTTCAACTATCAAACAATTTATTTTCTTCATAGATCATTCTGCCTGTATATGCTATGCTCTTCTTAGATTCTTTTTTGAATGATGTCGGTTGTCTCAGCAATCGCATTCAAGTTATTCAGCCGTTCCAGTGTGCCATCTACCATTTCTGACAGGTCCTCGTTATGAGCTCCATAACTTTTATATAAAAAGAGTGGAGTCAGATACACTTGCTCTTCATCATGGGAGCGAATAGTCTTGATTAACTCCAGGGTAAATGTATGCCGGGTATACTCAATAATGAGTCCGGAATAATCTTTGATCAGTTCCAGCCGGACAGGCTCCTGATCACTGATCTTTAGAAATTTAAGATCGCCAACTTCAAAAACCCGTTTATCTTCTAATCCTTCGTTGTCTTCGTCTATAAAATAATCATCTATTGCCATCAGAATATTGCTTTTTTTACAGTTACACCCATTTTGTTGTATGATTTCCACCGATCGAGCTCAAGTGGATCCTCCGGTTTCAATTCAGCTACAATTTGAACACTGAACTCAAGCTCACTTTGACTGCCCGTTGGCCTGTCAATAAGGGCCTCCGCTGCATAGATATCTGTGATCACTCCTTTGCTTTTATCACCATTATCGAATGTGACGTTCATCTCGTCGCCAATGCTTAGGTATCTGCCACTCTTCTGCTGAAATATAGCTTTGATCCTTAACTGCGACTGCTCTGATAGTATGGAAAGGACACGTTCAGATTTTAATCCGATCTCCGACGGACTTTTTAAAACCGTAGTAACAATTCCGGGAACCGGTGCCGTGTAAATATGTTGCATACTTTCAGCACCTATCGAAATTTCTGACCCGTCATCACCATATGGGCTGGCTATCATAGTCTGCAATCTTCCTCTTCTGTTCTCAAGCTGATCAATTTGCTCATTAATCAGAGACAGATCTCCTTTTTCATTCATGATCTTGTCTTCAACTGACTTCATCTCGGAAACTGTGGAAACGCCCAACCTTACTTCACGTTTGATCTGAGATAATCTGCCAGCAAAATATTCCAGTTGCTGAAGAGACCTTTCAGCTTCAATATTTTTAATACGCAACTCACTTTGAACGTCTTCCAATTCTTTAGACGCATCAGTCAATCTCTTTCTCAGAGTCTCGAGACTATCCATGGATTGCTGCCATTCTATAAAAGTAAACCGAAACAGCGTATCAGATTTTTGGACGGTATCACCCGGTTCCACATAAAATTGTTGAAATCGTATATCACTTGGAGAAACCACTTGAAGTTCGTTCGTCACAACTCTGCCATCACCAATAACAAAGAAATTTCTATTGATAAGGTAATAACTGATAAATATCAAAATCACCGAAAGTAGTGTAAGGTAAATGACACGATCCCAGTTTGTTTTCTGTGTTGTTTCCTTTTCCCGGGTCCCCCTGATCGTCGATTTATTGCTATTGAATTGTCCGCTCTGCATTTTACTCTATCTAGTCTAATTATCTTTTAATTGCTTCCATGATTCATAATCATGTATAAAAAAGTCGCCGGCGCCAAAACCCTCTTTAATATCTTCCATAAGTTTCTCCATTGCAGAAACTGATTCAAAGTCGCCTGTTCTCAATGCAAGGGCTGTTCCAAGTGGCGCCTCCATAATTGCCTTACCATATCTTTGGCTGTAGTCCTTGAAGTCATTACTGCCATAGGTCATCAGTACAAGCTTATCGACCTGACTTTCCAGTTCGTTGTAAATTGATCTGTAATCGGCAGTTATAGAAATACTTAGTTTAAGCCCCTTCTGCCCGCTCCACTCACGCACCTGAGTGATCATATCCAAAAATGCCTGAAGATATTCCTCTGAATTTTCTTCCCAATCATCCAGAGTATGAGGTTCTACATCCAAATGAATACCCGTGGCCCCAATAGAATCTGCAACAACAATGTGCTCACTCAGTTTTTGATATCTGTCCTTAAAGATCAGATTCGGATCTCCAATCGTGAGATGGACTTCTAAGTTTTTTGATCCTGTCTTGATTATATCCTGAATTGGTCCCAATTCTTCTTTTCCCGGCCCTGCAGATACATATATCGTTTTAATGCCTTCATTCTCCAACACCCTCATCAAAGTTTCAGAAGATGTGTTTTGAAAAATATCAGACCACATGTAAAACCCATAGTCAGGACTACTCATGTAAAGAGAGTTATTTATTTCGAACGGCACCAGGTAAGTTGAAAGTGAATGATCAGGTATCAAAGATTGAATCTCAAAAAAACGTAAATATAATTCTTCTTTCACATCGAGGATTTGAATAGACAGGCTGTATAGTTCTGAGATAGCTGTAAGCAGCTCACTGGGACTATATAAATCAGAACCGATAGTCTTCTTGACCTGTTGCATTCTGATCTTATCCTGCTGCAACACTACATTTTGATGTACTTTGATATAGTTTTGAAGTGCTGCCTGATAAGCCCGATATCTTTCAAATAACCGGTTACTGATATCATTTTTTTCCTCTTCAAAGGCAAGTTTTTGGATTTTTATTTTTTGCTCATGAACACTTCTCTTAGCACTATTATTCAAGGGTATTGGAAGTGAAAGAGAAACACCTGCTGAAAAGAATTCCCTGCTACTGCTACTTTGAAAGTTACTCTGTGGGTTAGTACCTCCATATAGGTTATATCTCAGGTATGTTGATAATGATAATTCATTATAGAACTTATAATCCGTTCCTTGATTCAAAGAGGATAGCTCTTCATAAAACTTCAATCCCTCACTTCCCAACCTGTCCAGATCGATATTATAAACCGGATAGTCCTGAGATGTCAGGCCCGACTGTTCAGAATGGCCAATATATCTATTGACTCTTTTATAGTGTGAGATGGAGGATTCTGCTTTTACAAGTTTTGAGGTAATATCCAGCACCCTATCCAAGGTTACATAATTCTGTTCATAAAGAAAGGTTAAGGCATATTTTTGCTCTCCAAGAATATTGAGATATTTTTGGAGCTGATCTATTCTGAAACGATTAAAACCAGCTCTTAGCTGGTCAATTTTTGAATCAATAACATTCTGATGTGAAACTGCCAGAGCTCTTTTCTGTTCAATCTTGATCTCATTCTCAAGCTGGCCGATGGTACTCTTGTTATCGAAGAGACCGTTTTTTAATACATTCCACTCTACTCCAACCTGAGCTCTTCTTTGGTAAAAGATACCTTCAGCACCAAACACTCCCTGATCTAGATTTTGTAATAACCCCGCCTCCAGATCAACTCCATAATCCGAATACAGAACACCTTGCCTGCTTTTAAGCAAATCAATTTCAGCTTTTGACAGATCAGAATAGCTAAAAGACGAGTCATATAAAAAAGATGGAGTATCAGAAGATATTGAACTTTCAAATTCAGGGATCTCCATCAAATATAACATAGCCACAGAGTCGAGCCTTGCTGATAAACTATCAAGGTCTTCAATGTTCTGAGCTTTTACGGTATTACCCGCAATACCCGTCCCCAATACAAAAATAAATACTGCAAGCACTATTTTGCCCACAGTTTTTTCGTGTGAAACCAATTTTACCCTAACTATATTCACATTTACCTTAGCTGAAAAGCCTGATTATCATTTGTGACCCAGTAATTAATCAGTCTTTTAATAAAATGAATATATCTTTCTTAAGAATCAGATTTAATTAGATTTTTTTATGGCTTATCTGAAGCGTCATTATAAAGCAACAATGAGTTGCCATGTCTCACTTTTAACAATGTCACGCGTTGCATAAATAGCATCAAACATTTCATTAATATTAGTTCCGGGCATCACACTTTTAATGAGTTCGTTAGTAAAACCAAACTCGATATGGTTCATTTCTGTAAAATGATCTGCAGTGGCAAAATTATATGTATAATTCAGACCTCCGGGTTGCAACAAAGAGTATGTTCGCCAACTATGCATTTTACCCTCTTCGATCCTAGCTTCATGAATCGGCCGTGCCATGTCATTTTCCAGAGTCAAATACTCTGCTTCTTTACCTGGATTCACCATCATGTAATTCATGAGTACAAATTCACTTAGCTTTTTGTCTTTTCCATTATAAATTCCCGCCTCTGTTTTCCAAAGTTCCGAAAATTGATGGGTCATCAGTTTTTGAGTTCTCTTCAATAACCCTTTATGATTTTCCATAACCTGTTTTCCCAAGGCATCACTGACCTGAACCAATGTGTTTGGATCCTTATAGGTAGTAATGATCACATAGTTATACTCACCACCCTGGCCACCCGGATATATGACTCTGTAAAAATACCACCCTATCATTTTTTCAGAAGAGTGCTCCCGGGCATAAATTTCTTTCCACTCATCTTCGATCAACTTTTCGAATTCGGTATAATCTTCAGATTCAACCTTCAGATAATCGATGTTGAGATAAGTATTTTCTTCAGTTTGTGCAAATACAGTTATATTCAGGCACAGACATACCGTTATGATCAGTTTTACCGCATTCTTCATTTGTCCCTCCCAAAAAAATTGAATGTTTACAAATGTAAAAGTAACACATTCCGGCAGAAATACAAGTATTTCAGGTATTCATCCTGATATAATTCTGAAAAAGGCTTTATTTCACTTAATTATTCAACCCTTGCAAGCTTCTTCTTCTATCAGGGGTACGCTCTAGTTGTTTTTCATAGGCCTCATTCGCTTCAATAATTTTACCTACCTCAGATAAAACCTCACCCAACAATTCATAGGAAGGTTTTACTATCACCGGCGGGCCAAAATCGATGGGTAAATCAGCTTCAACTTCCGCTGTTTTTCTCAGCAGTGACAATCCTTCACTCAGCTTTCCCTCTTCCATCAATAGCAGTGCTTTGATCTGATCGGTTTGTATATTTCTCTCAACAGACCGCGGTGTTTGGGTCAAATTATCTAAAGCCTTTTTTGCCAGTGAGACTTTTCCTTGCTTTAAAGCAGCCAATGCGGAAGTATAGTAATAATTAACGGCTCCGCGAGTATTTGGATCAAATTTACCTGACCAAACTTCTGCGGCTTTCCAGTTTTCAGAATCTACAACATAATGACCTCTCATCACGGCAAAATGCCAAAGTTCGCTATTATTTGGTTTTCCCATAATACGTTCGTGGCATGCGTCTAACACCTCCTCAGCAGATTTTATATCTCCCTGCTGCAAATAACCATATTCCAGCCACCACGGATAGTGCCCACAAACAGTAGGTTGCTCATTCAATTCTTTCTGCCGATCAGTTTGAACGTCACGGGCTACGATATTTGCATCAATAACTCCATCCCACATGCCAAGGGCCAAAAAGATATGCGATGTCATATGCTGAGCATGAGCTGCTGAAGGAGCGATCTCTGAATACGCTTTGGCCATTGGCAAGCCAAGTGGAGCATGGACAGGGTCATCAAAAGAATGGATCAGGTAATGTGCAGCGCCGGGGTGTTCCGGATTTTCATTCCAAACATCAAACAATTCTGCTGCAGCTCGCATATAAATTGCATATTCACGTCCTTCATGAGCTGACCCTAGTATTGACAAACCATAAAAAGCCGTGATCTCATGATCATTAGGGTACTTTTCATGGAGACCTTTCATTGTTTCCATATAAAGTATGTCCCTTTCTTCTTTTGTGAGTCCCTTAGAATCAGCCGTATTTCCGTAAAGCACCTCAAGCGACATCAAAATATCTTTCTCCCTTTGAGTACATGCTTTAGATTGACGCTCTTTAACTGTTGCACCCAGTTCGTTTAGGACATCCATCGCTGCTTCTTTATCCTGTTGAAACCAAAGTGGGTGGTTATGGCTTTTCGCTTCCCCATAGTATGCCATGGCAAAATCAGGATCGATTTCTCTTGCTCGCTTAAAGGCCCTGGCCGCATCTGCATACTCAAAGTTATGAAGGAATTTCAGACCCTCCACAAAATCAGCCTGTGCAACAGCGGCCCCCGAATTCGAAAAATCGATCTTGCCCAGTAAGTTATCCTGAGCTTGCACTTCAATGACCGCAAAGGTCATTAAAATCGTCAAAAACAAAATTGATGGCAGATTTCTCATAATATTAAACCTAATTAAAATTATTCTCTTTATATCTATTTTTAGTCATAGTTGATTTAAAGATCGATCCTAATAACGCTGTACCTTGATAACTTCCATCATCTCTCCCTTGATCATTACGTGACTAAGGCTTCGCATATTAGTAATATCTTCAGATGGATCACTTTCCAGCAGGATCAAATCGGCCAGTTTATCACGCTCTAAAGTACCAAAATCATTTTGACGATTCATAGTCATCGCTCCATTTTTAGTAGCCATCACTATTAGGTCTTTAGGTGATATTCCTGCCTGCTGCATCATTTCCATCTCGTCGTATATGGATATGCCATGCAAGGTACCCGGATTACCCGCATCCGTTCCAACTACGATAGGCACGCCTGCTTCGTATAGTGTTTTCAGATTTTGCAACATGATATCTGTGGTCATATCTGTTTCAGGATCAAAATTCTGCAGGCGTTCTTTGAACTGATCACTCAATCTAGGGTGATCTTTGAATTGAGCTGCAGATGTGATCAGCTCCCGTGTTCTTTGGTCAACACAACCGTTGGGATCATTAATCGGAATAGGAGCGATATCTGCAGCCGCTCGGTAAGCCACAGTGTAACCGGCACCTACAATCAAGGTTGGATTATATATGGTTCCCTTTTCTTTCATCATTTCAACAAATTCGTCATCAATAAGTTGATCTGATACACTGTGAACAAGCAGCTTTGCTCCACTCTCCACAGCTGCTTTTGCCTGATCCAATGAGGTTGCATGCACGATCATCTGATTATCATGTTTTTCGATTTCATTAGCCGCGGCTTTCACACGATCCATATAATCCTCATCATCAGCACGCAGCATCCAGAATTTCACACCCGTACTGCCCAAAGCTGACATATACTGAACCATTTTCACTCCCGTTTCCTCAGAATCGAGTTGAACCAATACTCTGTCTGACGGCAGATCGAAGGGTGCCCCGGGAACGGGTGTCAATAGTGGTCCTGCTGCAGCAACATGTGGAGCCCTGGAATTCTCTTCGGCTTGCTCTTGCAATGCAACCGACCAACTCATTCCACCCACATCATACACACCGGTAATACCTGAACATAGATAGGTATCGTAGTAACGTTCCGGGTTTTGCTCTTGGTAAGCAGCTATTTCAGGGAATGGATAAGTGTCATTCAGATCCATGGCATCGGGGCGACTGTCAAAAAAACCGGTCTGGAAGAAATGCATATGGGCATCGATCAATCCCGGTGTTATAAATTTACCGGAGGCATCGATCACTTCGGTTCCCATTGGGATAGAACAATCACCCGCCTCTCCTATGCAATCGATCCTGTCATTTCGGATCAATACCTCACTGTTTTTGATCGGTTCACCCCCATTTCCGTCAAAAACAGTAGCTCCTTTTAAAACTGTATATTCAGTTTCATTTTGATTGGCTGAACAAGATATCAGAAGTGTTACAATTATAACAGAAAAGGAAAGGTTATGAGATAGCATTATGAAACAGATTTATTTAAGATATATATGAATAAAACTATTATCGCGTTCATATCAAACTTTGGAAGAAGACGTTATTAAAGAATTGGACTCGTATTCATACAATCTTCAGACTAATTGTTTAGATGATACTATGCTATGACTTTATTTATTTGAAAATTAAAAATACCCTTTAGGAGGTATAACTATGCAAATATCACATAAAAGATCCGCAATACTGACTATGATCCTTTCTTTGGGGCTCATGTTTTCAGTTATTGCACAAAACGGCCTTACGCCTGATGATATAGCCAAGATCAAGAATATAGGCTCTGTCTATATATCAGAGGATGGTAAAACTGCCGCCTATACATTGATGGTACCGGCCGATCCCATGAAAGAAAACAAACCTGCCAGTTCTCATCTTTATTTATTGGATATTGAATCTGAAGAAACACATCCATTTGTTACCGGTCGTAGCGTAAGCGGTGTTGCTTTCAGGCCAAATTACAACAGCATAACATTTCTGGATCGACAGGAAGGCGATGACACCCGTTCCATTTATGAGATCTCTTTGAACGGAGGTGAAGCCCAGAAACTCTATTCCTTTAAAACTAACATCTCAGGATACGAATGGGCCTCTGACGGCGAGCACATCATTTTCCGTGCGTCACAACCTAAGGAATCCTCAAAGTCTCCGCTCCCCTATTCTCCTGAGATCTACGAGGAAAACCTGACTGAAAGCTGGGCGTACATTCAAAATATTGCAATGCCAGGTCACATGCCGCACCGAATAGACATTAAGGGTCATGTTGCTTCAGCAACCTGGAGTCCGGATCAAACCAAGTTCGCTATTGCCGTCTCACCATCACCATTAGTGGATGATTTTTACATGGCTCAAAAAGTGTATGTAGTTGGTCACGAGACCCAAGAAATCATTTCTGAATTGGACCATGAAGGAAAATTAGGGGCAATAAAGTGGAGCCCAGATGGTAGCAAGATCGCAATGATCGCCGGGGCTAACATCAACGATCCTATCGACGGAAGACTAAAGATAGCTAATCCAGAAACCGGGAGAACTCGCATACTAAAAGAAAATTTTAAGGGTATGTTCGATCAGGTTGAATGGGCTGATAATAACACCCTGCATTACCTTGTAAGTAAAGGTGTATGGTCAGAATTTGGATCGATCAAAAGTAATGACAGTCAAATGGAAGTGATCATTCCAACAGGTGGGCCTATTTTGAAGGCATTTGCTTCCGCTTCAAACGGTACTCATGTTTTTGATGTAAGCACACCGGAACATCCGGATGAGCTTTATCTGATGAAGAAGGGAGAAAGTTCTCCAAAACGCATCACTAACATTAATCCATGGCTCACCGACAAGGAACTCGGTAAGCAGAAAGTTGTGAAATTTACCACCAAAGACGGCATGGAAATCGAAGGTTTACTTATCTATCCTTTAAATTATCAGGAAGGAAACCGATATCCTACCGTGACTGTGGTACATGGCGGACCTGAAGCACATTATGATAATGCATGGCTGACATCCTATTCCAGCACAGGGCAGCTGGGTGCAGCTGATGGATTTGCCGTGTTCTATCCAAACTATCGCGGAAGCACGGGCAGAGGCCTTGAATTTGCCATGAGCAGTCAGGGTGATCTTGCCGGGGCTGAGTTCGATGACATTGTGGTAGGTGTTGACTATCTGATCGAGCAAGGTATCACCGACAAGAATAAAGTAGGTGTAACCGGAGGCTCTTATGGTGGCTATGCCACAGCCTGGTTGAGCACTAAATACAGCGATCGTTTTGCAGCCGGCGTAATGTTTGTTGGTATAAGCAACAACCTATCAAAATGGGGAACCTCCGACATTCCTGAAGAACTTTATCATGTACATGCTCGAAAACGCATTTGGGATGATTATCAGGGATATCTTGAGCGTAGTCCTATCTATCATGTTGAAAACGCCGAAACTCCTCTGTTAATCATGCACGGTAAAGAGGATACACGGGTTGACCCGGGTCAATCTTATGAACTCTATCGGCACATCAAAACACGTACCGATACACCGGTTCGGTTGGTTTTATATCCCGGTGAAGGACACGGAAACCGAAACGCAACTGCACAATATGATTACAGCCTGCGCATGATGCGATGGTTTAATCAATACCTTAAAGGAGCCGATCAACAACGCCCGGATTCTGAACTTAAAATTGAAAACCTTTCTATTGATAACTGATATAAGATCAATGATCTGAATTAGCAAAGCCTGACCTCATTATAACGGGTCAGGCTTTTTTATGCTTAAGTTTTTTTCAGATGTGTGTAAATTTTACTTCAAATATTTACGAAATAATAGAATCCCATGACACAGGCGGCAATCACCTTTAATCCGGTAGCAGCCATAAAACCTGCAAAAGACCATAATGCTGATCTAAGTGCACGATCTGATTTTTGTCCGGCTATAAGTTCACCTACAAATGCCCCTGCCAGTGGACCTACCACAAATCCGATCGGTGGGAAGAACAGCCCGACAAGAAGCCCAATAACACTTCCGCTTATGCCATAGGGTGTTCCACCCGATCTTTTGGTTGCCCATGCCGGAAGTACGTTATCGAGCACAAAGCCGAAAACAATTACAACAATCAACCAACCGATCATGAAAGAAAGAGAAAAAGGACTGTGCAATAACTGAAGTATTAGTAAACCAACATAACTGAAAGGCAATCCCGGTGCCACCGGCAAAAAAGCACCAATTAATCCCACAAGGATAAAAACACTTCCTAATATGATCCAGAATAATTCCATGATCCTTACACGTTAGACTCATTATTATTGTTTCAAAGTAGGTGATTTAACTTTGAATTTCTTAATTGAGATCAATCCAAATACCGGCCCGGCCATTAGGATCAAAAATACCAAGGGCTCAAGATTTTCAACCCACATGATCGTCAAGACCTGAATACTGATAATAGTGATTGCAAAGCCTATACTATTAACCAGTGTCAATCCGGTAGCTACATAAGACCGGTCGGCCGATTTTGCTATCAGGGTTGAAAACTGTGGCGAATCTGAGACTACGCTTACTCCCCACACCACCAAGATCAGCAAAAAGAACCATGAAGGAAGGTCAAAAATAAACGGCGAGATCAAACAACAAATGCCAGATATCAGTAATGATACTGAAGCCACATGCTTACTCCCTTTTCTGAGTGAAATGTATCCGCCAATTATACAACTTACACTGCCGGCAGCTATGATCACAAAAGACCAGATCGGGATGTTTAGCTCCCCTGCCGACCCGGAGTTATAGTAGGCGAGCATCACGGGCACAAATGCCCAAAAAGTATACAACTCCCACATGTGACCAAAATACCCAAAAGCCGCCGACCGAAAATTTTTGTCTTTAAAAAGTTTGAACATAACCAAGGGTTTGAAATGCCCCTTGCTACCTCCGTAAGGTCCGTCTTTTACCGTCAGTAGCAGTAATAATCCGCCTGATGCACTTAATACTGAAGTGCTTATCATAACAAATCTCCAGGGAAGATCACCTCCGGAAAATTTCAAGAAATGAGGAAAGGCTGTTCCTAACACGAGGGCACCAACCAAGTAACCAAGGGCCTTCCCCAGGCCTTCTTTGTGCCAATCGGAAGCTATCTTCATTCCAACCGGATAGATCCCAGCCAAAAAGAATCCCGTCAGAAAACGTGCTGCTAACAAGGATGTATAACCTGATGCAAAGATCACAGTAAGATTGAACAAAGCTCCAAGTACAGAACAGGTAAAAAACACTTTGACCGGGGAGTATCTGTCTGCCACATTCAATGCAGCAAAAACAAGCGTTCCGATGATAAAACCGGCCTGAACTGCCATCGTAATATGACCTATGGCAGACAGATCCAAAGATAGTTCAAGTATCAGTTCCGGAATAACTGCATTTCCGGCAAACCATAACGAGGTCCCAGCAAATTGCGAAAAAACAATCATTGGTAAAATAAAGCGGGGATTATTCAGGCTCATCCGTCCGGTTATTTTAGATCCAGTCCACTCATCAGTGATTCATCACTTAACAGCTGTACAGCCTGATTGATCTCATCTCTAAAGAAATGATCTTCATCTGCATGCGCTATTTGTTCACGGATATAGGTATGGGCTTTTTCAATACCTTCACCCGGCTTCATTGGTTTCCTGAAATCCAATGCCTGTGCAGCTGTAAATAACTCAATTGCCAATACTTGCTTCACATTTTTATAAACGTTTAATAATTTTAGAGCTCCAATACTTCCCATACTCACGTGATCTTCCTGCCCCAGACTCGTTGGAATCGAATCTACAGACGCTGGGTGGCATAGTACTTTATTTTCTGATACCAATGCAGCCGCCGTATACTGCGGGATCATAAATCCGGAATTGATGCCAGTCTCCTCCATCAGTAATTCAGGAAGACCATCATGTCCCTCTAGCAGCAGATACGTTCTTCTTTCAGAAATACTTGCCAGTTCTGCTAGAGCAATGGCCGCAAAATCGAGTACCATCGCAAGGGGTTGCCCATGAAAGTTTCCACCTGATATGATATCTCCATTCTGAAAAACCAGCGGGTTATCCGTAACAGAATTAATTTCTGTTTCCACGATATTTACGCAATGATCAATAGAATCCCGACTGGCTCCATGAACCTGTGGTATACACCTGAGGGAGTAAGGGTCCTGAACCTTACCACAATTTCTATGTGACTCAAGGATCTCACTTTTTTCCAGCAGACGACGAATATTGGCAGCCACTGTTTGTTGCCCTTTATGAGGGCGGATATCATGAATGCGTTTATCAAATGGTTTGATACTGCCTTGCAAAGCTTCCAGACTCATCGCTCCCAACAGATCAGCAACTTTCAACAAATGAAGCGTCTTTTCTAAAACATACGCACCATATGAACTCATAAGTTGCGTACCATTGATCAGAGAAAGTCCGTCTTTAGCCTGAAGATCAATAGGTTTTATGTTATGCTTTTCAAGAATTTTATCAGCCGGTATCGGTTCGGTTCCTTTCTTATTCCAGAACGAACCGAATCCTAGTAATGGTAAGGACATATGTGCAAGCGGAGCCAAATCACCCGAGGCACCCACACTGCCTTTTTCAGGAACTACAGGGATTAAATCATGGTCAATGAAATAGATAAGACGCTCAAAGGTATCCATAGAAATACCGGAATAACCGATTCCCAGTGCATGGATCTTTAGCATCAGCATAAGCCTTGAGATCTCTTTTGGTATGAGGTCCCCGGTTCCAACTGAGTGAGAAAGGATCAGGTTTCTTTGCAGTTGCTTAAGTTGATCACCACTGATTCTTTTGTTTGCCAGAATTCCGAAACCGGTGTTTATCCCATAGAATGCCTCGTCCTTCTTTAAAGCCTCCTCTACTACCTTTCGCGAGCGCAAAATACTGCTTGTATCTTTTTTAAGACTATGGATCGACTTATGAAGATCGCTGTAAAGTGAACTAATTCTGATATTTACCATAAGATCTTTTTTTAAATTTCGCCTTTCAAGGTCGTCAGAACCTTCATGGAATTCAATCCCTTCTTGCAACCTACTGCCCGTTTAAGTATCATCGATGCATTCTTAACTTTCTAAATCATAACCAACACTTAGACATTATGGCAAACGGGAATCCCGCTACCGCAAATGACTTTTTCGGTCATCCGCGCGGACTTTCGACCTTATTTTTTACCGAATTATGGGAGCGATTCAGTTACTATGGAATGCGCGCTCTCCTTGTACTTTTTATGACAGCTGAAGCTCTCGGGGATAATCCCGGACTTGGTTTCAGTGTTGGTGAAGCTACAGCTATTTATGGTATTTACACCTTTTTTGTTTATGTGTTATCACTTCCCGGTGGCTGGGTTGCCGATAATATCTGGGGTCAGAAAAAAGCTGTTTTTGTAGGTGGTTGTATCATTGCTGCCGGCCACTTCAGCATGGCCATCCCCACCACAACTTTCTTTTTCATCGGTCTTGCCCTTATTGTAATAGGAACCGGCTTACTTAAGCCTAATGTAAGCTCCATGGTAGGAGACATTTATCCTGAAGGCGGGGCGCGGCGGGATGCGGGGTTCTCAATCTTCTATATGGGTATTAACCTGGGTGCAATTCTTGGGCCACTTCTTTGCGGTTTGCTTGGTGAGGGTTATAACTGGCATTACGGATTCTCTCTTGCCGGTTTTGGTATGGTACTTGGATTGATCTCCTATAAAGTTGGGGATAAATATCTGCAAGGAGCTGGAGAACTGGACGAAAACTTTACAAAAGAACAAGTTAACCGAAAGAGTAAGATCTTTTATACCGTTTCCTCCATATTTATCGCTGTTGTAGTTATCTTTGGATTTCTTCAAAGTTCAGGCGCAATTGATGTAGCACTTAGTGCCCTTGCTCAAAATCTTGGAATTGTAGCCGTAATTATCACCCTCATCTTTTTTGGATACATTATATTCTTTGGAGGCCATAATACTGAAGAGAAAAAACGACTTGGTGTTATTTTCTGGCTTTTCATTCTTGCAGCTCTTTTCTGGAGTGGTTTTGAACAAGCCGGGTCATCACTGAACCTCTTTGCATCTGATCTAACAGAAAGAGCCGTTGGCCCAAATACATTCCTGGGCGGTTACGGTGCCTTTCTCATAACTTTTATTCTAGCACTCCCTATTGGTTACTATGTGCTGAAAGCTTTTCGGCGAGATGACCTATGGGGAATGGCTAAATTCGCATTGATCGTTTCTGCTGTTGGATTACTTGGATTCCTGTATTGGGTTTTCACCCAAGTCGGCAATGGTTGGATCATTCCTGCAAGTACTCTTCAGCTGATCAACCCAACCTTTATTGTTATCTTTGCGCCGATCTTTGGGTTCATGTGGACATGGCTGGCTTCCCGAAATGCGAATCCTTCAATTCCTGTTAAATTTGGATTGGGTCTCTTTGGACTGGCTGCAGGATTTTTTGTGCTTTCATGGGGGGCAGCTAATGCTTCAGCAACAAGTCTTGTTTCGCCTGCATGGCTGATCGTGACTTACTTTCTGCATACAGCCGGCGAGTTATGCCTGTCTCCGGTAGGACTTTCCTCTATGACAAAGCTTGCACCGAAAAACAGGGTAAGTCAGATGATGGGTATTTGGTTCGTAGCTGCTGCTTTGGGTAACCTTATGGCGGGCCTTATGGCCGGCCAACTCGAGAGCCTTGCGCCTGCAGGACTCTTTCAAATGGTCGCCATTATTGTGGGTGGTGGCGGTGTTGTTGCTATACTCGCTGCACCCGGAGTTAAAAAACTAATGGGTGACATTGAGTAAACCCAACTAAAAGTGTGCCAGTAAAAGCTCCCTCTTCTAAAATGAGGGAGCTTTTATTTTATGCGGACGTCTTGGCTTTAATCCAGAAAGAACTCTTTAAGGCGCTCTACATTTACTTTTGAACCAATGTAGATCGGAGTGCATTCATGAATAGAATTCGGTTCAATTTCCATAATGCGTTTTTCGCCATCCGTCGATAACCCACCGGCTTGTTCAATAATAAAACTCAACGGATTGCATTCATACATCAATCTAAGTTTACCGTTGGGATACCTGCTGCTATCAGGATACATGAATATTCCCCCTTGTAGTAAAGTTCTATGAACATCCGCTGCCATACACCCGATGTAACGAGCTTTATAGGGTCGGTTAGTTTCCGGGTCGTAAGCCTGGCAATACTTCACGTACTTTTTTAAGGCTTCATCCCAATAAATATAACTACCCTCATCAGTACTGTAAATATTTCCTTCCTGTGGTATCTGAACTTCCTTTTCCGAAAGAATAAACTCACCAATACTTGGATCTAACGTGAAGAGCTGAACACCCATCCCTGTGGTATAAGCCATTATTGTACTAGAACCATAGAGAACATACCCTGCCGCGATCTGTTTTGTACCGGGTTGAAGGGCATCAGCCTCAGTTAAATGCTTTTTATTTTCCGGACGCATATAGATGGAGAATATACTACCTATGGTTGCACTGATATCTATATTAGATGAACCGTCAAGCGGATCCATATACACGATATATTTGCCTGATTCATCGCTTAAACGAACTACTCCTTCATTTTCTTCCGATATTACCATACACGTAATATTTGCTCTTCCCAGGGCTGATTGAAGCTGTTCATTAGCGAACAGATCCAGCTTTTTAACAGATTCTCCGTGGACATTGGAGGCGCCATCCAATCCAAGAATATTTGTGATGCCAGCTTTATTCACTTCCCGGGAAATGATCTTTGCAGCAAGTGCAATATCCCTTAAGAGCTGTGACAGATCCCCTTTAGCTCCGGGAAATTTATTTTGAGCATGAATAATGTATTCTTCAAGTGTTGTCAGTTTATTCATATTTGATCCTGAACCGGAGTCTTAGTTTGAGTTTATAGTAATTTAAAAATTGAGTTGCATACCTATAATCATTGCCTGGTAATTGTTTTGACTATCAGATGAAAAATCTTGAATCTCTCCCAGGAGGGTTAAATTATTGGTGACCTTATACCTTGTAAACATCATCAGTAACTTGTTTGTGATATCAGGTGAACCACCCAATACAGTAGTGACAGCATCTTGTGATCCTTCTCCATAACTAAGGCCTAAGGTCAGATCTTTTAAGGCATAAGTTGCCTCACCATACCATTGACTGGCTTCTACTTCTGCCTGATCTAATCCTGTTCCTGTCAAACTGATCCCGATCAATCCATCTGCTCCCACACCCTGAGTCTCAGAATAAGCACCGGTAAATCGCAAGCCGGCAGCAGTTAGCCTTGCACCCAGATCCCAGCCAGAAATGTCATAGTTATAATCTGCACTTACTACTTCAACATCCTGCACCATACCTCCTAACCAAAGATCTATCTTTCCTGAATTCAGGTCCAAGTTATAATTAGCCTGAGCTTCCAATCGGGGTGTCGCAGTCTGAATCTGCTGACTTGGCGCTCCACTTGGTTTTTCGGGATTGATCAAACCGGCTTTTAAACTAAAACCTCTAAGATCGGGGGTTGTATAGGTAACTCTAGGGTTGAAATTTGCATAGGTATACCCACTGCCTATTCTACCCAATGTTGCATTTGCACCATCAGGACCAACAAATCTTCCAACACCCATACCGCTTCCGGCATCAGCAATTGAACTACTGTTAAAGATTCCAAAACCTTTACCAATATTTATTATACCAAAATTTCCTGAGATCTGAATATCCGCAACACGTCCTTCAAACAAACCCTCGTTTTGAATGCTAGGTCCCTGAAGGTGATGGTTGATCTGAAATATCCCTTTTACGTTGAGCCCATTCATTTCCGGTGCTTCAACTGTAAAGGTGATATTTGCCGGGTTAAACCCTGACATGACTCTTGTTGCAAACTGATCTGAACCGTCAGAGTTAAAGTCCTGATGTTCTGAAGCAACTATGAATACAGGCAGTTGTCCCGTTACAGTTAATACCCAGTCATTCTCACTATCGTACTGAATAGCCTGTGCCTTCGATGTCTGAGTTGACAAAACTGTCAGACTTAATAGGCCAAAAGTGATTGCTAATGTTCTAAATAATTTTCCTGGTGAATTCATTTTTTATATCCTCTGTATGTAAAATTTAAGCTGCTTATCTATATCTATGGTCATCAAATCAGCATGAAAACCAGTGCTGCAAGTACAGCTCCTACAGTTGGTGCTGCGATAGGCACCCATGAGTACGACCAGTCATTATTTCCTTTATTAGGAATTGGGAGAACAGCATGAGCCAATCTTGGCCCAAGATCACGAGCAGGGTTTATGGCATACCCCGTAGGTCCACCCAAGGCAAGGCCGATACCAAATACTAATAATCCAACAGGCAGAGCTGCCAAAGCACCAAGACCAAATCCAACTTGCTCACCATCTATAGTTATTGATTCCAACATGTTCCCATTAGCATCAATAAAACCCGGAGCTGTCAAATAGAAGATGCCGAATATCAAAATAAAGGTGCCAATCGTTTCAGTCATAAAGTTTGCTCCATAATTACGGATCTCCGGTGCTGTAGAAAAAACGGCTAAAATAGTACCGGCGTCCTCCGTTGCATCGAAATGTTTTTTGTATGCCAGCCAAGTCAGGAAGCCACCAAAAAAACCACCGGCGACCTGAGCCAATATGTACGGAGCCACCATAGCCCAATCGAATAGTCCGGCAGTAGCCAGTCCAATAGTAACGGCAGGGTTTATGTGAGCCCCACTAAACTGCCCCATTGAAAACACAGCTATAAATACACCCATACCCCATCCCCAGGTAATAACGATCCATCCACTTCCATTTCCTTTTGTTTTACTTAGAATTACGTTTGCAACCACACCGCAACCAAATAGTAGTAGGATCGCGGTTCCAATAAATTCTGCTAAAATCGGACTCATTTTATTGTCTCCGTTTTTAAGTTTTTGATATTCATTACTTATAGTATAGTTAGTACTTCTCTACGTGCACTTGATTTTTTACTTACCGGTTTGACCATAGTGCGATTACGGTAAGCGTTTTATACTATTTTGATGTTTGTTTACCTGTCGTCTGCCCAGGTTATAGCAGCATTTACAGCTCGCTGCCATCCTTTAGTGATCTCTTTCACTTTGGCAGGATCCATTTTTTGCTCGAACTTTTTATCTACCTGCCACATCTTCCTGATCTCTTCGATATCGTCCCAGAATCCTACGGCAAGTCCGGCCAGATAAGCTGCTCCAAGGGCTGTTGTTTCCGTTATCACGGGTCGAATAACGGGCACATCCTCAACCAGATCACTTTGAAACTGCATCAAAGTGTTGTTTACGGTTGCACCACCATCTACGCGAAGCTCTTTCACATCAATTCCGGCATCTGCTCTCATGGCATTTAACAGATCGAGTACCTGATAGGCTATAGAATCCTGAGCCGCTCTTGCTAAATGTGCCCGGTTAGTTCCCCTTGTAATTCCGACCATGATCCCACGAGCATGCTGCTTCCAGTGAGGAGCACCAAGGCCTGCAAAAGCCGGCACCAGATAAACTCCATCAGAATCTTCAACTTTGTTGGCAAAGTATTCGATATCCTGTGATTCCTGTATGATGCTCATTTCATCCCGCAACCATTGTACTACGGCTCCACCTATAAAGACCGAGCCTTCCAACGCATACTGTGTTTTTCCATTGATCTTCCATGCTACAGTTGTCAGTAGGTTATTTTGAGATTTGATCGGTTCGTCTCCCACATTCATCAGCATAAAACAACCGGTTCCATAAGTATTTTTGACCATGCCCGGTTCTGTACACATTTGTCCAAACAAAGCAGCCTGCTGATCACCTGCAATTCCCGCGATCGGAACTTTGCTTGCGAATAGCGTGGTCTTTGTTCGCCCGTATTCTTCGCTTGACTGACGAACTTCAGGCATCATATTTTCAGGAATATCCATCAGATCCAGCAAGTCATTATCCCACTCCATAGTATTTATATTGAAGAGCATGGTTCGTGAAGCATTAGTTACATCCGTAATATGAAGTTCACCCTGAGTAAAATTCCAGATCAACCATGAGTCGATGGTTCCAAAAGCCAACTCACCCTTCTCTGCTTTCTCGCGGGCGCCCTCAACATTATCCAGGATCCATTTAACTTTCGTCCCTGAGAAATAAGAATCGATTACCAGCCCGGTTTTATCCTGTATCGTATCAGCATGCCCCGCTTCTTTCAAATTGTCACAGTAATCCGAAGTTCGTCTGTCCTGCCATACAATGGCATTATATATCGGCTTACCGGACTCACGATCCCAAACCACCGTAGTTTCGCGCTGATTGGTTATTCCTATACCTGAAAGCGCTTTTCCGTTAATACCAGCAGAAGCAACTGCCTCGGCTGCAACACCCGCCTGTGAAGACCAGATCTCCTGGGCATCGTGCTCTACCCAACCCGGCTTTGGATAAATTTGTCTGAATTCCTTTTGAGCTACCGACACGATCTCGCCTTTCTTATTGAAAAGCATAGCCCGAGAGCTTGTTGTACCCTGATCTAATGCTAGTATGAATTTTTCCATAGTGACTGTTGGTTCGTTTTAGTTTTTATTTACTAATTCCTTTGGTTTATACTCTTCCAACAAATACCTGTTGGCAAGGTTCGTAAACTCCTGGACCTGAGTCTTAACCCAGTCTTCATCGTAGCCCAATTCTCCGGCCATTAATTCAGCCACTTCAGGAGCCATATCAATTGCTACCCTGGCATCCAGGAACAACATTCGAATGCGGCGAGCCAGAAAATCCTCTACAGTACGGGCCATTTCATTTCTTGCTGCCCATATAACTTCAGCTTTAATATGTTCATAATCTGCGTGTAGTTTTTCGTTTAGAAATGGATACTCTTCCGTTATACCTTTTACCTCATTACGATCTGAACCATAAAAATATAATGGATCATCATAATCTGTGTTTGATTCGTATCCATGAATTTTCAAGTCTTCACTGGTCGATACCGTTTTACCAATTTTGGAAACAGATTCGGCTTTATCTACAGTATCTTCCCCCATTTTTCTGAAGGTCGTCCATTTACCACCGGTGATGGTTATCAGCCCGGAATCTGACACAATCAGTTTATGACTTCTTGAAATTTCCTTGGTTTTGGTATCTCCCTCTTTAGGTGCAGCGAGGGGACGTAAACCCGCAAATACACTTTTCACATCCTTTCGTGTTGGTTCTTTTTCCAGATATTTTTGTGCTGTCTTCAGAATAAACTCTATTTCCTCCTCCATTGCAACAGGTTCCAGACTGTGTTCATCGAGAGGTGTATCCGTTGTGCCCACAACCACTTTGTTGTGCCATGGTACAGCAAACAGTACCCGGCCATCATCAGTTTTTGGTATCATAATGGCATCCTCACCGGGAAGAAACTCCTTGTCCAGAACTAAGTGCACACCTTGACTCGGTCGCACCATTTCTTTATGCTCATCCTTATCCATTTTCATAATGTCATCTATAAAAACACCCGTGGCATTGATCACTGACTTAGCTTTTAAAGCATATGTTTTACCGGATTCCATATCTTTCATATTCGCCCCGGCTATTTTATTTGAATCTTTGATCAAGCCGGTCACCTCAGCATAATTAAGAGCAACACCTCCATTTTCAACTATGGTTTGAACCAGATTAATGGATAATCTGGAATCATCGAACTGACCATCGTGATAGATAACGCCACCTCGTAATCCCTCTTGTCTTATAGTCGGCAACCTGCGTACAGCTTCTTTCTTTGAAATAGGTTTTGATCGCCCCAAACTTAACTTACCGGATAACAGATCATACAGAGTCAGGCCAATGGTATAATAATATTTAGTCCACCACTTATACCCCGGGATGACAAACGTTTCATTCTGAACAAGATGCGGCGCATTCTTCTTTAAAAGTCCACGCTCTCGAAGTGCTTCTCTAACTAAAGCAACGTCACCCTGCGCCAGATACCTAACACCTCCATGTACTAGTTTGGTGCTGCGACTTGATGTACCTTTTGAAAAATCAGATTGCTCCAGCAATAAAGTTTCATATCCCCGGCTTACAGCATCTAAGGCAACTCCAAGGCCCGTAGCTCCACCCCCAATAATGATCAAGTCCCACTCTTTTGACAGGTTTTCATCTATTCTTTGAACTAATTTTTGGCGTTTCATAATAAATCTATACTTTCATTTTATTCTTTTATTAAAGTAAACAAAACATATCGAAACTCAAATAATTTTTTTCATGTAGCCTTACTGTTTAAATAATGCCTTTAAAAGCACTATTTTTAATCTAAATGTATTTGTTTAAATAATATTTAATTTTTTAATATTTCTTTTACTTTCGTTTAAAAGTCTATTTGTTCTAATAAAAGCACGATAGTATCTTTGAAATAAATCAAAATATATTATTATGACTGTAACGGAAAGGCACGAAATAATACTTAATGAACTGAAAGATAAAGGAAAGGTCAATGTTCAAGACTTGAGCAACACCCTGGATGTCTCAGAAGTAACCATCAGGAAAGACTTGCGGGTACTTGAGGAAAAAGGGCTCTTGTTTAGAACTCATGGAGGCGCAACTCAAACCAATCCATACACAAGCGACCGTCCGGTTTCTGAAAAGGAAAAGATCCAGGCCGGTGAAAAAAATGCCATTGCTAAAGAGGCCGTGAAACTAATCGGGGGTAATGATTCGATCATTCTCGCTTCGGGTACAACTATTTTAGCCGTCGCCAGACGTATTCAGACGGATCGCAGGTTGAATGTAATTACCTCTGCCCTTAATGTATCATTGGAATTGTCACAGCATGAAAATGTTGAAATTCTACAACTTGGCGGGCAACTTCGGCCCAGCTCAACATCTGTAGTTGGCTCCTATGCTGAACAGTTTCTGGAGGGAATTACATGTGGCATTTTATTTCTTGGCGTGGATGGCATAGACCTTGATCACGGCCTCACTACATCTAACCTTATGGAAGCCAGCTTAAATCAAAAATTCATAGAGGTTGCGCAATATACTGTAGTTGTTGCTGATCACACTAAATTTGGTAAACGTGGATTTAGCCGGATCTGTGGACTAGAGAAAATACAGCATATTATTACTGATAGTGGCACATCTTCTGATACAATAGAGAAACTGGATGAAGCCGGGATTCAGGTTACTGTTTCATCAATATAGAAAAGGGCAGCTACTAACTGCCCTTAAAATTATTATAAGTTTTTTAACTGATGGGTTAGAATCCTTTAGCGATTCCCGCACCTAAAAATGTGACCTCATTTTCAGTATCGTATCCAATATTAGCATCAAGCTGAATATCATTGCTCAAACCAAAGGTAAAACCGCCCTCAATCCAATGCTGCTCAAAATTACCATAATAATTCCCTGCATAACCGAAATATCCACCCACGTTATCTGAAATAGCAAAACCGGGCGTCACTGTAAATAACCAGCTGTCGTCAACATTGCCAACATTGAAGCTGTACCCAAGATTTGATGATAAACTTATGCTTTCATTTAAGGCATAGTCGGCAAGCAAACCTATAGATGGAACTGTTTCATCGCCGGTGAACTCATCTGAGCCTACAGGCAGACTAAACTCTGCCAACGCAGATACACTTGGTTTCCCATCACCTGACACCAGATTATACTTCAGTCCAATACCAATATCCTGAAAGCCTGAATAGGATGTAGAACCTCCCAATAATTCAGTATCTACAGATGTATAGGAATTCAATAAAGCCCTGAGTTCAAGTTTTTCGCTCAGGCCGTATCTCAGTACCAGCTGGCCTATATCGTATTGCTCATTAAATTCAGTTTTACTGAATTGAAATCCTGCTTCAAGCCCAAGCATACCTTCTGGGGTAATGAATGAACCGTTTCCAATGCCCGGTCGGTCAGGTGAGTAATTTTGTGCCTGCACCATTTGGACTCCAAACAAAAATAAAACTGTAACAGATAATATCTTTTTCATAAGGTTGTAGTAATTAGAATGATTGATAACTAAATGTGAATGTTCGCAACATCATTTCGCAATGATATTAACATATTTAGCCTTACGGATTTCATGGCAATCTGATTATCTTTATTCATGACTGAGATTACACAAAAAAAACCGATCGCCGCTATTGCAACTCCAATTGGTGAAGGGGGCATTGCCGTTATCCGCGTTTCAGGGCAAGGTGCCATATCTACCATTGATCGGGCTTTTAAAGGGAAAGACCTAACGAAACAGAACTCGCATACCGTTCATTTTGGCAAGATCATGAACAAAGATGACTTTCCGGTGGATGAAGTGCTTATTACATTATTTCATTCTCCCAGATCTTACACCGGTGAGGAAACCGTTGAAATATCTTGTCATGGCGGGGTTTTGGTCACACAATCTGTTCTTGAAACTATATTGACTCTGGGAGTCCGCTCTGCGGAACCGGGTGAATTCACCCAGCGAGCTTTTCTGAATGGCAAACTTGATCTCGATCAAGCCGAAGCGGTTGCAGACCTGATCCATGCCAAGAGCTCAAAAGCTGTTGATGCCGCCCATCAACAGCTTGAAGGCCGACTCGGTGCACATATTAAAAATTTCAGGCAGCAGATCATTGATGCCACCGCTATGGTTGAACTGGAGCTGGATTTTATTGAAGAAGACGTGGAATTTGCCAACAAAGAGCAACTGCAGAAACTGTTGGAAGAGCTTGATAATGAGATCACTGAACTTCTCGAAACTTATGAAACCGGCCGGTTAGTCAAAGATGGTGTTAAGACCGTACTCATCGGGCGACCCAATGCCGGGAAATCCACCTTGTTAAATACTTTGGTGGGCAGTGACCGCGCCATCGTAACGGAAATAGCCGGAACCACTCGAGACACCATCGATGCCGACTGGAGCTACGATGGGCTGTTATTCAAGCTGATCGATACAGCAGGTCTTCGTGAAACGGAAGATGTGATCGAAGCCGAAGGCGTTAAGCGATCTCAGAAAGCCTTTGAACAAGCCGACCTTGTGATCTATCTCAAAGATCTCTCCAATCCATTCATGGATATAGAGCGAAAAGAGATCGCTGATTTTCAATCAAGAGCTGAAGACACACCGTTCATACTGATCGGTACCAAAGCGGATATTGAAATACAGGAAGAATGGCGAACCGAGTTTGACCTAAAAATTTCAGCTTTGGAGGGAGAGAAGATCAAAGACCTGAAACAGTTACTTAAAGATCGCGCTTTGGAGAATAAGCATTATGACGCTTCCAGTTTGTTAGTCACTTCCACTCGCCATCGCGACGCCCTTCAAAAAACTAAAGAGCATGTTCAAAGTGCCTTGCGTGCACTTTCGCAAAATTTGACAGGAGATTTTCTATCGATCGACCTAAGAGCAGCTCTCAAAGAACTTGGGATCATCACCGGAGAGATCACTAATGAAGATGTTTTAGACTCAATCTTTTCCCGTTTTTGTATTGGCAAATAAAAAAGCCCGCAGGATTTAGACCATGCGAGCTCTCACTAACCATAACTCACTATCTTAATACGAAAGCTGAAGGGTTATTAGCTCACCTAGCAGTCTATCATTCGGTCATGAGACTAATTTTATGAGTCTAAACGGATCTTACCTTCTTAGTCTATCTCACCAAGATGACGATTTTTATTTTTTTAAAGTCACTGATCGACCCTCAATGAAGTTCTGCATTTGGCCTACATAAGACCCGCCTGTCAAACCTTTCACCCGCTACAATTTTTTCTTCAGAATTCTGAAGTTCTCCTTTCTAAATCGCTTATTCGTACCTAAGCGATTCAACCGGATCTACCTTTGCTGCTTTAATGGCGGGAAATATCCCGGCTAAAAGTCCGATGAGACCCAGAACTCCTACCGTTACAACAACTGCAAGCTGAGAGATCTCAGGATTACCCAGAAAATCAGCAGCTCCTCCTTCCAGATCCATAGACTGCACTCCGAAAACTATAGCTGATGAAATAGCGATACCAAGTCCCCCTCCTAAAAATGAAATGAACAGAGACTCAAAAATAAATTGAATAATAATATGAACCTTTCTGGCACCTACAGCGAGCTTTATTCCAATTTCCCGGGTTCGCTCCTTCACCACTACGAACATGATATTTGCCACACCCACCCCGGCGATCATCAATGTAAAGAAACCGACTGTAAACAAGAATATCTCCAACCCTGTAGCCACTTTCTGATTCATTTCCTCCATCTCAATGAAATCCCACATTGGCATGGCCTGTTCATCAGCCGGATCGAAGTTATACTTAGAAGCCATGATATTTGTGATCCCTGCCTTGATACTTTCCTGAAGGGCTGGATCCTGAGGACGGATCAACATAGATCCCACGTTTCTATTTCCGTACATATTCCTGAATGTGGTGTAAGGGATAATGGCGCGATCAGCATCGGGACCATTATTCATAGAGGTCTGCATTTTGGGTTTCATTACTCCAACCACGGTAAAAGGTGTGTTGTCTAGCATTACCTTCTGCCCAATCGGATTGTCATCACCGAAAAGACGTACGGCGATCTCATCTCCCAGGAAAAGCACCCTGCGCATCTCATCCACATCACGCTCATTGATGAACCGACCACCCGCTGCAGGATACATGGTTCTCATGATCTCAAAGTCGGGGTTTACTCCTTCCATGAATGTATTTGTGGTTACATTTTCTGTTTTCAGCTGTGCTCCCCAACGACCATACTGTGGACTCGAATACTGAATTCCCGGAACGGCATCCTGCAACAGATCAACATCCGCTTCGGTGAAAGAAATGCGACGACCAATTCCCAGTCCTTCATAATTCATGCTGGTTTGTCCACCATAAACAACGATAACCTGATTTCCGGCTCCAAGCATCCCTTCCATCAAGCTGGTTCCCAGCCCACGGCCAAATGCCAGCAAGAGAACTACAGATAGAGTTCCCCACGCAATAGCCGTCAGTGTCAGAAAAGAACGGAGTTTTTGCTTGCCCAGGTCAGAAAAGAATTCAGTGAATAAGGTGCGCCACATATCAGTTTACATTACAGGTTTAAATTATTGTCTCAGGCATTCAACTACATCCAGTCTTGATGCTCGCCAGGCCGGTAACAGTCCGGAGGCAAATCCCACAAATCCCAGTACAGCAAAAGCGATCAGTCCCACCTCGGGTGAGAAGTACGGGGTTCCCACAAATTCCTTGATCGGAATATCCTGCATGGCCTCAACCAAAAGCCACCCAATAAGATAGCCGGCTGAAGCTCCTATACCCACTATCATAAAAGTCTCCATAAAGAATTGAGTCATGATATGATGTCTTCTTGCCCCGGAAGCCCTTCGGATACCGATCTCTTTCATGCGCTCCTGTACTACCACAAACATGATGTTTGCCACACCGATGCCACCCACTGCCAGGGTAAAGAATCCTATCAGGCCCAGAAATCCATTAATACCTAAGAACATGATGTTGATGAATGACCAAAACTCATTGGTATCCCAGATCCCTATCGCGTCTTTGTCTGCCGGATCAAAGCGGTGTTTTCGCCCCATCACCATATAGACCTGATCCTGAATAGCAGGAGCAAGCGCCGGATCTGCCGGTGTGTATAATATGTTGTTTATGATCTCAGTGCCCATCATGACAGAAAAAGTGGATGCCGGAATAAATGATCGGTCTCTGTCCTGCTGTGAATAGGAAGAATTCTGGATCTTTTCCTGAAGTACGCCTATGACTGTAAAAGGAGTGTTGGATACCATCACCTGTTTCCCAACCGGATCCTCCTCGCCGAATAGATTTTCAGCCAGCCGATTTCCCAGAAAGATCACCCTGCGGCGGTCATCCATATCTCGTTGGTTCAGCCATCGGCCTCCTGGTACTTCAAACGTATTTCTCAATTCCTGATATACCGGATAGACGCCTCCGACTGAAGAAGTTCTGCGCTTATCACCATTAGAAATTTCAAGGCTTCTCATGTATTCCGGCGTTGCGACATCGATACCAACAATTTCGTCTTTAAGTAGTTTTGCATCCTGTTCACGATACCGGATAGGGCGGCCAATTCCGTAGCCTTCGTAAGGCTTGGTCGTTTGTCCACCAAACATGATCGCAATCTGGTCTCCCATACCCCGCATATTCAATACGGTCTGATCACGGAATCCCATTCCAAAAGCCAGCAACAGAATTAGCGTAGCGGTTCCCCACATGATACCGAAAATGGTAAGGAAGCTGCGCAAGCGCTGCTGGTTGAGGTTTTGGAATAGTTCTTTAAATAAAGCCGGGAGTAACATATTGATCTACATTAAATGATTTATCTTACAGTGAGGGTTTTAACCGGACGTTCCAATACTTTATCGCCCTCTCTTAAACCTTCGAGTACGGCTACGGTGATGGCGTCACTCATACCAATTTGGATCTCTTTTTCCTCACGGCTGCCCGGCTCTGAACCCGGCAGATCCACATAAGCTTTACCATCTCTCATCTCAACAACACGTTCCGGAATGGTCAGTGTATTTTCCAGTTTTTTGATTATGATATCGGCATTAGCAGAGTATCCGGCCCTCAAAACGGCTCCGTTTGAATTTGTTATTCTTATCTCAACCGGAAATACGGTTGCATTATCCTGCTCTTGTGCCTTCAAAGAAATATGTGATACCTCTCCACGAATGGTATCACTTGGCAAGGCACCGATCTTGATCTCAACAGGCATACCGATCTCTACTTTACCGATATCGATCTCATCTACCGTTCCTTTGAACAACAGGTTTTCCATTTCAGCAATGGTCATAAGAGGTGTACCTGCCTGATAGGATGTCAAAGGAACCACAGGTTCTCCCACGTCTACCAGTTCCTCAAGGATATACCCATCAATAGGTGCTCGAATAACGGATTCAATGAGAACATCGCCCATTTTGATACGGCCGGATTCGAGTAGCTGCAATCGCTCGTTTGCGATCTGCTTTCTCACCATAACATCACTGTGTCTTTCTTTTAATTGATCGTATTCCTGCTGAGCCACAAGCTTGCGCTCAAGCAACTGACTCATTCTATCTAACTCTTTTCGTAAATTCTCTTCCTCGATCTCGATTCGCTCCAGGCTTCTTTTCGCTTCTGCTAATTCAAGTGGAGTGGGGTCCGGACTCACTTCGATCAGCGGGTCCCCTTTTCGAACATAATCGCCGGCTTCAGCATATAGCTTACTTACAACCCCTGATAATTTTGACTTGACCGCTATCTCATTTTCAGGTTCAATAGTTCCAACTGCCAGAGCCTTTTCAACTATGGTCCCTATCTCTGCCGTTACATGTGGTTCTTCCTGAGAATTAGCCTCTTCCGCATTATTACTGTAGCTGTAGTAGAAGCCTCCGCCACCTAATACGATAACCACTAAGGTTACTACCCAGATCCATGTTTTTCTTTTTTGCTTTGCCATGATGATTTTAATGAAATTGAATTGGTTTTGACTGTCTCTACGATTCCATCTTTGTAATGTTTCTATATTTTTTCTAAACCTTCCTATGAATATTTCTCATCAGGATTGGAAACAGCTATTATTGTGCGCCGAACCGCATAAAAAATCCTTAAATATTTCATTGGCCTGAACTAACATTTTCAATATTATGAACTCATAAGCATGCCATGTTTGTTACCTTTCTAAATATCCATTAAATATTAATTTCTGATCTTGAGTGACTACAACACATTTATAAAAGAACTTGCAAAAGCACACAGAGATGTGTCTACCTGCCCTCCTCCCGAAATGGTGATCTCCTTTTTTGAGCACTTACTAAGCATGCTGTTTCCTGAGTTTACACATGAACGTAAGACCAATGAAAATTCTGTAAGGGAATCACTTGATGTCTGTAAATTGGAACTCCGAACTATTCTGGATCAAAATAAGGAGTGCGTTAAAAGTGGCCGAAGCGGACTAGAAGATGCTTTTTTCGACAAACTTCCCTTCATCCGCAAAGCGCTGATCGAAGATGTGGAAGCGATCTATGCCGGTGACCCTGCTGCTAAAAGCAAAGGCGAGATCATTCGAACCTATCCTGGATTCTATGCCATTGCTGCACACCGAATAGCCCATGAATTACTGCAGCTTGGTGTAAACCTCATACCAAGGATCATTTCAGAATTTGCACACCGGCAAACTGGTATTGATATTCACCCGGGGGCTGAGATCGGAGACCATTTTTGTATAGATCACGGTACCGGCGTGGTGATCGGTGAGACCACAAAGATCGGTTCAAACGTCAAGATCTATCAGGGTGTGACTCTTGGCGGGCTAAGCGTCAGAAAAGAGGACGCTAAAATAAAACGCCACCCAACCATTCAAGATAACGTAGTGATCTATTCCGGTGCCACGATCCTTGGGGGCGATACCGTGGTTGGTTCTGGCAGTATCATCGGTGGTAATGTGTGGCTGACCAAAAACGTGCCTGCTAATTCCAAGATCTATTACAAAGCCAAAATGTCGAATACCGAAGGTGAAACGGATACGATAACGTATAAGTAGATTATTTCAACCAGAATAATCGATCTCATAGACTTCCAAAGAATGCCTGCCATCTTCGCGAGCAACCTTAAATAGAACTTCATTATTTCTAATATCCATCAACCTATACTCATCATTACTTTGAGGAAGGGTAACTGTTGTTATAAATTTTCCCTCAATTGAATAAATATCAATTTCTTCTGCTTCCCCATAGACCTTACTGCGGTGAGCCCAAATAAAATTCTTATCATCTATTTCAATATTCTGAAAAACCGGTTTTTCATCATTAGAATTTGAAAGCATCGAAGCAGCCTGACTTGATATCCTTTTAGCATTTTCAATTCTTATTTCGTTTTCTTTTTGGGTACGCACAACAGGATCGAAAGGGTTTCCAAATTGTACCAGTTTGTTATCTTTTACATTAAATTTATACAAATGATAATCGGGTGATTTACCAACTGTAATTATTTCTCCTTCCTCTGAAATATCCCAAGTTCCCCAGCCAGAAATAAACTCATACATCTCATTATCTGAATTTTCATTAATTGAAAAATATAATTCAGCATCTTCAAGCCGGGTATCAATTTTGTGTATTCTGATTTTATCAAGCCCGGTTGAAGGATCAGGACTCATAGTCCAATAAAACAAGTCAGTTGCATTTCTTTGAAAACTCCGTGTATGAGCATAGAGCAATGCATTGTGGGGAGTGGAAAGTTCACTAATCAAATTATAAGTTTTATTCCATATAGCAATCTTCGCATTCCCAAGATCAGTAACAATAATATCTCCGGTATTATTTGATGCAATGGACATTGGCACCATTAACTCGCCGGGCCCTCTTCCTTCATTCCCTAATTTTTGGATAAATTTTCCATCATTATTATAGACAAAAATTGATTTTTCTGATGAAGGCAGCAGTATTACCCTACAGTCATTTGTAAAAACTGCGTCACGAATATTACCGAAAAAAATATCCCCCTCTTCACTTTCTTCAATTGAATAAGAATAGATCAACCTAATATTCGTGTCCTCTAACGGCGGCGTAAAAGACAAGAAAAATGATATTATAAAAAAGTAAATCATAGTCTTTCTGTTATCACAGTATTGCCTGATAATTGGCTTTATTAAACGCTATCAAATTACCTCTTCATAAAACACATGAGTAAAAGCGACTCTTTTTACATTCAAATTGGTTATCAGATTATAACAAAATATTTTAAGTGCCACTAAAGTACGAAAAGACAAACCATGAAAATCGAAGAACTCATCGGCAACACTCCCCTTATTGAATTGCAAAAAATCCCAACCAACAAGAATGTAACGATCTATTGTAAGCTTGAGGGACAAAATCCCGGCGGTAGTGTTAAAGACAGGGCGGCATTAGGGATGATCAACGGAGCGCTGGATCGTGGTGATATTAAACCCGGCGATACTTTGGTTGAAGCCACAAGTGGCAACACTGGTATAGCCCTGGCCATGATCGCTTCGATGAAAGGATTGAAGATCAAATTACTGATGCCGGAAAGTGCCACCGAAGAGCGGGTAAAATCCATGAAAGCTTTTGGAGCTGAAGTCATCCTCACACCTGCTGATAAAACAATTGAATATTCCCGGGAACTGGCACAAAAAATGGCTGACGATGAAGGTTTTTTTCAGTTGAATCAATTTGGCAATCCTGATAATTACAAAATGCACGAACGCACTACCGGGCCTGAAATATGGGAAGATACAGACGGTAATATCAGCCATTTCGTTTCTGCGATGGGCACCACCGGAACCATCATGGGTGTATCCCGTTTCCTGAAATCTCAAGATCCGGATGTGCAGATCGTAGGCACTCAACCGACCGAGGGTTCTTCCATTCCCGGCATCCGAAGATGGTCACCTGAGTACTTGCCTGAAATATTTGAGGCTGACCGAGTTGACAGGATTGTGGATGTGAGTCAGGATGAGGCCACTGAAATGGCACGACGTATGGCGAAAGAGGAAGGTATCTTTGCGGGAATGAGCAGTGGAGGAGCCTTGACAGCCGCCCTTAAAATTGCTGAGGAAATCGATGAGGGTATCATCGTTTGCATCACCTGCGATCGTGGTGACCGTTACCTGAGTTCACCTTTGTTTGGTACATAAAAAAAGCCTCATCAACTTAATGATGAGGCTCTAAATACTTTTTAGAAAGGTGTGTATTAGTTTCCGCCCTCTTCTGAAGTTCCGTCTTGGTCATCGCTTTGAGTCTGAGGAATAGCAGGCGAGGTTTCTGATGGTGACTCAATTGGAGCATTCATTCCCGGTGCCCCTTCCTGCAGAATACTTCGGTTGACCTCACCTCTGTCGATGGCGAAATTTGCCAATACGCACAAGGTCAAGAAGATACCTGCAAGTATGGAAGTTGCTTTTGAAAGCAGATCCGCAGTTCTTCGCGCACCGAGTCCGCCACCGCCTCCGATAGCTCCGGCTCCACCCATTCCGGAAATTCCTTGACCCTGCCCCGGTTGTAACAAAACAACCACGATCAGCAGAAAACAAATGACAGCAATGACACCAACAATTATATTATAAAGCATGTAATTAGATTCTTATCTTTTTTGGAGGGTGCAAAGATACCCATTTTTGCATACTATCCCAAGCATAGGAGTATCAAAATATACAATTAACGAATGAAAGAGTTCATAAACAGTATAAAAGAATTCATTGCTAATTCACCGAGCCTCACAATTCAGATAGCGGAGACTCTCGGAATCATCATTTTTTTATGGCTTATCCGGTTTTTCGTTGTCCGCATTCTACAAAAAAACGTAGAAGACAGGAAGACAGTTTATAAATGGAAAAAAAATACCAACTATCTTGTTTTCCTGATCGGTGCCATAATACTTGCACAAGTTTGGTTTTCAGCATTAGGACAACTGGGAACATTCCTTGGACTGCTTTCTGCCGGTATTGCTATTGCCCTGAAAGATCCTGTTACCGATCTGGCCGGTTGGCTTTTTCTGATCTGGCGAAAGCCATTTGACGTTGGAGACCGTATTCAGGTTGGCAACTCTAAAGGGGACGTTATTGATATCCGCGTCTTTAAATTCACAATTCTCGAGATCGGAAACTGGGTGGACGCAGACCAAAGTACAGGTCGTGTGATCCATATCCCTAATCACAAAATATTTACCGATGATATTGCTAACTACACCAGTGACTTTGAATGGGTGTGGAATGAAATGGGTGTATTGGTAACTTTTGAAAGTGACTGGAAAAAGGCCAAGACCATACTTCAGGAAATTTCAGATGACGTCTGCCAGGAATTTGTCAATCAAGCACATAAAGAGGTGAAAAAAGCCGAAAAATCCTACCTTATCCAGTACCGCTACCTTACTCCAATTGTGTACACAAGCGTTAAAGACAGTGGCATTAATCTTACCATTCGCTACCTATCCAACCCAAGAACCAGACGAGGTGTATCACAACTTCTTTGGGAGTCCATCCTGAACAGGTTTGAAGAACATGATGATATTGATTTCGCCTATCCAACCATACGTTACTACAATAACCCCACCGAAGGTAAAGCCGGCACAATTCCGGACGGTAATTAGAAACTATAGATATAGACTCACCACTTTCTAATTGTCTTCATCTGCTCCATCATAGTTACGGAGTTTGGGAATAGGCTGAATGAGTTCTTTAGAATTATTGGACGGGTCATTAACTAATTCTGGAACCCTGAATACTGTCATATGAGGAAGCAGGTCATCTGCATTGATACCTCTATCAACTAATGACTTTCCATTACCGCCTAACCATGCTTCATATTGATCACGTTTTAGGATCACCGGCATTCTATCGTCCAAAGGCTCAACTAATGCATTGGCCGGCATAGTTAGTATGGCAAAGGTTTCAACCGTTCTCCCGTTCTTATCCTCAAATGTTGAGCAGAGTCCTGCAAAACCGGTCACATCTTCAGAAATAACTCTCAAATAAAAGGGCAATGGATCTTCCACTGTTTCCTTCCACTTATAAAATCCGGATGCTGGAATTATACACGTTTGTGTTTTTAGTTTTCCAGCCCATTCTTGCGACCCTTTTATCTCCTCGACCGTAAGCTCCTCCCGTGCTTCATCAGTAAGTTTTTCTCTGTAACCCCACTCTAAAGTATCAATATATCTTTGTCCATCTTTTATAAGAATAACAGGCATAACGGATCCGGGAATTACATTATAATTTGGCTCGAAAATGACCTCCGATCTCGATCCTACTCCAAATGCTTCTTCAATTTCCTCTTTTTGTGCATCTAAGACATATCTTTCCATAAAGCTTAAACCCATTTTTTATATTGGCTTTCAGGTAATAAACGAAAAATCTCCCAAGTATTGCCCAACAATTTCCATTCTTCTCATATCCTGCTGATATTGCCTCTTTGTAATTTCTATATTTGCTGATATTTGAATTTCAAGCATTGTCTATGAAAAATATATTTTTTAGTGTTGAAGAGCAACGAATGCGCTCGCTGTTCAGGATCATTCTCTTTTTGTTTTTGTTTAGCTTTGGCGTGGCTCTTCCTTCGATTATTCCTTTCACAGCCTTACAGTACGTGAGTATTTCCCTCTTTACCCTTGTATTGTACTACGTCATGTTCAGATTCGTAGATCAGCGATCCTGGGTTCACTCCGGATTGGTTATTAGTAAAGCATGGCTTAAAGAGTTACTTGCTGGCATTGTGATCGCCGCCCTTGTGATGGGTGTCATTTTCCTATTCATCTGGCAAACCGACGGGTTAGAGATCAATGGTTTTGGGTGGGAAAGAAATGGTCAGAAATACTGGCTTATTCCAATTTCAGTTTTCTTTGTCCAAATGGCATCCGTTGGATTTTACGAAGAATTGTTGTCACGCGGATATCTCATTCCCAATATCAAAGAAGGCTTGTCGATCGGAAATATATCTCCATTCAAGGCAACTTTGATCAGTGTTTTTGTCAGCTCTGCCTTGTTTGGAATTGCTCACGCGGCCAACCCTGATGCTTCATATACAGCTGTCTTTAATATTCTTTTAGCCGGTATCATGCTTGCGATCCCTTACATCATCACGGGGAGATTAGCATTATCCATCGGTCTTCACTTTTCCTGGAATTTTTTTCAGGGAGGTGTCTATGGATTTAGGGTGAGCGGCATGGAGATCCGAAATTCAGTTATTCAGATTCAACAAAAAGGGCCGGATTGGTGGACAGGCGGTGCCTTTGGACCAGAGGCCGGACTAGCTGGCTTACTCGGCATCATAGCCATAATCCTTCTCACATTTGTCTATTTACGCCACTCAGGAGTCGACCTAAATCCCGTTAGGCTATTTAAAATTCATTACGCAGACTATAGAAATTCGGATAATAAATAACATAACCTGAGCTTCCACAACTTTTTTTGTATATTGAAAGATCTTCATCTTTTGAAGATAAGATCTTTGAAAATTGAACTATAACGCCAAAACGAAAGAGGTGTAAACATTGTCTTTTGAAGAATTTGGCTTAAGCCCCAACTTAATGAGCGGGCTGGCCGACCTACGAATTGAAAAACCTACACCTCTCCAGAATGAAGTTATTCCATCGGTATTGCAAGGCAACCATATGCTTGTACAAACTGAAACCGATGATGATGGAGTATTTTTGATACCTGCTTTGCAGAAATTGACTACCTATGGAGAGGTTAGTGGCACTAAAGTTTTAATATTAACACCATCTATTGAGCGAGCTAAAGCATTGGATGAAACGGTTTGGGCCATGGGTTACCATGCTCAGATCAGCAGTGCTTCACTTTCTATGAAAGGAAACCGAGAGGAACAAGAGCAAGCTATAAAAGATGGTGCCCCGGTTGTGATCGCAAATCCGGGACGTTTGATTGAAATACTGGAAAAAAACAAGCTCAAGCTATCCCACGTGGACCTTGTCGTCATTGATCAGGCTCATGGCATGGAAAACTATAACCTGGTGAAGCGGGTAAAGGATATCATGCAGTTAGTTGAGAATGATCCTCAGGTCCTGATTTTTTCTGAATCAAATAATAAAGCTACTCAAGATTTATCCTCAGCTTTACTTAAAGATCCTAATTTAATCGGATTTGATGGAGAAAAGGCATCAAAGGATTCAAGTGAGCAGAAAGGTGAGTCCAAATCCGATGCTCAACAGGAACAAACTGAAAGCGCGGAGGACAAGGATACCGGAGAAGACTTTATCCTGGATCAGGAAAAAGTAAACCGTAAACTTGAAGCGGCAAGCGTGAGTGTTGTTCTTAATCCTGAAGAAATTGATGAATCTTCAAATGGCGAAAGCTCAGATACAGAAGAGGAAGATCCCACTGTTCCAGAAGACCTGACTCAGGCTTACATTTATGTTCCTCCAAGAGCTAAGATATCGACATTACTTGCTCATCTTGAAAAAACACTCACCGATAAGATCGTTGTATTTGCTGCATCAAAACGAACAACTGATCGCCTTTTCAGGATCATCCGTAAAAAGGGTTGGGGAGTTGTAAGCATTAATGAAGGCTTGAAGCAAGAATATTATGATGAACGCTTCGGTAAGTTTGTATCCGGCGATATGAAGATCCTTCTGGTAGGCGGCTTATCAGCTACCGAGATAGAGCTGAATGAAGTGAAGCAGGTTATCAATTATGACGTTCCAAGTGAAGTAGAAGAGTATAAATACCGTGCTGAACTTGTCGGCAGTGGTAAAGCAGCTCGCATGGTCTCATTGGTATCCAAGATGGACAAAGAAGATATTGATGAGATCGTGAAAAAAGTAGGCTATGCCCCTACTGAGATCCCACTTCCTGAGGAAGTTAAAGAGAAGAAAGGGCGTTCTAAAAAGCAGTCAGGTTCAAATAAGGACAAAAAGAAAAAAAATAATAAACAGGAACGGAAACGAAGAAAACCAAAAAAAGAAAAGAAAACCAACAGCCTGCCAAGACCTTCCTATGAGGGTCTTTCCGGAGGAAAAGAAGGGAAAGGCAAACGACCTGAACCAAGTTCCGGAGAGGGAGCCTTTGGGTGGATCAAAAAGTTATTTAACTGATTTTTTTATTTTTCTTCACATTTTTAAAGAGGCGCATCATTTAGATGCGTCTTTTTTTATGCTCTTTAACACCAATTTTTTGGCATTACCTGCCTGATTTCCTACCATTCTTTTTCATTTTTATATTTAAAAATAACCTCTATGACTGATGATTTTGCCGGCACCAAAAAAAAATGGAAAGACCCTGATACACGCAGAAGAATTGGTATTGGCCTGATCTTGTCTTTAATTATTGCTGGAATATATGCAGGCGTCAATGAGGTATTTCCGGAACAAAACGGCCATTATGGTTTATGGTCTATTATGCCTCCGCTTGTTGCGATCGTTTTGGCGTTTTACACCCGTGAGGTTGTAAGTGCTTTATTTATTGGCATTTGTCTAGGCGGTGTCATATCTGGAAAGATCAATATCGTTCAGGAGTTTCTGATACCTTCAGTTGGAACCGAAAGTTTTGCCTTGATCATTATTGTTTATTTATGGGCATTAGGAGGATTGATCGGTATCTGGACACGAACCGGGGGAGCAGAACGATTTGCAGGCTGGGCAAGCAAAAAAATGGTCCGCGGACCAAAAACAGCTAAATTCTTCACCTGGTTAATGGGGTTAATATTTCATCAGGGAGGTACTATCAGCACAGTACTGACAGGTGCAACTGTAAGACCAGTCGCTGATAAGTATAAAGTCTCGCACGAGGAGCTTGCCTATATGGTTGACTCAACTGCCTCACCAGCAGCAACCATTATCCCATTTAACGTATGGCCTTTTTATGTAGGTAGTTTAGTGATTGGAACACTGCCATTTCTTGAAACTCCACAACAAAGCGTAGCTTTTTTTATATCCGCTCTTCCCTATAATTTTTATGCGATTTTCGCCATCCTACTGACTTTATTTTTCGCTTGGGACAAACTCCCTTTTGTTCCCGGAAAAAAAATGCGCGCAGCTATTAAAAGAGCCCGTTTAGGAAATGGCCTTGATCGTGAAGGAGCAAACCCTATGGCTGCTGATGAATTGACTCAAAGTAAAGTACCTATAGGCTATAACCCGGGACTTATCGATTTCTTTGGACCTATAGGTACACTCTTGGGAGTTGCGATTCTACCTTACTTAATTACAAGGTTTTTCATGGGAATGGGTGAAAACGCCATCCTTCCTATAGCTGAGGCATTTATATTGGCTGTATTGGCAGGATTTGGCATTGCACTGGCTAAAGGTATGCAGCTTCAAGAAGTAATTGATGGTTTTATAGATGGTTGTAAAGGCGTAACTATAGGCGCTGTAATATTAGCCTTGGCCGTTACTCTAAAAGAAGTAGCTGATGCTGTTGGCACGGCCCCATATGTGGTAGAACTAGTCGGCAATGTTATACCTGCCTTTTTACTTCCGGGCTTACTCATGATATTATGCATGCTTATAGCATTTTCAACCGGCACTTCCTGGGGCACATACGCCGTTGTTTTCCCTGTTGCCATACCCCTGGCCTGGGCAGTTGTACCTGACCCATTTTTTCTGACTCTATGCTTTTCAGCTGTAATAGGTGGGGCTGTTTTCGGTGATCAATGTTCACCAATTTCAGATACAACTATTCTATCTTCACTTTCAACAGGCTGTGATCTTATGGATCACGTTCAAACTCAGTTCCCGTTAGCCATTCTAGCAGGAACACTGGCGGTACTCTCTTATGCAGCAATGGTGTTAGTCTTTGTGTAGTAATGGTTTAAAATATTTCAAACTCAAGACTGTAATATCAATCCACAAGAATGAGCGCTTCCTGTGGCTCGATCAAATATCGGGCACCATCTTCAGTGATCACCGCCATTTCTTCAACTGAGATCGTTTTGAAAGTGCTGTCACTTAAAGCCCAGCTGTGGAATCCGTCAAAGGCAAATACCATACCCGGTTTCAGGATCTTTTGAGCTGCAGGACGAACAGATGGGGCTTGTGAACCCCCAAGGTTTGGCCCGGTATCATGGGCAACATAACCTACCGGGTGACCTGTACTCCACATAACATATTCCGAGTTATTTTTCTCCATTACTTCACGTTGTGCAGCGTCTACTTCCACACCTTTTACACCGGGCTTCATAGCATTAAAAGCTGCTCTGTTTCCTTCTTTTGCTGATTCCCAGTAGAACTGTATATCTTCAGGTGCCTGAGTTTCGCCCTCCTTCAATACATAGGCAAACCGCTGAATATCACTGACCCACCTATCATATAGTTTAATACCGAAATCAGTTTGAATGACATCACCCGGCATAATGACCTTGTCGGTGGAATGGGAGTGACCTCTATCCGGACCCGAATTTACATTTGGGTTCTGACTTGGATTCCAGGCATCCTTTACCCCAAATTGATCCATTCTTTTCTTTAAAAATGCAGCCACTTCTGCATCCGTAGTTTCTCCGGGAATGATCATCTCATAAGCCTCTATCTCCCACTCAGCTGTCAGCTCTGCAGCTTTCGTCATGATCTCGACTTCTTCATCAAGTTTAACAGATAACCATTCGTAGATAAGTTCTTCAGACGAAACAAGTCTTTTTGAAAGATTTGGGCCAAGTTTATCTTCAAGCTCTACTCTTTGCGTATAACTTAATCCATCAGCCTGCGCGTTATTTTCGGAGGAGTTAACAGCTATAGTATCAAAGTTTCTGCTCCGGATAAATGTTGCTGCCTCATCGACAGCTGATTTACTCCGCTCAACAGGCCTGACCTCGTCATGGATATTGAGTTCATCAAGTGCCGTTGCTTCTCCTACGGGAGAATAAACCAGGGAATGAAAACCACCTTCGTCTTTATAAAACAAAAATACTGCTGTCCCTCCTGCGTTTTCTCCGCCAATGTGGTCTGCGATGGGATCGTTATCATTTTCTCTGCAGATCACGAGCCATAGATCAACGCCTGCAGCATCCATAGCCTGAGGCAGTAATGTCGAAATTCGTTCTTTTCTTATTTCCGGCCAGGGAGATTCACGCATTTCAACAGTTTCAACATTTTCAGGGACACAGGCTGTCAAGATTAATAAGAATGATAGTAAGTATTTCAGCATAAGATCAAAGATTGATTGATTTTGTTGTTTGAAGCTACATTATCTGATCCACATCTGCCAACCTCAGGTTAACCTGAACTATAGAACTTCACTTATGTATTTACCGATTGGGAAGGGTTCTGGTGGAGCCGTTTTTTTTAGATAAAGCGGATGATGTGGATGCCCTGCCTTTGAAATTCGCCCCCTTTTAAAATAGGTGCAGTTATTGTCATTTAACACCCTATAGATGTCACTCAAACATCTTGATAAATACGGTCTTTTTTCAATCAGGGTGCCCCAAGCACACCAGATGTCTGCTGAAATTCCCTTTGTCAATTCTGCTATCACCTCAACATTCTTCTTGTGGATCTTCAATTGAAAATGCTTGTGCATTTTATCGGGATCGGTCGCTCTCTGTGGATATAAATTGAACATCAGCCACCCATCGTAACCATGATCTCTGGCAAACCTGGCAACTGATGCCACTGTGGGGTCAAGGTCGTTTGGCTTTGCCGTACTTGGATTGACCCCGAAACATACCAACGGGTTGTCACCTATCTGCCCCAGAGAATATCTAGTCAAAGGTTCGTCATGGTGATATATCCACTCTCTATTTTCAAACATATTAACTTGTTGATTAAAATTCAGCTTCAAAGATACATGCTTTTATTACACTCTTAAACCCGATCTGCTTGTCATCACTTATCCCATCTATTCTTGATTGATCGTTCTAAATTCACATTTTTTTCATACTTTTTTATATGGATAAATTACTACCCGAAAAAATCAGGGAACACCTTAACGATGTCCTTTCCAAACACTTTTCGGATGATGATCTTTTCATCATGGGTGTAAGCGGAGGGCCTGATTCAATGGCACTACTTTATCTGATGTATTTACTTCAACGCAAGGTCTTCGTAGTTCACGTTAACTACGGCAAACGAGATGAATCATCAGACAAGGATCAGGAGTTGGTTGAGCAAATGGCCTTTTCATGGGGCTTCGAAATCTGTTCCATTTCACTTGATCCTTCCGGGGCAGAAAACCAAAATTTTCAAAACTGGGCCCGTGGTCAACGCTATCAATTTTTTCGCGATTTTAAAGAAAACTACAATGGCGCAGCTATCATTACCGCTCATCACAAAGATGATCAGGTTGAAACTATTTTTCAAAAGATCATGCGCGGCAGTGCACCAACTTCCTGGCAAGGTATGGATATATGGGATGGAGAGATACTTAGACCTTTATTACCATTTGATAAAGGCCAGATCCTGAATTTTTGCGAATCTGAGGCCGTACCTTATCGTGTGGATGCAAGTAACGAAGAATCTGATTACGCACGGAACTTTATCAGAAATGAATTGTCAGTTAAAATGGATTCACTGTTCCCGGGTTGGCAACAAAATTTGCTTGATCTGAACACATTCGGGGCCACTTATTCATCAGCCATCGAAGAGGTCTTAAATAGCATTTCAGATAATCGAACCATCCGATTGAACGAACTGACTGAACTCGACTCTAAATTAAAAACAGCTGTTTTAAAGCGTTTCCTTGATGACCATGGCCTTGAAGGTCTATATTCTAAAAAACAACTGTATGCACTCTCGAATATAGCATCAGTGCAAACCGGAAAAAGTATTCAGATCGGAGAGTATAAACTGACTCGCGATCGTAACCTTCTGCGTCTTCATATCAAAAATGAACGTGATTCCATTGAGTCTCAATTCATTACACAGGATGAGGCGGATTCAGGTTTTGAAGCGTCATATTTTACCCTCCGTTTATCTGACCAAAAACCGAGTGCTCCAAACCTTCGAATGGATGCTTCCAAACTCAAATGGCCACTCATAATGAGAACATGGAAGCACGGTGACACCATAAAACCACTGGGTTTGCAGGGCACACAAAAAGTCTCTGACCACCTGACCAATCGCAAAATCCCTACTATTTCCCGTGAAAAAGCTTTGGTATTGTGCGGTTCAGGTGGTACTATTTACGCCATTATTTATCCTGATAATACCGATATTGGAGAACGAGGCGCGATCTCTGATACCGTTAAGTGCGACAATAACACCGAATCTTATTTGACCATTAATTTTTAGACACTATGAGTTCCAAGTTTTACCAACCTGATACCGTAAAGTGTAATGACGAAACGTTCAAGATCTACATCACAAAAGAGCAGATCGATGAACGAATAAATCAGCTGGGAAATAAGATGGATAAAGATTTTGCAGACAAAAAGCCGATCTTTATTGGCATTTTGAATGGGGCTTTCATCTTTTTAGCCGACCTTATGCGTCACGTCAGCATTCCTTGTGAAGTTGATTTCATGAAATTAAGTAGCTATGGTGATGAAAAAGTGTCTTCAGGTGAGGTAACAGAACTCAAACATATTGATGCAAAGATCGAAGGTCGTCATGTTATACTTGTTGAGGATATTGTGGATACCGGTTTATCCATGAATTATATGCTTAAGCGAATCAAAGAATATAAACCGGAATCTGTATCGGTATGCACTCTTTTGCATAAAAAAGAAGCCACAAAACATGATGTTCAATTAGATTATGTTGGCTTTGAGATTCCAAATGCTTTTGTTCTGGGTTATGGACTGGATTTCGCTCAGGAAGGTCGAAACCTATCCCAAATTTATGTGATAGATGATAATGAATGAGATGTTGTCAAGGCTAGAATCTTTTTTTAGATCACTGAGAACTTGCTCAAGAAACACCTCAGAAAAGGTTGCTATTAGTACCTAAAGCTCGCTATATTTGTTGCCCTTCTGAAAACGGAGAGATGGCTGAGTGGCTGAAAGCGCTCCCCTGCTAAGGGAGTATACCTCTAACGAGGTATCGAGGGTTCGAATCCCTCTCTCTCCGCATTTTTGATCTACTTCTGTTCCATCACAAAAATACCGTTCCATTCTACCGGTGGTGGAATTTCCCTCATCATTTCGCAACGTTCGATAAATACTCTTGATGGATTATTTTCGTGTATCTCCAATTCCAGTGATCTTCTAAAATGCGATTGCGCTGTTGTCCAGTCTCTGCTGTAATATGCTATAAGTGCTTCCTCAAATATTTGATTCCTCTTTAGCAACGAGCCGGAAACATACTGCTTCAAACCTGTCAGCTCATAAACCTTTACGGGTTGACTTCTTCCTTTGACCACGATCTTATCCAGTTTTCTGAAAACCAGTTCATCACTTGAAGATTCAGCCTCATTTTTCGTGGATTCTGTTACCATGATATCCACTCCATAGAACTGAGCAGCACTTTCACATCTTGCAGCCAGATTTACGTTATCTCCCATCATGGTATAGTTAAAGCGCTTTGAAGAACCCATATTCCCGGTTATTACAAGTCCCGTGTTTATCCCTATCCTTTGCCTCATGTTCACTATCAATTCAGGCCATCCGTCTCTTTCCCATTTTTCAGATAGTTTCATCAGTTCATACTGCATTAAACAAGCCGTTTTACATGCCTTGAATGCATGATCTTTGATCTCAACCGGAGCCCCAAAGAATGAAACTATGGCGTCACCAATATACTTATCAAGCGTGCCTCCCTGATCGTTGATGATCCCCGTCATAGCATCCAGATACTCGTTGATGAGTTTTACAAGCTGATGTGGTTTCAGCTGCTCCGAAAAAGTTGAAAATGAAACAATGTCACTGAAAAATGCCGTGATATATTCTTCATTCCCACCTAGTTTGGGTTCGTTCCCAGACTTGATCATCTGATCCACAAGTTCGGGAGAAACATAGGAAGAAAACATGCTTTTTATCCTTCGCTTTTCCTTTTGCTCCATATAGTATTCATAACTAACCATGCCACTTTGGGTCACAAATAAAGCAAGGAGAGGCCCCGTGACCATCATAATGACATTCAGTGAGACAAACGCCCAATAGGTAATACCAAAAAAAGCACCTGCAAGAAACAGGGCGATCAAAGAGCCCATAAATGCATTTATGTAGCGGTTCACAAATGCCAGAACCAAACAAAAGAAAACCATGATGAGCAGGGTATACCAATTATTGAAATGGGACAGATAATTGCTATCCAATATGGTTTGAACCGCATTGGCATGTATCTGATAACCAGGTCGCTCGTTGTTGCCTTCATTAGCATATGGCGTAGCGTAGAAATCTTTTAACAAAGGCATGGTCGCACCAATCAATACGACCTTATCCTTGAACGTACCACGATTCAGGTGACCGATCTCGGGGTCATCAAAACTATTTACCTGAGCACCAAGCTGAGATTCAAATACTGTGGTATAGGAAGAATCATCAATAATCTCTTCATAAGAAACCTCAGAGAAGGTCCCCTCCGGCCCGTAATAATTGATCAAAAAAGAATTAGCCCTGTTTTTGGGTATTTCATAAGAACCAAGGGTAAAATAAGGCGCTTCATTTTCCGTATTGATGTCATCTATTTCCTTATATGATATGCCCTTAAATATCCTGATAATCTCCACCCCAAGTCTGTAATAACTTTCACCCCGGTGTACATTACCGAAATTGTAAGTTCTAACAGCACCGTCCAGATCCGGAGAAACTCCCACCAAGCCGGGTTTGTTGGGATTTGCATTTAATAAAACCGCGTTTGGGAAAAGGGAAGAATTCAATTTAGACACTGTGGTTTGGTTTGTCTGAAACTCTCCTCCCAATATCACATTCCCATGCTTTTTTAGCGACTCTGCAAATAGAGAATCGTTAATTGGATCCGAGTTATCAAAAATGACATCAAAAGCAATTACCTTGGCTCCGGCCCGATTCAAATTGTCTACCAGTCTTGCATGTAAATTAGTTGGCCAGGGATATTTGAATTGGATTTCTTCATCCGCCTGCTGACTAATCGCCACCAAAACGATCGGAGAGTCTGAAACATCCAACTCTCCCCTCATCTCAAATAGCAGGTCATCGTGCCTAAGTTCGAGGTTCTGCACCGGCTTAAAGAAGATCAGTAAAACAGATACTACAAACGCGGCCAAGGCTATCGTAATAACCTGAATATGCTTTTTCTGTTTTTTATTGGTGGTATTCATGATTTAGAATCTAAAAAGATATCTGAGTTGTACGATCCGATCGTTAGCGCGACTACCACCACTCACATTAGTAAAATTAGCATCAAAAAGAAGGGCATGATATTGATCAAAGTCATAACGTGCTCCAAGTTGCAACACATAAGTTTGAAACTTATCAGAATCTGTGAAAGACCCAAATTCATAATAATCGTCTTTAGGATCCTCTGCTGTTCCATTTTCGTTTATTTCCAATATTTTGGAATTCACCTTGTTATTAGTAAATGCCAATCTGCCATTCAGTGATAGTCTATCTTCCAAGATCCTATAATTACCGCCGGCATATAAACCTGTTATCCAGATCTCATTTTGTCCGCTTCCCGAGGTGGTATAGTTATAGGTAAGGCCCAGCCTGCTTTCCAGTGGAAGCTCATAAAATCTTGAGTTAAGGTTCATTGAAAGCGAGGAGCTTTTTACATCTCCGAAAGCAAAAACATCATCAGAGGTTCTTAAAGAATTAAAATTCAATGATGCATCATTTCTTGCATCCATGAAATAAAATTGCTGAGTTACTCCTGAGGTAAAATTAAATGTTCTGTTCTGTCTGGGTGTTGGGGTAATGGTGGTCACTACAGAATCCTGACCATTTATCGTTTTAATTTCCTGCCTGATGTTCAATGCCGCAGAATTCAGCAGGTCTGATGACAAGAGGTAATTTTGACGATCAACTCCATTATTTCTGGTTCTGTATCGAAGGCCCATATTAATTCGGGGAAGCGAGCGATCAACCGGATACCAGCTGGCATTTGTTCTGTAGGTAATGGTCTTTGTAGTCGCCTCCCTGGTATTTGTCACATTATCTTTCAGATGTTCAAAGCCCAGTGTCAGATATAGCTGGTTAGAAAACAAATTGAGCCGATCGCTCGCCGTAAATCCCGCCACGTCCCTCCTAATTGTTGAATTTGCCAGCGAGTTAAAATTTGGACCGATCCATCGATACTGTAATCTGGCATTATTGCTCTGATTCCGATACGACAACTCATGATTTGTAGCAAAAATACTGCTCGGTAAAAACAGCTCACCGATCAGATCGCCATTTTCGTTTTCATTAAACCTAAGTGGCAATGCACTCATATTCTCATTCACAATGATAAGCCATGAGAGCCGGTCCAGAAAGTCAGCCGCATTATTGGTTATATCGAAACCAAGGTCATCAGCTCGCTCCCGCGTAAGCTGGCCACCATACACATTGTTATTAAGGGCACTTAAAGCAGCATCAGATTCTAAACGAAGAGTGTTATCCATAAAACCGATTTTCAGATCCGTTCCCAAAACCACATTCTCTTTAGGTTTAATGCTTCCGCCTTCTACGGCTAGTCTCGAAGGATCACTTTGGAGATTATCACGATCCTGTTGCGTCAGACTTGAATTCAGTTCCAATCCTGAATTGACGACATCCAGAAAATTCCTGGCATTAAGTATGGAAGTCGTATCATCATGAATCTTCATGGCATGTAACCCAATCTGCCAATTTCTGTCATCGCCTACACTAATTCTTCCTCCAACTAATTTTCGTTTAAAAGTTCCTCTCCCTTCATCCTGATACGTGAGCAGGTAGTTTTTACTTACAACATCACCGGTACTGTTCACTATGTCACGTACCGCGAGGCTGTCGTATTGATTAGTGATCTTCCTATCCAAATTTCCATACATAAATTGAATAGTAAGTTTATCGTCAAGTGTGTTAATGTTCGTATTTAAACCCTGAATTCTTCTCCCCCGGATAGAAAAATCACTCATTGTCGGATACACATGCCCAACCTCTAACATAAACCAGTCGCTGTACATCAGATCAATTCCATATCTGTTTTGAGGTTGCAATCTATCCGATTCTTGTGAGGTCAGATATCCATTTAAAGAATATTTCCACAGCCCATACTTTCCTGAAACTCTTGTTCTACCGGTGTAAGCATTATTGACATTACCGGATATGACCTGGTTTCTCCCCGTTAATTCGGCCGATATTTGTGGAATATTATTTTCCCCAAAGCCGGAAAATGACGCTGCACCGGGTTCAACCACAGTAAACTGCCACCGGGCAACTGAATATTCCTCTGCAGAAGTTTCATAGACAAGCTCAATGGTGTAAAAACCGGATCCTAATTCTTGGGGTTTGTAGGAGATATAATAATCGCTTAAGTCAGCATCTTCACTTATATCAATGTTGTTAAGGTAAAGCTTGAATTGTCCCGGCTCGATAGCATTTATATCATAAAATAAGGCAATGGCGATAAGTACGTCATCCTTTGTTACGCCGTTACCCGGCAGAGGCGAAAGAATAGTGTAATCGATGCCATCCATTTCAGGCTTATCACTTTGACCTCGTGATCCTTCAACGATCTCAACACGGACCGGATTCTCAGATGGCAGTGTAGCCGGAAAATATATCGACTCTCCCGAGAATAGCTCTACTTCCAGATAATACTCTACTATACTGGCATTCGGGTTATCCAGTGAGAAATCCGCTACCAGATCATTATCCCGAAAATTAACTTCCATTTGACTGTAACTGAAATCGCCTCCATACCGGTAGAAAAGACGGGCCTGCTGAATATCCGACTCCAGAAGTCCCGGTACTGAAAATTCAAGCTGAGTAATGCTGTTTCGTTCAATGGCCACCGGTGGCTGATGCTGAATGTTGTATTGAGCCAATACAGAGTCTGACCAAAAAAACAGCATCAATAACACTCCAATAGATTTGAACAGTACCCGCATCCTTTTTATGTGTTAATGATGAGTTTTGTAATGATCATAATCGGTTCCATTTAGTTTTGGCCCTCTTCGTACACATTGACCCTTATCTCTCTAAGCTGACCGTTTTGATCCCTGAACTTCAGGATAATTTCTTTCGGGATCAGATCTGTGGCCATTTCATCGTAGCCCGTATTCAAATTTCTAAGCTGAGCCTGACTCAACATACCCGAATCGATATTATTGCCGTCCTCATCTACCTGCGCATACATTTCTTCAAACAAGGAGATCGTTTGTCCGGAGTTCAATGCAGTAACATCAACTTGCCCCTCTTCAACCCAAACATATCCATCTGATTTAGAACCGAAATCTGTTCCTTTTACAGAGGCCAGCGTCCTGGAGGTGTATACTTCAAATTCGTTGGATCCCTGAGGCTGAACCTGTAAAAAGAGTTCCCCGCGCTGAAGGTTGATCATGGTGTTGCTCACTTTACTCGAAAGCTCAACGTCACCATTTATGATGAGTAAGGAATTGGGTTTTACCTTCGCAATACTTTTATCCATAAAATATACTAATGCAAATCCCTCGGAATCAGTAAATAAACTATCTCCGGAGTAAAGCCTTTCTCCAATATCTTCAGAGAGGTTCAATTCTTTATACTTATTTTTATCAAGATTTGTAACCGTAACATCCGGTTTGAACCGTCTGACAATTCCAATTTCTCGCTCAACCTGAAAAGCTTTGACGTCCATACAGGTTATTGCAAGAATGAGTACAATAGGTATGATTATTCGAATAATTTTCATTTCGGGGCTTTTATATCCCGGATCAATTTGACCCTAAGATCAGTTTCTTATCTCTTATTAATTGCAGGATATCTTCAAGCTTAACAGTTGCCGCCGGGCCTGTGAATTCCTGACCCTCATACTCAATTCCTGTTAATTCAAATCCCTCTGATTGCAGTTGACGGTAGGCATTCTCTCCGATCAGAGCGATCAGGGCATCTTCTGCTTCACTCGTAATTGGGGGCGCATTCACATTTTCGACTGAACCTCCAAGGGTGAAGCTCCATATCTCTGATGAAACGCGTTCTGTATCACCGCTGCGTTGCAAAGAGGTCTGAACCTGCCAATAGTAAGTTTTACCGGGCTGCAAAGGCTGGGCACCTGAGGATGGAAATTGATACGTACTTTGAGTCACCAATACATCCAGGTTTTCGTATTCAAGCAACGAACCACCCTCATTCATGGGCATTGTACTAAAGGCACTTTCAATCAATGACTCCGGACTATCCTGCCGATTCTGTTCTACCACCACCAACCGGTAACTGATATTATTTTCACCTTCCCAGCTGAATTGTGGATAAGGATTTGAGATCTCTGATCTGCTTCCAACTTGTCCGCCCGGTGATTTTAGATATATTTCACTCTCCTCAAATGTTCTTGCCGCTGAACCACCAAATTCTACAACGTCGCGGGCCAGATCTTCGCGACCAAAAGCATCAGAAACTTTAAATATCACGACCTCCACAGAATATATATCACGCGGAAGGGTAGTAGAACCGGATAACCTATCAAACAAATTTTCACCCTCAGGGGTCAATCCCCCGGAAAAATCTATTCTTTGATCGATTCCCGGAATCCTTTTCCTTGCAATATCATTGTTAGTAATATATAGGGATTGATAAGGTTCCAATGATATAGGAAGGTCAGATAATGATCGTAATTCAACTAGTGTTCCGGATCTGGTTCCTCTTATCTTAATTTCTAAAAACAAATCATTGATAGGCTCAGGATCAAGGTTTTCTATGAAACCGGTAATTAAAACAGGTCCACTCCCCTCGTTATCAATTCCCAGATCTGTAAAACTGACGAGCTGTGTGTTATCAAGTAAAGAGGTTGCTTCCAACTGCAGAGAAATATTCTGAGCAACAGATTTTCTTATGGGAACAATAGCCATTATGATCAGTAAGACAATTGAGACGTTACATTTACACGATCCCATATTCATTTTGACTCCCGTAATTGTTTGACGTCTACATTTTAAAGTAATAGAAATTCACAAACAAGTTTTGCAACTAATTACTAACTATAGCTCATGATTGGTAAAACGACTATTGTAAGCATAAAAAAAGCCTTCCCCAATATTGAGAAAGGCTTGGTGGAGCTACGGGGATTCGAACCCCGGACCTCTTCGCTGCCAGCGAAGCGCTCTAGCCAACTGAGCTATAGCCCCATAAACGAGGACGGCTAAAATAGATATTTTGAACATAAATAACACAATGAATTTATTTATTGTAAATTAAAGTAATACTACATTATAATTCAGTGTATTTTGGACTTGTAAGTCCTTAAAAAACTCTTTTTAATTCACTACTAAACCGCTATTTTAGCATCAAACATTTAAATTTAATTTTAAACCGTAATCCAAGAAGATGACAAATCTAAAATCTATCCTACACATTTCGTTTGTCGCCGTTGCATTTGTCTTTATGACAAGCTGTTCCGGAACAGATGAATTATTAGCACCATCTGAGCGTACGCTTGAATATCTTCAATCCTTAGATGAAGAAACTCTTAGAACATTAGACACTGATTCTGATGGCCTTAATGACTATATGGAATTATATGAGTATGAAACTGATCCACTGAATGCTGACACTGACGGTGATGGCCTTACTGATGGTGACGAAGTAAACTCTTATGATACTGACCCGCTAAACGCTGATACAGATGGCGACGGTCTTTCTGACGGTGATGAGGTAAACTCATATAACACAGATCCTAACAGCACTGATTCAGATAACGACGGTCTTTCTGACGGTGATGAAGTAAATGAGTACAACACTGATCCTAATAATTCTGATTCAGACAACGATGGTCTTAATGATTATGATGAAATCATGACTCACGACACGAATCCAAATAATGCGGATTCTGATGGTGACGGTTTCACTGACATGCAAGAAATTGACATGGGAACTAATCCAACTGACGGAACTGACCCAATGTATCTTGATTCTAACGCTCTCGATACTATTAACTTTGACTTTGACCGCTCCAATATCCGCAGCGATGCTGAAGCCATCCTCATGGAAAATGTTGAAGTGTTGAAAGATGCTCCTGCTTTCCGTGTACGTGTAGACGCATACACTGATCACGTAGGTGGCGATCAGTATAACTTACGCCTGAGTCTTCGCCGTGCAAGCTCTGTAGTAGATTTCTACACAGAAAATGGTATTTCTGAAAGCAGAATTGAATCACGCGGTTTGGGTAAAGCCCCGGTTGAGTGTCTTGATGAAACAGAAGAAATCGGTTGCGAAAGAAACCGACGTGCAGAGTCACACCCTATCAGTACTCTTAAGTACGAAAGAAATAACTAAGACCTTGTAGTTCAGACTACAACTTAGTAAACGATTTAAAGCCTGCAGTTTTTACTGCAGGCTTTTTTTATGTAAGAAATTTAGCTTTCCTTCCTTAAAAGAATCTTGCCACACTGATCCCTAAGAAGAAACCGGGATCATCTATTCGGTAAGCCAGGTCTGCTCTGAGAAGGTTAAAGATATTACTTAACGAGATGCCCGCCTCCATATGCCAGTCCTGCGTAAGAACCGGTGGAGATCCATATCTGTTATGAAATTCATTCACCTGACGATCCGTAACCCAGGTCTTACCCACCCCACCAAAAGCTATCACACTTAATCCGGTCTTTGGGGCACTGCGCCAACCAAGCATTTCGAGGGGCACACTCTTAAAATTATGCTCGGCATTCAAAGCCACATAGCTCGCACCTTCATAGGGAATATACCGCTTGGTCTTGAAGGCACCGAAAGGCGTAAAGACGCCCTGAGCCACATCCAGTACTTCGTTTTTTTGAACGGGAAGTTCTCCGATATAAGTACCGGCGTTCAGTCTCATTTCAAGCCGGTTAGGGAAGAACCGACGCTGATAAAATGTCTCAATACTTCGGTAGAGGTCTACCTTGAATTTTGTGTAATCCCAGCTGCTTCCCAGTAATTCTGCTGAATGCTCCACACTTAATTCAAAATCATTTGCCCCGATAGCACCAAAGGCTTTTTTATCACTCCCTTCATTCCACGTCAATTTAAATGCACTCAGCTGACCTTCATCCACATAGCTGTTTGGGCGCTGGATCTCACTTCGTCCAAGGATGTCATAATTCGTACTGTAATCGATACTTTCGTGATCTTCGTACTGATATGACAGGCGAATGGATCCCGGAAATTTCATCATCAGATAAGCTCCGCCAATAGAAAAGCTCTCATTGCGGTAGTAATCGAAGTAATCCGGATAACCGAACAGGGGTGTGAATGAGGTTAGTGTAGGGGTGAACATATCAGAATTATACCGGGTATCATTGAATACTTTATATTCAGAAGCCAGAACGAACCTTCGCGTATGTTTCAATGGCCACCAGCTCATTTTCACCCCATACGAAAAGGCTTCTTCGCCGGAACCGTATCCGGTACTGTACCCCCCGAAAACAGTTGAACCCAGCCTGTTATCAACATAACGCCGCTCGTGTTTTAAACCTGCATACAATGCCTCCACGCGATTGAAGCGAGCCTGTGGAGTTATATTCCTGGACAGTTTAGACAAAACAGAACTCTGTGAGCCACCGCTTTGTCCGCCCCCACCGGTACTGGCCGAAACAGTGGTTCCGTCTGACCCTGATTCTTCTTCCCAGTCTATGAACCGCGTGAAGAAACCGGTGGGCCTAAAGGCTTTCTCGAGCGTGGCGGTGCTGTCAATGGATTCATAAGCTACTTCTTCCTGTTCATCCAGCGGGATCACATCCACCTGGCGGAAGAATATGGAGTCTTCCATCGCCACTGAAGCGGAATCAACGCTAAGCATCTCATTTTTTTGGAACAGAGTGTCGGGCAATTCGATATTGACCTTATAGTCATTCAGTTTAGCAACCTGCCTGAAACCGATGGGCGGGAATCTTAGTCCTACCACCCCCACTTCCACCAGCCCGTCTATTCTCACGTCAACCGGCAGCCAGAAATCGCCCCCGAAGTTGCTGAATTGCTGCGAATAGGACAGGTCAAAATCCTGCACCGGTGGCGGAAAGACCACCACGGCATTCGGTTTGAGGTCCACTTCCAGAAGGGCATACTCTTCGCCCAGCACAAAGATGGTTCCCTCAAACAAAGGCTGGAATTGTCGCTTAGAGCCAACCGAAATCTCATACACCACCTGCCCGTCTATGGACTGCATATCTTCCAGGGTGAAATCGTAATAGGAAAGAGCTTCCGGATGGGTGACACCCACCACATTAAAACCAGCAATATCCAGATTGTCGTCGTAGAAGTTCGGCAGGTAACTGACCCCCGCAAAATTCGAGGCCTCATCCATATTGGCCGTCTGTCGCTTCGATTTCAGTATCTCCCTCGAACCCTTTTCCTTATCCCAGTATGCGATCGATACGCTTTCTGAAATGGAAATGATGGACGTGTCATTCTTTAATTGCTGCCGCGTATAGGCCTCAGCCTGATAGGTATTGAGATCCGCCCGCCAGATCTTCTTTCGCTCGATCACTTCCCGCATAATGGCAATGGCCGGATCCCCACCGCTGACCGTGATCTCCCCCATATCGGCAATGGATGGGCGGAGCAGAAAATCAACCGGCTCATCTGCATTGGTTACCACTACCTCCTGACTTTCAAACCCAATGAAACGCGCAATAAGGGTAACCGGAAGCTCGCTTACGATAAGGCTGAATTCCCCATCCTGATTTGAAATGGTTCCCTTATAGGTATCCTTGATCACGATATGAGCTGCCGGCAGGGGCTCTCCGGTCTCGGCATCGGCAATGCGACCTTCGATCCTGTGTTGTGCAATCAGCGACGCAAAACCAAAGAGAATTGCCGCAATAGTAATAATGAAAGCCTTGATCTTCATATCTACAGGTTTTTGGACAGATGAATATGCCCCTTCTACTATATAAGAGGTGAATAGTTACGCTAAGCTACGTATCTTTTTTATATTCGTTCAACCATTTGACCCGACCCTGTAGTTCAATTGGTTATAATACTTATTTATATAAATAAAGTATTAACAATTACTTACATAGCTTTATGTATGATTATGAATTCGATTATAAATCCGATTCAATCATCAATTCATCAGGGTCATGATTATAAATTTTGTTCTTCCAATTTCCACTTAAACTTTAAGAAAGTAATATATGAGTTCAAGAAAAACACGAAGAAGAAACAAAGAGATATTAGACCGACAACCTACTGTCACACTTAAAGAATTAATGGATAGAGGTGAGGTAACAGTGGATGATTTTGAAGAACTAAATTTAGTTGGTGGTTTGACGGGAAGAAGGAATAACCCCTGGTGGAAAAGAATGGATGAATTAAGTAAAAAACCTGAAAGATAGAAACTTATAACCCTATATCATCATATAGATTTAGTACTCAAGTCTTCTATTGAGTCCATTAAATACGTCTTTATGAGAATAGATAAATATACTAGTATCAGGTAGAATATTCTTTAATCTCTTGTACTCTTCTTCAATATTCTTGTTTTCATAATAGTAGGTGTAATGTATAGTTTCAAAATTACTTTTTATGACATCAATAATATGTTCATCATACTCATGTAAACTATATCCATAAATAAATAAATCAGAACTTGAGTCTTCTCTCAAACTTTCCAGTACAAAACTCAAATAAGGTGATTGACTTATTTTGTCTAATTTATATTCACTTCCTCCCTCTGATATAATATGTGGAAATTCTTTTGACTTAAATTTTCTTTGTAGGATTTTTTTTAGATAATCTTTTTTACTTCTACTTTTTACTTTATAAACCTGTTCTCCTGATTGATATATATGTAAACATCCGTGTAAATATAAGAGGGTTTTTCTCCCATCAACAATATGATTCCTATCGAAGTAAAGTTTTCCATCATAACTTTTATTAAACCCATCAGAATATTTTTCAAATCCAATAAGAGAAATCAGGTAGTAGACAGATAAATCGTAATTTGTAGTATATATACTTCCAAACATATCTAACTCATCTCTAACTCCTGTCTTATAATCCAAATGGGAAAGAGGTACTGAATAATCAAGAATAACATTACAGAACAACTCTTTTAGTTCATATTCGATTTCTATCAACTCTTTATTATCAAAACCCAATACTTTATTCAGACCCTTTTCACTATTTAATCCATGAAGTATTTCTTCAATGTTTTCTGTCTCAATCTCTTGAATATATTTTTCCAATTTAGAACTTGATTTCTTACTGATTTCACTCAATATAGTTCTGTAGTCAAACCTTTCATTTACTCCGATACTGAAACCATTACCTAAAAGTATTGGTGTTCCCTTTAGTCTTTTAGAATCATATTCTACAAATTCATTTCTCATCATATCTGGTTCTCTTTATTTGAGACTCCGTTCATCTTACCTGAATTCTTATCATGAATCTCAATTGATTCATCTTCAGATATCTCTTTTAATTCATTATATTTTAATGACATATTGGGTTATTTTGAATTAAAGTTGAATTCAGTATAACCCCATCAAACCCCGATTATCAATACCGATATTTTTTGATAATTTTCTGTAAAATTTTTGAGACGATTTAATACCACATATGAGTTGTGTAAATTACATTACCATCTTCATCAAACTCTTCTAATTTATATTTTTCACTGTCATAAGTTCTTTGTTTCCATAATGTTCCGTCAGGTTTATACTCAGTCCAAACATTAAAAAAATCTCCCTTCTTGAACTGTCCCTCTAACTTAACATTACCGTTCTCATAGTATCTTTTATAAAAACCATCATAAATATCATCAGTCAGATTAATTTCTATTTTAATATCACCGTTTGGGTAGAAGATACTCCATAAACCATTTTTACTACCATCATTAAAACTTCCTTTTAATTGAGGTGTTTCAGATAATGGAAAGTATTTTATTAATTCTCCGTCTTTAACCCCGTTCTTGTATTCTAATTCTAAACTTTTTTTACCAACAGATTTTACTACCCACCTACCATCTCTTTCTCCATTTTTATAAAAACCTGACACAGAACTTATATCATCTTCAAAAAGAAAAAAATTTCCATCTTCGAATAAGTTATGACTACTAAGTTTCTTGAAACTAACACTATAAAAAGTCCCAACACTTGTTGAGATTAAATCAAATAATTCACTTCCCTCACCCTCACTATTATACAGACTAATATCAACAACAAATCTTCCATTAAACGAACCCTCCCTAAAATCAACAGTTAATATCGTGTCTTGACTTGAAGTTAGTTCCACATATCTACTATCGTATAATCCATCAGAGAATCTTACATCAACATTCACAACACCGTTTTGATGGTACTTTTTGTAAGTCCCATCCCTTGTTCCTCCCTTGTACATTATCTCCGACTCAATACTACCGTCTCTATAAAAAGATTTCCAAACTCCTTCTTCCATACCATCAAGATAACTACCAACACTAAGTATTTGTCCATTATCATAATATGTTTTCCACTCACCTATCTTGAAACCATCCTCAAATTCCCCTTCCTTTTTTAATTGTGTATTCAAGTGAAACTCCTGGTAAAGACCATCTCTGAACCCATTTTCATACTCAACTTTTAAAGTCAAAACATTATTTGTGGAGTCTACTTCTGTTCCAGTAAAAGGAGTATTACTGTTTACTTGATAAGTAGTATCATTTCTTTCAACAAGTCTGTCAGACTTAACTACAAAATCTGAATCAGATGTATTGAAACATGAGTTTAGAATCAGACTGAAACAAATAACCGAAGTGAGGAATAAGAATTTTCTATAATACATCAGTATCAACTTAGTAAATGAATAATGACAATAACTTAGTTATGTTTGTTTAAAATAAAACATTGAACCATCTATTATGAAGAATAAGACTGACAATATTGAACCTTTTAAACATATTGTTGAGATTTTTGAAAAATTTGAAATTGATTTATCTAATTACCTCAGTCTTGTTGAAAAAGAAGATTGGACATTTATTATACAACTACATTCTTATTTAGAAGAATTTTGTAGAATCTCAATAGTTAACCTATTAAACAAATCGACCCGTATTATACTAACTGAAGAGTATACCGAGTTAGATTTTTCAAAATTTGTTAATACTTTAAGTATGGGAGACAAAAACATTGGGTACATATCTTTCCTTACAGATACTAATCTTCTACCATCAAGTTTTAAAAGGTTTCTAAAGGAATTAACTCAATTACGAAACAAGTTTGTTCACGACCATAACTATCTGAACTTTTCAATTAAAGATTATTATCAGGAATTAGATTCTAATCAAAAAAAGAATTTCCACTACTTGATTCAAATACAGAAAGTTGACCCTAAGTCAACTTTACTTGGAGATTCAAAAATCTATAAAGACAAAATTTTAAGTACCTCTTTTCAATTAATTTCAGAATTGAGTCATTTCATCGGATATGTAGATGATAGTTCAGATTTTATAAATGAGTCAATGTTTAAATTCGTAAATACAAATCATCCTGATGATAAAATCTAATCTTACTCTTTTAGACTATACTCCAATCAGTAAAATAGTCACCCCTCTCAGTTGTGTTTAAACTGGTGTTTTATTACTATAATAGGGTTAAAATTAGCCCACCCTTAAATAGTAAATAATATGAAAGTATTTTATTCAAGAGTTTCGACTCAGGAACAAAACGAGTCAAGACAGTTAAAAAACCTTGATTCCTTTGACTATGTATTCACGGATAAGTGTAGTGGTTCCATCCCTCTTTGGGAAAGACCTAAAGGGTCACAGATAAAAGAACTGATAGACCAAGAAAAACTATCACAATTAGAAGTACACTCTATCGACCGTCTGGGGAGGGACACAATTTCAGTTCTTAACGTTTGGAAAGAATTGACTGAAATGGGTATTCGGGTAGTATGTAGAAATCCTAACTTTCAGAACCTGAATGACCAGGGTGAAACTGACATGTTCTCTGAACTGATGATTTCAATCCTCTCCACCATGTCAGACTTTGAAAGAAAGATGATTAGAGAAAGACAACGAGAAGGAATTGAAAGACGGAAGTTAGAAGGTGGTTACAGGGGACGGAAAGTAGGTACAACAGAGAGTAGAGAGAGGTTTTTAAATAAACCTAAGACCAAAATGATTATCAAGGACTTGGATAACGGTTATACAACTCAGGAAATTTCTAAAAGATGTAGATGTAGTTATTCTACAATTGATAAGGTCAGGAAAACATTAAATGAAGAGTACTTTACAGAAGTGAATTAATTCTCACCTTTCTTTCAATACATAATCAGTCAGTACTGACGTATTAGAACGGTCTTGATTTCGAATACTTCAACCAAGTTTATTCATGATTAAAATTAAATCACCATTCAAATTTAATACTCTGAAGTACTTTCCCATCTCTTTTAAGATCTATACCCTCTCTTCTATAGTAAAGTTTACCCCCGAGAATTAAATCTTCATTAAATACAGATTTATTTATAGTATCTACCACTTCATTAGTTAAATGTAGATAATATTGAAAACCCCGAAATACAAAAAGACCACCTACAATGTTACCTCCTACTACTCGAGGTTGAAAAACGACAAAATTTTTAGTTTGTATATTGTGATTTGACTCGACCATATATATACCCATTGGATAGGTGAAAAATCCTTCGTACAAATAATCAATTAGTGTTTCTGATGGTTTACCATTAGTATCAGAATCAATACCGATTGGATATTCTTTCTGTGTACAAATGTTAATCAACAACTTCAACAACAGTTTTTCTAATAGATTCCCATCAAGTTTATATTCCTTATACGGGATTCTCTTTTTTTCAACTGTTCTAATTGATTTAGTTCTCTTATTGAATTTATCAATCGTTTCAACATAATCTTTACCAAAATTATCTAATGGTGAAAGACTTGAATTGTGGTGTTCACAGAGATTATTATTTACAAGACTTTTTCGTCCAACTGATTTTTCTTCTTTACACCAAAAGAACCCTTTTACAGTAATTTTTCCTGATGGTATAATTACATTTGGAATAACATGTTCTCCTGATATTTGTTTAACACAGTCACCTCTCGAAGAGAATAAACATTTTGGATTATTCATATAACACCAACCTTTTCATTTAACAATATCTGAATAGTATCCAAACTAATCTAAATTGGAGTCCATAAAACTAGTATATATATACCATTGTCTAAAATATCAGAATGTTTTCTATAAATTATGATGATCTATATTTTAATTTTTGTTAGAAACATTATGAAGAAATCGATTTTTAGTCATGAATTCGAATAACCCAATTTCCAATTGTGTTTACTTTGATATGAAATGTCCCCGTCTTATAAATATTATTTGTCCCTCTGTTTTCATCAGAATTTATGATTACCTCAACAAGGTCCCCGTTCTTATCAATCAAATAACCAGAGATTAATTGTCCATCATTTGTCCACGATATTCTCCAAGGACTTTTAACTGTAAATCTCTCCGTATTATTGATACCCGAACCACTAAAATAATAGTTGGACTCTTCACGACTTTGACTATAATTATCTAAGTTATTTTTCGAGTCCTCTACTATAAAGTCATCTGTAAATTTTGAATCTGTGAATACCTTATTAAAAGTATCGTAATATGTAACTGAATCTACCTCGATATAGGAACCATTTTCAAACCTATCCAAATAGTATTCTTGGTTCTTACTTTTGTTTAATCCAACTAGAACAAACCTAATTGGACCCTCATTCGAAATATATATTGGTAGGAAACTTGTACACTCTTTGTATTTTGTGAACTCATCAACTTGATTATATACAGTTTTAGTCAATCTGGAATAAATTGATTTCCTGGTCAAATAAAAATATTCTTCTTTAGATTCATCCAGTATACAGACCATATTAATTTTTTCAGGATAGAACAGTTTGTCGGTAGATTCTTCTGATAAAAGTAAACTAGTAGTTTCAACATAACTGTCATTATGTTCTTCGTAGGATATTGAATAGTATATCTCATCTTTGATTCTAATTTTACTCAAAAATAAACCCCCATCTGTTTCTTTAAGATAACTCACATATCCTTCTTTACCTTTCCATTTCTTATTACCATCTAAATAATCCCAAAGAGTAAACTCAGTCAATTTCTTTTGACCAACTATTGTTGGTTCGTGGTACACTTTTTCTACTTCTGTTGTATCAATATTACTAGTGTTTATACCATTTTTTCTTTCTTGAGAAAAAGATCCTTGGATTACCAAAAGTGTAAAAACAATAATTAGATGTATTCGTAATAACATATAATTCATACAAATGTAGATTAATTAAAGACAGGGAATTTTTATAATCATTAGTCTATGGTATCTAAAAAAGATTGAATGGTCTTCGGTTTTCTAATATGATTAAAATATCTCTGAACCGTATTCTCAAATTTCATTACAGACCAGAGAAATGAGAACAGAATTTTTTTATAAAGTATAATATCATCACCATCGAAATTTGTATCTGGATGAAATAATTTGAGATGTTTCCTAAGATTATTAAAATGACCTCTTAGTTTATCATCGTATTTTATATCTCTAACAATTTTACGATATCCATTCTTGTTAGTACTTGAATGAGATATTCTATTTCTAATTTTATTTAAATCCTTTCCACACTCCCAAATTTCAGTTGGAATAGTCTTTGAATTAATACATAACTCCAACATTATAGACAATGAGAGATTTTCATTCAATCCGGGAAGTATAACTTTCAAGAATTCATACACTACTATTTCAACAAAAATATTTTCCTTCAAGACTACGAATCTTAAATCTTCTCTTTTATCACTTTCTAGTTGTATCAAATCATGAATAAAGTGTTCAAATATATGTAACAACATGTCATTTTCACTCTGACTATCCATCACACTATTAAATATTACATTGTCTCTGGACTGAAATGTCGTTATCGGTTTATCCTTGTAAAACATATTTACTTATTATGAATCTATTTTTAGTCTTCTTTCTTTCAGAATATAAAATTACATGAGAAAAGTTTATCCATTTTTATAAATAATGTGATGAACTGTATTATTTCACCTTTGTTTTAAATATCCACTCATTTATTGTGTTTAAGTAAGGTTTAAAAGTGAGGGGGTTCCCCTCAAATCTTGTTAGATAATCCAACACCAACCAGATAGATTTTGTGAGTTGGGGAGATTACTTTTGTTTTGATTAATCCAGTACTCGGAAGACGTTTATAAACCCATTCTTATCAGACACAGATTTTACCACATCACTTATTACTGTAATGGGACCGACTCGTTTTCCTTCACTTGAATCCAACAACCATGAGGTCAAAACTTTTTCAGGTTTCGTAAGTGGGATTTCATCTCCACTCCAATCCATCTCACAATCGTCTCTGATATCTAATCCGTAAATCAAACTTTTGTAACTCTCTACATCCCAAAGTTGGATAAGTACATTCGATGTTCTTTTCTTTGGTTTTTTTGAAGAAACCACTTTAACAGTGTGTGGGTCATCGAAAATTGAAAGTCGGATTCTTTTATTACAAGACATTGAATCATAGGTCGTATCGAGAATTGGTTCCGTCACCAATTTCAGGTCAATATTGGAAGGTGTCATTGTTTTGAATGTCTGTTCCCATTCATGTTTAACCATTTCTTCAACCCGATTAAAATATTCTTTGATTTCGTCTTTACCTGTTATCATCATTGGTTTTGTATTCACTGTTAGTTACTTGTTTTATTGGTTAATTAATATTAGTTCTTGAAATATTGAGTCATCATTTGAGAGATCGAATCATCCATTCCATTGAAGTAGGTATTCAATTTTGTTTTGACAACTGGTAGTGATTGAACATCTTTTTTCAACGATTTTGGTAGTTCATACTCCCAAAACATGAATCTTAAACTTTTGAATCTTCTTCGGAAAATCCCCTTGTCTTCATAGTAGAAGTCGTTTTTACCAACACGGGTGATAATGACATCATATATCATGTTGTTATTTTTAAATTTCACAAAGAGTTGATTACCCTCTTTGTTCTTTTTAAGTACTTTTGGAGTACTGAATTTTATGGTTGTTATCATTGTCTTTGTTTTCATTATTTGTTCTTTTTTGAATTAGTAATTGAGTTAAATTTTGAGTGACTAATCATCCGAGTCACAACATTTTTATGATAAACTTTCAATTGTGGTGGGTTTATCTATTTTCTATGAAAAACCCACCAGAATCACATTAATCGGTAATTACAAGAAAGATCACCGATTCATTATTCTTAGTTAGTTGTTTCAGTTTCTTCTCGAAATCACGTTCCATTTTTCGTCGTTGTTGTCGTGTTATTATTTGTTTCATATTGAATACTCCATTTAGTGTTTATTGATTTGTTATTTGAAGTGACAAACCATCCCAGTCACAACACTTATATGATAAACCATCAATTATGGTAGGTTGGAACCTTTTGAAGTAATGACCTACAACCCCTCCACTCAAAAAGTTTGATTTCCTAACACTTAGGTTGTTTACCCATTTAGTAGTGTGGTACACATCAATTTTTCTATTCATGGTTATTTCTCAAAGTTGATAACAAGTGATTAGTGACTTATTTACAGAAACGATGACCATATTCAGTCGTTCTGAAATGATGAGTTCTGTATCAGAGGATCTGTACTTCTTTTTCAGAAATGGATAATGATCTAAGAATTCAGAAGTGTTATTCACTATTTCGAACTCCTTTAAATCCATCAGTAAAGTTTCAATTGAATACCCGAATCGTTCTTTAAGTCGTTTAACAAAGTGATCTTTTATCATTTTTCTCTTATTAGGGTTAATTGTCATCATCAACACCCATAAAGTATTCTATCAAATATGGTGGGTCGGAACTGTTTCGATTGGTGACCAACAAACTCAGAGAATAATCCTTATAGGGTCAGAAAGTCATTGTACTCTAAATGAAAGGTTTCAAATGTGGTGGGTCGATTAGTTGGAAAGGATGAGACTACTAATCAAATTCAGTGATTTATGAAGTGAACTATTGATTTGAAAATGATTGTCTGATGGGTTACACTTCTCAAAACAAAAAATCATTAGTCACAGACGAAAAAATGGGGAAAAAGAAAAAGGATTATATCAGTCGAGATGAGGAACTGTTTTTTGATTTCTTACCTGAAAAGGTTTATCGATCTTTATCAAAAGATGAATATCGAAACTACATGGAATACCGGAGATACCATCGAACTGTTTATAGATGTAAACAGAGGATAAAGGAATATGAAGACGAGATTAAAAAACTGGAAAAAAAGATTGAAAAAGAGAAGGAGAGATTAAAAGGAAATCAACAAGAGGATGGTTTCGAACTCAAAATGAAAAAGTATTATGAACAAATTTCACATGTAGATAAGAAATTTCAATTTAAACTAAGTTGGGACATAAGAGATAGGAGTTCAAAGACTCAAAAAATTAAATCTGGTCAACAACATCGACCAAGTTTTGAACGATTATCTTACACCTACGACGGGAAACCAATTGAAAAGAATATTAAATGGTATCTGAAGGTCAAAAGTGTAATCGATACATTCCGAAAAACCTTTTATTTACAGGATGAGGAATCATGTAGACAATTTTTAAGTGAAGTTTATAAGGAAGACTGGAGTGATGACCCTATTGATTTTGTAAAAGATGAAATGAAAGTCCTTATTACTCAATACACTCGTTATAAGGTCTGTGATTCAAATTGGGAAACGTTTAAATCTGAAACCCATAACTTAGATTCAATTCGAGATTGGATGTCCTTTTGTGAGGAAAACGGGATTGACCGATACGAATGGGGAAGAGACTAAATAATATTCTATCCCAAATCTGACCTCAAACTATCTTTCTTTTTCAAGAATTTAGGAAGTTCTATCTTTTTCTTTTTATCTGAATTTGAATCATCCTCTCTGTCATTCATTTCCTCCGGAATGGGGTTCTCCTTAAACCACTGTTCTTCAAACTCAGGAAACCTCATTCCATGTTGGTCAAAGAATTGATTCCACTCGTCAATAAGTTCAATGTCAGATAATGAGGAGTCCAATACTTTAACAACTGTTAAGGACATATAATCCTCACTAACTTTGAGTAACTGTTCCCTTTCTCGTTTCTTCAATTTCCCATTTGATTGGATATAGAAGTTCAATCCCTTCACTTTTCCTCTTTTACTTCCCTTCATATATTTCCGTTTGGATTTTTCTTTCTTTAACGGATTTGAGTTTGAAATATGAATGTGGTGATCGGGATTCTTCAATCTTTTTCTGACCAACTTCAACATCTTCATCCTATCCTCTACCTCAGAAAACAATCTCATTATTTCATCGGAAACTCGTAATTCATTTAATTCCTGATACGGAATAGAATAGAACTTGGAAATATCTTTAAGAAGTTTCTCAGTAGGTACTCGATCTCCTTTCTCTACTTTACTTAAATAGTCAATGGACACCCCACACTTTTCAGACACTTCTTTAAGTGTTTTTCCCCAATTATTTCTGATTTCCCGTAGGTGTTTTCCTATATGTTTCATAAATAAGGATATGAAATATATTCTACAAAATTAGTAGAATACTTTGGAAACATTTGTTGACAGTATTAATTATCGTTTCATTTCTAATATTAAAATCTTATAATATTCCTGTAAATAAAAAAATATAAAAGAGTTACCATCAAGAAATCTCCTTATTTAACTAAAATGTGAGGGATAATGTTTTATGGGGATTATCAAACAATGTTAGAAAACTAAATCTGATTGATGATTTAAGAAGTAGAAGAAATAACCAGTGGAGGAAAAAATATTCTAATACTCAAATAGATTTTCCGATACTTAGAATTCTATAGATAAATAGTTTCGGGATGTTTAAAATAGACCTAAGTCAAATTGAAAATATCTCAGACAATAATAAAAACACATTAAATAATAATTCGTTATGAAAACAATTCTTTCCACCACAATTGTATTTTTGTTGATCTCAGTTTTAACATCCTGTAACCAAAAAGAACAAACAAACTATTATTATTCTGAAGATATGAACAAGAATGGTGAAGTTTTTACTCTTTATGGAGAACCAATAAATGGAACCGTCGTATTTGAAGATGAGAGGTATGTACTATCCTCTGGAGACAATGAAGTGGTTGGTTTCACGATGGAGTTTGAGAAGGGAGAAATTGTTTCAATCACTGACTTTTATGAGGATAGTGATATTGACTCCATAACTGTAGAGGGAAGAAAAGTCGGTAAATATCGAAACCCAGAATTTACTATAAACTTTAATAACTCAGAATATAATCAATACTACAAATCGGGGGAACTTAAACAAGAAGGTAAAATAAATATTGAATTATACACCACTCGTGGTGTAATTGAGGATGTTGGTGAAGTTAAAGGATATACGAAAAGTGGGGAAACTGATTATATTTTCAATGTCTCTGATGAAAATGTTAAATACGAATATTTCATAGAAGACTCTCTTATCAGTTACCACAAAGAGGTCATGTATAATGTAGGTTTAGAGTTTTCTACAAGATTGGAGGCCTATTTGATCAAACCAGAATTTTTGAGAAACGATTTTGATTTCGGAACTATCTATCGTAATGAACGGTACGTTGATGAATACACACTTTCAAGACCTACAGGGGTCATCAAATTATCAGGTAGTCCAAATCCCAATGACAATGACCCATTGATATTAACAGGTTATCCAACCATGGAGTATAACACCCAAAACATGGATGACATTGAAAAAAGATTAAATCAAAGTATTACCACTCTTAAATTGACAATAAAACCAAATGATATAATCTGGGAAGAGTAGAAGATTTAATTAGTTATAATACTCTCTCCGTTGAGTAAAATTCAACATAACTTACAAAATGAAGTTTATATTCTACACTTTTATAATTCCTTTGATATGTACTTCTAGTTGTTCTTTATTATCTGATAACTCTGATGAAAACTATATTGACTACGGTGAAAATATAAGTATTGTTTTCGATGAGATGTAAGGGGTCTGTTCAAACCAAGTAAATACGGAAGAAATAACTTCAAATATAATCATACGATTACTGTATTAGATATCTCATTATTCAAAATCATTCAAATATGAATAAACAAACAATTATACTTACATCAATAGTTTTATTTACAATTTTTTCTTGTACAAAAAAACAAGAACCAGAACTAGAACCAGCGAGATTACAACTACATACAAATGGTGTAACAATAACTTGTTCAGAATCCAGTATAGGTAGTAAGGGAATGTTGGATGGAGTTGAATATGAAGTTGTAGATAGAGAACTACTTGATAAAAGGATTCAACAGGATTCTGATTTAACTAAGTTATGTGTGTCATTAGTTACAGACATGAATAATTTATTTAAAAATAAAATAAGATTTCAACAATTAATAGGAAATTGGGATGTCAGTAATGTGACTACTATGAATGGAATGTTCCAGGGGAGTTCTTTCAATAGACCAATTAATAACTGGGACGTGAGTAATGTTACAGACATGGGTAGTATATTCAGAAAAAGTATGTTCAACCAACCCCTTGGAAATTGGGACGTCAGTAATGTTACTAATATGAGTTGGATGTTTTATTTCAGTAGATTCAATCAACCTATTGAAGATTGGGATGTTAGTAATGTAACTACTATGAATCAGATGTTTTCCGATAGTGAATTCAATCATCCCATTAACAACTGGAATGTCAGTAAAGTAATTGATATGTCGGGTATGTTATATGACAATAATGTATTCAACCAACCTATTGGAGATTGGGATGTTAGTAGTGTTATTGATATGAGTCAAATGTTTGAACGTTCTTCATATAATATGAACATTGAGGACTGGGATGTCGGTAACGTGACAAATATGAATCAGATGTTTTCCGATAGTGAATTTAATCAACCTATTGGGGACTGGGATGTCAGTAATGTGACCACTATGAATCAAATGTTTTCCGATAGTGAATTTAATCAACCTATTGGGGACTGGGATGTCAGTAATGTGACCACTATGAAAGAGATGTTTTCTTATAGTGAATTCAACCAACCTATTGGAGATTGGGATGTTAGTAGTGTTATTGATATGAGTCAAATGTTTGAACGTTCTTCATATAATATGAACATTGGGGACTGGGATGTCAGTAATGTGACTACTATGAATCAGATGTTTTACGATAGTGAATTTAATCAACCCATCGGGGACTGGAATGTTAGTAGTGTTACTGATATGAGTCAGATGTTTTACGATAATAAGATATTTAATCAACCTATCGGTGATTGGAATGTTAGTAACGTTACTGATATGAGGGAAATGTTCAATAATAGTAAACCTATTATGGACATTAACATTGAATTCAACCAACCTATTGGGGATTGGGATGTTAGTAGTGTTACTGATATGAGTAAAATGTTTAGAAATAGTAAATTCAATCAACCTATTGGGGATTGGGATGTCAGTAATGTGAATAATATGGAAAGTATGTTTCTTTACACTGAATTCAATCAACCTATTGGAAATTGGGATGTCAGTAATGTGAATAATATGGATAAGATGTTTTCCAATAGTGAATTTAATCAACCCATTGGTAATTGGAATGTCGGTAATGTGACCACTATGAATCAGATGTTTTCCGATAGTGAATTTAATCAACCCATTGGTAATTGGAATGTCGGTAATGTGACCACTATGAATCAGATGTTTTCCGATAGTGAATTTAATCAACCCATTGGTAATTGGAATGTCGGTAATGTGACCACTATGAATCAGATGTTTTCCGATAGTGAATTTAATCAACCTATTGGGGACTGGGATGTCAGTAATGTGACTACTATGAAAGAGATGTTTTCTTATAGTGAATTTAATCAACCTATTGGAGATTGGGATGTCAGTAATGTGACCACTATGAAAGAGATGTTTTACGGTAATAAGGTATTCAATCAACCTATTGGGGATTGGGATGTCAGTAATGTGACTGATATGGAGAGAATGTTTAGAGAATCTATTTTCGACCAAGATATATCGGATTGGTGTACAACAGGTTTACATAGACAACCCAATACCTTTTCAAATAATCCAAGGGGAGGTGGAGTTACTTTAAAGGGGTACGTTCCATTAAGAAATGAATTTAAACCAACGTGGTTTACTTGTCCATCATAAAATTAAATTCTTAATCTTCTGTACAGTTGAAGTAGAAAACTAAACACTTTAGAAATATCCCCGATAGTAAGACTTTACCCCAAGTAGTCTTTTATCTTCTTGGAGGTAGGTTTTTCCATGAATTTTTTATCGGATTATGTAGAACCCTTGGTTCTCCCCAACTTTCCCACATTCTTGACTTACATCATTCTTCCATAATGAGTTTTCTCTCGTATTTTTTCAAGTTCTATTTCATAGAAATGTAGAAATCGGATTAAATTACTTATCAGATGTAGTAGAGAGATCATTTTCGTATTTTAAATAGTTGTCTGACACCACAAATCTATTCCAAGAATCACAACTATAATGATCATGAACAGACACAACCAATTAGTCCCGTATTCAACTCACCACCCTAACGGTTCTCTCCAAACGATGGGAAGTTTGTTAAAGGGTAAAAGACACGGAATTTGGAACCACTTTTATCCTAACGGATATTTTCAAAAACACGAACACTACAAGATGGGTAAATTAGATGGAACGGTTAGAAAGTATGATTTGGAATTTCGTGTTGTTTCTTCTGTTAAATACATAGATGGAGACCGAGTATAGGGTATTATTTCGGTTCCTGACTTTCATATTTCAACCCAGATTGACGATCACAGTCCTCTTGAGTAACTAACCACCTCTGACTTATTCAATCTCTTACATTGGAAAACTTATAGACGATATTTGTATCCATTGTCTTCCTTTTCAAACTCAATCCACATTCTTCGTTCTTTCTCCTGTTTTATGATGTCTGACAGATGTTGAAGAATTACTTTTCTGAGTGAGAATAAATTGTCAATCTCACGGATGTTTATTTTTTCAATATCATTGAGTTTTTTCTCTATGTGGGAATCAATTTTCCCCAACCATTTTTGAAGTTGTTCCTTTTCTTTATTCATTGTGATGAGTGAGTTTGGTAGAATCAAAGTTGAGTGAAAAATGGACTTTGATATCTGAATGTGTCCGATCCAGAGTTTAGGTTTTCAAAAGTTGTTAGTTACACGAAACCTAAACCCCTTTTATAAATTCTCTCAGTGTAATTATTCTCTATTTTGACCCTTTAGTCTGTGAATATTTCTTTTATGAGTATTCTTCTACGGTTTCATTGTTAAACACCTTATTCAGGTATTGTTTTATATCACTGGTTTTGAAGTAATTTTTATTTCTGAATTTAGTTGGGTTCAACCGTCCTTTTCTTACCCATCTATAGAGAGTATTCTCTGATATGTTGAGGGTTTTCATCAACTCTTTTACCGTCAGGTATTCCCTTTCTTCCAGTAATTCATTTTCAATTATTTCATTCATGATCTTCTTTATTTATTAGTTGTTTGATATGTGACACTCTTTGGTCTTTTGTTGAAAGACGATTCAGGTAACCCCGTTGAGGTTCAATCAGGTCATATTTCTCAAGAAACCTCTTTACAAATTCTTCGGGGTTTCTGTTACAGTAATCAATTACCTCTTGTCTGTTGTTTAACTCACTGTTTTTCATATATTTGATTTAATTATTTAAGGTATTTACTGGTCATTCTTTTCCTTTATAAAGAGATCGTAATCAATATCCTTATTTATAAACTTGGTGAGGTAAATACCTACTGATTGATTATCTAAGACCGGTTCGGTGTGAATGTTGTCTTTCACCCCAAGAGTCTTCCTTAAAAAGGTTTCTGTTTCAGGTTGGTAGTATGTATAAGTATGTGGGTGTGAAAATTATCGAAAACTCTTTGAAGAACTCCTCAAATCCACAAAGACAATAACACGAGTGATAAGTTCAGTAGAGGTACAACGACCTGATGAATCTCCGTTTCTGAAAAGAGTAAAACATGAAATAAAGAGGGTATTTCGTGGAGTATATCGGTCATTCAGGAAGACTCGAATATGGATTGATACCATTCATTCTTTACCGAAGAAAATGGTTCAGAACTAACTAATTCAAACTTTTTTCAACTTTTTTATTCGTTTTCTCTCTCAAGTACATACTTATAGATGTATCGGTGATACTAAACTTCATATCCCTCGAAAAACTGATGTGGGAATGTTGGAACAGGTAAAGAGATGTAATGACCTACATCAAGTGAGATTGAATAAACTTTAGTACTCGTTTTTTCTTTTTCTGTCTTTCTTCTGGGGACTTGTTTCCATCTTTTTCGTTTTTTCAACAGATACAAACTCAACTACTGTACTGTGTATCTATATATGAATACTTCAAAAGACCTTAATTTATTTGATACAGTAAAGATTATTTATCCTTTTCCATTTTAAGATTATACACTTCACTTATTCGGTTCTTAATTGAAAGTTTTTCACTGTTTGAAATACTTATCTCATTACTTGTATGGATATAATAATTTTCCATGGTTTGAACGGAATTTCTTGTTATCTGAGACAAATCAAATGGTGAGACACCTTTAGTATGTAGATTAAAGTTTATCATCATGTCTCTCAGGTCATGTGTTCTTTCTACATCTGTATGTTTCAACTCAAGTTCATCCAACACATATTTGTCAAAGTTCTTTCTTAAAGTTCCCATATCAAAAGGAAATAACCTGTCTTCATCAGAATACAAATACATAATTACATCTATAATATTTGTTTTATAGGTAGGTTTTTTGTGGTGTTCTTTAAGGAATATTTTCTCCTGTTTTAGTTGGTCTGATTTAGTCCAAGAAAACACATTATAGTCCACACCTACTCTCCCAAATTTTCTCTTCCAATAAATAACAAAGGTATATATGTGTTTATTCGGTGAAATGTATGAATACCCACTTTTCTTTTTCCCATGTATCCTCTCCATACTCTTTTTATTTGAGTAACAATAAACTAATTCACCTATTCTAAACCCATAAAGTATTTGAAGAAGTGAAGTAAAATAAACAGAGGTATATTTTTCAGGTCTAACTTCTGGGTTCTTGATATATTCCAACCAAACATTTCGAACTTTTTCAGATAGTTTTTCTACCCATTCTATGTAATTCTCTACAGTGTAGAAATCAGGGATTGACTTTTCTTTTCGTCTAACAGAAAATAGGTTCTTTCTAAAGTTTGGTGAAATGGGATGATATTTTATCACTCTATTCCCTCTACTTGGTTCTACTAATTCATCCAAAAACTGTTGAATATGTATAAGAATAACCCTTATAGAATTATCAGATAACCCCTTTTCACCATTACTTTTTTCGTAATCGTAGATGAGATAACTAACAAAGTCTTCAAAATAATTTCTAAAACTTTCCCTTTGAACTCCTCTTAATGAAATGGGTTTTTCAACCACATAGTCTCGGAGTTTTCTTACATGTGAAATGATATCCTGAGTTGTTTTTTTAGTCCGTTCTGTACCCCGTACATTCTCCTCACCTTCCTTTTCTAATCTTTCAATGTAATCATCAATAACATTGAGAAAAGTCTGGTTCCTTTTTGTTTTTGAGATTCCTTTGAGTTTATCCTTTAAGATCTTAACACTATTCTGAAACGAATTCTCCTCATCTCCTTTATCATTAACAGAACATAAATGAATCAGTCTGTTTGTACCCTTTGATTTGTTATAATACCAGTAGTGATATACTTTTCCACCCTGTGTGTTTTTTTGAATAGTGAAGGAACCATTTGGAATTGTACCGTCACTTTGAAGGTACTTTACAATGTCCTTAGAGTAACCGAAGTCTTTCTTTTTCATAATCTCAGATTTTCATTGATATAGTATAACAAAAATCCGTAATATGATTATGAAACGATTATGAAATTTATACTTAAGTTTAATAGATATTGTTTTTATTAAACTTATACATGACCCTGTAGTTCAATTGGATAGAATAGGGACCTCCTAAGTCCTAGATCTGGGTTCGATTCCCGGCGGGGTCACTTTTACTATTAGACCAACAGCTTTTCTATTTCATCTACTTCCAGTTCCTCAAAGTCATCAATCACTAAGTGACAATTACTTAACTCGTTATGGGTATGGGTGGTGGCAACACCCACTACTTTGGCGCCGGCATTTAGGCCGGATTGTACTCCGGAGATCGAATCCTCAAACACGATGCAGTTTTTCAGATCTGCACTGACAGCTTTTCCTGCTTTCAGGTAAGGCTCCGGGTCGGGTTTGCTTTTTGTAACGTGCGAGGAATTGAGAACCTGGTCAAAACAATCCGTGATATTCAATCCTTCTAAAATATGAACGGCATTATCAGCCGGAGCTGAAGTAGCCACCACCAATTTGATTTCGTATTCTTTTAAGGCATTCAAAAAATCGACAAACCCGGAAACCAGATGCTCTTGAGGATCAAAAGCATCCCTAAACATTTGCTCTTTTTCTTCAGCAAGTTCTACAATTCTATGCTCAGAAATTTCACCGAACACAGCCGGAATCCAATCCTGATTGGTTCGCCCGTATACTTTTTTGTAGTTCCTCGTCTGAAACTTCCAAGCCGTACTTTTGGCAAAATTCGTTTATTATTCTTTTATGGGTGGGATTACTGTGCACAATAACCCCGTCCATGTCAAAGATTGCCGCTTCGATCTTCTGCATTTTAATTGTTGAAATTAGTGAGTGAGCATTTTTAAATAAGGTTCCCAAAATAATATATCGCTTATCCTACAGAGTTAAGCTAACATATCCATTTCAGGAGTGTGCCACACCTTCGCTCTTTTCCAAGATATTAGATCACTCATGTGAAATTTGCAATTTATTCTCCTACTTCAAAACCTAACATCATTCCTGCATCTAAATGTTCACCAATATGACAATGCATCATCCACTTTCCAGGGTTGGACATCTCGATCAGCAGGTCTACGGTAGAACCCACCGGTATGATGGAGGTGTCTTTCCAGACCATGTTGGGATTTTCCACTCCGTCAATATTCAGTACCAGGTGGCGCTGCCCATGAATGTGGAAGGGGTGATTCATGGGGTGAAAGGTGTCCGGGTTGTTGAAGATCCTGAGTTTGATAATATCCCCTTTCTTGAAATCCCAGTAGATATCCATGTTCTTTTTGCCGGTGGCCGGGTCGTGCAGGATCCACTCCACCTGCTTCCCCGTTGAGAGCCAGTTCATCATGGGCATGGTATCATTCCATTCCAGGTGAGGCACATAGGCCGTATCCAGCTCCATGGACTGCATGATCGGGATCGGTAAATTCTGCACCGCAACCGTCAGTTCCAGTTCCTTATCTACCGGCTTATCAAAATAGCTTTCAAATTCAGCAATATCGGTTTTCACATCTTCATTCACCCGCAGGGTATTGAAGGCTTCCGTGTAGGACTCTTCCACTTCATTCTCAGACACTGTCACCATCCCCAAGGTATCCTGATGCGGATAGAATTCTCCCCGAAAATGATTGATGGCCTGTATTGAATTCAGGATCGGATAGGTGCCCGGCTCCTCATACAGAACCTCTACAATGTACCGCTCCGCCACCGCGATCGGGACGTTTTCCGTATAAACCTCTTCTTCAAATTTACTGATGTCGGAGCCAACCACCTTAACCTTGGCCCCTTCAAATACCATGTTGAATGTTCGCGTGTTCGCTACATTGGTGATATAAAAACGCAGCACTTCATTCTTGTCAACGCTTAGTTCGTAATCGGTTTTCCCGTTCACCAGCATCACGTTTCCGAACCGCCCCATCAGGGCGTGGCTCGGGCTCGACTTCCCCCAGGGGATCAGGCCCTGATCGTCGATCAGGATATCATCCAGGATCACCATTTCTTCGCGGTTCACAGGACTGTAATAATCCTCTTCGGGCGGTTCAACCAGCATATTCCCATACAGCCCCAAGTCCTGCTGAATATATTCCAGCACGTGGGGATGATACCAGTATACGCCGGCATCCCTGAAAAACAATTCGTAGGTAAAGGATTCACCGACCTGCACCGGATCCTGCGAAAACATGGTTCCGTCAAAACGATAATCGTGTCGCAACCCATGCCAGTGAACCGTGGTCGGAAGTTCGATCTGATTGTTGAATTCAACCACAACCGTACTGTTCTGAGGAGCTTTCAGCAGTGGCCCCGGGTACTGTCCGTTATAACCGTACATCACATAGTCTGTACCTTCCAGGTTGCGGCGGACAATGGAAGCCTGCAGGGCCACGGTATCCCCGTCGGCCAGTTCCAGTATCTCACGGGGCTTTGCGTAGGGTATATCTTCTTTATCCAGTCCCATGCCTGCAAGAAACGGCTCCACCGGCGGTAATTCATTATGCATTCCGGGTAACATGGGCATCTCCATGTTCATGGGAGGCATTCTCCATACCGTTTTGGAAGAATCCATGTTCATGCCCTGCCCGGCCATATTATGATGTTCGTGCTGGGCTATTGATGGAAGGGAAATTCCTGATGTGATCAGGAGAAACAAAAAGAACTTAGGGTACAGCTTTAACATTAATAATATCCGTATTTAGCGCAGGGTTCCTGGGCAAAGGGTCCGTGGCCGGCCATGGTATGCATGAGCCCGCTTCTGGATAATCCGCGAAAAGCAATAGATCCGGACCACATGGTTGTGTTAGGAGAGGGAGCTTCTTCTTCGTGGGTGATAACCACAATATATTTATTCCAATCGACCGTACCTGAAGTTTCAAGATCCTCATCAAGCGTTCCTATCAACCTGACCTTATCCAGAGACGGCGTGGTCACCCAGGCTACAAATACACCCTCTTTAGGTTTGTTGACTCTATTGATCTGGATATCCAAGCGGTGACGGTAGGATCCGTCTTTAGCAATGGAAATACCAAAAGGGTTGGGTGAAAACTTCATCACCGCTTTACCCTTGGCCTGTCCGGTTCCGGGTATATTCTTGGTGGTCACCAGGTCGATGGCATAGTATTCAGAATCGGTTTCCAAACAGTGAATAGGAGGATCTGATTCGGCCTTTAGTTCCATACTAAAAGCCGAGCAGATCAGAAATATCGATATTATCAGATGTCTTGCTCTTGTCATATCTAAAAATAGTCAGCTTGCGATAAAAAATTTAGTTTGCCTGAGGTCCTTCATCCCAGTTTTGCGCACTGGAGATATTCGGAAGCCCCCAGCCGCGGCCATTCCAACCCTGGAAATCTTCCAGTCGAAAGGCCCAGAATCCGGTTCCCATATCACTTACCACGATCAGGCCGTCTTCATTCCTTACATCCACGCCAAAGGCTCCATTACAAGTACTATCGCCACACATACCTGACTGATGTTTACCCAAAAAGGTGTCATAATAGGCTACCGTCTTTGGCTCATCCGGGCTGAACAGGTCTACCACCAAAAGTCCATCCTCATATCCTGATACAAACAGGTATGGCCATCTTACTTCGTGATTATGCACCAGGTTCTCGTAGTCAAAGTTCCATGAACTGATCGGCTCTCGAATATTTTGTACTTCGCCATCCAGGGCAGGTTTCAGGTCAAAGATACGCAGGGGAGCATGCATGTATTCCGTCTCACCAACAATGTAACGGCCATCCGGGGATGGAGTTACCGTGTGCCCCCAAACTACTCCACTGACTCCGGTTACGGATGCGACCAGATTCACTGAATCCATTTCGGTCACATCAAATACAAAATATCCGCCGGCTCCACCGCCATAAAAACGGTCCTGCTGGCTATCGGGATGGTAACCCACGTAAAAATCATGGTATCCCAGAGAAGCTCCGGCCATGCGGGCAGGTGTATCAGGATTAGGAACGGTTCCTGCAAGGATGTCTTCCTCACCTTCTACAAATTTACCCAGGTCATACACATAGGCATCATCCCCTGAAGTTGTGGCAAACAGCAGAGGGCGTCCGTCCGAATGTTTGTACATGAAAATATTATGGAATCCTCCGGGGTGCTCAGCATTGCGCACATAGCCAACTGTTTTAACCTTACTCACGTCCGGCAATCCGGTTACATCAACTACAACTGCGCCGGCATCGGGATTTGGTCCACCCTGGAAAAACTGCAGCGACTGCACCACATAGTATCGGTCGTTATGCTTAAAATACTTGGGATCCATACCGCCAAGCCCCACATGAAGCTCTTCGTTTGGCATCCTCCAGCGGTAGATCACTTCTGCTTTTTCGGGATCCGAAAGGTCTATGATATCAAATCCTTTTTCTGCCTGCATCCTGCCTACATAGGCATAGGGTCGGCTCATTTCCTGTTCAACCACAATATCTGTAACACTTAAAGGAGCGCCTAAGGGAACATGTGATAGGACCTCTAGGTTATCGCTTCGCTTTGGCAGCTCATCATTTTGCTGAGCCATCGCCGTGAATCCGCCCACGTTTAGAAAAAGAATAATCAGAAAAGTAAATGACTTGTACATATATCCGTTTTTAGCATTAATAAGAAAGCGCTAATTACGAAATACCTGACGAAAATGGAAATAGCTTCACAAATATTATCATCTTAATGGGGCGGAGGAACTTATCTAACCCTCTCTTTGCCTCTCAGAACTGCGCCAAGAATGGCTGTAAATAACGCAGCTCCTATAATTGACCAGACTACCGGGAATGGACTCCCGCTTACTTCAATGGTCCATAGTTCAGGAAGGCCTAACTCACTGGCAATCCATTTTCCTATAATAGCACCAATAAAACCAACGCCGGCAGAAATAAGACATCCTCCAAAACTGTGCCCGCTAATGCTTTGCCCGATCCCGCCACAAATGGCAGCGATCAGTAAAAGTAAAAGAAATCCAAAAAACGACATTTCGTTATCCTCTTTAGTTAGGTTAAGCCTTTTGTTCTAGTACTACGGCAGGCTCTAAAGGTTTCACGACTACATGATCGTCCACGTCAAATAAAAGCCTGTTATCTGTGTGAACAATATATTTATCTCCCTTAAACAAGACATGATAAGTGATATCATGCCCCCTGAACTCACGCCCCACAATGATCCCGCTTTCATTACCATTCGCATCGCAACGTTCTATAGTGAGGTGCTCAGGACGAATAGAACAAAGAATCAAGCCTTCAGCCTCTTTGTTGATCTTAACCGGGCCAAGCCTTGTCTCAACATTATCACTGCCATCAGCATGGGCCCGAAATAGATTGGTCCGCCCTAAGAACTGTGCTACAAATTGAGTTTTGGGATGATAGTATACTTCTTCAGGCGTTCCGATCTGCTCGATCTGCCCGTTATTCATCACTGCTATTCTGTCTGCGAATGATAATGCCTCTTCCTGATCGTGTGTAACAAGAATTGCACTCATACCGGATTTCTTAAGGATAGCGCGAACTTCCTTCCTGGTTGAATCTCTCAGCATGGCATCCAGCCCCGAAAAGGGCTCATCCATTAAAACCAACCGAGGTTTTGGAGCGATGGCACGGGCTAATGCCACCCTTTGTTGCTGTCCTCCGGATAGTTCATCCGGCATCCGGTGCTTATATTTTTCCATACCGGTTCGGCACAGGACTTCTTCCGCCAAAACAGGTCTCTTTTTCTTCTCTACTTCCCTCAAACCAAAAGCTACATTCTCAAGAGCATTCATGTGAGGGAAAAGGGCATAATCCTGAAACACGAATCCCACTTCTCTTTTTTGAGGAGTAGAGTGTACAGATGGACTTTCAACCAGCTCATCTTCAATAAATACCTCACCTTCATCACATTGCTCAAAGCCGGCGATAAGACGAAGAGTTGTAGTTTTTCCACATCCGCTTGGTCCCAACAGCGCAAAAATTTCATCTTTTCCAACGTCAAAGCCAACATTATTAACAACAGGCCCACTTTGGTCAAAAGCTTTCGTAAGTCCGGTGATGTGTAGAAGAGGTTTTTCCATATATGTACTGAACCAATAAACTTAGATTTAGATTCAGTCTACATAAGATAAGGACTATTCCAATACTTCTGAAAAATTGATGCGTGAATATTTGTGAAACAGATATGTATGATGTAAGTTTAAATTATTGAGGGTTTATCACGTATATCAAAAACAAACTAATACACTTACATATGAAAAATCTAAGCATCTACACATTAGTGTTCGCTTTTGCTTTAATCAGTATACAAGGTTGCGGGCCAAGCGAGGAAGAGAGACGTGCTGCTGAACAGGCTCGCCTTGATTCACTCCGGCAGGTAGAGCAACAACGTATTGAACAACTTATGCAAGCTCGTGAAGACAGCCTTGCCCGTGTTGCTGAGCAGCAAGCTATGGAAGAGGAAGAAGAAGAAGAAAAAAGTGGTAATTTTGCTGAAAACGGAAATTATGCCGTTCAGGTAGGAGCTTTCCGTTCTGAAACTCAAGCCAACTCATACAGAGATAAGCTAAGAGAGAGGAATTACCCAAACGTTTATACAGTGAAAGTTGGAGATGAAAAAACCGGAGATATTTGGTTCAGGTTACGGGTCGGCTTTTTTGCCAACGAAGCTGATGCTGAAGCTTTTGGCGCAAAGCTTGGACAAGAACTAAACACCGGCTATTGGGTTTCGAAGGTAGAAAGGCAGTCTAATTAGTAGTTGCTTCTCTCCCAAGCATTTGCTTAATTACAGATGCGCTCAAGTAGCGTCTCTCTTGATGAATAGTCAGGGCATTGCATATGATTAATGCAATGCCCTATTTTTTTGCATCTTTTTTTCAGCCTTTTCGTAATCCAATAGGTAAAAACTTTTCTAATTCTGTGGTTTACGTTATTATGCACCTTCAACATGATCTAAAAACTTCAATATCAGCGAAATGAAAAATTTCAGTATCGCTACACGGCAAAATCAAAACGTAAGTATACTGGATATCAGTGGCGAATTGGATGCACATACGGCCTCTCAATTGGAAAATGAGCTCAAATCCCTCATTGATAACGAAAATTATTCTATTGTAGTTAACTGCTCCGGATTAGATTACATAGCCAGCGCAGGTTTAGGCGTGTTTATGGCCTACATTGAAGACGTCAGAAGTTTAGGTGGTGATATTAAACTCACCGATATGAATGATCGTGTATATAATGTATTTGATCTGCTTGGATTCCCAACCTTATATGATATTCTGGACAGCGAACAAGAAGCCTTGGAAAGCTTCAATAATTAAATCAAAGCAGACGTGGCAGGAACCAGACAAATACATACTCTATCTGTTGAGGCTTCTACAGAGCATTTGGCAGAAGTGCGTGATTTTGTTGCATCACATGCTGAAAATATTGGGCTCAAACAAGAAACGATATCTGAGATCCGACTTGCTGTTGATGAAGCCTACACTAATATCATCAAACATGCCTACCAGAATAATGCCTCAGAAAGAGTAAATATTGAGATCGGTTCCGACAATGACCAGCTGTGGATCACCCTAATAGATAGTGGTAAAAGCTTTGACCCTGAATCTTACAGTGAACCTGACCTCATGAAACGTATTAAAGAAAAAAAACGGGGAGGCATGGGCGTGTATCTTATTAGAAAAGTAATGGATCAGGTTCAATATAACCGTAAAGGTGAAAACAACGAAATACGAATGGTCAAAAATATTTGACGCCTCGTGGAAAACAATAATAACTCTTTAGAAAACGAAGAACGACAAAGCAGATTTGCTTTACGGACCCTTCTTGAAACCAGTAAAATGCTGGTTGAATCGCAAGATCCTGATTTTGTACTAAACAATTTACTTCTGATCACCATGGGTAAATTATTGGTAACCAAAGGCATCATCTTGATCCAGAATGGGGGCGAAAGCAGTTATCGGGTTAGCAAGATAAAAGGACAAAATACATTACAAGAGGAAGACCTGATATCCCTGCCGGTTGACGAACACATCCTGAAAAAGTCTGTGATAAAAGGTGCAGATCACCCCAAACTGGTCGATAAACTGAACCTTTCTGAAGAAGCTATTCTTTTCAACCTCAGAACCACTAATCATCATCTCGGATTCCTTTGTCTGGGCAGCAAAGGCAACAAGCAAGCTCTTGCTTCTTCTGAGTTAGAATTCATTGAAAGCCTTACCATCATATCATCAGTTGCAATTGCAAACTCACGGATGTTTCAGGAACTGCGACTCATTAACAGAAAATTAGACCGTAAAGTCCACGACCTTCACACGCTGCTTGAGTTGAGCAAAGATTTTAATCTCATGGTGGATCAGGATGATATTGCCCGAACCTTCAAATTTGCCATGCTTGGGCAAATGCTCATTCGTACATTCTTCTTCGCACTGGAAATGGATGGAGAAAAATCACTTATTTCGAGCAGTGGTCTGAAAGTGAGACCTTCGCAGGAAGAATTAAAAAGACTGTATGAACTTGAAGACATCTTTTACTGTGAAAATGACCATGACTGCCCTTTTTTGGATAAGAACGACATTAAGCTTGTCATTGCTCTAAGGTTCCAGAATGAAAAGATCGGTGTAGTAGGAGTTGGAGCCCCGGCTAATAAGGATGAGTACGGCAAGGAAGAAGTAGATTTTTTACAGTCGCTGGGGAACCTTGCCCTTCTTGCTATTCAAAAAACCATGTTGCTTGAAGAGCGTATTGAAAACAAGCGCATGGAAGAGGAGCTAGAGTTGGCCAGAACCATCCAGCGAGGTCTTTTTCCTTCGCCTGTACCCCATATAGAGGGATTTGACCTTAAGGCCACAAATATTTCATCGCATCAGGTTGGGGGCGATTACTTTGATATTGTTGAAACACCTGACGGTGGACATATACTGGCAATCGCTGATGTAACCGGAAAGGGTGTACCTGCTTCACTTCTTATGGCCAACCTTCAGTCTATGTTACACGCACTGGCTCCAATCGACATCACTCTTTCGAAGGCCACCGACAGTATTAATAATATTATCCATCATAATACTCCCTCAGATAAGTTTATTACCTTTTTCTGGGGAAAGATATCAAAGTGCGGTACTCACTTTGAATATGTAAATGCCGGTCATAATAACCCCTTATTATATAGAGAAGGCGAGGAGCAACCGATTGAACTGGATAAAGGAGGAGTCATCTTAGGTGCGATGGAATCCCTAATGCCTTACGAGTCTGATACCATTGAACTGAAAAAAAACGATGTATTGGTACTTTACACAGATGGTGTTACTGAATCCATGAATCCTGAAAAAACTGAAGAGTATGGTGAGAGGCGGTTGGAAGCTTGTATCAAAAAGCATTTAAATAACGACTCACAATCCATCATGAATGCCGTGATCAGAGATATAAAAGCATTTTCAAATGATACTCAGTATGATGATATCACTATGTTGGTCATCAAGGTTGATTAAGGCTTTGTAGGCCAAAACCCCCTGTATTTACGGTTCTTTTTGTATCGTTATAGGCCAATATGGTCTGATAGGTACTATATCTATTCATGATCTCGTTAACATATCTGACTGTCTCAATTCCCCTGGTAAAACCGTAGCGGGCATTTTGGTAGTATTTACGCTGCATTAGTTTCAATAAAGACTCTGAGACGTGCTCCCATTGATTTGGATTTTTGTTTTGATCGATAGTGAGCCTGCGGGCATCTGCAACATGCCCCATGCCTGCGTTATACGTAGCAAGAGCAAAAGACCACTGATTTGTTGAGTCCATGTAAGAGTAATGCCTTAAGTGCTCAGAAAGTATCTTCGCTCCCTCTCTGATGTTAACCTCAGGTATGTACAAAGAGTCAGAAGAGATCTCAGAAAAACGTGGCAAGACCTGCATAATACCTACTGCGCCTGCCCAACTTACAGAGGATGGGTTGAACCGTGATTCCTGAGCTGCAATAGCCGTCATCATCACCCAATCCAGTTCAAATTCTTCAGCTACCTGTCGGATCATTTCATCATAAGGGGAGATCGTACCTGCCTGGCCACCTTGCTGATAATTAGGGCTAAAGTAATCGGCTATCTGATTTCCTGATTCAAAATATTTTTTGCGGAGAATATTCAGGAAAGCTGATCTTTTAGGAACGCCGTTTTCATCAAACCTGAAATGCTTATATAAAAATCGATTTAAATGATGCTCAAGATCAGGTGCATTCTGGCGGATTGCCCAGGCAATGGTATCACTTTCGGCAATAAGCGGGCCTTTTATAAGTCCATTCATATATCTTGAAGCCGCATCAAACATATTATTATCAGCTACAGTGGCGTCATATTTACCATCTGCCACCTGAAATAATACGGATTCAGTATCCATGTCATCCGGTATCACATTAATATTGATCGGGAAACCTTCATTTTTCAATTCCTGCAATCTTACATAATAAGAACTGTTTCTCCTGACACTGATGGCTACCCCCTCCAGCTCACTTATGCTTTCCGGGTAAAAGCCCAGGTCTTCAGAGACCACGACCAGTTGATCAACTAAATTATAAGGACGTGTGAAATTTACTACCTTTTTTCTTTCAGGTGTGATCGTATAATTAGCTGCAATAATATCACCTTCACCGCTATTCAAAAGATCATAAGGGCTTTCTTCAGGCCCTATGATCACAACCTCTAAGGCCAGGTCATTCTCTTTAGTAAATTCTTTAAGCAATTCGTACTCAAACCCAACCTGGATACCCTTATACAAGAAGTAAGAATTAGAACTGTAACTAGTGATCATTCTCAAAACCCCATTTTGCTTTATCTCAGCAAAATCTTTCTCAACGGGCTCATTGACCGTTACAGGTAATGAATGATCTATTTCACTATCAGTTTCAGTTTCACTACTACAACCTGCAAGCAATGCAACCCCTATTCCAGTGAGTAGAACATATTTTTGAACTCCCGCAATGTGATCATTATTAAAAAGCATATGTTGGCTTTGTTCTAATTTCTCTCAACCTAGCTTGAACGCATATTTTTAATGCTATTGTGCATTATACAGGTAATATTTCAAAATTCCTCAATTCTTAGTGAGGTCTAATATATACGAACTAAACAACGAAACATGACAAAAAAAGGTTCACGACATGTAATAAAACACTGCATGGCATAACTTTATTACAAGTTAACGTTTTAGAGCAGGAAGCAGTTGCACTAGAAACAAACTCTGGAGTTAAATGATCAGTTATCTAATGACCTCTGTATCTTTGGCTTTTTTCGCCAAGTCAGGGTTACCCCGATCAATATTATAGTGATTGCAAATACTGAAAGAATAGCAGGCAACTCAGCCAATATAAAAAACGCAAGGATGGTGGCGAAAATTGGCTCAGTCAGGATCAAAGTAGACAGTAAAGTAGGAGATACAAACTTGACAGCATAATTAAGTGAACCGTGACCCAGCAGCTGGGGGCCAACTGCAAGTGCAAGGCCTATCCAAATAACCCTTGCATCCACTTCGGTTGGAATACCTTCTACAATTAAAAATATCACCAAACATGTCCCGGCTGCATAACCGTAAACAGGAAAAACATAGCCCAGCCACGAACGGTTCTGTCTGATCTTTCTGCCGATCAAAAAATATACAGCAAATATAGCCGCAGCAAAAAAGGCCATGGCATTTCCCAATACAGGATTTGCAAAGGTCGTATCAGCATTATAATCAGAAACACCCAACAGAACAGAACCTCCGAAGGCAATAAAAACTCCTACCCAAACAGTAGGCGCAAAATTCATTTTATATAAAACACGCTCTGCAACGATCAGCATGATGGGGTGAATAGTTACCAATACTGAAGCTGATGCAACAGAGGTAAAATACAATGAGCTGGTCCAAAGCGTAAAGTGCAGTCCCAGCGCAACACCTGCCATTGCCATAAGCCTACTTTCATTTCCCGCAGCTTTCAAATCATATTTCTTGCTTTTCTTTTGATACCAATATGCCGGTACCAACATTAGAAAAGCACCAACCGTACGGATAGTTACCAACAGCAGTGCAGAATAGTCGGTAGCAAATTTTACCAAAACCGGTGCAACGCCAAAAGTGGTCAGCCCTATGCCAAGAAATGCATATACCTTAAGTTTAGAATATGGCTGATCCAAAGATACTCCTATCGAATTCTATTCATTGAGCGTACAAGTTCTTCATCCTTCCGTATGTTTCTAATCGCAAGTATTTGAAAGAGCAACCCAAGAAAGATCAAGCCGGAACCAAGAGCTTCATCCCACATGTAGGTTCCAAAACCTCCAAGAGAGAGCAGAACACCTACGCCAAAACCAAGGGCTATAACCTGTAAAAGTGCGGATATTTTTATCCATGAGATCTGTGAGGGTCTGTTATTGTACAGAAAAATACTGTAAATGTTCAAAATGATTGGTAAAACAAGAGCAATGGCCAACCCATAACCAATCCAGGTTTGGGGATCACTCATAGCCTTATCATATACGGGTGTAAAATAAACAATGAAATTTAGAATGGCTGCTAATGCCAGAAAAACTGTTTGAATTCGCTGTATCACTGAGTAAGTTTTTGTTTAATATTTTTCTTAAAGATAAAAGTTTTAGGCATTAAAAAAGCCAATCCGCTATGCTTCTTTGGAACAGATGTTAATAGATTCTAAAACAGACCCACTCATACTAAACAGTCAGGGTTTATATTTCGGTTTAAAGAGGTTTTCACCGTACCTTTTCATCTTTCAACATTAAAGCATTAGCAGTTTAATTTTGAACCGACCATATCTAATTGACCTAAGCCTCATCTTAGTAGCCATCATATGGGCACTGAATTTCAGTATTGTTAAAGTATCACTGAGTGAGATCGATCCTTACAGTTTTAACGTTCTCCGTTTCATATTTGCCACCTCATTACTCTCGTATTTCGCACGCAAAAAAGGATACTCCCTAAAAGTCAAAAGAGAGCACTTCTGGAAATTAGTTGGTATTGGTATAATAGGTAACCTGTTTTATCAGCTTTTTTTTATCATAGGCATCAATTATACATATGCTGCCAACGCAGCGGTTATGCTTGGCACCATACCCATCTGGGTTGCTCTGCTCTCTCAGTTTTTTACAGATGAAAAACTTACAATTTTTAAGGCGCTTGGGGTATTATTTGCCTTTGCTGGAGTTGCATTGATCATAGTTGGCGGACAAGATAATATTTCATTTGAATCCGAAACGTTTTTAGGGAATGTGATCACTCTGACAGCTGCTTTTTGCTGGGGTATTTACACTATCCTTTCCAGAAAATACTTAAGAGTTTACAGTGCACTACAGTACTCAGCCTTCATGTCTATGATAGGGTTAATTAGTTTAACTGTGATCGGGCTTCCTTTCCTGATTAAATTGAATTGGAGTGGAATCTCATTGATCGGCTTTGGAGGTATTCTTTACAGCGGTGCTTTGTCTATTGGAATTGCATACATTATTTGGAATAATGGAGTGAAAAAGATCGGAGCTGTACGTACTGCAGCATATCAGAATTTGGTGCCGGTATTGGGTTTAATATTTGGACTCGTACTATTAGGTGAAGAACTTACAGTTCTTCAATATATTGGAGCATCATCGGTTATTGCAGGTATCATTCTAGCTCGAAAGAAAACAAAAGCAGAGCAAGCTAAACTTTCATACAATTCATAAACATGGGTTAATTTTACCCGGTTTAGATTTACTGATAGATAGTGACAATATCCTCTTTATATGCATCTCAATATTCTAAATTCCACAACCTGAAATAACCTGCTCACTTATTTCAGACTCTGGTGCCCCCACTCAGTAAATACAAAATGGCCATTCTCACTGCCACGCCATTGGTTACCTGATCCAGGATCACGGCTCTGTCACTGTCAGCCACCTCACTTTCCATTTCCACGCCTCTGTTGATGGGCCCCGGGTGCATAATCTTGAAATTTGGATATTTATCCAGGTGATGATATTTAATTCCAAATCGTTCATGATATTCTCGAAGAGATGGAAATAGTTCTGTGGCACCTTCCTGCCTCTCAAGTTGTATTCTTAGTGCCATTGCAATATCACACCAGCCCAGAGTTTCTTCCAGATCGTAAGACACTTCAACACCCATATCCTCCACATAAATAGGCATCAATGTTTTTGGACCGCAAAGTACAACATCAGCTCCCAATTTTTTCAGACCGATGATATTTGAACGCACTACCCGGCTATGTGAAATATCTCCTATGATAGCGATCTTCTTACCCGTCAAATTCGGATGGATGGTCTGCATGGTGAACATATCCAGTAAAGCCTGAGTTGGATGTTCATGAGCACCATCTCCTGCATTCAGAATGGCGGCATCCACACATTGCGTTAAAAAGTGAGGTACCCCGGGGCTTTCGTGCCGAACAACAACCATGTCAATTTTCATCGAGCTTATATTCCGGATCGTATCCTTCAGTGATTCGCCTTTTTTGGTACTTGATGAACTGGTTGAAAAGTTAACGACGTCGGCTCCCATACGCTTTTGGGCCAACTCAAAAGAAAGCCGGGTACGCGTACTGTTTTCGTAAAACAGGTTCACAATGGTTTTATCTCTTAGAGTAGGAACTTTTGGAACCGGCCTGTCGAGTATCTCTCTGAAATATTTAGCCTGCTCCAATACAAACTTAATATCTTCTTTTGAGTAGTCTGTGAGTCCCAACAAATGTTTTTGATTGAACTGATATCCCTCGGGAGATTTACTCATCTACTTCCTCCTCCATTTCCACAAGGTAGACTGCATCCTCGCCATCAATTTCTTTTACTTTCACCCGAACTTCTTCATCCTCATAAGTTGGTAAATAGATTCCCATATAATCAGCAGCTATTGGCAGCTCACGGTGGCCTCTGTCGACCATACAACAGAATTTTATACTTCTTGGCCGGCCATAGGCCATGATCGCATCCATCGCAGAACGTACAGTTCGGCCTGTGTAAAGAACATCATCCACCAAAACTACATCACGATCAAACAGATCGAATGGGATCTCCGTTACCTGTACCTCTGGCATTTTAAGTTTTGAACGATAATCGTCCCGATAAAAGGTCACATCCAGTACTCCAAAATCTATTTCGGTGCTGAAGTTTTTTTTGATCTCGTCAACAATCCGTTTACCCATATGAACTCCACGGGTTTGCATGCCTATAACAGCAAGTTGGGAAAAATCATCATAAGGTTCCAGGAATTGATGGGCAAACCGCTGATAGGTGCGGTCTAATTCCTTTGGAGTCATGATCCGGGCTTCTTTCAAGCTAGATTACCTCTTTGTTTTGATGGGTTATAAAGTTAGTGTTTGTAAGAATTAATGCCAAAGGTAAAACCTTGTGGTAAAAATAATTTACGTATTACATACACTACTGTTTTGTGATATGTAAAGAATCATGCACTTCCTTTCTTTTAGCTCGTAATCTCGGTATTATTGCTTCTGAAAAATCGCTTTTAATACTTAAAATTGTATCCATGAAAATTCACGAGTATCAAGCCAAAGAAATTCTTGAGAAATACAATGTAGCTGTGCCTGCCGGTATTGCTACTACTACTGTTGAGGAGACCGTTGAAGCCGCTAAAAAATTGAAGGAGAAGGGATCTTCACTATTTGTAGTGAAAGCTCAGATCCATGCCGGTGGACGTGGCAAAGGCCGCACCAAAAAGAATAATGAAAAAGGTGTAATCCTTTGCAAATCCATCGATGAGGTAAAAGAAGCCGCAGAAAATCTCTTAGGTGATGTGCTCGTAACCGTTCAAACCGGAGAAGAAGGGCAGCTGGTACAGCGTCTGTATGTAACTGACGGAGTCGACATTGAGTCTGAATTCTATCTTGGTATTCTGCTTGACCGTGCGGTAAGCAAGAACGTGATCATGGCCTCAACAGAAGGTGGTGTTGAGATCGAAAAAGTTGCCGAAGAAACTCCTGAAAAAATCGTAAAAGAGTGGGTTGAACCGGGAATGGATCTTCAGCCAAATCAGGCTCGCCGAATCGCATTTGCACTGGGCCTTGAAGGAGAAGCTCTTAAAAACGGCATCAAGATCATACAAGCACTTTACAATGCATATGAGGAAACGGACTCAAATATGTTTGAGATCAATCCATTGATCACCACTCCTGATAACAAAGTGTATGCCCTGGATGCAAAAGTAACTTTTGACGACAACGCACTGTATCGTCATAAAGATCTTGCTGAACTCAAGGATGAATCAGAAGAAAATCCACTCGAGCTTGAAGCTCAAAAATATAACCTCAACTACATTAAGCTGGATGGTAACGTAGGTTGTATGGTGAATGGTGCTGGACTTGCAATGGCAACCATGGACATCATTAAACTATCCGGAGGTGAGCCTGCTAACTTCCTTGATGTTGGTGGTGGAGCAAATGTTGACACTGTGAAGAATGGATTCCGCATCATCCTCGAAGACAAGAATGTACAGGCAATTCTTATCAATATCTTTGGTGGTATTGTACGTTGCGACCGTGTTGCTAATGGGGTGATCGAAGCTGTTAAAGACCCGGAGATCGCTGAAAAAGTGAAAGACGTACCGATCATTGTACGCCTTCAGGGAACCAATGCTAAGGAAGCTAAAGAGATCATTGATAACAGTGACCTGAATGTTATCTCTGCTGTACTGCTTAAAGAAGCTGCTGAAGAAGTATCTAAAGTACTTGCTTAAGTAGCGTCTTAAAATTCTTACATAACACTAAAGCCCGCTCAAACTGAGCGGGCTTTTTTTTAAAGTGCATCATAAAAATTTGTTCAGACTTTGGGCCCCATTCTCTCGCGAACCTTTTCGTAAAAATTCTCATACTGCTTTACTACTTCTTGCTGATTAAAGGTGGCAGCATGTTTACGCGCATTTTTAGACATCCGTTCATGCAGATCAGGATCACTTAGGATATTAACCCCGTAATCAGCCATACACTTAACATCATCCAAGTCACAAAGATATCCTGTTTCACCGTGCACGTTAACCTCCGGCAGTCCACCAATATTTGAACTAATAACAGGCACGCTGCAGCTCATAGCTTCTAAAGCAGCTAATCCGAAGGTCTCAGAACCCGATGGTATCAAAAACAGATCAGCAATTGATAGCACCTCTTCAACCTTATCCAGTTTACCCAGAAAACGAACATGATCGCAGATACCCAGATCCCGACACTGTTGTTCAGCTTTTTGGCGATCCGGGCCATCACCTACCAATAATAACTTAGATTCAATTCCCGATTCCAGAATTCTGGCAAAAACGGTAACCACTTCCGGCACGCGTTTTACTTTTCGAAAATTGGATACGTGAACCACCACTTTTTCGTCGTTGGGACAAATAGCTTTTTTGAAATGACTTTTGTTTGATTTTTGAAATCTGTCCAGATCAATAAAGTTTGGGATCACTTCAATATCCTGCTCGATCTCGAAATGTTCATAGGTTTCCCGTTTCAGATATTCAGAAACAGCAGTTACACCATCACTTTTATCTATAGAAAATTCTACTACGTGTTTATAACTTGGATCCCGGCCAACCAAAGTAATATCAGTTCCGTGAAGCGTAGTGATAATTGGTACTGTCACCCCTCTTTCATGCATAATTTGTTTTGCAAGGTAAGCACTGGTTGCATGAGGCAGCGCATAATGAACATGTAAAAGGTCCAAGTCCTCATATTCGATCAGGTTTACCATTTGAGAGGCAAGTGCCAGAGCATAAGGCGGATAATCGAAAAGAGGGTAGGAATTGATAGAAACTTCATGATAGGTGATACCGGTTTCAAGCGTATCAAGTCGGGCAGGACGGGAATAGCTCATCATATGAATATTATGACCGTGTTTCGCCAGGTTTTTTGCCAGTTCTGTTGCAACCACCCCGCTTCCGCCGAAGGTAGGATAACATGCTATACCTATGTTCATATAATCTCTGCTGATATTTATGTTCAATTCAATTTAAAATACTTAAAGGTACTAATCTGATAAACATTCAAACACAAGGTTTATCAGATAGGTTTCCCTGCTTACCATCTGTACAGTACACGTAAAATTGTGCTATACATTTTCTTATCCACACTGTCTATTTGTATATTACATGCTTATAAAATGTAATTAATTTATCCTTCAAAATATGGCAGGACATTCGAAGTGGGCGAACATTCGCCACAAAAAAGCTAAAGAAGATGCTAAACGATCCAAGATCTTCACCAAACACATTAAGGAAATAACGGTTGCAGCCCGAGAAGGCGGTGGAGATCCCGATGGAAACCCGCGTTTATCCTTGGCCATCGAAAACGCAAAAGCTGATAATGTCCCAAAGGATAATATTGAACGTGCCATTAAGAGAGGAACCGGTGAGGATTCTGACGGTGCAGCTTATGAAGAAGCAACTTTTGAAGGATACGGCCCCGGAGGTATTGCCTATTTTATTGAAGTGACTACAGACAATAATAATAGAACCGTTAGCGACATCCGCCATATTTTTACAAAGCACGGGGGTAATATGGGAACCTCCGGTTCCGTTGGCTATATGTTCGAGCAAAAGGGAATGATTCAAGTGCCGGCAGATGGACTCGATGATGAAGATTTTATGTTGCAAGCCATTGATGCCGGAGCCATAGATGTAGATACCGAAGACGAAGTATTTATTGTATATACAAGCAGAGAACAATTATTTGATGTGAGGAACCGCCTTGAAGAATTAGGCTTTAAGATCGAATCTGCGACCCTGATCCGGGAAGCCGTTACTCAAACTAAGGTGGATGAAAGCACGGCAGAATCGAATCTGAAGATGATGGAAAAGTTTGAAGAAAATGATGACGTGAATAACGTATTCACAAACATGCTGATGGATGATGAAACCATCGCCATCGCTGAAAATCTTTGATATTTTGAAGCGAAACCTTATATACATTGCATTGCTATTGATTCTCTCGGCCTTCACAAACGATGAAGCCCGACAGGCAAATTCTGCCTTTGATAAGGGAAATTATGAGGAGGCAGAGGAACTGTACAAAGCCGCAATTGAGGTTTCACCGGATAATTATAAGCTGTACTTCAACCTCGGAAACGCACAGGCAAAACAAGGTAAGGTAGAAGAGGCCATTGAATCCTTCATGGAATTCCGTTCCCTTGCAGAAAGTCCTCAGGATAAATCAATGGCTGAGTATAATATCGGAACCCTATTGGCTGAAGATCAAAAGTGGAAACCGGCAGCCACTCACTTCAAGAATGCTCTAAAACTAAATTCTTCGGATCTTGATGCAAAACATAATTATGAAAGAGCTCTCGCTGAGATGCAAAACGAAGAAGATGAAGGTGGCGATGAACAAAATCAGGAAAAACAGCAACCACCTGAACCAAGTGAGTATGCCATCGCTATGAAAAAGCAGGCTGAAAAACTCGTTGCCGAACAACGCTATCAGGATGCATACAACCTCATGCAAAGGGCCCTTGAAGCAGACGATACAGTCAGGGCCTTCAATGACTTTATCGAACGCATCAGAAATGTATCAGAAATTAACTCAAACTGACCTATGAAACGTATACTACTGATATCATTACTGAGTTTATTGACCGTTCCGCTTTTGGCTCAAACTGCAGACCAATACTTCCATAACGGTGCTCAATTCTTTATCAACGCAGATCTTCAAACCTCCCTTAATTACGTTGAGGAAGGATTGATGAACTATCCAAACGACCGGAAGCTAAATGCCCTGTACGAAAAACTGAAAGAAGAGCAAGAAAAACAGCAGCAACAGCAGCAACAAGAACAGCAGAAAAATCAGCAGGAGCAAGAGCAGGATCAGCAACAAGATCAGCAGCAACAAGAGGATCAGGAACAACAGGAAAGTGAAGGGGAAGAGCAGGGCGAGCAACAGCCTCAAGAAATTAACCCGGAAGACCTTCAATCCCAACAGATAAGTAAGGAAGAGGCTGAAAAGATCCTGAGAGCTTTGGCTCAAAAGGAGAAAGAACTTTTAAAGGAATTCAAAAAGAAAAAATCTACAGGATCGGCCAAGCATGAAAAGGATTGGTAGACTGAAACATTTCTTTTTCTTACTGCTTTTATTTAGTGGATTTTCATGCCTCTCCTTAGCACAGGGGATTCAGGTTAATGCTGAACTCTCAGAAACAAATATCTTTAAGGGAGAGCAGGTCAAACTGGAAGTCAATATCAGCGGAAATGCCATGGGCTCAGTTCAACAGCCGCAACTTCCTGAGATCAATGGCCTGAGATGGTTGCAAGGCAGTACTTCACGCGGCACCCAATACACCATCATAAATGGAAAACCGTCTGTAACTTATACTTTTGGCTATGTGTTGATCGCGCAAACGCCCGGCAAGTACACTTTGCCTTCAATCACTATTACTGTTGAGAATGAAACTTACCAAACGAATCCAATCCCCTTTTCAGTTTTAGATCCGGCCTCACTTGAATCCGGTGATACAGAAAGAGCTCCCGATATTTACGTAAGGATTGAGCCTGATACCGATAACCCTGTAGTTGGCCAACAGGTTATTGCTGATATAGTTCTTTATTTTAAAAATGGTGTGGAAGTCTCTTCTTATCAACCCACCCCGGGATGGAAAGCAGAGGGATTTTGGAAAGAGGAACTTAACTATCCACAACGTGCACAAACCACATCAACCATTGTGAATAATGTCCGGTATCAGAAAGCAAGGCTTATCCAATACGCCCTTTTTCCTACCAAATCCGGTGAACTTACTCTCAGTCCTTTTGAAATTACCGTTTCCGTTCGTTCAAGACGCAGCTCCGCTGATCCATTTGGATTTGGGCTGAATCAAGAACGAATGACACTGCAATCTCCACCTGTAACCCTTGATGTTGAAAGTCTTCCTGAATTAAATAACGCAGAGTTCATTGGAGCAGTAGGGAGTTTCGATATAACACGCTCTATCTCAAATACAGATGCTCTTGTAGGTGAAAGTATTGAGATCAACACTCAGATCTCTGGTGAAGGGAATATTCCTTTGATCAATAAACCTAATTATGACCTTCCTGAGAATCTGGAGAAATATAATCCTGAAGAAACATCAAATATTGAACGCAATAATAGAGAAATAACAGGGAGCAGAAATTTCAGAGATATTGTGATACCCCGAAACGAAGGAGAGTATTCTATTCCGGCTAAACGGATAGCTTACTATGATCCCGATGGATCTGATTTTGTAATTGTGACCCTGCCTGAATTAACCTTCAGTGTGGAGCGTGACCCTGATGCCCCCCTGCTAACTGAAAAAGACCTTCGATTCAACGTAAAACCAATTACGGGATTGGCAAACTGGAAGAGCCCGGCAGTTAAGCCATTATATGAAAGAACATTAGTCTGGATCATGATCTTTCTACCCATTATGCTGACCATAGGAGCCTATATTTTCAAGAAATATAATGACCGGATGCAAACCGATTCAGCCTTTGCCCGATCCCGCAAGGCATCAGATAAAGCCCAAAAAACCCTTGAAGAAGCAGAAAGAACAACCGATATCAAAACCGGTTATCACCTTATTGAAAAGGCTCTCACACAATACATAACTGATAAACTAAACCTGCCACCGGCAGGCTTATCACATTCTAAACTCGTTGAAGCTGTAGATCAGTTTTCAGACAATACGCTGACTCAAGAGCTTCGCAAGATTCTGAATAAATGTGAAACTATAGCCTATGCACCCAACGCAACCAGAGAGACCTTAGCTTCTGATATTGAAAAAACACGTGAGATCATCAAAAAAGTAGGTAAGTTATCATGATGTTGAGAATTCTGCTTCTATTAATTCCTTTGGCAGTTTTCAGTCAGGATGCCGTTGCACAGCAAGGCGCTTTTGATAAGGCGAATAATCTCCTGGAAAATGGAAGCCCAATGAAAGCAATGAGTGCTTACAGAAGTATTAAAAGCAGCGGCGACGTTTCTGGAGCACTTTATTTGAACATGGGTATAACGGCCATGCAGCTTGATTCTCTGGGTCTTTCGAAATATTACTTTCTTAAAGCCACAGAATTTTCAACCACACGTAAAAAGGCAATTGAAGCACTGGATTATGTGAATTCTCAGTTCAGCCGGCAATCTGCCATCTTACCTAAACTGCCATGGGATCGTGCCATTGATTGGATCAACAATGAGTTGACCGCTTTTGGACTATTTTTGATCGGATTTCTATTCACTTTAGCCGGACTGACACTTTTATATCTTGGCTGGCTAAACAAGATCTCGCTCAGTAAAACTTTCTCAATTCAACTTACCCTGATCCTGATTGGATCTTCCCTGGCTTTGTTGGCTTTTTATGCCGATTACGTTAATCAGCGATATGATGGGGCTGTTTTGATCTCATCATCTCAACGAGTTTTAGAGACTCCCGATGAAGATAGCCCTTTGGTAAGTATTGCTTACGAAGGCTATGACCTGACTGTAGATCATTGGGAAAGTGAAAGTGTTGAAGGATGGACCTACGTGCGTTTAGGAAATGGACAGTATGGCTGGACCAAACCTGACGGTATTAAAGTATTATAGACTGACTTATCCTCAGTACTAATCCCGATTATTCTTTATTTTCGGGCAAATAACCTGCAAAAATCATTAATACGTATCAAGACCATGAGCAAAACTCAAGATTACATTGATCAGCACATCGATCGTTTTTTAACTGAATTATTCGAACTGTTGCGCATACCAAGCATAAGCACTGATTCTGATAAAAAAGGAGAGGTCGAAAAAGCAGCCCACTACCTTATCAATCAGCTGGAGGATCTTGAGCTAGATACGGTCAAAAAGTTCGAGACTGCCGGCAATCCTATAGTTTATGCTGAGTACTGCCCGCACGAAGATAAGCCTACAGTCCTCATCTATGGTCACTATGATGTTCAACCTTCCGACCCTGATGAATTATGGAACTCCCCAGCCTTTGAGCCTACTGTACGTGATGGAAACATCTATGCCCGCGGATCGAGTGACGACAAGGGTCAATCATACACTCACATCAAAGCCGTCGAGGCTTTCAGAAAGTCAGGTACTGAATTACCGGTCAATGTGAAGTTCATTCTGGAAGGTGAAGAAGAGATCGGTTCACCCAGCCTTATCCCATTCATTGAAGAACATAAAGACCTGCTTTCATGCGATATGGTTCTGATTTCAGATACGGCCATGTTTGCCGAAGACCAGCCCTCTATTACATATGGCTTGAGAGGCCTTGCATATATGGAGGTGGAAGTAGTTGGACCTAACCGTGACCTGCATTCCGGTGTGTATGGCGGTGCCGTTGAAAATCCTGTAAATGTTTTATGTGAAATCATAGCCAAGCTTAAAGACGAAAATGGTGTGATACAAATACCGGGCTTCTATGATAAGGTAATTGCCCTGACTAAAGCCGATCGCGATGCATACAAACAACTTCCTTTTGATGAAGAGGAATACAAGAAATCTCTGGATATTAAAGCTGTACACGGTGAGAAAGGATACAGCATATTGGAAAGAGCTTCTGCCCGTCCTACGCTGGATGTAAATGGAATCTGGGGCGGTTATACGAAAGAAGGTGCAAAAACGGTACTGCCATCTAAGGCAAATGCCAAGATCAGCATGAGACTGGTACCTGACCAAGATCCCAAAGATATCGCTGAGATTTTTACTAAACATATTCAATCTCTGGCACCGGATACAGTAACGGTTAAAGTATCTGAACACCATGGCGGTCAGCCATCAGTTACTGATCTCGACTTTTATGGGCTGAAAGCAGGTGCACAAGCTTTTGAAGACATATACAATAAAGAAGTACTTTTCTCCCGCGAAGGTGGTTCTATACCTATCGTATCTGATTTTAAGAGAGTTCTTGGCGTCGAGTCCATTTTGATGGGCTTCGGTCTGACAAGTGATGCTATTCACTCACCGAATGAGAAGTTTGCGATCAAAGATTTTCACAGAGGCATTAAAACCTCTGCAAGATTCCTTGAAATACTTCCCGAATACGCTGAATAAGAATTTGATCGGTTAGTTAGTTCTCATCGTTTATGACGATGGGACTATCGGCCTGGAAATCATAAAGGGTAAGGCGTCTTAAGTTGTAATAGCCCGTCCAGTAATTTCGGAGTGCCTGTATATAACTACGTCGGGCACTGTCTTTTTCATTCTGAGCTATGAACAGGTTCGTCACATCAATTTTACCGATGAGGTAACGGTTCTTGGCCACATCGTATCTTCTTTCTGCGATCTCATCCGACTGTTTTGCCAATTCTACCTGATTTTGAAGTTGTGAAAACTCCCTCACTGTACTTCTCACATTTAGATCGAACTGGAGCTTTTGATAAGTGATCGTATTTGCCGTTGCGGCCTGCTGATTCCTTGCTGCCTGAATTTCAGCGGTATTCTTTCCCCAATTAAATATAGGAACCTGAAATCCTACAGAGAAAAATTGCCTGTTTTGTGGGTCCTCATATAATCGATCAAAGTCCTCGGAAGTTTGATTCAATCCGTAACTGGCTTGTATGGTGGCTGAAAATCCCGCAGCCTTTTTAGCCTGATCATAAGCCTGATTAGCTTGAATTTCACTCAGTTGAAACTCAAGGGCCGTGCTGTTGTTTTTCTGAGCCAAGCCTAGAGCTTTATCCACATCAATATTCAATTCGGGTGCTTCTTCCGGAGCCAAAACTTCTATGTCTACACCATCGGGAATACCCAATAGAGCTTTAAAATTTTCTTCCGCGCGTTGAAAGTTCAGTGTAGCAGTGGTCAGCGAGGTTTCTGCATTACGCAACTGCAATTCACTTTGCAAGAGGTCATTTTCCGCGATACTACCCACCTGATAACGACCCTGTGATATGTTGTAGATCGAATCATTCACGGTGACATTAAAGTCAGCTACCTCCACATTGATCTTAGCCAGCAGAAAGTCAAAGAAACTCTGGGCAGTGGTGAATGCCAGATCTTCCATATCTTCCACATATTGCTTTTGAGCGATCTCATATCTTAATGGTTCCGTGCGGTTTCTCCATTTCAAGCTATTGAACTGAAATAATGGTTGGCGATAGGTGGCCACCAAGGGAGTGCTCTGCCACAGATACGTATTCTCTCCCTCAAAGATACCAAGCCGGGTTATTCCACTCGATAATGATAAATTACCTCCTGTAGGCATAATACTTTGTTGAATGCTAAGATCAACCGATGCCTCAGACTGCGTTCTGGATGAAAATATGAGCGATCCATTGTCCTGAATATTGGAAAAGATCGATTTATTATAGTTTGGTGCATCACCGCTTAAACTAAGACTTGGCAACAGATCTGCCCTGAATGAGCGGTACCTCCATTTGGATGAGATCAGTTCGAAATTTGCTGCTCTGGCAAGGGGACTCGAGTCTTTGGCGATCTCGATACTTTCTTCAAGTGTTAGAGTTCTCTGTGTCTGAGCCTGAAGACTTGTAGGCAATACAAGTGATCCGACTAAAGCAATAATAAGAAATAAGATTTTATTCATGGCGCAAAGCGTGTACAGGATCATGCATAGCAGCTCGTTTGGCGGGATAGTAACCAAATACCACTCCGATCAAAACGGCCACTCCAAATGATATGAATATTGAAATTGGCGTAACGATAGTTGCAATATCAGCGGTTGCCTCAATCACATAACTGAAAGCTAACCCCAGCACTATCCCCAGAAACCCTCCGGTTATACTGATGGTGAGAGCTTCGGTCAGAAACTGTAGTTCTATATCTTTTTTCTGTGCTCCGACAGCCATTCTCACCCCGATCTCCCGGAACCGTTCCACCACAGAAGCCAACATAATATTCATGATACCAATACCACCCACTATCAATGAAATCGAGGCAATAGTAGATAGAACAATATTGAAAATACGTTTGGTTTGTTGTTCCTGCTGCAGAAGCTGCTCCGGCACTATGATCTCGAAATCGACCACATTGTTATGCCTTCTCTTCAGCATTCTGGATAGGATCTCGGCAATAGTGCCGCTGAATTTTGTATCTGATACTTTTACGATGAGCCGGTCAAGTTGATTGTAGTTTCCATCGCCGGCATCGCCTGAAGAGCTGCTTCCGGATGAAAAGATCATCATTCCTCCGCCCATAACCACCGTTGAACTACCATTTTGTTGCAGATCATTGGAAGTCACCACTGCCCGGTTTCTGAAACGCAAAAGTACAGTTGTTACCGGAGCGTATATATCCAGGTTAAAATTTCGAATCCCCAGGTTTTCAATATTTTCAGTTGAAACTTCCTTTTTCTCAAGTACTCCCACTACTGTCAGCCACAAGTGACCAACTTTTATCTTCTCCCCAATTGGATCTTCACCCGCAAAAAATCGGGTTTTTACATCATAACCGATCACACAAACAGGATCTGCCTGGTTGATCTGTATCTCACTGAAGTTATTCCCTTCTACTATGTTGAAATTACTGATATCGAAATAATCTGTATTCACTCCAACAAGTTTACCGGTTCTCATTCGCGCTTCACGAATAAAGTTAGTTTCGTAGACGATCTCAGGACTTAACTTTTCTACTTCAGGAATAAGCTTTCTGATGCTTGTGAGATCTTCCATAGTTAATCCCGGTGAGAACTTTTGGCTTTGCTGCTGTTGCTCACCATCGCCCACTGTTCCTTGCCTCTGCTCAACAACAGGCTGAACGATCACATTGTTGGTTCCAAGTAACTGCATTTGAGTCAGAACTTCCTGCTGTGCACCATTACCAATTGCCAGCATTGCTATCACAGAAGACACGCCAAAAATAATACCAAGTGACGTCAGAAACGATCTTAGTTTATTTCGCTGAATAGCCTCAAGAGCAATGTCAAAGTTATAGAGTATTTTCTGGAACAAAACTAGTCCTTAATTTGATGTGATTGCTTCTTCCAGGTAGATCCTGTCAACACCTGCTGTATCATCAGGCACTGATAGATAGATCACATCATCCAGAGATAAGCCGCGATGAACAACCACCTCGTTCTCATTCATGAGACCCAGATGCACTTGTTGCATAACTGTTGAAAGACCCGCCTGCCTGAATACAAAACTTGTAGAATCCTCAACATGGATAGTTTCTAATGGCACAAACATGACATCATCAAGTTCGTCAACGATGATTCGATTACTTGTGGTCATTGCCGGCCTTAGTGTAGAATCCGATTTATTTATCTCTATCACGACCTCGTAGACCTTTGAATTTGAGCCTGACCTTTGTTCGCCAATATTGGCAACACTTGTTACATTTCCGGTCAATGTTTTATTCTGTATCGCGTCAAGACCAATAACCACATTTTGTCCTGAAGATACTTTCTGAACATCTACCTCATTGACATAAGTAACCGACTCCATTACTGAAAAATCAGGTAATTCTGCCACAGTAGGGTTCCAGGCACTTATTTCACTACCTTCAGACACTTTTGAATTATTGTTCATTCTTCGGTAAATAATCATACCGTTTGCCGGTGCGCGAACCGTAAACTCCTGCATCAAATCGCGGATCTTATCCACTTCATTTTGTTCCTCCTGCAGATCAGCTTCAACCTCACTCATTTGTGCTTCGGCCTGCTTTACCTTGGTCACATAATTCTTTTTTTCCTGCTCAAGCTGTCGGCGTGCTTTATCCAGATCAATTTCTGCCTGCCTTTGTACTGCTGGAGATTCATATTTTGACTGATCAAGAACAATTTGTCGTTCTTCAACTGCATACTCAAGGTTGATCAGATTATCACGAGCTTGAGAAAGAGTAAGTGTACTATCCAAAGAAACCTGAGTAACCTGAGATTGAGCCTGCTGCAATTCCAGCATAGCATCCTGAAGTCGTCCTGTTATTTCTGAGCGATCAAGCTCTGCAACAAAGTCACCTTTTTCGACAATGGTCCCTTCAGGTATTAATCTCTGTATGGTTAGATTGAATAATCGTACATCACGCCCACCTTGTGGACCCCGTATTTCTACTGAATTTTTTGCTCTTAATTCACCTGTGGTGGTTACATCAACAACAAATTCACCATTTTTTGGTGTAGCAGTTAACATAACCGAATCGTCTGTATCACCCCCAAGCATCATCCAGCTGATGAGTATGAGTGCAATTGCACTTATTGGTATCCAGTATTTTTTCTTCATGTGATGCATTCTGATTTAATAATCCGGAACCTAAAGGATTCCAATTCAAATAAATATACTATAAAATTAGTTTTAAAAACTCAGGTTATCTGAATCATGAATTAGATACCATGTTCCCATAAAACTTGCATCCGCAGTTATAAAAAATTGAAAAACAGAATATGAAGTGCTGTTCCTAAAAACAGATCTGCAACCAATATATTACGGATAATAAGAAAAGTCGTCCGTTATTCTACCAATGTATTGTCGACCATACCGGTTTCAAGGTCATAGGATGTGCCGTGAGTGGTATTCTCCAAAATTTCTTTAGGATCATTGTTTTCATCAACAATCACAACCTTTGGTTTATGCTCTTTAGCTTCTTCCGGAGTCATTTCTGCATAGCTAATCACAATGATACGATCTCCAACATGAGTCAATCGTGCTGCAGCGCCATTTAAGCAACAAACACGACTCCCCCTTTCACCGGGAATAGTATAGGTTTCAAGTCTGGCACCATTGGTAATATTCAATACCTGAACTTTTTCGTAGGGCAATAGATTAGCTGCATCCAACAGATCCTGATCTATTGTAATACTGCCTTCATACATAAGGTTAGCTTCAGTAACTGCCATCTGGTGCAGTTTAGATTTGAACATCGTGATTTTCATTATACTATATCAGAGATCTAAAATTATGTTGTCGATGAGTCGCGTTTTACCCAAATAAGCTGCGCCGGCCAATATGTATGTTTTGCCTTTTTCCAGTTTACCGACCGGCTTCATGGTTTCATAGGAAAACATATTAAGATAATCATTTTCGAAGCCTTTCGCTTTAAGTTCCTTCTGCTGTTTATTCAACATTGCTTTTGGCTCCAGCAATCCATTCCGGATCTTTTCCTCAACCCTTTTAAGTGCCGAATAAAGGTAGGGGGCAACTATTCGCTGTTCCCGGTTCAGATAAGCATTTCGGCTGCTTAATGCTAAACCATCTTCGGCTCTTTCAGTAGGAGCCGTAACAATCTTTACAGCATGATTAAATTCTTCGACCATCTGCCTGATGATCTGAACCTGCTGAATATCTTTTTGACCAAATACTGCAAAATCAGGTTCAACAATGTTAAAGAGCTTATTTACAACCAGAACAATACCCTCAAAAAAACCCGGCCTGCTGCCCCCGTCCATATATTCATTGAGTTCATGAACCTGTATGGAAAGGAATTTTTTACCTGAGCCATACATGATCTCATCATTAGGAGTGAAAACAATGGTCACATCTTCATTTTCGCAAGATCGAATATCATTTTCCAGCTGTCGTGGATAGTCTTCAAAATCTTCGTTAGGTCCAAACTGCTCAGGGTTTACATAAATGGAAACTACCACCTCATCTGCATGTGCTTTAGCGGATCGAATGAGTGAAAGGTGCCCTTTATGTAATGCGCCCATGGTTGGAACAAATGCAACGGTTTTACCTTCCTTTTTCAGGTGACGTACCTGTTTCCTGATTTCTTCGATGGTCTTACACTGTATCATACAATTAAAATGAGTGATATAAGCTATAATTGAGGGCGGTTAAAGTAAGAATTTATTTACTGAAGTAAAGATGCCGAGAGTGCGCACTCTCTGGCAACCAAAAAAAGCGCCCCTTTCAGAGCGCTTTTTAAAGAATCATATTGCGATTTACTTATCAGACTGAACGATTTCTATCGAAATTCTCCAGGATCTCTTTGATCCTGTTCAGGAAGGCACCACCATGGGCACCGTCAATAATTCGATGATCATAACTCATAGATAAAAACATCATCTGTCGGATCGCGATCACATCTCCGTCTTCAGTTTCCATCACAACCGGACGCTTTTCTATGGCACCGGTTCCAATTATAGCAACCTGAGGCTGGTTTATGATCGGTGTTCCCATCAGATTTCCGACACTTCCATAATTTGTCATGGTAACAGTACCTCCTACCAGATCATCGGGACTCAACTGTTTACTTCTTGCTTTATGAGCTACCTCATTCACTGAGTTGGCAAGCCCGACCAGATTCTTCTCCTGAGCTTTCTTGATAACAGGAACGATTAGGCCGCCTTCACCGCCTTCACCCAATGCAACGGCAAGACCGAAATTGATATCTTTTTTCACATGGATCTCATCACCAACAACAGAGCTGTTGATCAGAGGGTATTCCAGCATGGCTTTGATTATAGCTTCAACAAACAATGGTGTAAATGTCAGGCGCGTACCGGTTTTCTCCTGGAATTCAGCTTTATTAGCATTTCTCCACTTCACCATATCGGTCACGTCCACCTCTGCAAAAGTAGTGACGTGAGCAGAGGTCTGCTTAGACTTGACCATGTGTTCAGCGATCATCTTACGCATACGATCCATCTTGATGACCTCCACATCACCCGATGGTGAATGCTTAACATCAAGTTTACCTGCAGATATCGATTTACTGGAATCGGATGAAGACTTGGACTTAGATGTTGGTTTGCTTAACCCACCACCCGATGAGGCTTTCTGTTTCTGTGGTTCAGGGGCAGAGACCTTGCCTGCTTTCTTATCTTCTACATAGGAGAGAATATCCTGTTTGGAAACACGTCCATTTTGACCGGATCCCTCAATATTTTCAAGTTCTTCCTGACTGATTCCTTCTTCCTTAGCAATAGAACGAACCAATGGAGAATAAAACCTTCCGTCACTGCCCATTCTTTGTGGTTCTGAACCGCCGGAACTTCCGTTTTCAGATGTTTCTGCCGGCTCACTTTGTTTTTCAGCAGATGAAGTCTCTTCTTTTTGGTCTTTCTTTGGAGCAGAAGAACCTCCGGCTGAGGCAGCCGCACCTTCACCCGTCGCAATCACCGCAATTGTCTGGCCTACTTCGATAGTGTCATTTTCTTCAGCGAGGATCTCAACCAAAGTACCTGATGCAGGTGACGGTACCTCACTGTCAACTTTATCAGTAGATATTTCAAGGAGGGTTTCGTCTTCCTCAACTTCATCGCCCACCTCTTTATTCCACCCAATCACGGTAGCTTCAACAACAGACTCACCCATTTGGGGCATTTGAACTTCTATCCGTTCACCTTCATCATCACCTGTTGCCGCGGGAGTGGATTCTTGTTCACCAGGCTCATTACCCTCTTCGGTTTCTTCTTCCTGTGATTCAGACTCTTCCTCCTGAACTTCTGCTTCTCCTGAATCAGATTCAGCTTCATCAGATGAATTACCGGAAGACACATCGCCGGCAGCATCAGCATCCGTTTCAATAATGGCAATAGCATTCCCAACTTCAACAACATCACCTTCCTCAGCCAGGATCTCTACGAGCACTCCGGCTTCCGGTGATGGGACTTCGGTATCAACCTTATCAGTAGCAACCTCCAGCAGCGTCTCATCTACTTCTACAGTGTCACCAACCTGCTTGGTCCACTCGATTACGGTGCCTTCCATTACTGATTCGCCCATTTGGGGCATTACCACTTCTACCTTCGCCATAAAATTGTTTTGTTTTGCTGCCTGTAAGGCGGTTTGGGGGATTTTTAAACGGACCCTAAAGTTCAGGATTATTCCAATTAGTTCAAAATTAGTATCGTACTTTAAAAAAGCGGAAAAGCGCTTTTTTCAACCTTTTGCCTTTTTAAGCTTCAAAACATGCAGCATTACAAGATGAGACCGTATTTCTTAAAACAATGTTGTCTTAACCTTCTCCAAATTCGGCATTCTTGGGGGTTTGTCCTCACTTCTGATTTTATTAACTTCGTGTTTTAGTCAAACACTATTTAAAATAGCCCTGGCATTATGATACCGCAAGAATTACAAGAAATTATTGACGAAGCTGAAATGCATATGGAAGAAGCCACCGGCTTTTTCAAAAAAGAACTTTCTCATGTCCGGGCCGGAAAGGCCAGCCCAGCTCTGCTTGAAGGCATCAAGGTTGACTACTACGGCTCAAAAACACCCCTTCAGCAACTTGCTAGCGTTGGCGCACCTGAACCCAGATTACTGGTAGTTCAGCCATACGATCGTTCTGCAATGGAAGATATTGAAAAAGCGATCATGTCGGCCGGCCTTGGTTTGAACCCAAGTAATGACGGAGACCGTATCCTGATCCCTCTGCCTGTTTTAACAGAAGAGCGTCGCAAGGAGCTTGTAAAACACTCCAAGGACATCGCTGAGCAGGCCCGTATAAGTATTCGTAACTCACGCCGAAATGCTAATGATGCCGTAAAAAAAACGGTAGAAAGTGAGTCCCTTTCCGAAGATTCCAAATATGAGGCTGAAGACGAGATCCAAAAACTGACCGATAGCTATATCGCTAAGGTGGAAGAGATGCTCGAGAAAAAAGAAAAAGAAATTATGACGGTATAGGTGTTTCAGTACATAGGTGTTACAGTGTTAAGGTGCAATATACTTTACACCTTAACACTGTAACACAGTAACACTTAATGCACCGTAACACCATTCAATGTATATATCCGAATTAGAATTACAGGGTTTTAAGAGCTTTGCTCATAAGACCAAGGTTAAGTTTGACAGTGGTATCACTTCGATCGTGGGGCCGAACGGGTGTGGTAAATCTAATATCGTAGATGCCCTTCGGTGGGTTTTGGGTGAGCAAAGACCCTCTCTTCTTCGTTCTTCAGCAATGGCTAATGTGATCTTTAATGGAACAGCTAAGAAGAAAGCACTTGGAATGGCTGAGGTATCCCTCACTTTTGTAAATGACAAAGGCATTCTTCCCATAGAATACAGTGAGGTTACTATTTCAAGGAGACTGTACAGGTCCGGTGACAGTGAGTACCTGATCAACGGAACAAGCTGTCGCCTAAAGGATATTATGGAGCTATTTATGGATACCGGTATGGGATCGGATGCCTACTCCGTAATTGAGCTCAAAATGGTTGAGGAGATCCTGAATGATAAGAACAACGATCGCCGGCGTTTATTTGAAGAAGCGGCAGGAGTTACCAAATACAAAGATCAGCGCAAAAAGACACTTCGCAAACTCGAATCTACCCGTAAGGACCTTCAGCGCGTTGATGACCTTTTAGTTGAGCTGAGAAAGAAAGCCCGTTCGCTCGAAATACAAGCTGAAAAAGCTGAAAAAGCCAAGATCTATAAAGACGAACTTGAGCAGCTTGATAAAGCCCTGACGCTCCATGATTTCAACAAGATAAAGGAAGAGCTGGAGCCACTGAAGGAACGAATCGCCAATGCCGATAAAGAAAAACGTGAGATCGCCAAGGCGATCGAAGAGCTCGAGGCCAATGATGAAAAAGCCCGGGCCCAACTGATCGAAAAAGAACGACAGCAGGCTGAAGCTCAGCGCAGGGTGAGTCAGCTACACAACGCATTGCGCGAGGCTGATACCAATCTCCGGATCACCCGTGAAAAGATCGAGAATGAAAAGAAAGTTATCACCGAATATGCCAAAGACATTGAAAGCGGGAAGAACGATCTTCAGGAACTAAACGACCTTTTGGAATCAAGTCGAAATAAGCTTGAAAGCTTTGACGATGAAATGGAGAGGTCGAGCAAGGCTCTCGAAGATTCCAAGAAGAAATATGGCCAGATCCAGCAGCAATACAACCGTGAACGCAGTGACCTATACGAGATCGAAGTTCAACTGAGTGCCACCAACAACGAATTGAATCAGCTGCAAACCAAGCGCATAAAAATTGAGAGTCGCCTTGAAAACACTGAAGGTGATCTTCAACGCATTGATGACGAGATTACGGATCTGAATGACGAGATAGAGAATATGACCGGCGAGCAGGGTCTCATCGAAAAGAAACTGGATAAACTGGTTGGTGATCGTGACGAACTGGAAGTTGAGCTTGAAACTGCCCGCGAAAAACGAGAACAGTTTGCAGACAAACAAAATGAGATCAAGGATGAACTGAGAACCCTTCAGAGTAAAAAGGAGTCTTTGGGATCAGAGATCCGTCTCATGAACGACCTAGCCAGCTCCAATGAAGCTTTTCCGGGAAGCGTTAAATACCTGATCGAAAATCATCGATTCGATTTCAAGGATATGACAACCGTCTCTGAGGTCTTTGATACCGATCAAAAGCATGCCGTGGCTTTAGAAGCTGTTTTGGGAGATGTTCTAAACTTCGTGGTTGTAAAAACACTCGACGAAGCACAACGCGCGGCTAAGATCCTAAAAGAAAATAAAAAAGGGCGAGCTACTTTCATTCCCCTTGACCAACTGGCTGCAACCTATCCGGTTAAAGACGGCAGCCTGTTCGATGAAGTAAAAACCAAGCGGGAATATTCTGCCCTAAAGCAGTTATTACTTGGAAATGTGATGGTGTTCGATTCAGTGGAAGAAGCATACAAAGGTACACGATCTGAAAAGGATGTGATCGGTGTTACCTTTGAAGGCGAAGTGGTAACAAATAATAAATTCTTCCAAAGCGGCAGTAAAAAGAAAAACGCCGGTATCCGGGTTGGGCTCAAAGACAAGATCGAGAAGCTAGAGAAAGAAGAGGTAAAAACGTCCAAAGAGATCGTTAAACTGGAAGCCTATCTTCAGCAGATCGTTGAAAAGTATGAAAAACTTGATATTGGCAAGCTCAGCCAGATGCTCAAGGAAAAAGAACAGGAAGTTCGCCGGCTGGAACAACAGCAGCAAAGCCTGAGCTCGAAAGTATCAGTTTACCAAAAGAATATCGGTGAACTGGTCAACCGAAAGGATCATCTCAAAAGCAGTGAGGGATCGGCACAAGAGGAACTCAACTCGATTCAACCCAAGCAAAAGGAATTACAACAAAAAATGCTGGAGCTGGATGAAAAACAGCAGGAGAAAAAAGACCTTCTTGAAACGCTTGAGGATGAGAGATCAATTGCACAAAGTCGTTATAACGACACTCAGCTCAAGCATCAGGACCTGAAGAATAAGGTTGACAACCTTGAAAGGGATGTTCAACGGGCAGAGACCGGTATTCAGAATGTGAGGAAACGTATAGAGAACCGAACTCAACTGACCGAAGAAAGCAAAGCCCGTATTGATACGTTGACGGGTCGCACCAAAGAACTTCAGGAAACCATTACCACCAACAGTGAGTCCAAAAAAGAGGCTGATGCTGCTTTGGAAAAAGCAGAGGAAGCCGCTGCCAAACAGCGCGGCAAGATCAACGAGATCGAAAAAGAGCTGAAAGAAGTGCGCCGCCGTAAAGAGGTCAACATGGAGTTGGTTCACCATTTGGATATGGCCCGCGAAAAGATGGAAATGCAGTCACAGACGCTCTCTGATCATATCTGGGAAACCTACGGTATACTGATGAAACAGGTGACTCAGGAACTTCCGGAAGACAAAACGCCTGAAGCTGCAAAGGAACGTATCAGCTGGTTAAAGCAAAAAATTAACGGTATCGGTGAAGTTAATCCGCTGGCCATTGAAGAATATAAGGAAGAAAAAGAGCGACTCGATTTTTATGAGGAGCAGATCATGGATCTTGAGGAAGCCGAAGAACAGCTTCTTGAAACTATTGATGAGATCAACGAAACTGCCACCGAGCGTTTCAACGATACCTTTGAAAAAATTCGCGTCAACTTTCAGAAAGTATTCAAAACACTGTTCGAAGCCGATGACTACTGCGACCTAATTATTGAACAAGATGTCGAAGACCCACTGGAAGCACGCATTGAGATCAAGGCTCAGCCAAGAGGTAAACGTCCATCCGGTATTTCACAGCTTTCCGGTGGCGAAAAAACACTGACGGCCATTGCACTTCTATTTGCCATCTACCTTGTGAAACCATCTCCTTTCTGTGTATTGGATGAGGTAGATGCTCCGCTTGATGATGCCAACATCGAGCGCTTTGCCAAGATGATCAAGAATTTCAGTGAAGAGACTCAATTCATCATCATTACTCATAATAAACAGACCATGAGTAAAGCTGAGATGATGTATGGTGTTACCATGCCTGAAACCGGTATCTCCCGCCTGGTGGGAGTGAAGCTCGATGAAGTGGAAGACGTTTTATAGAATATTGAATATCGAACAGACGAATGATTAATAACGAAGGGTATTCCCCCAAGCTTTTTCTTCGAATCACAAGGAGTTTGTTACCTCCTCGCTCCTGACGCTCTGTGTCGGAGCGGCATAGTTTACATAACATTCTCTCATCTGTAATTATCTTCCCTGCCAAACGCCGCCGATCCCAAAATTTAGATATCAAATTAAATATATATTAGCCTGCTTTAATATAGTTTTATACTATATCAATATATTATTACTTGCTATTAGTTACACATTGTGAAATAGATTTGGTCAAGGCACCCATTCCGCCGTATATTGAAAGCAGTTACAAAAAAACAAGCCCACGGCACTCAATCGGCGGGCTATTTTTATACCCTTTTCTCAACGTCACTTATCTTTTCCAACTACTGACTCAATTGTTATTTTCTGGTAATATTTATTTCATTGTTGAACTTGTTTGAGACCGTTTTATATTGGCTGCACAAAATTTAATCAACCCGCTGCATTCAATGAAGCATCTATTTATTTTCTCTTTCTTACCGATCCTGTTACTCGCTGCTTGTGAGACAAAAAAAGAAGAAACCCGATTTGAGGGTTTACCCAATCACGCCCAAACCATTTCACTCACAGGTGATACTCTTTATACTAGCATTGACTCTCTGCCGGCAGCCTTATCAAGCAGAATAGATTCTCTGAGCGCATTAGCACTGCAGCAGAACCGACCGGTTGACAGTTATATTTGGGAGGCACGAAAAACGGCTTACACCGGTGATTACAGAACTGCTGTGGTTCAGCTTTCATCGGCAATTATTGAATTCCCTGAAGAGCCACGCCTTTACCGGCATCGTGGACACCGATATATCACCCTCAGAGAGTTTGATCTGGCTATAGAGGATTTCAAACGTGCTGCAGAATTATTTCAGGGAAATGAAGACATAGTGGAGCAAGATGGCCTCCCCAATACAGAAAACATTCCTTTAAGCTCTCTTCAGACAAACACCTGGTACCACCTGGGATTGGCTCACTACCTGAAAGGAGAATATAACCTTGCCAGTGAAGCATATAAGAAAGGATTACAGCTAACGACGAACAACGATATGAAAGTAGCTTTCCTCTACTGGCAATATATGGCATTACGGAAGGCAGGTCATGATGTTAAAGCCGGCAAAATCCTGGAACAGGTTTCTGAGGACATGACAATGATCGAAAATACAAGCTACTACGAACTGCTGATGGTCTTCAAAGGTGTGTTTACTGAAAATCAGATACTGGAAAGGGAAAATTCTGAACTTGATAATTCAACTCTTGGATACGGATTGGGCTTCTGGCACGATATCAATGGTCGTCATGAGCGAGCAAATGAGATCTGGCAGCAAGTCTATGATTCTGATAACTGGGCGGCTTTCGGATACATCGCCAGTGAAGCTGAGTTGGCTGAATAGTGCAACGGTGTTTAAGTGTTAATGTGTTACCGATGCTGAGCCTGTCATTTATTCTTTCAGCTTGTTTAAGCAGTGAATCTTCTGCATCTAAGTCACAGTTTGATTTTCCCGAGAGATGTGAAGAACCATAAACACCCCCAAGGTTACAAATATGAGAGAAGCTATGAATGCTCAACATGAATATCCGGCAGATCTACGAAGTAGCAGTATTGAAGGTAGAGTCACTCTTAAATTGCTTATCAGTGATACCGAAGCTGTTGAAACTTTATCCGTAGAACAGTCTCCACATCATGAGCTGACAAAAGCCACCCAAAATGGAGCGTATAATTTAGTTATTGAATCCGGAATATGTTCAGGTGCTCCTACAGAAATGACTATAGATTTTTCCCTGAACTATTTTATTGATGTCTCTTATTAATTCTTTTCAAAGAATATGGTGTTACAGTGCGAAGTTGTTACGGTGTTATAGGTTGATACCAACTATAATACCGTAACACTTAAATACTCTCGCACCTAAACACCATCAATTCCCTACAAAGAACAGAGCGTTTCCGAACAGTAATTTACCATTGTGCCAGAATCCACGGAAGAGGGGATTATCAACCATATAAACAACCTCACCTGCGCCCATATTTTGAACACCAAAGGTTAGGGTGTGTTCCAGCTCTTTTTGGGCATCAACTCCGGTAAAACCGCTACGATGGGCACCTGGTTTAGCCGCTCCCACATTCCATCCATTGTCAAGGTATTCGTAAGCATCAGTACCCCGTTTTAGGGATAGGTAGGTCTCATCGTATCCAAAGGCCAGTGGATGAGTAGTATCCATTGAGATCTCATAAATACTCCCCGGGTTGGAATCGGAAGCACGTTCACGCTCCGCATTACCATAAACCCTCAATTTATCCTTTGGATCTGTATCATCTTCCCCTTCACTATCCATTGTTTTACGCTTCAGGGCAAAGCCTTCCTTTCCGGCCAACACACTGTTGGCACCATCCATCGCAATCAGTGTTCCGCCATTCCTTACCCATTCCCGGATCATAGACAGGTTGGCATCATTTGTTACGCTACCGTACATCGTTGGCATTACGATCACTTGATAATCACTCCAGTCAACCGAACCAATATCATCGGTATTGATCATGGTAACCGGATAATCGATTTGTTGATCAAAGAAATTCCAGATGTGGCCTACCATATTACCACTCGTGCCTTCTCCTGAGATAAGTGCCACTTTAGGGGTTTCGATAAGACGTACTGAAGAGGAACCAAAGTCTTTACCGGAATCCACAAAACCCGTTTCAACCGGCGTTACAATTCGGTTCAATAAAGCTGCTTCGTCCTTAACTATCTCATCAAACCGATCTCCTAAATTCTCATTCCCATTTCTGGTAATGATCAGGGTACCCGGTTTGTAACTATTCCCATTCAGGATAAAGGCTTCTTCAGCATAACGGACTGTCACACCCTTCTTAAGGATCTGTGACAGATATTTCATGTCATCCAGGGAATTCCATTTGGCAAGATAGGCATATGGCTTTTCGATTGTTGGTGTCAGTTCCTCTTCGACCGTTGACTGAACAGGCTCTGTATCGATCCTGCCCGTCACGGCATAACCGTCAAGTCCGTAGGCATAATGAGCTTCCCATGCCGTAATATCATACGTTAGTGAATCGACCAGTTCAGGGTTTGGCTCAAACAATGCCCGAACCAGAGTACCTTTTGGCTGATAGGTACTGATCACGTAATCCCCTTCTTCCACAGAAACCCTCCCGGCTTCGCCGGTGGAGAAATCATATCCATTGGCATTGGATGATCTGGAGGCCATCCCCAACTCGATCTTTTGCTTCATCAGATACTGAAGTAACATAGATACTTTATCAGGGTTACTGCTTTTCTTAACCACAAAAGTTTTGTATTGGCCTGATCCATTCTCGATAGTGTTATCGAAGTAGGTTTTGAATTCATTGATCACGCGCTCATGATTCTGTGAAGTGATCTCTACGGTAGAAATACCACTGGTGTGATGATGTAGCAATCGGTCTTTCAGCGTTAAAATATCACCTTCAGGCTTATAAACACCCAATCCGGCAAAACCGCCACCGGCCTGCTCATAGGTCATGCCTATAGCCCCATTGAAAGTGGGCCATGTGTCTCCATAGCTAGGATAGAAAAGGTCAAATGACTCCTTAGTAAAGTATAACCAACCTTCTTTATCAAAATATTTGGTGTGATTCTTACCGATCATGGTCTGATACTCTCGCTGCCAGTCAGTGATAGCATTATGAAACGGCTCGGCAGCCGGTGCAAAATAATACGGAGAACGATAGCTTTGCTCATGGAAATCAACGTGTACATGAGGCATCCACTCATGATATGCTATAATTCGCTGGCGACTCTCTACCTGTGTCTGCCATGCCCAGTCACGGTTCAGGTCGAAGTGATAATGGTTTGTACGTCCACCCGGCCATGGCTCATGGTGTTCTCGGGCATCGTGATCCGGATTGAATTCCTCTCCAACCACGGTTCTGTACCAGTTCACATACCGGTCACGACCGTCAGGATTGATCATAGGATCCATGATCACCACTGTGTTATTAAGCCAGTCGGTTCTCTGCGTTACTAATTCATGAATGGACTTCATGGCTGCCTCACTGGAAGAGGTCTCATTCCCATGCACATTGTAACTCAACCAGACAATGGCCTTTTGATTGGCTGTGGGCTCACCCTCAACCAGTCCGGTCAGCTTCAGGTTATTTTGCCTGATCTCTTCAATATTATTCTGATTTTCCCGGGAGGTCACCACAACATAAACCAGCTCCCGTCCCTCGTTGGTCTTTCCATATTGAGTCAGGGTCACTAAAGGAGATTCATCAGCCATGTGCTGAAAATATCCCAGTACCTTATAGTGGGGAGTCCATTGATCTCCAAGCTCATATCCCAGATATTCAGCCGGGGATTGGATTTGAGCCCATCCCGGAATGTTCAGGAATAAGCCTAAGAGTAAAGTCAGTAATATGCTACGTTTCATTATTCTGCCGATTTATTTAATTCAGATTCGATTTCTTCAACCACATCATCAACAATGGAATTGGGGATAGGGATAGTAAGGTTGTAATGGGCAATTTTCCACCCATTTTCATTTTTTACCAAAACCCCGGTTCCCCGGCTCGGTCCAAGGTTAGGTGTATCCAGTTCTTCATCAAACCAAGCCACCTTCCCATTATCTGAGAAATAGATCTTTCGAAAGGTCGGAGTGAAAGTCCATGCCACCCCATCATCCTCAAAATACGGTTTTGACCAAGGCTTGAATTCGGCAACAGTCCACCGCTCGGTGGCATCTGTTCCCATAAAGATGGAAGAATCGTTTTCAAAATGGTTGAAATAACGTTCAAAATCACCATTCGCTGCAGCCTCATGCCAGTCATCAAGTAAGGCATCAACCTCATCCCGTGATGGTGGCAACTGAGTTTCTTTGGGTTGGCAAGCCACCAAAAACATAACTGGGATCAATAGAAGTAACAGCAAGGATCGCATAAATATTGGGTTGGATTCAGAGTTAGCCTATGGTAGCCAATACATAAGGATTGGGCAAGGAGTTTTTCTTGGAATTGCAGCCCCAATTTATGATCAATAGAAAAACTGGAATGGATATCTTTATACAAAACTATCTACTACAACAAGTAATTTATTTGCTTAAGCAGAGTTTCAGTCAGCCAAAACCTCCGCAAAATTAGAAGAGCATTAATAAAAGTTTCCCATTTCTCATTGGATTAAAACCTTAATCCTCTCATTTATGATCTGTATATACGCTTCCTTTTTATAGTCATTCAAAAAACTGATCTCTATCAATTTTTCCCACTCAGGTAGTGCTGTTCTTACTTCTTCTTCAATATTTGAAAGTACCTTTTTATTTAATCCCATTATCTCCATTCCTAAATATTCGAAGAACACAGACCCTGTAAAGTTAGTTTTCTTGTCTTTTAAAGGAAGTGCCATTTCTTCTGTAGGACTGAATAAGATGATCGAAGTATTCAGAAGATCATATGCAGGTGATAATTCAATCTTTTGGTCTCTATGAACAAGTGAAAAATTCTTAAGGTGCATATCCTCATTCCCGGTAAGCCAACTGAACAAAATTCTCTTGAATAGCTTCATTTTTTCAACCATGGGGAAACTGCAGTATTTATCTATCAGTAAGACTATTTTTTCTATAGAGTAATTATACTTGGTATCACGACTCATTCCGGCTACCTGTGCAAAATCTTCCACATGAATTTTTCCGGACCTTCCTTTTCGGTCAAATCGCTTTATCAAATATAAGAGTGATTCATCTTTCGCATACGTTAAACCATGCAACGGAACCTCTATCCCAGCTAATTTCGCCATCCGCATGGTCAGGTCTTCATTTTCAGGGACCTGGTCGTAATTTGGTAATGGCGGTTTCAGAATAAAGCTCCCGTGCCTATCAACAATTTTAAAGGTGCTATCCTTTATGCTTAACTGTGCACTTAGTTTTGGCTGAACCCCGGCTATAGACATTTTTGTCATGCGCTTTTGCGCTTCCCGAATTTGTTCCTTTTGATCGAAGGGTAAAGGATGCAATTTCTTCAGTGCAGGGTTTAATTTATTCAGCCCAGTTTTACTATAGATTCCCTCCGAAATGGATTCATATGTAATAGGACAGCGCTTCACTCCTGCACCTCCCTTACTGTCACTGCACCCACCATGTCTTCACCCACCGCCATTAATTGAGAAAATAGGTCATTACGATCTATTTTTTTGATTCTCAATAGGGCTTCCAGATTTGCGCCCTCTGGAAGTAATCCTTCAAAAAAGGGAGGAAATGCAACATACTTAAATTCGCTGCCTCTTACCGGCATTGTTACTGAAATGGGTGCATCTTCGTAGTCTGTATTGTAAATAAACCGATAGCTTTTATTCAGTTCCTCTTCAACCAGAAGTCCGGCTAGGTTTTTATCCATGAATACGTCAGCTTTTCGCATGGACTACCTCCTTTTTACAGGGTTCCATCATAGGGCTTTCTAATTCGATTGATATATTCAAAACCTTACATATTTTTTGTAGCGTCTCATATTGAACCGTTTCTTTTCCGTGTTCAATATCAAATACAGCCGTTTTACCTACTCCTGCCAGATCGGCCAATTGAACCTGAGTCAGGTTACTTTTTTTTCGATGACATTTTATGATCAAACCAATTTCTTCCATAATGCTTTTATTTACTGTTATAACAGTTTATTTAAATGTTATCTAGTAATTATTGCTAGTACTCTAAGAGAAATTACAAGTTTTACTGCTACAGCGGTAATAATAATTATTCTTACTAAGATCCGAATTTTGATAAATATATAAAAGCTATAATAACTGCTGTAGCCATATTTTACTCTTATCCAAGATACTTAAAACTTTCTGTAAAATGAACAAGCACATTTACGCTCTCACTTCATAAGAGAATACACCCCAGTTTAATTGAGCACAAAAGCTATTCTCAACTATGTAGAATGATCCAATTTTAAACCTGTAAAAACTCCCTACTTTTGTTTATGCTTCAATCGTACATCAATCAACCCAATTTCAGCTTTGATCATCAGCAGTAACAGCGCCAGTCAGATCATCCCCATCAAACGCATTGCCGCCATCGACATTGGCACCAACTCCTTTCATGCTATCATTGTCGATGTTTATTCAGATGGTAGCTTTCGCACGCTCGACAAGCTCAAAGAGATGGTTGAAATGGCCAAGGGCGGCATGGGAAAGCGACTTTCCGAGGGGGCCTTCAAACGTGGACTATCTGCCCTGAAGAATATCAAACGGCTGGCAGACAGTTATGAATGTGAAAAGATCCTGGCCTATGCCACCAGTGCCATCCGGGAAGCAGAGAACGGCGGCGAGTTCATCCAGAAAAGTATAGATGAGGTTGGTATTAAAATGCTGGCTATTCCCGGTCGTGTGGAAGCGGAACTCATAGGACTTGCAGTGCGTCATGGTATGAAGCTTACCGAAAAACCTGCCCTGGTAGCAGATGTGGGCGGTGGCAGTGTCGAATTCATCATCGGTAATGACAGTGAATTCTTTTACCTGGCCAGCAAAAAAATCGGGGTTTCCCGCATGACTGAGATCTTTAAACCCTCCGATCCTATCACTGAAGATGACATCCAAAAGCTTCAGGCACATTATGAGGAAGAACTCCGGGATGTGGCTCAGGCTTTTGCCCAGCACAGAACGGATACCATCATCGGTTCGTCCGGAACCATGGAGAACATCGCCCAGATGATAGCCGCCCGAAAGAACATCCCAACGGATGTTACCTTAAATGAACTTGAATTTTCAGCTGAGGAATTCAAGGAATTCTATGACTATTTCACCAAGCTGAACCGAAAGGAGCGCAAAAAAGTAACCGGCCTTGAAACCAAAAGGGTTGGATTCATCAATACCGGTGTGGTGCTGGTTGATTATCTGATACGAAAATTTGGGATCCGAAAGATCCGCATTTCTTCTCAGGCACTTCGTGAGGGGATAGTGATCCGATACCTGAAAAAAGAAATGATCGGATTGCCATGGACCGGAGAGATGTCGGATCCACGCCGGCGAAGCGTCTTTGAACTGCTTCGCAAAACAGACTGGCACGAAAATCACTCCCGCCACGTAGCCAACATGGCCCTGACCATCTTTGATGCCCTGGATGATGAATTAGAGCTGAATGAAACGGATCGTGAGCTGCTTGAATACGCGGCTTATTTGCATGATATCGGGTATTACATCTCTCATTCCAAACATCATAAACACGCCCTGTATATTATCCGACATGCAGATCTGAAGGGATTTAAAGAAGAGGAGATCGAGATCATAGCCAATGTGGCCCGTTATCACAGGCGTTCTACGCCAAAGAAACGACATGGTGAGTACTGGAAACTGAAGCCGGCCATTCGAAAGCGCATCAAAAAACTGTCCGGTATCTTGCGTATTGCGGATGGACTGGATCGCAGTCACTATCAGAACGTGAAGGACCTTCAGGTTTACTCCGGTGATAAGGAGATCAAGATCAATATCCGGACTGAGGGCGAACCCTATCTTGAGATCTGGGGAGCCGAACGAAAATCTGACCTATTTAAACAGATGACCGGCAAGAAGCTTAAGATTGAGCGGATTATTGAGGCCGGGATAGGCTGATAGATTATGTGGTGGTCGATTAGTTGGTTTTTGGATCCTTGGTGACCTTTTACCCACCCCTCAATCCCCGCCCGAGCGGTGAGGCTCTTTGGCTGGTTTTTATACTGAATATTAGATTGTAGCCATTGGTGAGATCCTCTTAGAAACTCTTAAAATAACCATAGCGTCTTCCTCTCCCGGGAGAGGAAACAAAGGTGAGGGTGAGGAGTTGCCAAGGTCCAGTAGTTATTCAGTACTTCCCAAACAAAAAAAGCTCCTACGCAGAGCGTCAGGAGCGAGATTAATGGAATTCATTCCTTACAAACTTTTTTGAGGCAGAGCCTCTTAACGGCATTGAACAGCGGAGCTACTCAATGAAATCTAACTACCACAGACTACTATCAACTCCCCTTGCTTAGACGCTATGCGTCGGAGCATGTAGTTATCAGAGTAAGATAAGGAGTCAGCGGCTCAGTGAGCCGCTGTACTTTATTTTAATCACCAAAAGAGCCGGCAGGACCGGGAAATACGACCGGGCTTTCGAAGCCGTCTTTGGAGACACTGGCTACACCAAAGTAGTAGTTGTCGATCACAACATTCTTCAATGTGTGCTCAGTTACATCTGCAGGTACAAGTACACTTTTCTCCCATTGGTTGGAATCGGTCAGTCGCCAATAGATCTTATAACCGGCCAATTGTGGATTCTCATCCGGATCAAGTGCTTTCCAGCTTAGAGTGGCACTTGGTCGAACCGCGCCGGAAATTTGTACTTCAGCCGGTGGGCTCGGAGCCCACGACATACCAGCCATAACCACGGCGTTCAAGCCTGTTAGTTTTGCAGCGTAATCAAATTCAACTTCGCTGAGAACATCTCCGTACTCTATACTATCTTCGGTTCTGATATCCTGATGCTGGCGCACATAATCTTCATTGGTTTCCATGATACGCACACCCGGAAAACCGGCATCATTGAATGGCCGGTGGTGCCCACCTCGGCCAAAACGATCCAAGCGATAGATCATCATCACATCAAGATTTCTGATATAAAGATCAGCCATTTTGTCGACATAGCGAGCCAGATTACGGGATGGTGAATCTACTTCTCCACCGGTAAAGCGGCGAATACGAGCTTCACGTTCGGTCTCAACAGCACGGGTTCCTTCTGAAAATACGCGGGCCGTAGTGTTATCAATCACTCCGTTTATACCCTGAATATTACCGATCATATCATTATTCAACACTCCTTTTATATCCCAGCCCTGCTCTTTAGCATATTCAGCCAGAATCTCTCCTCCAAACAATCCCTGCTCTTCACCGGAAAGTTGAGCATACATGATAGAACCTTGAAAATCATATTGACTTAACACACGAGCCGCTTCCAAGACACCCGCCACGCCAGAGGCATTATCGTTGGCTCCGGGAGAAATGGATTTAGCATCCATTACATCGCTTACACGGGAATCAATATCACCGCTCATTACCACAAATCGATTCGGATCAGCTGTACCCCGTTGAATAGCTACCACATTTACCACTTGCACCGGTTCAGGAATACGACTTCCTTCTTCCCCACCTACATAATCACTTACGTAAAATACCTCGAGGCATCCTCCACAATTCTCCGAAATACGTTCAAATTCAGCTTTTAGCCAGCGGCGGGCAGCGCCGATACCTTCTGTTTCAGACGTTGTATCTGACAGTGTATGACGGGTACCAAAACCAACAAGTTTGGTAATATCAGCTTCAATACGTTCTGCTGACGGAGCCGCTCCGATATCCCGCAAAACTTCTGTCTGCAAGGTCTGAGCCAAGACTCCACTCAATGCAAACAGAACGGTTGCCAGGCTTAAAATAATAGTTTTAAATATTTTCATAGGATCATTTATTATTCGAGTTGTTATGTAAATTTCTTTCTTTTTTCAGGTATTCCTGAATGTTTTTTTGAAACTGAACCTGAGCTTTCAGACCGGCTCGGTGACCGAACAAAGCTCCCAATCCGCAAGCCACGATCACCACAAACATGAACGTCATTTGTGCCTCTCCTAGACCTGCATCATAGATCTGAACCCAAACCAGTGGCGGGATAGCGACAAGCAGACCAAAGATATATGGAACCGGGCTTGCGCCCTGAAGTCTCCGCATAAAACGGCGGCCGGTAACAAACACAATGTTCATGTATACCAAGCCAAAGCCAAAGAGAAATAAGGTTCCTACATATGATGGATCCGTTATTTTGACTAAAAACTCAGATGATAACAATGTAAATGCTGCAGACAGCATAAAAACACCTGAAGCATAAAAAGCGAACCGTGGGATATTATCCAAAATTATATAGTGGGATTAAGATTTAAGAATTAAGTTCTCACGTTCAGTCGCGAACGAAAAATACAACAATCAACGCTTTTGAGATGGTTAAAAGGTGCAATAGAATTTATCAGGTATTTCTGTCACAATTATTGGGATAGCCAATCCTGAGGGTTTACAAACTGATTACCATCCCTGACCGCAAAGAAAAGTACTTCACCTAGTTCGGATTCCGCTGTGCCTGAATTTCCGATCTTATCACCGCGGTCAAGAACTGAGCCAACCTGTACATTGATACTTGAAAGATTCCCATAAGCCGTGTAATAGGAACCATGCTTTACAAAAACTACGTCTCCATATCCACGAAGTGGCAAGATCTCAAATACGTATCCAGGCGAAACAGTTAAAACGGGGGCAGCCGATTCAGTTACAATATCAAGACCCGGGTGTTCAGTATTCGTTCCATATAATGGATTCCGTACTCTGCCAAACTTCTTAGCCACGGTTTTACTGTTTACGGGCCATGGCAATAAACCTTTTGACTGCACAAATTCATTTTCATAGGTCAGTAGAATTTCATCACTCACAAAGTTTTCACGCACCACTGAGTTGGAATATTTTTCGACTTCGGCAGCCCTGCGATCGGCGTCTGCAATGTTCCTAGCTTGTTCCAGTCTACGTAACCGTTCATTTTCCTGACGTCTCAATTCTTCTTCCGCACCTATCAGATTGGTAAAGGTATTCTCTAAATTCTCTTTCTGTTCACGGGTCTTTCTGAGTTCGGCCAGCCAGCTGCTGCGTTCCTGTTTGATCTCTTCAACCGTTTGTTCCTGTTGCCGGCGCTGAACTCCCAATTCTTCTTTTTCTTGCCTTATCTCTTCTATCACCTGCCTGTTGCGTTCATAACTGTCCTGAAGATCAGCTTTCACCTGATCCAGTTCTTCCTTGGCATTACGGATTATTTCGGCCTGTTTAGTCTTTTGTTCATCAAATCTACGCAGGTAATTTGAGCGCACAACCATTTGATTGATCGATTCTGAAGTCAGTAACAACTCGAGGTTTCCGGCGCGCCCTTTTTTATAGGCATACATAATGATCTTCTGATAATTATCCATAAGCTGTTCGAGCTCTGCCTCCCGTACATCCAACTCATTTTCGGTAAGGTTTATCTCAGCCTCAATTTGTGATTGCTCATTCTGCAGGCTTTGTATCTTATCATCCTGAAGAGCAATAAGGTTGTTAAGTGATTGAAACTGTTCGTAGGACCGGTCAAATTTTTCTTCCGCCTGATTAACCCTATCCTGATAGTTCTTGATCCGTGCTTCCAGAACATTGATCTCTGCCCTGGTATTTTCCTGACGCTTCAAAAGCTCTTCCCGCCTTTCCTGATAGGTTTGTGCAAACAGATCACCTGTTGAAACCAAAAGAACAAGGAAACAACAAATGTATTTAACTGTACCGTACGATCTCATAGTCTTTGGATCTTTATGTTATCTGGTATATCTATTTCTAAGTTGATCCGGTCGGGATTTGTTTCCAGTGAGCGCACTAAAAAAACCACCCTGGAGTGTTCATCCGCACTGAATATCGTAATTTTTCTTGGCAATACATATCCATTCAATTCACTATAGCTTTCATAGAAAATCCTGGAATATGGTGAATTTTGCCTGATGGTTTGTTCTACACTTTGTACACGGCCATTATCGCCATCAATTATCACTCGTAATCCATTATTCATTAACAGCCTGAAAGAGGATTCGTTTTCCTGCAGTACGTTTACCTTTCCCGCATCTACCTTAAAATTGATAAGATCCAACATGTTGATAGATGTCAATTCATTCAGACTCGTCAACCTTCCATCATAAATGGATATCTTTTGAGCCTCTTTTTCGAGCCGATTATAGATGAGGATAGAGTCTTGCTCCACCAACATCTGCCCGCCTTCAATACCAATCCTGTTTTGGATGGTGAGCAGGCTACGGTTCTCATTGGTTGCAAAATCGATCGTCACCCTATCGCTGTTGCCCGGCTCGCTTATAATGGCACGCCCCTTTCCGGATAGAGTAACAAGTTCACCGGAATAATCAGGGATCATCGATACTATTTTATCAACTGGGACCTCACTTGGCCGGAAATTACCTTCCACGGTCAATTCAGAGGTACTGCTGCAGGCGCTGAACATAAATAGCATTCCCAATAATAAATAATGGGGTTGTTGCAAAGGAAGTCTCAAATCTATCCGTTTAATTTATCTTTTAAATGAATTCGTTCGGGGTCGTTTTCTAACGCCTGTTGCCACCACTTTCTTGCCTCCTCCATATTGCCCAGCTTTTCATACACGTCGCCAAGGTGTTCATAAACTTCAGCACTTGCGCCTCCAGTATCAATAGATGCTTTGATGTATCTCCGTGCCCGTTCGTAATCTTCCAGTTTAAAGTATACCCAACCCACTGTATCAAGATAAGCTGCATTGTCAGGTCCCACTTCAACAGCTTTTAATGCGAGCTCTTTAGCCTTTTCCAGATTCTCTCCCCTTACCGATAAATTATAGGCGTAATTGTTCATGGCATTGTCGTTCTCAGCATCATACCTTAGTGCCAGCTCATAGGCCTCATCTGACTGTTCATGCTTCCCAAGGTTTCCCCGAACGTCACCAAGTGTACTGTATATGATCGATTTAAAAGGCCTGCGTGCAGGAGCCCGTGCCGCATTTTCAAGCCACTCTTCAGCGCTTTCATTTTGATCTGAAAGCATATAAGCACTTCCCACAAAGAACTGTATAAAGGCATCTTCAGGAACCGATTCATGCGCCTGCCTACCGATTTCAATTACTCTTTCATATTCCTGTTGGCCCAAAAGTAACTGTAACCGTTGTCTCCAGGCGATCTCATCTTCAGGCAAAAGCTTATTGGCTTTTTCAAGCAGCTCAAGCGCACGTTCGGGTTGATCCATCTGGGCATAGAATTCTCCTGACAAACTAAAAGCAGGTCCATAATCCTGATCGGTACCGGTGAAAGCATCCAGCACCCCCTCTGTTTCAATGCGCAGCTGCACGTTTTGGGGATTTTGTTGGGCCCTTGAATACAGAAATCGGGCAATATTCATTTTCTGTTCGGGCTGAATTAGAGGATCAGATACAAAGTTTGAAAGCAGGGTTCCTGCACTGTCCCACTTTTGTTCATCCAGATACAGACTTGCCAAGTTAATAAGCGACTGCGGGTCGCGTGCATTTCGTTCCAATGCATTACTGAGAACCTCTTTAGCTTCATTTTCATTGCCGTAATTGGCATAATACTGACCGAGCATATTTAGCATTTCAAGATTGTCAGGATCGAGTTCACGGATCTCTTCGAGCTGGGCAATAGCGGAGTCAGGGGCCGCAAGTGCTTCATAATTTCTGAATTTCATTAGTAATACTGAGATATCACCACCCCTTAGTTTCAAAATGTCATCCAGGATCTGATTGGAGCGAACGAATTCGCCGTAATCTTTATAGGTATCTGCCAACATGAACAGGGCATCGAAGTCCTCCGGATACATATCAAGCAGTGTATTCAGTTCCCTGAGGGTAGCATCATTTTGACCGGCACTGCGATAGATCTGTGCCAGCTTAAGGCGATACCATTTATTTTGAGGATCACCGTCAACCGCCATTTTTCCATATAAAGCGGCACTGGGCAGATTATCAAGCCTGAAATAGACATCCGCCAGCGCATAATCGACACCTGTTGATTCACTCAGATAATTTTTTGCTTCCAATATGAGCTCTTCGGCTTTTTCGTATTCTTCATTTTCGAAAGCCTCCAAACCCTGTATATACATTGATTTTCCGCTGAGTTCATCTTCAGTCTGAATCTGAGCCAATGCCGAACTGCCTGTTGTTAATAGAACTCCAAAAAGTAAACCTATCAAATATTTCATAACAGTCATATTAACGTCAAGTATAACAGGAAAGTGCGATTTTTGCTTGTAATTTGACGGATTCCGGAGAAATGATTATTTGTACGGATAATTTATAAACGAAATTACTGCTAATGAATCAAGAACTCTACTTCATTGCACTCATTCCACCGGATTCCCTGAGGGAACAGATACAGCAAATTAAACTGGAGGTGGCTGAAAAGTTTCAAAGCTCTCACTCGCTTAATGCCCCGCCTCACATCACTCTGATCAGTCCCTTTCGTGTAAGTGATGAGCATACATCAAGACTCCATTCAATCCTGGAAGTGTATGCTCAGGGACACAGGCCATTTAAAATTCAACTAAAAGATTTTGCGACCTTTCCGCCAAGAGTGATCTTCATAGATGTGAAAATATCTGAAGCGCTACAGCAATTTCAGCAAAATCTTGAGAAAATGATCCGTGCTGAAGATGCTTTTGGTTATAACTATCAGAAGCGTCCCTATCATCCCCATATTACACTGGCCTTTAAGGACCTCTCAAAAGAAAACTTCTATAAAGCCTGGGATGAATTTAAAGACCGAAACATGGCAAAGACTTTTTTAGCTGATCACATTTATCTGCTAAAGCATAATGGTGAGCTCTGGGAGATTTTCAGGACTTATCCACTAAATAAGTTATGATAGAAACAGGCTTAATTTAAAACTAAACCGGAATGCGCCATAGTACTTTAATGTTAAAGGATCGAAATATAAATCCAATCAATCCTTAGAATGCAACAATGACGAAGTCACTTAAATTGTTTAAAGAAATAGAATTGGGTCCATTATCATTACGAAACCGCGTGGTTATGGCGCCCATGACGCGCAGCCGCGCCACTGCTGAACACGTCCCAACTGACATGATGGCAACGTATTATGAACAACGCTCGGGTGCCGGACTCATTATTACAGAAGGTGTTGCTCCCTCTCCCAATGGTGTCGGATACCCTAGAATTCCGGGAATTTATAATAACGAGCAACGTGATGCCTGGAAACCTATTACTGAAAAAATTCATAAAAACGCCGGCAAGATATTTATGCAGCTGATGCACACCGGACGTATATCTCACAAATTAAATATGCCTGATGGCGCAAAAATTATCGCACCCAGTCCTGTCCCATTCACAGACGAAAAGATGTACACCGATCAGGAAGGGCCACAGGATTATCCGGTTCCCGAGAAAATGACCGAAACTGAAATTCAGTCTACCATTCAGGAATTTGTGGATGCATCCAAACGCGCTATACAAGCAGGATTTGACGGGGTTGAAGTACACGGAGCAAACGGATACCTGATCGAGCAGTTCTTAGCTCCAAATACCAATACAAGAGACGACAAATACGGTGGCTCCATTGAAAACCGAAACCGTTTTGCCATTGAAGTTTCAAAGGCTGTCGCCGATGCCATAGGCAATGAAAAGACCGGGATCAGACTTTCTCCTTATGGTGTATTCAGTGGCATTGAGATTCACGACGAGATCGACAAGCAGTACACCGAACTTACCGACGCCCTTAACGATCTGGGACTGCTATACATCCATATTGTTGATCACTCTGCCATGGGAACACCTGAAGTACCGGCTTCCATTAAAGAAACCATAAAAGATCATTTCAAAGATGGTGCGATAATTCTTTCCGGTGGGTACAATAATGCTGAAGAAGCCAATGATGATCTTGAAAACGACAGAGGAGATCTTATAGCATTTGGCCGGCCTTTCATTTCAAATCCGGATTTAGTGTATCGATTGAAAAATGATATTTCTCTGGCCGAACCGGATCAAGACACCTTCTATACCCCGGGTGCAGAAGGTTATGTTGATTACCCGAAAGCAGATGAAAAGTAGCTTTTAAATAGTGCGTAATAATAGCCTGCTAACCCAAATTCGATAAATATATGACAAAGACTACAAGGGTCACATATAAAAAGGAATTAAAAATCTGTTCGCGAATTATCTGACATCTGCAGCAATGAATATTTTTGATCCAAAACAGGTTAAGAAGTCGGCTCAAAGTATCCTTCAATATTTTCACGCAGTTTCTGGGCCAGTTCCTTACGATCTGCTGACTGTTCGGTTCTTGACCCGAATTTGATCTTACAATAGATCTTATGGGTTTGGGAAAGTTTGACCAGATGCTCCAGGAAACCATGGCGGGCACCGAAAAAGCAGATACTGTCCCGTGCGGGTTTATCATCTTCTGATGTGGCATACGAGATAGACGCTGTGTGCACCGGAATTCTCTCATCAGCGGGAAATTGTAGCAGTGAGGCATGGAAAGGAAGGATCTGTTCACCACCTGAGGAGGTAGCCTCCGGGAAAAAGATCAATCCCTGATACTCATTCATGGATCTCGACAACTCCTCATTCACCCGCTTTACGTCCGTCTTACGCTTACGGTCCACAAATATCACCCCGACAGCATGAACCATATAACCTATGACCGGCCAGTATCTTACAGCTTTTTTAGCCACAAATGTACATCGGAGACTCAGATAGAGCGGAACGATATCCAGATAACTCAGGTGATTGGAAACAAGAAAAAAGGGAGGCTGTGGTGGTTTTCCTTCGATCTCAACTTCCATATTGAATATAAAAGCAACGCCATTAGCCCAGATCCGCATAAAATTATTTCGCCAGGGCTCATATCTCTTACCCAATACTTTAGGACCCAACAAACCAACCCAATAGATACCAAATGCGGATAGGGTAAAAACCGCCAGAACCAAAAGCCTGAAATATCCGCGGATCTTACTCATAATTGTTTCAACTGTTTGTTATCCGAAAAACATCTTTCGGGTTCTGTCAGATATATTTTCGATATCAAGAAATACCATCACATAAAACAGCTCAAGGTCTTTTTTATAAGCGGGCTTACTGATGATCTTACACCCAACACTTAGATAATTTTGAAGGAGTCCGGGTACCTCAAAATCTTTTTTACGCTCTACATCAAAATCAGATTCTTCCAAATCATAAGGTTTAGCGCCGCTTATCTGATATTTCGAATGAATGTAATTACGAGCTTTTAACTCCTTGTAAATGGCAATGCCTTCCTCAGCCGATTCAGCCGGAATACCCAAACTACCTAGCAAGTACCTCTGATCAAAAGCCTGTAAGTATCCGGCAAATCCTTTCCAAAGCAAAAAGAGCACGCGCCCGCTACGGTGCTCTTCCTCAATACAGGCCCGGCCGACCTCAAAACTCTTTTTCAAAACTTCGTCGGGTAACTCCTTTAGGTTGAACAAACTTTCTGAATAGAAGCCCTCACCGGCAGCCGCCTGTGCATAAGTCTGAAGACGGTAGGTACCAACTACCTTACCTGTTTCATTCTCCTTCACAATGAGATGGTGGCACTGCTCATCATAATTATCTTCATCTATGGTTTTTGACGAATCGAATTCTCTTTCAAGCTCTTTATAAAAGACCTCGTATCTGAGTTTTAAAGCCTGTTCAATCTCTGTGTCTGTAGATGCTATACTGACCGTATAACGGTGATTTGAAATATCAGGTAGGATCTTCTCTTTAGCTTTCAACTTTGTGCTTTAGTTTTATTTATCAATTTTTTCAATACTTAGCCAACAACTTTACGGATTTAAAACATTCCGTTGCAGAGGGATCGAAAGGAAGCGAATGATTTATTCTATCACATTGTAATACTGCATAAGTCCTTTAGATCCAACTCTGAAAATATCACTAAATCCCGCCTTCAATTCAATAAATATCTATGAAGCTGTTTTGTGGTCAAAACCTGTAATAATCTGTACATTAAGCCTCTTTGATTTTCATGAGAATCTTTAATTGTCGAACTATCTGAATTTGTCTTCACAAGCTGAGTCTGAATCAAAACCCCTCCTGCGCGATGTAAATCTATACATCATATTCGGGATAACCTTGACCGCAGTGATGGGCGTTTCATCCATTGCACCGGCTTTTCCTACTATTGCAGATTCTCTTGATGTTTCAACAGAACGCATCGGGCTTCTTATCACCTTTTTTACTATTCCGGGCATTATCATTACTCCGGTGCTCGGGTTACTGGCCGACAGGTTTGGACGGAAGGTGGTATTAGTGCCATCTCTCTTATTATTTGGAGCAGCAGGAACCGCTTGTGCGTATGCTACCTCATTCGATCAGATGCTTTTATTCAGAGCTTTACAGGGAATGGGCAGCGCTTCTCTTGGTGCATTGAACCTAACCTTGATCGGTGACCTTTATTCCGGAAATCAGCGGGCTACAGCCATGGGTTATAATGGTAGTGTACTCAGTATAGGCACGGCATTCTATCCAGCAGTGGGAGGTGCCTTGGCCATCCTTGGTTGGTACTATCCATTTTATCTTAGTCTTTTAGCCATTCCGGTTGGCATTTTTGTGCTGATTAAACTTGAAAAGACAGGTTCTAGCGGTGGACTCAATATGTCAGAGATCTTTTCGAACGTGGCTTCCTCACTGATATCCAAAAAGGTGGTGCCTCTGTTTGTCGGCATCTTTCTAACCTTCATCATGCTTTATGGAGGTTACATTACTTTTTTCACCATACTCTTAGATGAGCGCTTCGATCAAAATTCCTTTTGGATCGGCATCATTCTGTCCGGCTCTTCGTTTATGACCGCTTATGCATCCTCTCAATTGGGTAAACTTACCGAACGTTTTTCTGAGGTCAACCTGATCCGAACGGCCGCTTTACTATATCTGGCTATTTTTCTGATCATCCCCCATGTCACTAACATCTGGTGGTTCATCATTCCGGTTGTCATCTTTGGAGCCGCACAGGGTATAAATATACCAAGTATTCTAAACCTGCTAACCGGTTACGCTGACAAGGAATATCGTGCAGCCTTTCTTTCAGTTAATTGGGTGGTGATGCGTACAGGTCAGGCTCTTGGTCCTTATCTGCTTGGCTTGGTCTATGCCGGAATCAGCCTCAATGCTACTTTTTATGCTGCAGCTATTGCAGCCGGACTGTTCGTTATCTCTTCGTTCTTCTTCATGAAGAGAGACTGGTACATTGCGGCGGATGTAAAAAGGATCGAAGATCTGTAAAGCCAATGCCCCCTTTTAAGTTTTAGGCATCACTGCAAAAGAGTACACTAAACCCTAGCTTCGAACTCATTCTTCCCCACACTTGTTTTTACAGAAAATAAATCACATAAATTTAAAACATCGAACTATGAGTGAACAAATGAAAGCCGTCTTTATTGAGGATTACGGTGACCTAACCAATATAAAAACCGGTCAACTGGATAAACCTGAAGCCGGTGAAGGAGAAGTTTTAATCCGTGTAAAAGCAGCCGGAGTCAATCCTGTTGATGCTGCTGTAGTAAGGGGTATGCTTAAAGATGCTATTCCCGGTGATTTTCCACTCATTCCGGGTTGGGATGTAGCGGGTGTTGTTGAAGAAACCGGCCACTCGGTCAGCCGTTTTAGTACTGGAGATGAAGTTTATGCCTATGCAAGACGCCCCAAAATTCAACACGGAACTTTCGCAGAATATGTCAGCTTACCGGAATCTTACCTTGCCGAACGACCAACCAATATTTCTATGGACGAAGCCGGCGGAATCCCGTTAGTGGGATTAACAGCCTATCAGGCCATTTTTGATTTTGGTGATCTCAAAAGGGGGGAGACCCTATTAATTTTAGGTGCTTCAGGTGGAGTGGGCACTTTGGCTATTCAATTAGCAAAATCTGTTGGAGCAAATGTTATTGGAGTGGCGAGTGAAGCCAATCATGAATACATGAAAGAACTCGGGGCTGAAATCACAATTGATTACAAAAAAAATCACGTAGGTAAGGCAGTTGAAAAAGCCCAACCGGAAGGCGTTGATCTTATATTTCATTGTTCACGTGGAGATTCTTTTACAGAAGTCATGGAAAAGGATGTTTTAAAAGAAGGTGGGAAAGTTGTCTCTATAACCAAAAGTAAACCTGATATCAGCGATGATATTGAATTCAAATATGTATTTGTAGAACCGAATGCAGAACAACTTGAACATATTGCCGGACTTGCCGACAACGGTAAAATCAAAGTACCGGTCTCCAACACCTATTCACTGGAGGAAGCCGGTCAAGCATTGCAGGAAATTGAAAAACTGCATACCAGAGGAAAACTGGTTATTACTCCGTAGTAGACAAACTGTAAAGTTTCAGAGCCGATTTAATTTAGATTGGCTCTTTTTAATTTGGTTATCTGACAGTTTAACCTTTTAGATTTGTATACTCTTTTTTGAGGATCTTAGCTGAATTGAGAAGCTTGCTCTTTTCAATAGTAGTCAGCTCTGTTCCAATGATCGAGGCCACTCCATGTTGCGAAAGAAGACACGGTGTTGCCAAGCACACATCATCAATATCATATTCTCCCTCTAAGTGATAGGAGACGGTCAGCACCCTGCGCTGATCTTTTAAAATAGCTTCCACGATCTGCACTAAAGCAAGGCCTACACCAAAGTTGGTTGCCCCCTTATAATCGATCACGTGATAAGCTGAGTCTCTCACATCCTGCTCAATATCATGTTTTTTCTGAGGCCAGTCTTCTATTCCCAGCTGATCGCTGTATTCATCGAGTTGCACCCCGGAAATGTTGGCCATGGACCAGGCGGCAAACTCACTGTCGCCATGTTCACCCAATATATAGGCATGTATGCTTCCCACATATACATCAAAGAATTCACTGAGCAGATACTTGAAGCGTGAACTGTCGAGCACCGTACCGGATCCGATCACGCGATTTCGATCCCATCCTGATCGCTCAAGCGCGATCTTGGTGAGAATGTCCACGGGATTTGTAACCACAACTATCACAGCCTCAGAACCCTGCGCTGTGATCTGATCCACAATACCTTCGATGATGGATCCGTTCTTTTTCAGCAAGTCGAGCCTCGTTTCACCTTTCTTTTGTGCCGCCCCTGCCGTGATCACAATAACATCTGCATCCCGGTAATCTTGCTCTGAACCGACATATATCTCGCTGGTTGGATAAAATGGCAGTCCATGTGCCAGATCCAAAACCTGCCCTTTACAGAGCTCTTCATTTACATCGATAAGGCAGACCTCGTCAGCTGCACCATTTTGTGCCATGGCATAGGCAAAAGTGGCCCCAACAGCGCCGGCTCCAACAATAGCCACTTTTCTAGAACGCCAGGATGAAGGGTTTTTAGAATGAGGTGTTTGTGACTTTAAGGTATTATCCATAATGAGTTTTTTATACTATATGTGTGAGTGAGTGTATCATCGTAACCCGAAGTCTGCTCAATGCGTTTCAGATCCCTAAAAGGAAGCATTAAGATCGCCTTGAAACAGTATGTTTTGTAAAAGGCATCATCGGATCGTATAATCCAATTCATACTTAATAAAATTCAACCACTGATGAAACGCCTTCATACCCTATTTGCTCCATTCCTATTCACACTGCTTCTTATACCGTCAGAAACTATACTCGCACAGATCGACCGCGAATCCGGTAATCTGATCTCTACCCGTTCTGAGGTTATCGCTCAGCGCGGCATGGTGGCCACAAGTCAGCCTTTGGCTACACAGGTTGGCCTGGATATCCTCAGAAATGGAGGTAATGCCATTGATGCAGCTATTGGCGCCAACGCCGCCATGGGACTTATGGAGCCCACCGGTAACGGCATCGGTGGCGACCTGTTTGCCATTATCTGGCATGCCGAAAGTGGTCAACTTTATGCGCTGAATGCAAGTGGGCGCTCTCCACGCGGACTTTCATACGACCGCCTGATGCAGATCCTTAAAGAAAAAGGAGAAGACGATATTCCTGCTTACGACCTGCTTTCAGTTTCCGTACCCGGAGCCGTTGATGGATGGTTCGAAATGCATGATCGATTTGGATCGACTGACATGAATGCTATTTTATCTGAACCGATCTTTTATGCTGAAAATGGCTTCCCGGTCAGTGAGGCGATCTCAGCCTCATGGAGACGCAGTGTCCCCTTCCTGAAACAACAACCCGGTGCTTTTGAGGAAACCTTTACCATCGACGGCGAAGGACCTGAAAAAGGCGAGGTTTTTCGCAATCCCGATCTTGGCAACACCTTCCGTTTGCTTGCTGAACAAGGCCGGGATGCCTTTTACCGTGGAGAGATCGCCAGAAAGATCGATGCATGGATGAAAGAAAATAACGGGTACCTTCGATATGAGGATTTTGACAAACACCACTCAGAGTGGGTTAAACCACAAACCGTGAACTATCGGGGCTATGATGTGTATCAAGTGGGTGGAAACGTGCAGGGGACTGCTGTCCTTCAGATGCTCAACATTCTGGAAGGATTCGACCTGACCGAAACAGGATTTGGAACTGTAAAAACCCTTCATTTAATGATCGAAGCCAAAAAGCTGGCTTTTGAAGATCGCGCCAAACATTACGCCGACCCTGCTTTTCATGATGTTCCCTACGACAAATTGCTATCCAAAGAATATGCCGCTGAGCGACGTAAACTGATCGGTGATCGTGCCCGCCGTGATCTCACCACAGGGGTTGAGGTACTGGAAGATGGCGATACGATCTACCTTACAACGGCTGATGAGGAAGGCAATATGGTCTCACTCATTCAGAGTAATTTCCGTGGCATGGGAACAGGTTTTGTGGTTCCCGGAACCGGATTCAGCTTTCAGAACCGTGGTGAACTTTTTTCCCTCGATCCAAATCACCCCAATGTCTATGCTCCGGGCAAGCGACCGTTTCACACCATCATTCCCGGATTTTTGATGAAGAATGGCAAACCCATCATGGCATTTGGCAATATGGGGGGCGGTTATCAACCGATCGGACATGTCAGCATTCTAACGAACGTGATCGATTTTGGGATGAATATTCAGCAGGCTGGAGACGCCTTCCGATGGGAACACTCTGGGTCGACACAGCCTACTGACGAGCTCTCGGATAAATTGACCAATTCAGGTCAAGTGAGCATTGAATCCGGGGTGGATTTTAATGTGGTTCAGGCTCTTCGACAGATGGGGCATAACGTACAGATCGGAGACAGCTTCTTTGGCCGCTTCCAGGCTATCATGCGCGACCATGAAAATGGAGTGTATTTTGGGGCCTCGGAGTCGAGGGTGGATGGTCAAGCTGCGGGCTACTAGTTCTGTTTTAATTATTGAGTGGCAGGCTGGTGCACACAATCCTTCCTAACCAAGACGTTGGGAAGGCAATTAAATAATAACTTCTGAATAAGACATTCCGGACCTATCTTAAGATCAATGCTTACTCACCTGCCGCATTACATTATCAGCGGTGATGGCATAAAATGGTGTAATTGGGTACCCACTCTTTCGAAGCACCCGGGCCGTCCATTTGTTTGACGTTCTTGGAAAAAAATACAGTTCCTTTGCCTTAAAGAAGGCACTGTTCCTGTACAATCCAGGCTCGGCATATTCCAGCTTTCCCTCCCCGTCCCTTTGAAAACGCTCTGATATATAGGTGATCATCTCTTCCATACCATCTTCGCTAAGATGTAACTCTACAACATCAGTTCCTGAAAAATAGATTTCTACATCATCATCAAAGCCAACCACGTGAAGTACGCTTCCTGTTGGCCAAAAAGCCGCTCTGAGTAGCAATCCAATGCCCGTCCGTTTAGCCGGATAGTACTTGGCATCTCCCCAACCCATCATTAGGAACCTTGATCCCGGCATTTCTTTATGATGCGGTAGCTTTTTTCTTAAATATTCGCCCTCAAAAGCAATAGCAGTATGCCAGCCAAGATTCACCACATGCACCTGAACCGGACGTTGCTCTTTATTTTCGGGGTAGAGTTCGGAAACCGGACCCAAACAGCTCGTTACAAAAAAAGAAAGTAACAATATGAAAAGATAGTAGATACGGTTCATAAGATCTAAATATAGATGCTTAAACCTACTTGAGACCAAAAGAAGGCTATTTTTTCTTATTGGGAGATACTTTAGACGCACGCTCAAGATCTTCAACCCGGCGAATCAATTTATCCAATCTTTTATTTGTACCCATGATCAGGAATGGGACCAAGATCCACAGTATTCCAAGAACAAAAAGAAATACCATTAAAATTAACCCAAGTGTGCCTGCAAACACATTCATAGCTCTTTGTTTTATTATAAGTGATTTACCAAATGCAATAAAACACTTCTTTCATTAATCTGCAGGTAAATTAACAAATACTTCTATACTCGTCACGAAGCTCCGGCTACGTGATAGAGCCCGAAGCTTAACTATAAGTTTTTAGCACAAGGGAGTTGCTTTGGCCAGAACCTATTCTCATTCCTAATAGGCAAGATTCTAAAGCGGTACTCTAAGGAAAGGTGGCCTTACCCTGACACAAAGGGTTTGTGCTCAAAAACAAAAAGCCCTGCACTTCATGATAGATGTGCAGGGCTTGAAATGTTAACAAAAACAGAAAAGGTTATTCTTCCTCAGGTGGATTACCCAGTTCGATCTTTTTCTCAATATAACCGCCACGGGTCGATAGGATCTTAACAGTGCCCCTCGCGCCTTCAATGCCGTTCAGCTCAACCTCGAAATATACTTCCTGAGATTCTCCGGCATCCGTATATCCGGCCCGGATCGTCTTATCGTATAACTCAGGAGTGATGATCTTGAGTTTGGCATCTTCATGGCCCTTGGTAAGCTCAGAATCAAAGTCTAGCTGAACCCGATCTTCCCGGACAATTTTAACCAGCTGTGCCTGCTCTAAGGCGACCGGCAATTCTCCGGTGTTCGTCCAGCTAACGGATATTTTATAGGTATTCTCCTCAGTTTGCTCAATGTTTACATCATCAAGGGTAAGTTGTGGAAGTTCCTTTGCCATCATTAAATTGAATAAGGCTTGTTTTTCGGCCCATCGTTCAAGCTGCCATGGTGGCCCATTCTGGCTGAAGAATTTGGGGTGAAACCCACCGATCTCAACTTCACCAAGTTCAGGATGCTCAAATTTGGTCCATGCCTTAAAGCCTCGGCCTTCATTTTCACGAAGATCCCATTGCAAAGCATCATAATCGTCATAAATTCCATCTTTGTTATAATCTTCCATCGCACCGTTATTCCATAGCTCATCGCCATACCAGATGGAGCCAAAATAGAAATATCCAAAATCAGGCCCGTGGCCAAACAGTGGGCTTGGCCTTGAAGGATCTCCAGTTACTCTGTTGGTCGGATAGCGGGTCATATAGGTCTCGTAGACATCCCCGGCCCACGGGTATTCTGTGATCTCAAGACCAAGGCTGTCGTACTTTTCATAAAGGGCAAGATCCTGAGGGTACATTCGCTCTTCACTCTTTGAAGTGGATGGCGGACGTAAATGCATAGGAACACGCGTGTCCATTGAGTTTACGACGGATATATTCGGATGGGTCAGCATCCACATGACCACAGATTTTGATTCAGGCTCACTTAGCGGGTAATCTCCCGCTCCATATTGAGTATAACCCCGGCCGGTAAGTTCACGCCCCACATCCGGCCTCCAGTTTTCAGCATAGTTACGATGAAGGTCTAGTCCGCCAATGCCGTCTTCGTTGTAGTCTCCATCTACGTCATTATCAATGCCTTCAGAATAGACAAACCAATCACCTTTTCCTGCCAGCACTCGTTTCATCAGTCGACCTTCCGGGTCTCTGGGGTCAATGATATAATTAGCTTCATCCATTTCATCAGGATCGGCTTTTTTTCGCATGGAATAAATGATGCCGTCACCATCCAGATCTTCAGCAGAATCTTCATCCAGGAGACCATCTCTGTCATTATCATGTGGCCGAACAGAGCTTCGGTTTGCCTGAGCTGTATGAAGGTAAAGATTTGAGCCGTCCGGATTATTTTGCGGACGGAGATAAATGGCTTTGGTATCTATCAATTCAGTTATCTCAGGATCTTTTCCGTAATTTTCAAGCAGGTGTTCAGTAAGCCATAAAATAGATTCACTGCTGGTGATCTCGCCACTATGCCGCCCACCTTCAAAATAAGCAGCGGGTTTATCAGTGTGTTTTCCTGTTTCCTTATTGGTGATCGTCATCTGGAGAATGGCTCGTCCCTCAAAACTTTTAGCAACCTCGTATAAGTCTACTATATCAGGATATTGTTCAGCCCAACGCTGATACCATTCATACATTACATTCACCGTGTGGTACGTATTAAATGTCAGTTCCTCTCCTGCTTCATATTCAACTTCCGGAAACCGATGCTGTTCAAAAAAACTGATCCCATGCCGTTCACCGCCAACGGTGTACATGGTAGTATCCGATTCCGGCCAATTCGGTTTATTTAACGGAGTAAAATTTTGTGCAAAAGCCTGGCCGAACATAATAACGGCTAAAAGCAATGATAGCCCAATTCTTTTCATATCAAATAAGGTTAGTTAACGTTCAGTAATTACATGCAATGTAATGGATTAGATACAAAAATTTTGAACATTGTGATGGAGTGTAAGATCTGAGATGAACCTTCGCATAAAGATCAAACAGAGATCTTGATAAACATCCCGAAGCGGGACACGGATAACGGAATATTTTTTAACCTATGTATAGAACTTTTACTAATGACTATCGCGTTAATAGATTACAGGTGAGTTTGAACATACATTTATGTGTCCTTACTGCGGGGTTCAGATCAACATGATCTTGGAACAGTTCTACCCCGAACAGGAATACATTGAGGATTGTGAGGTTTGTTGCAATCCCATTAAAATTTATTACAAATTTCAAGGTGAACAACTGCTTCAATTTCAAGCAACAACTATAGGACAATAAATGTCAGTCATTAAGCACCACATGGATCTTAAAAACGCCTGGGAACTGGTTTTTGATCAACTAGAACAAGCTTCAAAAAAACCGGATCACGCTTTTCGTTACTTAACGATGGCTACCCTTAGTAAAGAGAAAGCGCCTGCACAACGGATGGTAGTACTGCGAGAATTCAGTAAAGATGACGTTCTTATCACTGTTTTTACTGATGCCCGGTCCAAAAAGGTTGAGGAGATCAAGAATAATGATTCTGTAAGTCTTCTCTTTTACGATCCTGAAGAAAAACTTCAGGTTAGCATTAAAGGAAAAGCTTCCCTTCTAACAGAGAACCATAAAAAAATGAAGTATTGGAATGAATCCGGTTCACATGGAGCTTATTCCTATACAGCCCATAGAAGTCCTGGAGAAGTAATCCAAGATCCCGCCGAAGCCTACGATTGGGATCTGGAAAGTGCCGAAAATTTTTGTGTGATAACCATCAAAGCTAAAAGCATGAAGTTTCTTCAATTGAATGGCCATCGTCATTTACGGGCTTTTCAACGTTTCTCGGATGGATCCCGGAAAAGAAACTGGATCGCTCCCTGAGCACATTCAAAAAAACAAAAAGCCTGATGGAATAACCATCAGGCTTTTAATAATGACATCTAAGGATTTCAGATTACTGCAGATGTGCCGGTGGTGATGTTGCTTCTACTGCTGAGAATGTTTCCAAAATTTTGTAGGTGTGTGCCGTGTCTTTTGGAACCAAATAGGAATCTCCCTCCTTCAACTCAATCACATCATCGTTAAGATGTAATTCTGCATGGCCTTTCAATACATAGCCGACTGTTTCGTAAGGACTGCTGTGTGTTTCTTTGTCAGCACCCGGCTTTTCATTTTTCCATATTCTCAATCCTACGTCTTCACCTGTTGCCAGGATTTCCTTCACGTCGTCACCTTCAGATAATTTCGCTTTATTTGAATTGCTCATAATTCGTCCACTAGTTTTGTTTTAAATATTCAAAGATATAACAGAAACGAGGGCGCGGGCATTTCATTAGGCCCTGCGCCTGCTATTGTATTTTTATTATTCATTGGAAACTTTTAAAGTACAGTCCGATACTTTCAAAATAACTTCAATACTGCATTTGGTATACTTAAATAAACCCCGTGATTCACCTTTAGAATCATATTCAGGATAAACCAAAGTATGCGCTCGTTTGTTTTCTTTTCATCATGACACACAAATTATCTTATAGAGCATATAAACAATCACCAGAAGGTGGCATGAGATTTGTTTGTGATATATAAAAATTGAAAAGGTGTAGTTTCTTTTTGCTAATTAATTATAGGGGGTCCCTACCCAAATAATTTTGCCAATTATATTATCCTCTAATTCCTCTAAAGGAATAAGCATGGGTTTGTATTTACTATTGATCGTGGAGAGCTGAATTTTATTATTGGGAGCTTTCTGAACCATTTTCATACGTATAACATCAGTAAACTTAATTAAATAAATACCATCTAAGTTTATATTTTTTTGCTCTCTATCGATAATAGTTATGCTTCCTGGTTTAATATCAGGATACATTGCATCGCATTGTACTTTTATAACAATTAAATTATCGAACGATTCGATATTTACAAATTTAAAAATGTCAAGGCATATCGTAATTTCTTCTTTACTCGAACGCCAATCAGAAATACTCAGGGATCCTTCACCGCTAATATTGTCTTCATACATCTTATAAAAAGGAAGCTTAATAGTACTGTCTGTAGAAGGAAAAGCAGCATTATTAAGAACCGGCCCGCTATCCTTGAGCAGCCAATTTGGGTTAACTCTTTTATCATAATTAATAATTTGAACCAGAAAATCCCACCCCGGAACTGATTTACCTGCGCGGTACCTATAATACGAGGCTAAACTACAGCCACATATTTTCGCCATTTCAGAAGGATCAAGATCTAAAACTTCCTCAAGGAGCTTGAGCTTATTAGAGATAGACTGTGTTAAATATTGTAATTCTAACATTCTCAAATTTGAGATTTAAGGCATCCTTTGTTTCTTAGCTTATCAACAAGCATCAATCTATAAAAAAATACACACAAAAAAGCCAATCAAAGAGGGAAGCGAATTTTATGAAACAAGTTATACAAAGTGAATTCGGAAAGCCGGATAGCTTTGAAAATATTGTTCGCCTCGCTTCTTACATCTGTGGCACATGGGCAGCGATGATTAACTGCCTTGATAATAAATACCAATGGACACTATTTAATGTCGGCTGGGAAAATACGCAGATCCCCAAAGCCGACACTATTTGTCAGCTTACCACAAAGGATGGTGAACTCCTATATATTCCGAATACGGAGAGCGATGAAAGAGTCCGGCACATTGAAGCCGTGCGAGAAGATCCAAATATTAAATTTTATGCTGGGGTGGGTTTTAAAGTTACAGAGGATTTGAAAGGAACCTTATGCGTGATCGATGATAAGGCCGGGGAACTAACCAATATGCAAAAAGAGGCACTAAGAACTCTTGCCTCTGAGGTAGAAGCACGGCTAGATTTAATTTCTCAAAAGCAACGGATTCAAAAGAAAAATGAGGAACTTGAGAAGAAAAGACGGTTTTTAAAGAACTCCCTCGATATCCTGATGATAGTGGATCCAGACTCTCTGGTTATCGAAGAAGTGCATACAGAAATAGACACAAAATTTGGCTACACCTCAAAAAATCTGGAAGGAAATCGGCTTACGCAATACCTTGGCTCATCAAATTCATCAGATTACGTTGATCGTCTTAAGCAATGGAAGAATGAAAATAATAAAGGCGTGTTTAATTTTGAGGTAAATTTTTTAGCAAAATCAGACGATAATATTTGCCTGATGCTAAATACCTCATTGACGGAAGACAAGCTCTACATCACAGGAAAAGACATTACGCGACGCAAAGCGACCGAAAATCTACTTTTGAAGGAGAAAAGCCTCAGTGATGGCATTATCGAGAACCTCCCCGGAATTTTTTGCCTTATCAATAAAGATGGGATAGTGGAAAGGCTGAATAAAAACTTGGAAGCTATCACGGAATACGGCCCGGAAGAAATAGATAACCAGCATTTTTTTAAATTCCTGCCACCGGATAAAGCCGAAAGTGCTTTACTGAAACTCAATGAAATTTTTGACAAACAGTCTGCCCAGGCTGAGTTAACAATTTTAACCAAAACCGGCAAACAAATTCCTTTTCTGTTTACCGGTTTTCGCCAGAATATTGAGGATGAACAATTTGCGGTGCTTATAGGCATAGATATATCAGAAGAGAAAAAAGCAATACGTGAAAATGAAGCTAAAGAAAAAAGCCTTCAAAAAGCCTATCAGCGTCTTAAAAATGCCCAACATGTAGCAAAAATAGGCAGTTGGGAATGGGACCTGCAACACGATGAACTCTACTGGTCGGATGAAACCTTTGAAATCCTTCAGTATGATAAAATAGAGCACACTGCCTCTCTTGAACTTCTGTTCGATCGCTTACCCTCACACGCAAAAGAACGAATGGAAATGGTTTTAGAAAGGGCATCAAGTGGTGCTGATTTTAAAGACTTTGAGCACGATGTGATCCTGCCGGGTGGTAAACGCATACACGTATATGAAAGGGGAGAGGTAATAACTAGCCAGGAAGGAAAAGTTTTAACCATAATCGGTTCTATACAAGATATAACGGAGCAAAAAAACATAGAATTAGAGCTTAAAAAGGCTCTTGAGGAAAGAGAAGTCATGATGATGGAAATTCATCACCGGGTAAAAAATAACTTAGCCGTGGTATCAGGATTATTACAGCTGGAATCCGGCTTTGAGGATGATATTACCGCTAATACGTCACTTTTAAAAAGCATGGGACGTATCAAATCAATGGCGGCTATTCATGAACACCTTTATAAATCGAAGAGTTTTTCTAGCATTTCTTTTGACACCTACATCAATGAGCTGATTGAGATTCTCCAAAACCTGTACCAAGATAAGTCGGATAACATACAAGTGCATATCCACTCCGATGCAATGGACCTTAATATCAATCAGGCTATACCCTGTGCATTAATTTTGAGTGAACTCATTTCGAATTCATACCAACATGCTTTTAATGATAAAAAGCATGGGCTGATCGATATAAATATGAGCTTACAGGGAGAGGATGTGCATATCATATATTTTGACGACGGTGTTGGAATTGATAAAAATATAGATCCTGAAAAAGCACCCACTCTCGGTTTTACTCTTGTGGAAATACTTAGTCAACAGTTACAAGCAGATTATAAAATTACCAGCGAGCAAGGCATGAAAGCACATTTGCAATTTAAAAGAGAACTAAATATAAGAGGCCCAAACGGAAATACGTTTGCCCAAACATGATCAGGGAGTTCGTATTACGGATTTTATATAGATACTTTCAATTCATTACTGAGATTTTTGCAGAGGTGAGAACTACAGAGGAGTATTCGGACATAGAATTGTAATAACCCACAAACTTGTTGGTCTCTTTTGCCTCATATGAGTCAAGATTTTGGGCCCACCGATAAGCAATAGGCTGATAATACAGTTCTGCATTGACCTGAAGTGGTCCGGTCACATCCTGTAACTTTACTCGATATCGAACGCGGTCACCGCCACCCGTGAAATCATTATCATTATCTGCAGAACCTTTAACGGCAATATCCTGCTCTGCTGTGACTTTATCGAAACCTTTAGGTAAAATTCGATTGTCCTTAATGTATCGAATTGCGGTAAGGAGTCCGGTCGTTACGCGATCCTGAGGATCCACAAGTATTGCTTCGTAGATCTGCACCTGATCTTCCTCGGTGATTTCACTGTAATGCTGTTCATACTGATTACCGGTGAGATCGTTATCATTTCCTGCAATTGAGCCATTAGGCATTACTTTACCCGATTCAAAAATAACATTATCATCCTCATCTGTCACTGAGAAATGGACCCACACGCGTCTGGACGGATAAGCAGTTGGAAGTTTATGCCCGGCAAGGTTTTCAATGTTCACATCAGCAATCAGTTCATTCCCAACTACTTCTGAATTGGTAATGGATATATAAGCTGATTTGGTTTGCAGGTGCTTGATGGTTCGATTGACAGCAGCGTCCATTTCTTGAGGCAAAGCCTGCACTCCCAATTCATCCCGATAGCGATTTAGCATTCTTTGCATGAAGAAATTACCGCCTCTGAAAGAGTGCTTTGAAACATCCTCACGAGGTTGCCCCCAAACAGAAGATATTGGCGTGTCTTCTTCTACTACCGGCATGTGGCAGGATTGGCAACTTTGATCATTGACAAAACTGCTATGTTTCCATTCAAGGTAGGGCACCTGCTCGGGGAGTTCGCCAATCACTTCTCCATCAGGTCCCAGAGTATGGGTATAAAGCGTATGGCAGGTTGCACAAAGCTCTGATTCTATAAGGTGTTTTGATTCCGCCTGCACGAAACCTGATGAAGAGTGCATTATATTTGATCGACCCTGATCTACGGAATATGGACCATAGATTTCACGCTGACCCATTGGTTTTTCGGTATCAATAAGAAACCCACCAACAAAGCTTTCACGCTCCCCAAAATTATCACTTTTAATCTGATGACATGTAGTACAGGATACTCCATCCATTGCCAGCTTGCTGTGTTCAGTTACGGTTTGGCTTCCCGGAAGATTGGCAAATACCTGCGTCATTTGCCCCTGAGTTTCCGCCTGATAATGAGCCATCGGCATATGGCAGGTAGAGCACTCATCTTCGATGGCAGTCTGAGATTCAGGATGGTCCATTACTTCTCTTCGAACGGCTGCATGCCAGTAGGGATCACGAGCTGAGTTGGCCATCATACTGGTACGCCAGTCAACACCAAAAGAGATATCCTCACCCGATGATGTAACTAAATTATTGTGACAGTTCATGCAATTATCTGCTGTCGAGAAAAGCATCTTTTCTGCCGTGTCAAGATCCATACCATGAATTTGAGGTACAGGATCCGGGTTTAAAGCCCGATAATTATTTATACCGATGCTTAAGGCAATCGTCAAAATTGGAAGTGAAATAATGATTATCAGGTTTTTAAACATCGCTTTCTCTCATTAATTAAACTATTTACTATACCAATTTGCATCTAATCTGCTCTACCACCCTTCAAAAAAACCACCATCAAACCAATCCCACAATATATAGACCATAAACTGAGAATCTCTGCCGGCATCATCTACCGGTATTCGGTAGCCAACATTAAGCATGATATGCTGGCGTTTGTTAAGAGTGACCTGCATCTGAGGCACAATATCCCAATGAACCTCAGTTCCGGATTCCAACTCTTTTGATCCAAGCATTTCCACCATGGGTGACCATGTTCGGCCCCAGGGGTTTGGGTTAAAGCTCTTACCTAGTGCGGCTCGCCAAAATGCTTCATCTTCTGCTTTATCCTTTAGCATCGGATATTCCAAACCTGTCTGAACGTGAATGAACCCGCCTGCCGGTAGTAATTGTCCGAAGGAAGCAAATGGCTCTAAAACCGTTGTACCCTTGCCAAAACCGGTAGCCGTATCGCCTGTCGGCAGTATCACTTCACCGGTTAAACTGAAAATTGTTCCGCTTTCATAATTGTGATAGACAACACGTTTCACGCCAACTGCCAGATCGCCCATATGTCCACCACTCCAATCACCACCCGGCATTTGGCTGTACCCAAACGGAAATACGATTTCTATCTGATTCCTAATACCAAAGCGTTGCTCATAAACAATTTCATTTGTCACTGCTCCTTCATTTTCCACATCAATAAAAGACGAAAACACAGCCTCATCTTCAGGGTACGCTTTTTCAGTGACCAAAGCTCTTGGCAGATTCAGTTCCCCCCGTGGCCAATTATCGTTCGTGCAAAATGTGCGGACGTAATTCATAACCCTTTGAAGTTCTTCGACGGAAAGAGCCTCACCAAATGCTGGCATCTCTGTGGAGAATCCTCTTGTGGGGCCGCCCTGATGTGCAACAGCAATCCAATCACCATCAGGTTCTCTACTCGCAAAATCACAATCCGTAAAATCAGCCGGAGGTGTTTGCAAACCAAGTTGCTTGACTGATCCTCCTTTTCCATCGGTTCCATGACAATTTGCACAAGCTTGCATATAAATTTCTTTACCTGAAAGCTTAGAATCTGTATAGGTTGTATCAATGGAATAAAACCCTTCGTCCGTAAGGCTGCTATATTTGTCAGAATCGTTAAGCGCTGTAAAAGCAAAAAACACAAACGTAGAAACAAGAATTACCAATACATTTTGTGGTTTCTTGTGAGGATAGCTTTTCTCCATGGCTTTTCTCTCTAATAATTAATCTGCTTTCATGCTTAAACGTAATACAATATCTGTTTAGATTAATTTTAAATATGCTTTCAGCGAAAATTGCCTCACACACAAAACAAATGAAATTCAAATTTTACATGAAGGTTATAATGCGCTCAAACAAAAGATCGGACGTGCCCTCCATGCTACCCAAGAGGAAAAGATCTAACTGGAGAGTAATGATAAGCTCAAACCGGTTGCACTTAAAAGCATACGTATGGATATGAGAGACCTAAGTGAATAATAACTCAGTTCAATTATTACACTACACCCTTTTTCGGTCTTTAAAAATTTAAGTTAAGCCATTAATTCACCTTGACCACCTGCTACATTCAGCATTTTTTATAGAAATAGAGGGGCGCCAAAGCAACTTCAAGGTCTAGATTTCTTTAAAAAACAAATATATCGATATCGAAATACTATATTATCCTGGTTTTAGATCAATAACGCCGGTGATCAAACGTGGCCAAAAAGTTGATAAATCATAACGTACTTACGAACGAGCAATTTGAGCGGATCACGAAGAAAATTAGATAATACACAATTCAGGTTTGTATCTAACCGGCTTTATGTCTTTTCTATCGAATTTATCCTAATTTTATTCATTCACCTGCTTCATAAGCTCTTCAATAGCCTTTTCGAGCTGCTGATCTCTGCCTGCTGAAATTATTTCCGGCTGATTTTTCACCTTGATATCCGGCTCGGTTTGGTTATTCTCCATCCATTCACCGGCTTTATTCTTTGCGCTGACCGGAACCACTCCCCAATAACCGCCATTGGGAAGTCCTTCCCAGCCTGCAAAGCTACAGGTTCCCGGCACAGGCATACCTACCGTGAGTCCCAGTTCCATATCCTTATATCCCTGAGCATAGCAATGTCCGTCTGAATAGTTCGATTCATTGAACATGGTCAGAGTCGGCTTTGTCCATCTGGAAGTAGGTTCTCCACCTACCGCTTTTCTGGCTGTAGCATAGGTTATGAACTCTTCCCCTGAAAAGAACATAACAAGATCGGCCACCAGGTCACCGCCGCCGTTAAAGCGGGTATCCACGATAATAGCCTCGGTATCGTAATATTTTCCCAACATATCTTTATAGATATCACGATAAGGCCCATCGCTCATGCCCGGGATATGCACATAACCTAGTTTCCCATTCGACATTTTTCTCACTTCTTCAGCATTGATCTTCACAAAGCGATCATAGAGCAGGTTCTGCTCTTCACGTAAACTGATAGGCTTGATCCTTACCTGTCTGGACTTCTTATCAGTTTCGTCGGTAATTTCCAACAAGGTAAACTGACCTGCCTTACGATTCAGATAAGTTGCTACATCCCGGTCCGGGCTGATCGTCTCTCCGTCAATACTCTGAATGATCATTCCTGATTCTACGTCAAGACCGGCTTTATCCAGAGGACCACCTTCGAGGACTTCCCCGATCTTGATACCGTTACCCTCATGTTCATAATCCATGAATATCCCTAAAGAAGCCGTAGCATCAGCATTATCAATACTGCTGCTGTAACCTGCACCAGCATGAGAAACATTCAACTCACCAAGCAACTCGGAAACCATTTCAGCGAATTCGTAAGCATTACCTATATAGGGAACATATTTTTGATATTCTTCGTACAGCATATCCCAGTCATTGCCATGGAAAGTGGGTTCATAAAAGACATTTTTTGTACGTATGTAGATATGATCCAGCATTTTTTGTCTTTCATCTCCCGCATCAAGATCCATTTCACCGGCAATCTCGATGCCTTTCGAAGCATTTCCTGAAAGATCAAGCTTGGAAATTCGACCCCGACTCAACAGATAGAGGTTTTCCATATCCTTATCCCAGGTAAGACTGCCTCCACCGGTATTCAGCTTAATAGCCATTTTCGTTTCCCTGGTCCTCAGGTCGGTTTCCCATAAATTATAATTATCCTCGAAACGGGCCAGGTAATAGAGTTTATCTCCTTCTTTGGATAATGTGGCATCCGACATAAAGCTGGAATGTATCGTCAGCTTTTTTGTCCAGTCTTTCATCCGGTCAAAATCGATGTTCATGTTCTTGACCTCTTCTTCCTCTTTTTTCTCCTCATCATCATTTTCGTCGTCACCACCTTCTGCCTTATTGACCTTTTCAATTTCCTGCATGAGTTTATAGTCTTCCTCACTCATGTTGAATTTATCCCAGGACTCCTGGTCAAAGAACATGGTATACACATCACTTTGGAAACTGCCACTGGTAGCATAACTTTTTAGTCCATCTTGATTGCTAAACCAGATCATTTGTTTACCATCGTTTATCCACTTTGGTGAATAATCGTAATAACCACTTTCAGTCAGGTTATAGCGGTCTTCTCCGTCCGCTGACAGAAGTAACACTTCACTGTTATTCAGCAATTTACTCCAGCCTACCAAAAGCCATTTGCTGTCCGGACTCCAGCGAAAATACTTGTCTCCGTCCCTCATATGGAACAATTCTTCCGGCGTCATAAGGTCGGTAGTGTTTCCGGATTTCAGATCTTTTACCTTCAGGGTTCTTCTGCCGGCTACATAGGCAATTTTACTTCCGTCGGGTGAAAATCTTGGCAGATAATTACCTTCTTCAGTTTCTATTAAGGCCGTTTCCTTTAACAAACTTGAAGCAAAAAAGAAGGGTTCTTCCTCACTTCTTACGATCTCGGTCTGGTAAATACTCCATTTCCCATCCCGCTCTGAAGCATACACTACTTTATCTCCCTTCGGGGTAAAAGTGACGTGCGCCTCAGTTTCAGGAGTGTCAGTGATCCGTTTGGTCATGCCACCGTCAACGGATGTCACAAAAACCTCACCGCGAGCGATAAAAGCGATCTCCTTTCCGTCAGGCGATACCGCCATTTCTTCTACTCCCCCGTTTATGGTAATGAATTTATCCTCATTGACCGTAGACTGAGTCCGGACTGTGACCGGTACTTTAACCGGTTCACTGCCTTCCTTCATTGTATAGAGTTCACCGTCATACCCGAAGGCAAGGGTACCATTACCCATGCTCAAAAAACGAACCGGATGAAGTTCAAAACCGGTAAGTTGTTCTACTACTCCATCTATTTTCAGATCTTTCTTAAATACATTAAAACTTCCTGTTCGCTCACTTAAAAAATACATGGCCTGTTCATCCTGGGTAAATACGGGCTGACGATCTTCTCCTTCAAAGGATGTTATCATGATATGCTCACCTGAGGCAGGGTCATATTTCCATATATCACGGGTTATTGATGACGTGTGATGTTTTCTCCACTCGTTCTCACCGCCTTTTTTATCATGATAGAGCATGATGCTTCCATCTGAGCTTAACTGCACGTATTCAGCAGGCACAGTAAAGATCTGATCAACCTGACCGCCTTTTACAGGAACGCTGTATAATTCAGGCTGGGAACCGGTTGGATATTGTCTGTGACTGGCAAGATCCTGACGTACGGCTCCGAACAATATAGCTGTATCATCACGGCTAAAGCTATAAGGTTTTTCGTCATTCGAATGAAAGGTCAACCGAGTAGCTTCACCGCCCTTTGCATCCATCACATAGATATCAAAGTTACCGTAACGATCGGAAGCAAAAGCCAGTCTGGATCCATCTTTGCTCCATACCGGCATATAATCATGAGCTTCGTGAAAAGTTAACTGTGTTGCATTTCCTCCTTCAGCCGCAACTGAATAGAGGTCTCCTTTATATGTAAACGCAATTGTGGTTCCATCCGGAGATATACTTGGATATCGTAACCACTGTGGATTTACCTGGGCAAAAACAGCGGTACTAAAGAGAGCTATAAAAAATACAGTTAGTGACCTTTTCATGATAAAGTGATGTAGTTATTGTGGTATAAGAACTAGGATTTCAACTAATTTACATCTTTTCCCTGTAAAGGATTGTTTAATTTAAGATATGATAATGTCGTCATTTACATGAATGCTGAAACCTAAAAATGTAGCTGAGTACCGCAAGCAACTGCTTGATACCAAAATGGAATCAGCAGACATTTTCGCTTGTTGAATAATTTAAGTACCAATCAAAACAAACTTAATTGCAGTTATGGACAAAAAAGTTACGTTTATCGGGTTAGGGATCATGGGAAGCCGTATGGCAAAGAATCTTCAAAAGAATAATGTGAACCTGACAATTTATAATCGAACCAGCTCTGCCATGGACCCTTTGATTGAAGCCGGAGCCAATGGCGCAAGATCTCTTGAAGATGCGGTTGAACAATCTGATATTGTATTCACCATGGTTTCAGACCCCGCTGCGATTGAACAAGTAGCTTTTGGAGAAAACGGGTTTCTATCCTCCATGAAGGAGCAAGCTCTGTGGGTTGATTGTACAACTGTAAACCCTTCTTTTTCTCTAAAAGAAGCGGATGAAGCTGAAAAATATAACCTACGATTCATGGACGCTCCCGTTGCAGGAAGCAAAGGTCCGGCAGAAAATGGAGAACTGACCTTCTTGATAGGTGGAGATCCATCTGACGTGAAAGAAACGCGACCACTGATCGAGCATATGGGCACAAAAGTCGTTCATGTCGGAGAAACGGGAAAAGGGACTGCCATGAAGATGCTTGTAAATTCTTTATTAGCCGTTGCAATGGTTTCTTTTTCTGAGACCGTTCTTTTGGGGAAGAAAATGGGACTTTCAAAAGATTTCTTATTGGATACCCTTCCTGATCTTCCTGTATCAGCCCCTTTTCTAAAGGCCAAAGCTAAAATGATCAAAAATGGTGATCAGGAAACACAATTCCCTCTTGAGCTGATGCATAAAGACTTGCACCTGGCTTCTCTTTCAGCATATGAACAAGATCACCCATTATTCCTCAACAATATTACCAAGGAATTGTTCGGACAAGCAAAAAGTGATGAACGGGGCCGGGAGGATTTCTCCGGCATCTTTGATTTCTTGGATAACAACTAGCTTTAACGTATTCAGCACACCAATTAATGCTCAAGTATACTGCCCACTATTCATAAACGATTGTCTGTTTTTTTATACTGAACGTTTAACTTTTCCAGCAGTCATTTCTCCATTCATAGATCATTACGGGACAGAGAGCCTGTTCATCAGCTGGCTCATGATTCTGGAATTGATAAGACTTTGATACAATTGCATAACTGAATCTGCATAGAATACTGATCGTGAAAAAAATGAGTGAAGACCCAACTATTTATTACGATCAGAAACGATACGTCCATCTATAATAATATAATCTTACTCTTTTCAGGTAATTCCTGATAAGAAAACAGCCTGCAAAATTGCAGACTGTTTGATCTTAGATTAACATTATTGATTACTGTGCAGTATAACCACCATCAATAACCAGTGCACTTCCAGTAACAAACTTTGATTCATCGGAAGCCAAGTAAAGAATTCCGTTGGCGATATCTTCCGGTTCCCCTACATGGCCAATCGGATGTGCCGCTGCAAGTTCTTCGCGAAATTCTTCGACTGTTACTCCTTCCTTTTCTTCAGCAACTCTTTCCACCAATGAAGTCCAAATAAAACCGGGATGTACTGAGTTTACGCGGATCTTATCCTTAGCATAAAATAACGCATCGTTTTTAGTCATTAAATGGACGGCTCCCTTGGATGCATGATAAGGCGGCAGATCAGCTGCGCCTACTAATCCATAGATAGACGATAAATTTATGATACTTCCGCTGCCAGCCTTTTTCATCGCCGGAATGGCATACTTGGTGCATAGAAAAACACCATTGACATTTACATCTATAACTTCTTGCCATTCCTCCATAGTGACTTCATGGGTTGGCTTATCCACACCTTCCACCCCGGCATTGTTAACCAGGCCATCAATAGAACCAAATTTATCTTCAATAGCTGCAAAGGTATTTTTAACCTCTTCTTCATTTGTAGTATCCATATGCCAATATTTTGCTGTACCGCCATTGTTTGTAATTTCCTCGACGGCTTCCTGACCTGCATCATCCTGAATATCCGTTATAGCAACTTTAGCGCCTTCAGAAGCTAAAACCTGCGATGTTTTCTTACCGATTCCTGACGCTGCTCCTGTGACAATTATAACTTTATTCTCTACTCGTTTCATAACAACTCCTCCATTTATTTTAGGCTAAATGATCAATAGACCATTAAACCTAAATAGGTTAACAATTATACCTTCACTATTTCTTATAACATATTCACTATTGCCTTAATTCGTTTAATAGGCTTGCATAAAGGCCTTTTTAAATAATCGATATAAAACTCCTGGGAAGACCATCTTATACTGTTTAAGTCGGTGATCTTCGATTACAACCCGCACTTTTATCCTTAGAAATCATAATTGGTACAAATTTGGCTGCCTAAAAATCAAACACACCCCTTAAAGCCGTTCTAGGCTATAAAACCAGGCCACTTAATATCGGTTTGTGAATTTTATTCACTCAGGCTTTTATTATACTAAAAAACCGCTTCAGCTCATTTGAAACGGTTTTTTATCTAACGTGTTTATCTCTTTTAATCTACTGTACTCAAAAAGATAGGATTGAATATCAGTTTATAGGTGCCGTGGGGTTGCCCTCTGAATTGTGGACGGAAACCATAAAGAACTACATTTCCTTCACCGTATTTCACATCCATCAAAGCTGCCTTTCCACTCAGGTATTCTTTTTCTCCCAGCGCCCAGCCGCTCATAAGCAAGTCATCTTCAGCATATCGCACTACAATATCGATCGGCAGAGCCGGGGCTTCTTTGATGTCTTCTGTTCCACCCTCTCCTTCACGGTCAATCCTAATAATTTCAAATGCCCGGCTTTGAGAGAATGAGGTTGCCACTTCAGACTGTACCCCATTGGCTATCGGTTTATCATTTGAAACATGCGCCCTGATAAGTGAACCGGGAATAAAGAATGTTGTACTTGAAAGATTGGCTACAACGTTTTTCACGGGCAAACCAAACTGATTGATCACAAAATCACTGGCAGAATCAAAAGCGAGTAAAGTCCCACCATTTTTCACGTATTTCTGAAGTCTCAATGCACCTTCCAGACCCATACCACCTGTATACTCTTCAGGCATTGTTCCCTCCAAATGTCCATTTAGAATTCTGCTGGGGCTTTGATCTGGAATAATGATTGAGTGATATTGTGAAAGATCCCTCTCCACTAAATCACTATCATGAAGTGTGTCGACATCAAATTCATATTTCTCCAATACCCATCGAGTCCAGCCTTCGTCCATATTTGCCACCCAGGATTTATAAAGCCCAACTTTTGGCCGTTTCACCTCATATAAATCCACATTGGGTTCGGATGAAATACCGGTGAATTCAAGCCCGTACATTCTTGCCATATTCTTAATGGCTTCTTCTGTATTATTCTGATTTTCAATAATGATGGATCCGGCTTCAAATTGATTGTCCCTGCTGCCGAATCCTGATTGAGCGCGATAAACTTTCTCACCAGCTCCCAAAAGCCTGTTCATGGCCTTCACCCCAGCATTTGGTTTGGGCGAAAGCACAAACCCGTAGCCTGCATTGCCATCAATTTCTCCTGCTTCCGGCTCCACAAAATCGTTAACAGCTCTCTCCCTAAATTCAAAAGATTCATTGATGCGATCCACTTCCACTCCCATCTGCATGGGTAATGTCCAACCGGCTAAATCGTAAGGAGGATCTGGCGGACCACCTGGATACTGAAGCCTGGTAGGATAATTTTGAGGCTCCATCATGTCCATCACAAATGGACGGTATGCTTGAGCTGCTTTTATCACAAAAGAACCTGCAGGATATTGTTTTTCACCGGCTGTGAACGATCTCTCTGCCTGGTGGATTTCAACGCCACCTTGTTTTAAAATATTTATCAATTCAATGGCCTCACCATTATCCCATTGGTCTTTCGGGATAATATATGCAAAAGGATCTCCTGACTCTCCTGCTTCAATAGCATCACGACCCATCTTATATATATTATGTAGAAACTGACTCTTGCGTTCTGCTGCCAAATCCAGCACCGCCATTGAGCCTGTTAACATATAATCAACCGCATCGCGGAAATGAGACGCTCCTCCTTTCCAGGGATCAGGATAGAAAATATCTGTACCGTCAGTAGGAATACCGCTGCCTATAGTTTCAGGCATAGTTTCAGGATCGTAAAATCGTGGTGTTGGCGTAGCATGAGCCGTTTCCGTTAGTAAGCCAATCTGATTATGGTAGTACGGAGTCGTGCGTCCTCCACCGTTCCAAAACATGGTATAGCTGTTATCAGATACTACACCTGGTTTGCCTTCAAGAGCAAATCTCTGTGCCATAGCAGCGCCCACCTGATTGACTCCCGTAGTTATACCCGGATGAATATTGGGGTTTACAGGGTCTGAAAATGGTGGTAAAAAGATGCGTGCCCAAGAAGGTGCTGTTTGATGATGGTTGTAAACAATTTGAGGATACCACTCATTGTATAGCATCTCATTCACATGATAGGTCTCAGGCATATTATTCATAAACCAATCACGGTTGTTGTCATGTCCTACATAATGATGATATAACCATGGCGGGCCGGTAGTCTCAAAAGGAGTACCCAGATTACTATTATACCAGCTTCCTACAATGTCCAAACCGTCAGGGTTCATGACTGGCATCAGTAAAGTAATGACATTTTCTCGGATATTTTGCATCTCGGGTGATTCTTCAGTAGCAATTCGGTATGCTAATTCAGAAGTCATTTGCCCGTGTGCAAGTTCAGTGGCATGCATTCCTCCATCAATCCAAACAATGGCCTTACCATCTTCTGCTATTTGAAGAGCCTCTTTGTTATCTATTCTGGCTCGGGAAAGTTTTTTACTGATTTCCCGGTATTTTTCCATGTTCTCAAGGTTTTCCCTGCTTGAGATAAACAACAGGAGCATTGGCCGTCCCAATACGGATTCACCGATGGTGATTTTCTTCACACGGTCACTGGCCTTATCTAATTGATCATAGTATTCCAGCATTTGGTCATAATCCGCCAATTTATAATCGGCGCCGACCTCAAACCCAAATACATCTGAAGGCTGAGGAATGTGCTGTGCGGTTATTTGAATAGAACACACCACCATAATTATAAAAACCAATGAAAACGGTTTGCCTACAATTGGTAAAATTTTATCTGACATTACTGACTCTTTTGAAATGTTTGAAAGTATATAAATTATAAGGGATATAGTTGATCAAGTAAAAGTTAATACCCTCTTACCTCGCCATCATGTCTCGGATCAGCTACACCAATCAACTTTCCATTTTCTTTAGATACAAGATATAATCTTGCATATCCTTGAGATAAGGATTGAATATCATAACCCATTTCTCTAACCTCATCAAGAATATTTAGATCAAACCCTTTCTCAATTTGCACCTCAGTGCTTTCCCTATCAGGAAATATCCTGGGCATTTTAATAGCATCAAGTGGATCCAGATTGTATTCAAGTATATAAATAATGTTTTGTAAAACAGCTGTTGGTATTCTGCCTCCACCGGGAGCCCCTATTACCAATCTTACCTCATCATTTTTATTTAGGATTATGGTAGGTGAAATAGTTGAAGATCGAATACGATAAGCATGATCCGATTCCCAATCTTCCTCAGTTTCATGATAAGAGAAATTATATCCAGAGTTATTTAACATAAACCCGTTTACCCAAGCACCGGATCCAAACACATGGCTTAATGTTGTAGAAAGAGAGACTGCATTTCCGCTTGCATCCACCACTGATATATGTGTGGTTTCACCTTGCCCTTCAGTTTCATCATAGTCCCTATCTAAATCATTTGATACCACATAGCCAAAGTCATTACTTTCTGTACTAATCATTGTTGAGTTACTGGCAAACTTAATGGTACTGCAGCCAGTCTCACTGTCATTCGCAAATATTTGAGGCGGATCTCCGTGAGTAACCTCTTCAGCCGCCATACCGGTTCCTACCAGTTTCTTTCTCTGGTCAGTGTACTCATCTGAGATCAGTCCCAGAATTGGTATTTCTTCCCAGTTAGGGTCACTTACATACTCAACCCTATCTGCAATACTTGTTCTCATAGCAGAGCTCAAGATATCGAAAGCTTTTGGCGAAACTGTAGGTAAACCTATCTCATTTAGCTCATAATCTTCTAGAATATTGAGTGCCTGAACAATATAAAGACCGGTTTGAGGTAATGGAGCAGACAATACTTTATAATCATGATAGCCACCGCATAAAGCAGGTTTATCCCATTGCGGTTCATACTCACTAAAATCAACCTCAGAGACTGGATTTCCATGAGCATTTAATAATGAAATTATATCCTTAACATTGTCACCTTCATAAAAAGCAGAGGATCCACTCTGAGAAATATTTTGCAGGGTTTGAGCTAATTCGGGTTGCTTTAAAATCTGTCCTACAGCCAACGGCTTATCATTAGGAAAAAATGTCTTTGATGCTCCCTCAAACCGTTTTAGCTTCTCTTCATTTTCAAGAATGAATTGGGCCAGTGTTAGATATATCGGGAAACCTTCCTTTGCATATTTTATAGCCGGAGCCATTACCTGTTCACGACTCATAGTTCCATGTTTTTCTAATGCCTGTAATAGACCATCTACGCTTCCCGGAATACCAACTGAAAGCAGATTGGATTCTTCCTCATCAATCTCATCATAATTAATGTCTTTATAGGTTTCAGCTCGTTTTGCTGTATAGAAATCTACATAATCGGTTTCTTTTTTTTGTTGATTCCAAATCAACATGCTGCCCCCGCCGCCAATACCGGACATATTTGGTTCTACGACATTAAGGGCAAAGGCTGTGGCTACTGCAGCGTCAACGGCATTACCGCCCTCTTTTAACATCTTCAAACCGGCTTCACTGGCTAATGGATGAGCTGAACTGACCATTGCGTTATCTGCAACCAACCTTTTTCCCCGATCGGCTTTTCCCGTCGGTGTAATTGCATCCGAATTGGTATTACAGGCCGTAATTAAAATTAAAGCAGCCAAGGACAGCCATAAATAGATTTTACTGGTAATAATATGATCTCGTCTTTTCATGAAATCGGGGATAGTGATTAGTTTTTTAAATAGAAAACCCCAAAAGAAGCATAACTAAACTACTTTGCCTGCTTGCCTTTTGGGGTTGTAATTTTACCGGATTAGAGATTTGGATTCATTTCCAATTCACTTTGACCTATTGGAACACATTTATCTCTTCCATCAAGAAAAGTATTGTTGGCTGCACCGGTTTCATCATTCCATCTTCTTAAGTCGAAAAATCTACGGCCTTCAAGCCACATATCTTTTCCGCGCTCATCTTGGAGATGTCCCCAGGCCTCTGCTATATCGTTTGCAGTTAAAGCACCCAAGCCATGGTAATTTCTTCCTTGGTTGATGTAGCCCATAGCTGTATTGAAATCTTGATTTTCTCTTAATTCCATCTCAGCTCTTATAAGTAGCATTTCCGTTCCCTTCGATAGAGCAATATTATCAGCATCACTCTCATATTTCAATTGGGTAATCCATGGCGTAGTACCGTTTGCGGCAGTTGCAGTATCATTACTAGCATCATAGATTACTTGTTGAGGTAACCTCGGGTCATTTAACCCTTCCCACTGTGTCCCAAAAACACTGTATTCTCCTCTATTGATTGTATTGGGAGGCCAGTCATTATTTTCTCTTCCACTATTTGTAGAATAAATAGCTTCAAATCTATATTCGACAGGTACATCTTCAGCATCAGCTGCTGCACCTACCCAATCTCCTAAAGCTGCCCGAGCGGAAGCCCGACCTGCAATAGCAGCATTTAACAGGTTTTGGTCATTCAAGTTTGTTGCAATTGTAATAGCATCCGTGAAGTAACTTTCAGCTCTTTCAAAATGAACCGTGTAATCCTCACGGGGACCACCATCGATAACAGCGAAGCAAACATTTTCCCCTAGCATTCTGTTTGAATACCCGGCGTAAAGATGTGCTTTGGCAACATACTCATTTGAATCAAATTCGTTACCAAGTGTCTCTCTAATTCTTTCAATACCATTTTCAGCAACCCATCTTGCCCGTTGAGCATCTTCCCACCACGGGTTTATATCTTCACTGTATATAGAACCGGTACTAAAAATTGTTGGTGCTGAAAAGGTACCACTATGTGTTAATTCATCTGCCCACACACTTCCCCATCTCGTTGTCGTACGATAGGCAAAGGATAAGTCGGCAGACATCCCAACTACTAAGCCGGGAACAGCACTTGGAGTGTTTAGTGCACTTTCGGCAATAGGACCCGGATTTTCGACATCGCAACTGTATATAAATATTAGAATTGTAAATATTGAAAGTAGCTTCTTCATAATCATTGGCTCTTTTGAATGTTTAATTTTCTTTTCAATTTTCATGATTAAAATGAAAAGTTTAGGGTTGCCAAGAATGACCTATAAGTAGGCATCGCGTAATAATCTCTTCTTGCCAAAAGATTACGGTAATCATCTAATTCAGGATCGGTTCCAGAATAGTCTGTGATAGTTAAGAGGTTACGGGCAGCTAAACGAATTGTAGCATTTTTAACCCCACCAACCATCCAGGTTTCAGGAAGATTATATGACACTGAAACATGTCTTAATTTGAAAAAGTCAGTTGACTCAATCCAGTGATCATATCTTGGTGAGACGCTTCCTGAGTTAAGCGCACATTTTGCTCTTTGGCTTGCAGTAAGGGTATTAACATCTTGGTTTTGCAAGTCATAACACGGCGGCCACACACCTCTTCTTACATTTTGATAGGCAGTAGCATTAACCATGTATCCACCATACTTGAATTCACCCAGTGCATCAATTACTACACCATCCAGTAATCTTAATGTGGTACCTAACGTAAATGATTTGTTAGGATAGGAAGGACCATAGTATTGATCTTCTGCATATTCTGGATCAGCAATCTCATCAGGATTCGTAATTTTCGCTCCAAATACAGAGGGTACAGGATAGCCTTCCTTGATTTCCGTTCTTGCAAAATATGCAACGGTAATTGATTCAGTATTTCCCAAATCAACAGCCTCATTTTTCTCCTTAGAGAATCCCGCATTGATATCCCAAGCAAGGTTTGAGTTGTTAACTACATTCAGGTTTAATTCCATTTCAACACCTGAGTTTTTGATTTCTCCAATGTTTTGAACCTGTGAGGAAATAAATCCTTGTGATGCAACAGCCGGTACGGGAATTAAAGCATCAGAAGTAGTTTGATTGTAATAAGTAAAATCAGTTGAAACCCTTCCGTCTAAGAAACTGGCCATGAATCCCGTTTCAAATTCAGTACTAGTCTCGGGACCTAAGTCAGGATTACCAATTTGATTTGGCGTAAACCCGGGTTGTCCATTTTCTCCGGCAATAGGTCGCCATGTTCTAACAGCATCAAAAGCTCCTGGAGCCTGTCCGGATTGACCTACAGCTGCCCTTAGTCGTAATGTATTCCACCAATCAGTTGGCCAGAAATCATAATCTGAAACGACATAAGACAAACTTACTTTAGGGTAAACTTGTAAGCCATAATCATCACCAAAGGCCGAGTGACCATCCACTCTAACACCCCCTGTTAAAAATAGTTGGTCATTTAGGTCAAACGCAGCTTGGGTAAATACACCACCAGTAGCAACAGTAATTCTAGTATCGCCGCTTATATTTGTCCTTGCTCCTGAAATAAGAGTCGGTTCCTGTGGTCCGGAAAAGCCTTCTGAAAATAGATCTGTAGTTTCAGTTTTTTCATTAAATAGTTGTCCACCCCAATTCAGTTTAAGTCCCACACTTTGACTTAATTGTTTATCCAGAGTACCAAGATATTCAAGAGATAGTACAGACTTATTCCAATCGGTTATACTTTGTTGTCCTTGTGGTGTTCTGGAATATCCAAAGTATTGGGTGGATTCCAGCTCAGAAGTATTGTAATCATAGCCAACAGTTAACCTATTACTCAGTCCCTCGCCTTTTGTTGACTCAAGTACCAAACTATTGATATAATGTTCTCTGAAGCTGTTATTATCACTTTCTAAAATTTCACCATTATTAACACATATCACACTTGGGTCATCACAACCTGAAGCTCCTGAAAAGTTTCCTCCAGGTCCACGTGTAACATTAAGTACAAAACCATCACCGTTGTTACCCGAAGGTATCCAATCGGTATTATTTCGATTATAAAAAGAATTGTATGTGATGGTAACGTCTTCCAGTGGAGTGAACCTGAAGTTTCCTCTAAAACCCACTCCTTGAGTTCCACCACCACCATTTATTACACCTTCTTCATCTTCAAACTGACCTGAGATATAGTAAGTGAAATTTTCAACACCACTTGAAACGTTCAGACCATATCTTTGAACCATACCATTCTGTAACCAAGAACCACTACTAGGACAACTTGCATCCTCAAATCGGGTCCCATCATAAGTCTGTAAATTTTCGCCTCTACATTCACCTACAAACAAACCTGCCGGATTATCATCTTCAGGACCAAAGTGCCCCATGTTGTTAATTCCAGTAGTCACTGAAGCATTCCAATCTGTTTTTCCTGATTGGCCTTGCCTTGTGGTAATTCTAATTACCCCTCCTGAGGCTTCTGTACCATATAACGTTGTGGCTGCAGCACCCTTCACTATATCAATACTAACTATATCATTGGGGTTAATATCATTAAGTGGAGATGCTGATTGACGTGAAGCCTGATGTGTTGGCGTGTCGTCACTACTTATTCGAATTCCATCCACATAAATGATTGGATTATTATTTTGAGATATACTGTTGTTACCCCTCAAGCGAATTGTTCCACCTGCACCGGGATTACCTGAATTTGCTAATACTGTAACGCCAGGCACACTACCAGTTAAAATATCTTGAGCATTATTCACTGAAGCAGATTCAAAATCACTAGAGTTTAAACGAGATAGACTTGTCCCAATTTCTCTTGCTCTTGTTTCGCCTGTAGCTGTAATCACTATATCATCCAGGCCAATAGCTTCTCTTCTAAGCTCAAAATTAATCTCAACTCTTTCATCTGAGCCAACTGTTACTTCTTGAATAACATTTCGATAACCAATAAAGCGTGCAATAAGATTATACGTGCCAGCCTCTAAACCTGTAATTTCGTACTCTCCATTTGTATCAACTGAGGCTCCTTTTGTCGTACCCTCAATAAAAACGTTTGCACCAACCAGTGGCTCACCATCACGAGCATCTATTACAGATCCGTGTATTGTGGCATTTTGGAGGTCATCTTCAAATTCGTTAGCCGTTAAATCCGCCGAAAAAAGACCAAGAAAAACAAACATGACAACACATGTTGTCCTTAATTTTGGTGTACTGAAATCTGATAACATTTTCAATATCCGTGGTTTCATATTATATGGTATTAAGTTTTGGTTTACACAATTATATGACCTGAGAAGTAAGTGATAATCTACGTTTGACAAATACTGTGCCAAGACACAAAGAGTCCGTTTAAAGGCATTTACATAGCAACCAATTAAAATGCACTGTGTCATTACATCTCATTTTGTAATGATTTATTACAGTATACTTTGGTTCTTGTATACAAATAGCTTTATATACTCTATTAAAATATATATCTACTTTTTGGCATCATTTCTGCAGATTTATTATTGGTTGTAGAATTTAATCACAGGTTATATGTCTCTTTCTTTTAACAAAAACCCCAGATTATTGCTGGTTGGCGCTTTCGTGATATTATTCATGATTGTTTTGAGCTTTTATTTATACCAAGGTGTGTTAAGATCTGCTGATGATATCATCGAAGACAATAAAAATATCACTCAAACTGCGGTTAGAAAATTAACTCAACAGACCACTAGCGATATTGAGCCTGTATGGAATACTTATTTAGCAGGAATAAATAAGATTACGAAACAGGAGGAGCGTATCGTTGATTCTCTTTTATCTGTTTCTGTACAGCAAATACTTTCCAATTTTCACAGATTAGAAGGAGGATTTTACTTCTACGAGTTAGATGAATTTATTGGCTACAGCTTTCCAACCATTGAAGATCCAAAGCCGGCTTTTGGCCCTCCTCCGCGATCTTATAACATAATAAGAGAGCAGGCAAGAAAAACAATTCAGGAAGACTCACTAATCACGCAATTACACCAGTTTGACCCCGCAATTTTTCCGCTGTCAACTCAACCTATTTATATAAATGGAGAATTAGTAGCTGCCGCATGGGCACGTACGCACATAGAACGCAAGTTATCTACCTCCCAAAGCATTCAGAGTGGTACATTTTTTCTTACGGTAGGGGCAATCCTGTTGGGCTTATTTATCACTGTTTTAATTGTATGGACGCTCCGAACCCGTATTAAAGATATCAAAGAGGGTTTATCAAAAATGAAATACGATTCCGATTATCGATTAAAAGAATACAGAGGAGCATTTGGAGTAATAAGTAAGGCAATTAATGAGATGACTGATACCCAGCAAAAAGAACAAGAAAGAGCAAAAGCACTTCAAGCTGAACTTTATCAAAAAGATAAAATGGCAACCCTTGGCAATCTAATTGCTGGTACAGCCCATGAAATAAACACTCCTATTTCAATTATTAAAACTAGGGTACAGATATGGGAGAGGGCGCTCAGAAAATCCAAAGATGATAACAAAAATAGTTCAATTATAACTTCCCAATCACTTAACATAATTCATAATGAGGTTGATCGAGTTTCTTCTCTAATAAAGAGGCTTCTATTCTTTTCTAAACCTTTAAAGAATCAAAAGACCTATATCAACATGCATGAGTTGTTATCACGCAACATAGAACGGTTATCTGAGGCCTTTCCTAAATACAATCTACAAATACACACAGATTTTGACACCAAGATTCCAAAAATATTTGTCGATGAAGAGGCTATTGATCATGTAGTCATAAATATTTTAAAAAATTCAATAGAGGCCTCACCTAAAGACTGCAAAATTATTATAACCACTAAATTATTAAAAGACAGGAATAAAATTGAAATCATTGTTAGGGATTTCGGAGTGGGTATTAGTAATGATATAAAACCCAGAATATTTGAACCGTTCTTTTCAAAAAAAGAACATGGAACTGGTTTAGGGCTTTCGATTTGTAATGAAATAGTAAATGCTCATGACGGACGCATTGAATTCATTAATCCAATTACAGAAGAAATTAATCAATCTTCTTGGGATCAAGCTAACACTATCGACATTTCACTCGGTGCAATAACAAAAATTACGCTGCCAATTAATTGAATTATAACTCGGACATGAAATCAGACTTAATATTAATTGCAGACGACGAACCCTCCATGAGATTGAATCTCGTTGAGTTACTCGAAACTGAAGGTTACTCAGTTATACTTGCATCGAATGGTGAAGAGGCTATTGAAAAAACCAGACAACATAGCCCTATGGTAGTTTTAATGGATATTAAAATGCCGCAAATGACTGGTATACAAGCTCTAAAATCCCTAAAGCAAATCGATAATAGAATACCTGTAATAGTATTTACAGCCTATGGAACTAACGAAAAACCAATTGAAGCCATTAAAGCAGGTGCTTTTGATTATTTGGACAAACCTTTTGATATAGATGAGTTTCTTAAAGTCATTGATTCGGCAATAAACCAGCATAAAAAAGTATTAAGATTAGAAAAAAATTCTAACGACGATGATAATAGCAGACTGGTTTCGGTAGAACAACATATAGTTGGTACCAGTAAAAAAATGCGCGATGTACTCAAATTAGTCGGTAAAATTGCTTCTAAAGATACTACCGTATTAATAGAAGGTGAGAGTGGATCAGGAAAAGAGGTCATTGCTGATGCAATCCACAGGCATTCGCATAAGGCAAACGGTCCGTTTATTAAAGTTAATTGCGGGGCACTTCCCGAATCGCTCCTTGAAAGTGAATTATTTGGTCATGAAGCGGGCGCTTTTACAGATGCAAATAAGCAAAGACGAGGTAGATTCGAATTAGCTGATGGGGGAACCATTTTTCTTGATGAGGTCAACACACTTGCTCCATCTACACAGGTCAAATTACTTAGAGTACTTCAGCATTTCACTTTTGAAAGAGTTGGCAGTGAAAAAACAATTAAAACGGATGCCAGAATTATTGCTGCAACCAATAAAGACCTCAAAAAAGAAGTCAAGAATGGTAACTTTCGGGAGGATCTTTATTATAGGCTGAACGTTTTCAATATATCTATCCCCCCGCTAAGAGAACGTATTCAAGACATTGATCCTTTAACAAAATATTTTCTCAGGAAGTATGCTCCAAATACCAACCTACTAATTTCCCCTGAGGCTCTAACATATTTAAAGTCATATCATTGGCCTGGAAATGTTCGTGAGCTCGAAAATATAATAGAGCGTGCAACAATTTTAATGAATGGAAAAGTACTCGAGAAGAAAGACCTCTCTATCTCTTTAAAGTCAGATTTATCCAACATTTATGACTCATTCACCGATGAGGGCAGTATACCAATGCAAAAAATTCTAGAGTCGGTGGAAAAAGATTTGATACAGAAAGGCTTACAACGAACAAATTGGAATAAAACCAAAGCCGCAAATTTATTGGGTATAAACAGAAGGTTGTTATATTCTAAAATAGATCAATATGACCTTAAAGAATAATAAAATCATAAAGTAGATTGCACATTGTCAAATGGATAAGAGGGAATTTTGCTACAAACGCCTCATGTAATGAGGTAACCACTGCATTTGCTTAAAATCAGTTTAACAACAATCGTAAGAGCAAATATCTAAGCCAGTCATAAAGAAATCCAAATGCGAATTTACTCTACTAGTTTTCCCGGGGTTATTGCCTTACCATTTTTTTTAAAAAGATAGCAAAGATTTTTAATACATAATGAAGTCATTAAATGGACATTTTTGAAAAGAAAAGATTAAAAGCTCTACAAAATTATAATATTCTTGATACAGAAGCTGAGAAAGCATTTGATAACCTCACCAAACTGGCGGCTCAGGTTTGCGGGACTTCTGTTGGTCAAATAAATTTTATAACTAATAACAGGCAATGGGCCAAGGCTACTACAGGCTGGGGGGCTACGGAATTGCCTCGAGAAGTCGGATTCTGTACACATGCTATACAAAATGCAGATCAATCCATGGTTGTTGAGGATACCCTTCTGGATGAACGATTTGTTGACAATCCTTTGGTTACAGGTGAGCCTCCCCTTCGATTTTATGCCGGTATCCCAATAAAAAGTGAAGATAATTATCCGTTGGGTGCCTTGTGTGTATGATTCTGACCCTAAAACCCTTACCGATCAGCAATTGGAATCACTTCAAATTTTAGCAAATGAAGTAGAAACTCATTTACGACTTCGGGTCAATCAAGACCAGCTAAAAGAACAGTTGCTTCAGGAAAATAAATTCAATCAAAAGGTTATCAATTCTCTTCCGGTCAACTTTTTTATGTACAATAAGAAGGGAGAGCTCATCCGCTGGAATGATAATATTAAAAGAACTACCGGTTATTCAGATAAGGAAATAAAGCAAATGCAACCCGAAGATTATTTTGAAAATGAAGACCGGGAAACGGTTGTAAATAATATTGAACACGTTTTTGAAGGGGGAGAAGCAATGTTTGAAGCAAACGTTATAGTTAAAGATGGGCCTCCCGCCCCTTTCATATTCAGCATATCCAGTTTTGAAATGGATAACGAGACATACATGATCGGAACCGGGCAAGATATATCGGAGCAGAAAGAGACGCAGTATAAATTGGCTCGCTCTTCAAAGGAAAAAGACGTTTTACTTGCAGAAATACATCACCGTGTAAAAAATAATTTGGCCGTTATATCAGGCATCATGCAGCTTGAGACGCTTCAGGACGGAGTTACAGACAGTGAAAAAGCGTTAATGAATACAATACTGCGCATCCGTACAATGGCTCGGGTTCACGAGGTCATGTACGAAAAAGAAGATCTAACCCATGTTGCTTTAGAGGAAGTGATCAATACCATCGTTGAAAATATTAAAACTACATACAGACGTACAGACAATATTACCTTATCCAGTAAGGTCAAAGACATTATTTTGAATGTTAATCAGGCCATTCCGTTAGGGCTGATAATCAATGAATTGCTTAAAAATGCCTGGAAGCATGCCTACCCAGACGGCGTGAAAGGGATAATAGACTTGGAACTGAATGAGTATGACGGGGATGTTGTACTGCGAATTGCCGACAAAGGGCAAGGATTGTCCGAAGATATTGGGCCTAATTTAAAAGGCTCTATAGGTCTTACATTTGTTGAAAATTTTGCTTCCCAGTTGAATGCTGAGCTTGATATTAATCGAGAATCAGGCACGGAATATAACATCCGATTTAAGAAGAGGGACGTAAAGGGATCTAGTAGTGCACTAAACATTCAGTATAACTAGGGACACTCAATCCAGCCAAAATTTTGCCGTTGTAACAGTGAGTATATCTTCAGGCAGTTGAAACAAGTTGTAACAATTAAAAAGAGACCAGGGATGTCGATGTTAAAGGAGATGAATGACCTCATATTACTAATAACTTAATGTCGGGGAAAGTAAGAATACTCTGGCATCATCAGATTAACTTCTGTTTTGGCGGCGTTGAGCAGGTATTGGTTTTCTAAACGGCACACTACATGGACAATATTGCATACAGTCGGTAAGAATGGACAGATTAGATACGCTAAGATATTCCCCTGGCTGAGCCTTTAGTAGTGCGGCGCAAATGCTAATATTTGCCATACTTTATATCAAGATCATTTTGTTATGTTAAGCAATCAAAATTTAAACCCGTTTAATGATGTCTGAAGAAGATCAGAAAAGTGAAATATCGATTACTCAAGTGATGGGTGGAATGAAAGAGACTCAAGAGACAGGTGAGTACCCTGATTATTATAATGTCAGATCAAGAAAATATAAGAAAACGTGGAGGGTCAATAGTCTTCCTGCTGAATTAAAGTATAAGGGTGAGGTTGTCTATACTATAAACCGTGATGAAATGGTGTTTGATGAAAAGGGAAAGCACAGGCAGGATATACTCGTAGGAATAGAAATGAGAGATTAAGAATGGATTAGCCTTAGTTACTCACTTATACTAACTGAGTTATGATCTTATTCTAGATACACGGTAATTACCCTTTTAACTGGTCCAGTTTTTGGGGAAGCCGACACAATGAGTATCTACTTTTAACTAAATCGGCGTAAATATTATGATCTAAATATATGCAATATGGAGTTTGATTCCGAAGTTATGCAAAATGGCGATCACTGAAATCACATCATTTTCAGCTTGAATTCTCATGGGCCATATTCTGTTATAATTCTTGAACTCAGATCAAGATCAAAAATAAATTCAGATATGGAGACTAAAGAAATTGCTCAATTGCTGGTAGAGAGAACAGAAATTAAAAGTGAGGAACGCGCAAAAGAGATCATCATAGCTTTCCTGAAAACACTTGGGGAGAGGGTCTCAAAGACAGAACAGGAAAATTTCGCAGATCAGCTTCCCACCGACTTAGCCGATCTGGTATTGGCAGATACCTCTACCGAACGATATACTTTGGATGCATTCTACAAGCGATTTGGGTCGCGATGCGATCTAAAAGTTGACGACTCCATAAAGTATACTCAGGAGTGCGGACAAATTGCAAAGGAATTTATTTCGGTAGGTAAGATCGCAGATATTCTCAAAGAACTTCCCAACGAGTATGAAGAGATCTTCGCTTGATCAAAGAAAACAACACCGGCTAGTTTTGCTACATACCTGATGTTTTACATCCATCAAATCATTGCTTTGTCAGAAATGTGAGTGCGAGTTCCCACCAATCGGCTTCGGAATCATAATTCATGGTATTATGACCGCTGTTAGGTTGGGAATATATCTTTTTTGGGCCCTGATAAGATTCAAATAATTCTTTTGTGAGACGCGGAGGTACAATGCGATCTTGTTCTCCATATAGGAATGCGACAGGCCCGGTGTAGCCTTCCAACATTTCAATATTCTCATAATTTTCCCTTAGCAAAAGTCTTATAGGCAGATACCAGTAATGCTCCCGGACCATATCAGCCATAGATGTAAAGGCGCTTACAAGAAGCATTCCATCTACCTTTTCCGGATACTTTTGCGACAGATAACAAGCCACTCCATTTCCAATCGATTCTCCAAAGACAAATATATTCTGATGGTCCAAGTCCACTAAATCACTAAAAGCCCTGGCCCCTGATTCTTTAATATTTTGTTCTGATGGGCTTCCGGGCCTAGAACCGTATCCCGGATATTCAAACAGGTAGAGTTGCCACGGGCTTCCTGTTTCCTGAGACAGTAAGCCATCAGCTATGTAATCGCGATGCAGTGCGTACCCTGCATTACCATGGAATACGAGCACGGCATTGGTTTCAGCATTCGGTTTAGGAGCAGGGGATTTCCAGCCCATCAGCTCTCCCTCAGAATTTCGCCATGGTTCTAAATTTTTAGACTGGGCGGATTTGATCAGTTTTTCTTCGCTATCCCGGGCCGGAAAATAAATTAGCTGTCGTTGAAAGAGACTTACTATAAGCACGATTACAACATAGGCTAACAATATATATCCTAAAATTTTAAGTGCGGTCCACATCATGCAAAAGAAAGATTGTCTAAAGGGTAATTTAAAAAGACTGGCGTCTTCATTGCTTATATGTTTAAACAAAGGCATCCATTCCCGTTAAACGCCCAATCGGTGTTCAGCGGGTTTAAACTCCGTTTCAATTAATATACTGGAATGATATCCACCGGCATCAAATTTAAGTGAATGAACCAAAGACAACAAAAATAATTAGTATATGGATCTCGAGATAGAAGCCCGTACAGTATTAGGTACCGGCGGCAGCAAAGGTATCAGATATGGAATTGCAGAAGCATTGGCCCAAGAGGTCATTTGTGCAGGGAATGAGGAAGAGCTTGAAGAAGCGGCCGCTCAACAGCGCAACCATGGTTCCAGTGTAATGGGGTGGTTGCTGATCTTATGAAATCCGGCGACATTTATAAGCTTGTAAAGGAGGCTGGGCAAAGGTACAAGACATCAGCAAAGAACAAGTAATTGCTGACTTCTTATCAAACCATTGTCCGCACATCGAGCTCAATCGACCCAGTACAATTAAAGAGGCTGGAGCGGTAGCCGCTTTCCTCGCGTCCCGAAAACCATCTTTTGTCAGCGGATCGAGCTACCGTATTAATGATGGGTTCGTAGCAGCAGTGTAACCTGAATTTTAGAAATGAGATGACTTATGAAAGAATGCAGTACCTATTTATTTGAAGATGACGGCTCTATTCCCAATAATCCCAATTTACCATTATTGGTTTATCTTGATGCTCTAGACCCGGGCCAGAGGGGAGCTGAAACTTGCAAACACTTGCTCGAAGACAATGGATGGCGAAATGCATGGGTTAACGGCATATATTCATACCATCACTATCACAGCACAACGCATGAGGTTTTGGCGGTTATCAGTGGATCGGCGAAGGTCAAAATGGGCGGCGATAAGGGAGAAGAAATCTCGATATCTGAGGGCGATGTCATTGTGATTCCCGCCGGTGTAGGACATTGCCGGCTTAGCAGTTCCGATGACTTTCAAGTGGTTGGCGCTTATCCCGGGGGACGAAGTTATGATCTGTGTACAGGCAAGAAGAGTGAACGCCCGCAGGTCTTGGAAAATATCAAAAATGTACCGCTCCCGGAACAGGATCCTGTCACAGGCGAGAAGGAACCTCTGTACAAATACTGGGAGAACTAAGCTATTGATGTAAGGATGAAGATCGCCGGGTATCATTTATTCTCAGTGCCGGCAACCCGGAATTCCGGGACTCCAAAATACTTGCAGGATATTCTCTCCCAAATGAATTTCATCCTGCTTTTATTAATTCGTTATGTACAGGGTAATGAATAATCCGCCTGTGGGTTTGTAAGACAGAAATTGATTGATAGTTCAAAAAAAGATACTCATATTATAATATAGTCTAAGTGTATATTAAGCTTTTGACATTGAGATAGAGGAATACATTAGTATGTAAGAGAGAACCTTTAAACTCTGTCCGGCGGTAGAAATAACCAATGTGAATGATCGTGAATCTGTCTGCAGGTGGGTTTAACTGCTTTTGGCTATGATAAAAACTCTTCTCATCTAGAGAAGAAATAAGTAAAAAGAGAGAATGAGAATATGAAAAATATTCAAGTCATGTTACCTACACTTCGTGACAGAGAGGGGTTAAAGTCCATTGATAATGATTACCAGATCCATTGGATGGAGGACAAAGATTTTAACTATCCTTATCCAGGCGCCGCATTTGACTTAGTAAAATATACAGAACAGTGTTCTCTGTATATAGAGGAAAATCATATTGACGGAATTGTCTATACCCACGATCTAGCTAATCTCGTGGCCGGTGTCCTCTGCGATCGTCACGATATTCCAGGCCCGTCTCTTGAATCCATGTTTTTAACCAATCATAAATATTATTCCCGCCGCAAAGAGCCTTCCTCTATCTGTTCGGATTACATTGATTTAGATACGGGAGAATGGGGCGAGCTTGAACCTTTCTATCCCTGCTACATCAAACCGCCCACATTAACAATGACTCTACATCAGTATAGAGTTGATTCTCAGGAGGAGATGGACAGCATAGTTAAAAAATTAAGAGTGGAGCTACCGCCCCTGCTGCAGCTTTATACCAGGTTTTTTGAAAGGTATGTTGACTTGGACAAGTATCCTTTGGCCACTAAAAATATCATGGTGGTAGAAGAATTAGTTGAGGATGCTGAGCAACACTGTATTGAAGGATGGTTCGACAGCCTGGGCAATCCCCATTTCTGGGCGGAATCTGATGAAATTTATTATCCGGGAGACAGAAATTCCATTGATGTTTATGCAACACCTTCTTTACTGCCGCCGGATGTTCTGGATAATATTAAAGAGTATGCCCTGCAGCGGGTTAAAAATCACAAGATCAATCGGGGATTTTGGAATGTGGAGATATGGCGCAAGGGTGACTGGATCACTGCGACAGAAGTTAATGGCCGCTCTGCTTCAGTGTGGGAAGATCTTTACAAGGGAACCTATAACATCTCTTTGTATAAGGCTATGGCCTATTTATCGTGTGGAGAAGATGAAAACTGCCTACAGGAATCATTTAAAAAAAATGACGGATCCAGGGTCGGCGGACAATTTCACGTCGTTACCTATGGAGAAGGTAAATCGGAGGAACTATTAAACCTGAGCCACGAAATAGAAGCCGCAGATATAGAGATTATGACTCCGGCAGGCTCAGAAATTGCTCAATCCAGAACCAGCGGAACATGGCTGGCCCGATTCAATTTATTTGGTGATTCATTCGCCGAGATCTATCAAAGAGCAGAAAAAATCAGGGAAAAGCTCCTGTTGCAGCCGGAAAAATCGCCCAACACCAACCATATAAAACAACCCCCTTCCTAACGGCCCTTGAAATAAGCGATAAAGGAATCAGGACTGAAGTCGGGCAAAAAAACACATCCGCTTCCGCAGGCAATTGTTTTTAATTCGATTTCCAGTTATAGAAGGTGGCCAGACTAATTCCGTGTTCGCGAGCCAAGTCGGCTACTTTGCGTCCCTGCTCATGCTGGGAAAGAATAGAGATGATTTGAGATTCGATAAATCGAGATTTTTTCATAGCTCAATGCATTATGCGTGATTTCCGAATTGGGGTATTGTTCCTCGAAGATTTTATGTATCTCTTTTTAGTAGTTCTTCCAATTTATAGTTTTTTGCAATATAACGACCCAGCGTTTATACGGCGCGGGGATTATGATTTCTTAGAAGTAGCGAAATTAATTCCTTACAAACAAGATTCCATCGCACCTCGCCTGCGTCCGATTCAAAACGCTTGGTGTGAATGCATTCGGTTCGGAGTTTGATAATATTTCTACAAAATATACCCCATCCTGAACCGGCAATTTGTTTAATATTAAATATTCAAAGGCTAGAGCTTTTTTCCATTACAAAATTTGCTACCCTTGATCATGAAAAAAAAGCGAAAAAAATTTAAAGGGTCTCCAAAAAGGTATCATCCCAATGGCATTACAATTTTGTATGAAGACTATGACATCATCGTCATCGAAAAAATACATGGCTTGTTAACGGTCCCTAATGACAAAGAGAGGGATAATACCGTTGAATATTTGCTTGGCAACTATGTCCGAAAAGGAAATCCTAAATCCAGAAAAAGAGTCTTTATTGTACATCGGTTAGACAAAGACACCTCAGGAATTTTAATCCTTGCTAAAAGCGAGCAGTCGAGAAAATACCTTCAGAATAATTGGAAGAAAGCGACCAAAATTTATTACACGGTTATAAATGGTCAACTTAGAAATAAGGAGGGGATACTAAGCTCCTACCTTGCTCAGAATTCGATTTACCGAGTATATTCCGTGGGAGAAGATTCAGAAGACGGTAAACTTTCGAAAACAGAATACAAGGTCCTAAAGGAATCAGATGATTACAGTTTGATAGAGGTTAACCTTTTAACCGGTCGTAAAAACCAGATTCGTGTCCATTTTGCAGAAACCGGGCACCCTGTTGTGGGCGATAAAATGTATGGGAGAAAAGAAAAGGGGATTAAGCGACTTTGTCTTCATGCCGCTAAACTTTCAATAAATCACCCGGTTACCAAAGAACGAATGACTTTCGAAACCAATATTCCTGAATATTTCACTTCTTTGATTAGTTAAGGAGTGATGACTTTAAGAACAATAACGACCCCGCGTTTAAACTGCGCGGCGATTACAATGAAGGTAGTTATTATGAAAGAATTTGTGTTTTAATGGCCTAGAGTGGCTCACTCCAACTGAAAACTTTACCACCCATAAAAGTTATAGAACCTCCATTCGTGTACCTCCAAATTGATATTGATCCATCTTCGATATGCTGTGGTGGCCCCAGCAATTCCTTAACTTTTTCTTGCGACATGCCTTCCCGTAGCTGCCAACATATGCTCTCCAGCAGGCGCTTTTTGATCTCCTGAATCCTGTAAGCTGTTTGCCGGTCATTGCGGTAGTTGAACAAAAGGCTGAGCAGGTTATTATCTATCTGCAAAGCTCCTTTCTTCAATAGATTGATATTCTCATGTAGAGTTAGAAGACTAAGACCGGGGACCCGCCATTGTACTGTGCAACAGTCATAGCACCACCCTATCTCCGGTCTGACTTTATACGTTAACCCGTCCAGGACATACCAGGTATGTGGGGCCTGTCTTTGTGGTGTAGCTGAGAATGAACACTTTGAGCACTCTATTAAGTAATCAGGTAAAGACATAGGAGCTATGATTTAATTACTAGATCCCCTCTAAGAATGGGTTTTATTTAATGTAAGGAGATAGAGTGCCAGGGGTTGTCATACTCTTGAAACTATTTTATAGAAGCTTTAAGTGAAGTGAGTTTCAGCTGCAAAAATGGGTCTTGGTGAATACCCAAGACCCTGTTTATTACTGTTTAATATTATCTACTCTATCGTTCTCAAGGAAGTCATACAAAGCCTGTGTCGGGTAGAGTATCTTTCGACCATGTTGAACGTAATCGATTTGATCGCTATCACGCATATTTTAGATAGTCCTGCCACTCCATCCTGTTAACTCCATAACGCCCTGTTTTATTAAATAAGGAGGTGTGGTTACTCTTGATATAGTTCGTTCTATATCTTTCATTGCTGCCATGATACCTTCATAAACAGCTTGGGTTATTACTTGGCTGATGTGCTCTTCTAAATTAATCATGGGTCTCCATTTTAGTTAAGGTGAAACGGAGTCTACAGGTAATTTACCCTTAGCTCAAAATGGAAGGATATGAACTTCAATTTATCTTGACACTTCATATTTCAGTACCCAAATCGTACCCAAATATCATATTTAGGGAATGAAAAGCCTATAATAAAAAAGCCCTGAGCCGCTATAAATATATGCGAGTCAAGGCTTTACTTGAGTGTGGGACCGGGCGGATTTGAACCGCCGACACACGGATTTTCAGTCCGTTGCTCTACCGACTGAGCTACAGTCCCTTAAACAAGGACGGCAAAGATAATGGGTTTACAAACCTTAAACAATATTTTCTTATCTGAATTCAAAATTCATTGAAGATCTTTATCAGGAACACTTGAGTCAATTTAAGATCGTTAACCGGCAACTTAAGGAATATGAATATCTTTTAACCTTAACTGTAGTGTTCGCCGTCCATTCCAATTGTTTTCTTCCAACACGTAAGCAATGTCAAAAGGATCGCCGGTTCGCACCGAAGGCAGATACTCATGCATATTAAACCCGATGGTATCAAAGGAGCCGGACTGCCCCTGCTTGATCTTCATTTTCAAGTGACCGTTTCCAACTATGGTCGGTTCACCCACAACGGTAACACCTTTACTTACAAATATCGGACGAATATTTCCGGGACCGAAGGGTTCAAACTGACTCAGCAATTTCCAGAATTTCATGTCTACTTCTGCAAGATCAAGATCGGCATCTATGGTCAATTCGGGTTCAAAGGAGTTATCAGACAAGTCGCTGAAGGCCAGTTCATTCATCCGTCTCCTGAACTCGGTAAGGTTGTTTTCAGATAGTGTCAGTCCTGCAGCAAACTCATGCCCGCCAAACTGCTCCAACAGATCATCACATTTCTTAATTGCGTTGTAAATATTGAAGCCTTTGATGCTTCGGGCTGAGCCCTTGATCTTGCCATCTACATTACTGAGCATAATGGCCGGCCGATGATATAGATCCACTAATCGCGAGGCGACAATACCGATGACACCGAGATGCCAGTCTTCAGCATAAAGTACGATCGTCGATATCTCCTCCATATTAAAATCCTGATCGATCTGCTTCATGGCTTCCTTCATAGTTTTGGAGTCCGTATCGCGGCGCCTCATGTTAATGGACTCCAGCTCATGAGCATGAGCCTTTGCTTCGGCCATTGTCTCTGAGATCATAAGTTTTACAGCCGTACTGGCATCTCCCATTCTTCCTGCAGCATTGATACGCGGCCCGATAGAGAACACGATCTTCGAGGTATTCACCTCCTCTTTTTTCACTTTGATAAGATCCAGCAAAGCCTGAATACCTACACGCGGCCTCTTGCGGATCATGCTCAACCCGGCTTTCATAAGTACGCGGTTCTCGTCTATAATGGGGACGATATCAGAAGCAATGGAAATAGCCACCAGATCCAGGAACTGATAAGAAACCGACTTTGGCAATCCCAGTTTCTTTATGGTTGCCTGAATAAGCTTGAACCCTACTCCCGCTCCTGATAAACCATCAAAAGGATACTCACAATCGGGTCGCTTGGGATCAAGAACGGCCACAGCATCAGGGATGCCATTTCCTACAGTATGATGATCACAAATAATCAGATCGATGCCCTTTTCTTTAGCTTCCTTGGCTTCCTCTATAGCTGTGATGCCACAATCAACAGAGACGATGAGTGAGGCATTGATCTCCTCTGCATACCTTATCCCATCCGGATTAATGCCGTAGCCCTCCTTGAAGCGATGAGGAATATAGTAATCAGCATCCACACCGAATTCCTTCAAAAAAGTATAGACACATGACGTAGCCGTAGTTCCATCTACATCGTAATCTCCATAAACGAGTACCTTTTCAGTTCGGCGAATGGCCAAGGCCAGCCGTTCTGCTCCGTTTTCCATATCCTTCATTAAAAAAGGATCGTGGAGGTTCTCTATCTTAGGTCTGAAAAAGTATTTTGCATCATCGTAAGTTTTTATGCCGCGTATAGCCAGTAAACGGGCTATTTTGGCCGGAATTCCAAGTTGCTCCCCTAATTCGGAGGCAGACTTTTCCTGTTCCGGCTGCGCGAACGTCCAGCGGAATGACATGATTATTTTTTGCTTTATTTTTATTCATAGAGGCTGATCGGCTGTCAGACCGGTACGCCAACGCCTTTCGCGTTTTCATTAATTATATAAAATACCATTTACACAGAGAAAATCAGCATCATTCTGAGCTTTATTTTCAAAACCACTCTGAATAGGCCTCTGTTTGCAATGAGAACTCTCACTTACATCTTTTAGTATGAAATGAGCCCTTTCAGATTGAGAATCACTAAATAAATGCGGACCTTTGGAAGCGTTTCCTTTGAATTGGAACGCTTAAATATCTTCAGTTTAACAACAGACCAAAAGACCTTGAATTACTCTAGCTCAAAATTTCCGATCTTTGACGAACTTTCCAATAACGAACACGAACAAGTCGTCATTTGTTCAGATCCGGATACCGGCCTGAGAGCCATTATTGCTATTCACAACACCACCTTAGGCCCTGCACTTGGCGGAACACGCATGTGGAATTATGAATCGGAAGAAGCTGCCTTGCGTGACGTTCTTCGTCTTTCCCGCGGAATGACTTACAAATCAGCCATTTCAGGACTCAATCTTGGCGGAGGTAAGGCTATCATCATCGGCGACGCTCGTACAGATAAAACAGAAGCCTTGTTTCGTGCTTTTGGTCGCTTTGTTGACGGCCTTGGCGGGCGCTACATCACCGCAGAAGATGTCGGGATGACCGAAAAGGAAATGGAATGGATCTATTCCGAGACTAAGTATGTGACCGGGATTCCCAAGGCTTTGGGCGGAAGTGGCAACCCTTCTCCTGTTACAGCTTACGGCGTATATATGGGTGCTAAAGCATGTGCCAAGAAGGCTTATGGAAATGACTCATTGGAAGGCAAGAAGATCGCTCTGCAGGGCGCCGGTAATGTGGCTTCATATTTTGCACGTCATGCATCCAAAGAAGGTGCTAAACTTTATATCAGTGATATCTATGAAGACAAAGCAAAAGCCTTGGCTGAAGAAGTCGGTGCTGAGCTTGTAGACCCCGATGATATTTATGGATTGGATGTGAATATCTTTACACCATGCGCTTTAGGCGGGATCATCAATGATGACACCATGAAGCAATTCAAATGTGATATCATTGCCGGTGGAGCCAATAATGTGCTGGAAGAAGAAGACAAACACGGACAAATGCTACTCGACAAAGGCATCATCTACGCACCTGATTACGTCATCAATGCCGGTGGCATCATCAACATTGCCAGTGAACTTGAAGGGTACAATGAAGATCGTGCCCTTCAGAATGCCGGTGATATTTATAACACCATTAGCGATATACTTGATTACTCTGAGGAACATAGTATACCGGCTCACAAAGCTTCCAATGCGTTGGCTGAAAAGCGTATTGAAACTGTGGGTAAGATCAAGAATAAGTATTCTTCCAATGCAGATATCTCAGGTCGACTCGGTAGCGTATACAAACGATTCATCGACTAATCATCCAATACAATATATTTAATACTTGAAAAGACACTTTATAAACCGAAGTGTCTTTTTTTATTGGGTGAAATTTAACTTCTGAAAAACCAATACTAAGTCAAACAGGAATAGACCATTCTTATGCGTTAGATAGAGTAATACATTCACTTTTTAATATAGATTCGCCTTAAATAGCGGTATTTTGCGCATTAACTAGACAAAAAATCTGAATACCGCATTCTTTGAGTTACCTTACCTTTGTTCTGAAAGAGAGAAAAGTCCTTAGCTTTGGACTTTCGTTTACCTTTTTTTCGAGTTTTGGTCAGACTTTTCTGATCTCACTATTCGTACCCTTTTTTCTGGCCGATTTTGATCTGTCCAACGCAGCCTTTGGTTCTATCTATTCTGCAGCAACGCTGGCAAGTGCTGCTATCCTTCCCTACCTAGGTAAATGGATAGACGTATTGCCCATTGGCAGATACAGTTTATATGTGGCTAGCGGATTATTGATAGCCGCTTTAACAATGGCATTTTCCTGGCATATCGGTTTTTTGTTCGCCGGTATTTTAATGCTTCGTTTGTCCGGACAGGGACTCAGCGGTCATACTGCCGAAACCGCCATGGCCCGATATTTTACATTACAGCGCGGGAAGGCACTGAGCATTTCCAGCCTGGGATATCCTATCGGCGAAGGCATCCTACCTGTAGGTATTGCCGCTCTCCTTGCTATCACCAGCTGGCGTACAACCTGGGGTATCATCGCAGCCATTATTGCCCTGATCTTTATCCCGTTCATCCTCTATGTGTTGAACAAATCTGATATTGAACAATCTAATCAAAGAGTTAAAAAGGCTGAAGATGACTCAAACGACTCTGGTTCCTACTTTCAGATTGTTAATGATCGCCAATTTTGGCTCATTATACCCGCTATACTGATTCCACCTTTCTGGGCAACCGCTTTGTTTCTGTATCAGGTTTCCATTGCTGAACAACTTGGATGGACTGCAGCTATCATTGCCTCTGCCTTCATCTTTTTTGCCGTAGCTCGAATTATAAGCTCTCTTGGCATTGGTCCTGTAATTGACAAACTGAGTGCTACAGTAATATTCCCTTTTTATATTATTCCAATGGGATTTGGCTTGGTAGTTGCCTTCTATCATCCAGGTATCTGGTCTGCTTTTTTATACATGGCTTTGATGGGAATGACACTTGGCTTTGGCAGCACAACAAAATCGGCCTTATATGCTGAACTGTATGGAGAAGAAATGATCGGAACCGTTCGCTCCCTGTTTGCCTCCATCATGGTGTTCAGCACGGCTCTGAGTCCTTTTTTAATGGGATGGATGCTGGATAATAACATAGCAATCGAAAGTATCTTACTAATAGCAACTACAACCGTTATTTTCGGAGTAATTCTGGCTTACATTGGTTTGAAGGATACTGAGCCTCAAATGTAGCCTTGACCCATAAAATGTAAACTGTTGCATAAATTTTATCAATAGGACCCTTTCCAATAAAATCTAATTTTCTGCGTATCTTTATTACTTATTAATCTTATAAAAAAAGATCCTGTTAGCACTCCTATGAATATTGAAGAATATAATTTCAAAGACCGTCTCATCAAGGGGATTACCACTGATGGTCACTTTAAAATTTCTGTTGTCAAAACCACTGAGGTCGTAAAAACCGCAAAAAGTAATCACTCACTTTCACTGCTTAATACCGTTGTGCTTGGTAAGGCCATGACTGCAACTATGCTGTTGGCCTCTGAATTGAAAGGTGAAGAACGTATTCAACTGCGAATGGATGGTGACGGCCCTATCGGATTCCTGGTAGCTGAAGCTAATCAGGTAGGAGAGATCCGTGGATACGTAGGCAATCCTGCAGCTGAGTTGGATTATACCAACCCTGAAGTCCAGATCGGAGATGGCATCGGACTCGGGATCCTGACCTTTTCCAAGGTCTTATATAATGAAGCTGAACCAAGAACCAGCAGTATAGAGATCGTAAATGGTGATATCACCAGTGATATAGCTCACTATCTGGCTCAATCCGAACAGATCCCATCCGCTTTACTGTTGGATGTCGGAATTGATGAGGAAGGTGAAGTAACCCATGCCGGAGGACTCATGATACAGCGCATGCCCGGGGCACCGGACGGTCAGATCGATATGTTGCAGGAACGTCTCGGATCATTCCCTGCCATTGACGAGCTTTTATCTGATGGACAGTATATCGATGAGATAATGGCTAAGGCTGTTTCACCACTGAAAGTAAAAGAGCTTAACCGACAACCTGTCGATTTCTTCTGCCGTTGCTCACGCAAGCGATTCAAGAACGCATTGTCTTTACTCAGCCTCGATGATCTTAAAGATATGGAAGGCGAGGGGCAGGAGGTAGTATGCCAGTATTGTAACACCAAGGAAACCATCAGTAAGGAAGAAGTAGAACAGATCGTATTGGAAGCGCAAGCCAAAATGAACTGATCCGTCCGCTTGTAAATGAAATCACCTAACTCCTTGTTGACTCTTGCATAACCAACCAAAAAGGAATGAGTAAGAACGTAATTATTATAGGCGGCGGATTTGCCGGTATTTCAACAGCACAAAAACTGGCATCCACTGATGTCGATATCACCATCATTGATAAGACCAATCATCACTTGTTTCAGCCTTTGCTTTACCAGGTTGCTGCGGCAGCTCTTTCCCCCGGGGATATAGCCATGCCGATCCGCGCAATATTCAGTAAACAAAAAAATGTAGAAGTTGTTCTTGGTAAAGTCACGGGTATCGACAATGAAAAAAGTACTGTTCACCTGGAAAATGGTACAACCCATTCCTTTGACTATCTTGTTTTAGCACCGGGAGCCCAATATAATTACTTTGGTAATGAAGACTGGAAGAAACACGCACCGGGATTAAAATCAATTTCTGATGCTTTAGATATCAGGGAACGCATCCTTTTTTCTCTTGAAAAAGCTGAACAGATCGATGATCCGGAGAAACGGAAACCATATCTGACCTATGTGATCATAGGTGGCGGCCCTACCGGTGTTGAGATGGCCGGCTCTATAGCTGAGATCGCCAAACGAAGTATGATGCAGGATTTCAGAAACATCAAACCGGATGAGACCAAGATCTATCTGATTGAAGCTATGGATGGGATCTTAAATGCATTTGAAGATCCACTTTCCAAAAAAGGGCAGAAAACCCTGGAGGATATGGGCGTTGAAGTCCTACTTGAAACGCCGGTAAAAGACATCAAGAAAAACGGAGTAGAGGTAGAAGGTCGCTTTATTGAAACTCCCAATATCGTATGGGGAGCCGGCGTTATAGCTTCTCCTTTGATCAAAGAACTTGAGGTAGAAACCGATCGAATTGGACGTGCTATCGTTAAACCGGACCTTTCGATCAAAGGACACTCTAATATTTTTGTTGCCGGCGATGCCGCCCACGTAAAGGATGAGAGCGGCGACCCCCTTCCGGGACTTGCCCCGGTTGCACTTCAACAGGGGAAATTTTTAGGTAACCTGATCAAGGATGATCTAAAGAATAAAGTCCGCAAGGAATTTGAGTACGTTGACAAAGGAACCATGGCAACGATTGGACGCGCCAAAGCTGTCGCTGATATCCGGGGCTTTAAGTTCAGCGGTTTCTTTGCCTGGCTGTTATGGGGATTGATCCACATCTTCTTCCTTATCGGTTTCCGCAACCGGTTCAGGGTATTTGCTGAATGGGTATGGCACTACCTAACCTTTAAGCGCGGTGTTAGGTTGATAGCTAAAAAAGACGAAGATTCTTGACCAAAAAAAGATCATTTTCTCATTTTACTTGTCTTAAATAGGTATTAGTTTCTCCCTGTTTCATAAATATATAAACTTACCCTATGGCAGATTTAAAGCGTGAACTTGGTTTTTGGGATGCCCTGACTATTGGTGCCGGAACTATGATCGGTGCAGGGATATTTTTATTAGCCGGTGTGGCTCTGGAAATGTCAGGCCCGGCCGCTATTTTTGCTTACCTCATTGCCGGTGTTGTTTGTATGATCACCGCTTCAAGCGCTGCTGAATTGGCTACCGGCATGCCTACTTCCGGAGGTGACTACTTTTTTGTTTCCCGCTCGTTAGGACCTGCAATGGGTGCCATATCAGGCGTTGGGATCTGGCTTAGTTTAACTTTTGCCATCGCTTTTTATCTTTTCGGGTTGGGTGAATACCTGTCTCAGTTCCTACCCATAACTGCATTTTGGGGTGCCGTAATAGGTGGCGTACTTCTAACTATTTTGAACGTTATCGGTGCCAAAGAGTCTGGCCGAACTCAAGTGGTGGTGGTTCTTATTCTCTTTGTCATATTAGGCACATTCAGCGTAATGGGAGTGTTTCATATTGATGCTTCCAATTACGACCCATTTATGCCATTTGGATTTGATTCCATATCAGCAACTACGGCTCTCGTTTTTGTATCCTTTCTTGGTTTTGTAAAGATCGCTGCCGTTGCTGAAGAGATCAAAAATCCATCAAAAAACCTGCCGCGAGCACTTATTGGTTCTGTAGCATTAGTTACTGTTCTTTATGTGATCATTGTTTTGGTGATCGGCGGCATGTTCAAACAATCTACCATTGCCGATGTACGAGACCCATTGACTACAGCAGCACGTACCATCCTTGGCAGCCCCGGAGCTGTAGCTGTGATCATCGCAGGACTGTTAGCAACCCTTTCTTCAGCAAATGCCAGTATCATGGCTTCGTCCAGGATCAATCTTGCTATGGCAAGAGATCGCATGGTTCCCAATTGGCTTGCGGAGATCCATATGAAATTACTTACTCCATACCGTGCCATCATTCTTACAGGGGTGCTTGCCCTCTTATTCTTACTGCTTGAAAGCCTTGAAGATCTTGCAAAAATTGCCAGTGTGCTTCAGCTTTACAGTTATGCTGCCCTAAATATCGGCTGCGTTGTGTTAAGAGTTTCCCATCCTGATTGGTATAAACCAACTTACAGAACACCCGGTACCCCGTGGTTACAAATTCTTGCTGCCATAGGTTGCCTCTCTATTATAATTTACTCAGGTACTTTTGCACAAATTGCCGTTGTAGTGCTCATTATTGGAAGCTTATTATGGTATTTGGCTTGGGGACGATCACGTGTAGAAATTGAACATGCACTACCGGAACTCAAAGAAAATTGGCAAGAACTCGGTTTCAGCATGTTTACAGCACCCGTTGAACTTCATGAATCTGAATTTGAAGAATGGACTCCTGCTATCCGTGCCCTGAACGTGAATGAAGGACGGAATGTGATAGCCGCTTTAGCCAATCCGGAACATGAGAAAGCTCTGCTTACCATTTCTCAACTCATTGCTACCGGCAAAGAGGAAGGCGGTCATGTTACCGGTTTGAATATGCTGAAAGTTCCGTTTCAAACTCCTGTTTCTACCGTAAACCGAATGCTTGAAGAACAAAAGCCGGTACGTGAGAGTATCGAAGAGATCAGCCAAAAATCACTGACTGAAACTGTAGATGAAAAAGATAGTGAAACGCTGGCCTCCACTACTTTTGAATCGGCTTCTGCAGCTGCTCATGATATCTTCAAAGGGTTGATATCGGAAACAGAAGAACGAAAAGCAGACATGCTGGTTATGGGTTGGCAAGGAGGCTTTAGCTTAGGCCGGATCTATAACACCCCGGTACAAAGGATCATCAAGGATTTAAAATCAGATCTGTCTGTTTTGAAAGATCGTGAGCTGGATGTGATAAAATCTGTGGCAGTTCCATGGGGCGGAGGATTACACGCACGGCTAGGGATGGAGATCGGGCTCCGAATTGCCAACGCTGTTGGAGCTAAATTAAGAGTTATTAGATTGGTTAAACCGGGTACCAACATTAAAAATGAGGAAGAAGAACTCCGTCAGCGCATAAAACCTTTGGCCGGTGACTTTGATATGCTGGATATTATAGTTAAAGAATCCACCGATATAACAGGAGGTATCCTTGATGAACTTGAAGAGCATGAGGATGATCTGCTTATCATAGGGGCTTCACATGAGTGGGGCATCCGAAACGTACTATTTGGCACCATCCCCGACATCATTGCTGATCGTGCCCCTTGCTCTGTGTTAATGGTTCGCAGGTATGTGACGGAAGACTGGAAGTTGAAGGCTGTTGAAGGAGTCAAGAGAGTTAAAGAACAGTTGGGAATGACTTCTTCTCCGGAAAATAATTAGATAAATTTTCAGATACCAACCTTAGGAATAATCTTCTTCTATCAGTGATTTCCATCTCAGAAGTTTATTCGGGTATAAGAGGAGAAAAAGAAGTACAGCTTTTAGAAGATCTTCTAGCAATTTTTGAGCTTATTCCAGTGAATAAATCTATAGCTGTTGAAGCAGGATTTCTCAGGAACAAATTCAGAGCAAGTTATGGAATTGAAACTCCAGATGCCTTGATCGCTACAACGGCAAACTACCTCAAAGTTCCGGTAGCCTCTCTCGACAAAAAGTATTTCTCTGTCTTGACCGATGATTTGGTTGTACCCTACTGATCTCACACAAATATTAGATCAGCGAAGATCTGTGTCATCCGTGCTCCATTCATAAAAATAAAAAATTTGGCGATCATTCTTATAAGCAAAATAAGATTCCCGCCTTCGCGGGAATGACATGCAGTAGGTTATAAGCTTATTTTACAAAGAAGTTTTTCCTCGTCACAACACCCCGCCATCCCCATAAAGACGGGGATCCTATTCTTTTTAGTGATCAAATAGCGAAGGAAGTCCCACACCCACAATTTTCAGTGGCATTCGGGTTGTCGAAGGTGAATCCGCGTGCATCAAGGCCATCCGGGTAATCGATGTGCATCCCTTCCAGGTACATCAGATGCTTTGGAGCAACAATGATCTCAACGCCATGACTTTCGAAGACCTTGTCTTCATCCGTGCGGTGATCAAGTCCCAGTTTGTAGCTTAACCCGGAACAACCACCACCATCTACAGCAACCCTAAGATATAAATTTGATTCGAGACCTTCCTCTTGCTTGATCTTCTCGATCTGCCGTGCAGCTCTTTCAGTCAAAACAACAGGTGCTCCTGTTAGTTCATCCTTTTGAAAGGGATCGATCCCGGAAGATGCAGTTCCGGTTTCTTCTTCCTCATCAACATCGATAAGGGAAGAGATCACATCATCTAAATTATCTTCTTGTATACTCATAGGACCTACACTGTTTAGAGTGAGTCAAAATTACGAAGTTCTGTGGGAAAAAGTATAATGCGTCACCCCATCCTTTTCAAACAGATCAAGAATCCCGGCACTCACCAAATTTACTAATATCTTGGCTGCTCGGTAGGTGGTAACACTTATCAGTAACGAAAACCTCTCAACGGTGATGTCTCCATATTCATTCAAAAAGCGAAACAATTGCTGTTCCCTTTCTCCATATTCAAAAGTAACACCCTCTGATGATGCATTTTGCTTCAGTACTTCCACGTACTCATCACTGGCAACCACACTTTCGTGATCTAACCTAACATAAACCTGCCGATATTTCTTACCTTTAACATATATTGGTTTTACAGTGGCTTCAGGCACTTTCACTAACAACACATCCCGTTCACCAATATCAACCAACTCGATCTTGATATCCACCTCAGGAATGCATTCCTCTACAGCGGCTTGATTTAACCAGAACTCCTCTTCATGGTAACTTTCAACGCCAATGATCTCACCATTATCTTCAACTCCGATCAAAATGGTTCCACCTTTTGTATTGGCTAACGCGGCAATCTCCCTTGCTATCTTTTCCGGTGAAGCCACACTATGCTTGAACTCCAGGAAACTGCTTTCACCTGTCTGCACAAGATTCTTTAGGTCACCCCGGGTAAGTTTCGAAACCTCCACAGAATTGGAGTACTGCATGTAAAATTCAAATTCGTCTTCCATAACTTATGGGTTGCGAGTTACAAGGTTCATGTTGCGGTTTTTTCCAACAATCCGAAACAGGTAACCCTTACATCACAATTTCGTCTTTCGGATCTCGAGTCATCAATTTGTATAACGCGTCTCTCGGATCCATATTTTCGAATAAAACACTGTGAACAGCCTGGGTTATGGGCATCTCGATATCGTTTTTCTCAGCCCAATCACGAACCGATTTCGTGGTCTTGACACCCTCAGCTACCATATTCATACTGTTTATGATATCATCCAGTTTTTCGCCCTGTCCGATCCTGTAACCGACCGATCTGTTTCTACTGTGAGAACTTGTACATGTTACTATCAGATCACCCATGCCGGTCAGGCCGGAAAATGTATCCGAGTGAGCACCTAACATTTGTCCCATTCGTTTCATTTCGTGGAGTCCGCGCGTTATAAGAGCGGCTTTGGCATTATCACCCAACTCGGCACCATCTACGATACCCGCAGCAATAGCCATTATATTCTTTACTGATCCTCCTATTTCCACCCCTATCACATCATTATTGACGTAAACCCTAAACATGGGGGTGAGAAAGGTCTCCTGAATGATCTTAGCGGTACGGGTTGAGTAAGCAGCGGCCACAACCGTAGTCGGTTTTAATTTACCTACTTCTTCAGCATGACTCGGCCCATACAGTACTCCGATATTGTCTTCAAAGGTTGTGCCTTCCATGACCTCTATCAACACCTGAGACATGGTATTGAAGGTATCATTTTCGATACCTTTGGCTACAGTGACTAAAATTTCATGTCCATTAAGGCAGGGTTTAATTTTTTCAGCTACCTCTCTCAGTGCGTGAGAAGGTGTAGCAAAAACCACCATATCCTGCGATCTTATACACTTGTCAATATCATTGTAGGCAATAATGGATTCCGGGAGTTCAATATCATTTAAATAGGAAGGATTAATATGATCTTCATTGATGCGGTTTGCGATTTCCGCCTCTCGGGCCCAGATCTGAACCTTATTTCCGGCCTGATCAAGAACCATAGCCAAAGCAGTTCCAAAACTCCCGGCTCCAATAACTGTTACATTCTTATTGCTCATACTTTTGCTTTCTTAAGGTCCTTTTCCTCAGATTCCTCTTCCTTCTCTTCCTTACTTCCGTAAATATTGACCCGATTTTCATTTCCGGCCAATAATCTCCGAATGTTGGCCTTATGCTTATAAATGATGCCCGCTGCAATTAAGATCGCAAAAATAATGATACTCCCGTCCACATTTATTCCCAAACCGAAGCGCATGACCAATAAACTGATCGGGTAGATAAAACTAGCCGTCATGGAAGCCAAAGATACATAGCGTGTTGTAAGTACAATTACTACAAAGATCACCGATGAGATGCCGATCGAGATCGGCTCAATGCCGTATAGCATACCGCAGGCAGTAGCAGCTCCCTTACCTCCTTTAAAATTGGCAAAGATCGGAAACATATGTCCCACCACTGCCATCAGACCACAAGTGATCTTCAAAAATGCATCGGCTTCCCATCCGGGAGGGGCAATAGGTCCGTTACCGATCTCAAAAGCATACATAGCTACCCAATAGGAGGCAACAAATCCCTTCATGAAATCAAGTACTAAAACACTTAAGCCTGATTTCCATCCTAAATTCCGAAAAGCGTTGGTCGTACCCAGATTACCGCTTCCAAATTTCCGGATATCCATTTTGTGGAAGATTTGCCCCACCCAAAGTGACGAAGGTATAGACCCCAGAACGTAACTGATAGCCAATACTATAAATAATGCAATCATGTGCCTTGTCTTTTTTGGAAATTAAGATTTTTGGGGCATTAAGTAGTAGTTAATACCTCTTCGGTTTAACTACTAACCAATCAGGGACAATTAACTAAACATGTCGCTCTGCGTGGTAGGATGAACGTACAAGCGGCCCACTTTCTACATGTTCAATACCAAGCTTCTCACCAATTTCTTTGTATTCGGCAAATTGATCGGGGTGGACCCAATCAAGAACAGGGTGATGCATTTTGGTTGGCTGCATGTACTGACCTATGGTTAACACATCAACTCCATGATCCACACAATCCTGCATCAGCTCGATCACTTCTTCCCGTTCTTCTCCCAAACCTACCATAATACCGGTCTTTGTTCTAATACCTGCATTTTTTGTTCGCTGAAGAAGTTCAAGTGAACGTTCGTAGCGGGCCTGAGGACGAACTCTGCGATATTTACTTGGAACGGTTTCAAGGTTGTGACTTAATACATCAGGTGGCGTATCAAAAACGACCTGCAAGGCAGCATCCCATTCCCCGCGAAAATCAGGGATCAAGGATTCAATGGTCACTCCGGGGATAGCCTTTCTGATTTCTTCGTGGCAGGCAGCAAAGATCGGAGCACCACCGTCTTTTCGCTCATCACGGTTTACGGATGTAAGCACCACGTGTTTCAATTTCATTTTGGCGGCAGCTTCAGCTACTCGTTTTGGCTCTTCCCAATCCAGGTCAGCAGGAGGCCTTCCCGTTTTGATGGCACAAAACGCACATGAACGGGTACAAACATCACCGAGTATCATAAAAGTGGCGGTTCCTGCCCCCCAGCATTCACCCATGTTCGGGCAGCGGGCCTCCGAACAAACTGTATTCAGGTTATTATCACGAAGGGTCTGTGAAACCTCTTTGAATTTTTCTCCGGATGGAAGTTTTACCCGTAACCAGTCCGGCCGGCGGTTTTCGGTCTTATTTTCTACTACCTGTAGTTCTTTTATCATGGTACTTCTTTAGTGATTTTTGCCAATCAATAAGATCGACTCAAGTGTTGTCATCCTGAGTGTTTAAAAGTATAAATAGGCCTCTCATGTACATCGCAAAATATCTCAAAGTGTAAACTGTTCAGAATCAGACCTTGATACCCTTCGCGTTAGACACAGATTTTATGTATTCTATTCAAGCGTTCAAAGTGACAACTTATTTTCTTTATCTTTTATCATATAAAGTTACGAAATTATCTGCTCCACTTCCTGTAATGAACCTTTGTTTGATATCGTTACTTCAAAGACCTCCTCAAAATGCCCAACGATATTCTCTTTAACCTCTTCGATATCAATTTCTTTCCCAAGAATTTTCTGTAAACTTGTTACGGCTTTATCATCTATACCACAGGGAACAATATTGTTAAAATATCTCAAGTCGGTGTTTACGTTGAGTGCAAAACCATGCATTGTCACCCACCGTGAACACCTGATGCCCATGGCACAGATCTTTTCGTTTTCTACCCATACTCCGGTTTGTCCATCAACTCTGTGAGCCGTAATACCGTAGCCATCGCAAACTCTGATCATGACCTCCTCAAGATATCGCAGATACCTGTGAACATCCGTAAAGTGGCGATCCAGGTCCAGGATAGGGTATCCCACTATTTGGCCGGGGCCATGATAGGTAATATCACCACCGCGATCGATCTTTAAAAACTCGGCCTCAAGCTTCTGAAGTTCCATCAGGGATCGAAGCATATTTTCTTCACTGCCGCTTTTGCCCAACGTATAAATATGGGGGTGCTCCACAAAAAACAGAAGATCATCCAGGCGTTTTCCTTTAAAGTCGCCTTTCTGCTCCGCTCGCTTTTCATCGATCAGTCGCTGCTGCACAGACTTCTGCAGTTCCCATATCGGCTGATATGCGGCATGGCCCAGATCGTACAGTTCGATTGTTTTTTGAGGCATTATATTTCAAAATGTCGCATGTCACCGTAGGGGCAATTCATGAATTGCCCCTACGGTGAGAAATATGTCAGGAAAATTTAAAAACAAACCAAAGACAAAAATGGCTCCCGAGGGAGCCAAATTCATTCAACGTTCGATGTTGGATATTCCTTGATCGAAGTTCTACTTCTTAGGCTTTGAGCCTAAATGAACACCTTCACCATATGCTTCGGCTACGGCTTCCATCACCGCTTCTGACATCGTTGGGTGTGGGTGAACAGCGTTGATGATCTCATGCCCGGTAGTCTCCAGATCACGTGCCACAACAGCTTCAGCGATCAATTCTGTAACACCGAATCCGATCATATGGCATCCTAACCATTCGCCATATTTATCATCAAAAACAACTTTCACGAAACCTTCTTCGTGACCCAGTCCGGTTGCCTTACCGGAAGCTGAGAACGGAAATTTCCCAACTTTGATGTCGTAGCCTTCTTCCTTGGCTTGTTCTTCTGTTAAACCAACGGAAGCCACTTGTGGCTCACAATAAGTACAGCCCGGGATATTATCATAGTTTACAGGCTGAGGGTTTTCATCGGCCAATAATTCAGCAAGTACAATACCTTCATGTGACGCTTTATGAGCAAGCCAGGGTGCACCGATTATATCACCGATGGCATAAATACCATCTATATTGGTTTTATAGGTTTTCTTATCAACAACGATGGCTCCTTTTTCAGTTTCAACGCCTGCTTTATCGAGGCCCAGCCCTTCAATGTTTCCTGTCACTCCAACGGCAGAAAGTACCACATCGGCTTCGATCTTCTCTTCACCTTTTTTGGTCTTAACCGTTACTTCAACGCCTTTACCTTTTTTCTTCACCTCTTCAACGGTGCTTTTAGTCATTACGTTGATGCCTTTTTTCTTGTAGATCTTGCCGAGTTCTTTTCCAATATCTTTGTCTTCAACCGGCACGAGGCTGTCTTGCAGCTCAACCAAAGTAACTTCAGTTCCAATGGTGTTATAGAAATAGGCAAACTCAACACCGATAGCGCCGGCTCCTACGATCACCATTTTCTTAGGCTGCTTTTCCAGCTGCATGGCTTTTTCGGAATCGATGACCATCTCGCCGTCGATCTTCAGGCTTGGGAGTTCACGCGGACGTGCCCCTGTAGCTACTATAAAATGTTTGGCTTTGATGCTTTCCTGTTCTTTGCCTTTGTCGTCGTTTACAGCCAGTTCGGACTTAGATTTAAAAACACCGGTTCCCATGAACACTTCTATCTTGTTCGCTTTCATCAGGAACTGAACACCTTTACTCATTTTATCGGCAACGCCACGGCTTCGTTTTACCATGCCGTCAAAATCTACTGAGTAATCCTTCACCTTAACTCCGTAATCAGAAGCATGTTCGATCGACTCATATACTTCTGCCGAACGCAACAGGGCTTTGGTTGGAATACAGCCGATATTCAAACAAACTCCGCCAAGATGTCTTTTTTCTACAATTGCGGTTTTAAAGCCAAGCTGAGAAGCGCGAATGGCGGCTACATATCCGCCGGGGCCTGACCCGATTACACATACATCAAATTCTTTTGCCATGGTACTTTTCGATAATAGTTTTGAAGTTCATCGCTGTGCAAAACTCAATTCACTGCAGCGTACTTTTAAAAGCCCTAAAAGGTAAGAGTTTTTAGGTTGAACTTCGAATATTGAACAAGGAATATTGATTTTTGAAATTTTGGCTATCTGAGACTTGATTCGCTCCGATGAAGTGAGTGCGGAGATCAATTTCGAGATCGTATATATTTTATCGAGGACCTGGTGACTTTTACCCACCCCTCAATGCCCGCCCGAGCGGGGAAGCTCTTTGGTTGGTTTCTGTGTTGAATTGGAGATGATAGCCATTGGCAATATTCTCTAAGCCCTCTCAAATATTACTACAACGTCTTCCTCTCCCGGGAGAGGAAACAAAGGTGAGGGTCATTTTATACCGGGCTTAGCAGCCTCCCTCAAAAATTCACAATCTTTAATTCTCTATTGACTACAGTTTTGTTATAATGTAATAAGCTTTAGAGAGAACCATATCTATCTCACACTATGACGAAATTGACTACAATTCTGCTTCTATTTTTTTCATTATTGATTTCCGGAAATGCTATTGCTAACCATTCGGATCCCGGCGACATGGAAAAGAATATTGAGGAGTTGGCAAGGTACTTTGAAGGGAAGGGTTACGATTTCAATGATATGCTGGAAGATCCAAGGTATGAACCGGTTGAGAATATCACCCTTAAATTTACCCGGGCTGCAGAACGGGTCATCGAGGACTTTAGCGAGTACCAAAAAGTGCTGAATTACGATCACAAAAAAACCCTTATTCGTGACTTCATGAAACAGTACGCTTCAGATCTGGACTCGGCTGAAAAGGAATACGGTATTCCTAAGAATGTGATAGCAGGAATATTAGGGATTGAGTCTGAGTTCGGTAAATACGGCGGAACTTATAATCCTTTCAATGTTTATGTATCGATGTATGCCGAAGGTCACCGTGCTGAATTTGCCAAAGCCCAACTGGAAGAACTGCTCATTTTTGTCAAAAAGAATGAACTTGATGTATTTGAACTGAGGTCAAGTTATGCGGGTGCTATGTCATATGCCCAATTCATCCCCTATTCCCTTAACCGCTGGTGGGTGGGTAAGGATCTCTATCACATGCCTAACAACATCAATTCAGTAGCCAAGTATCTTTCTCACTTTAAAGAGATCACAGGGACTGTTGAGGGGGCCATCTATCGCTATAATCCAAGTGACTTGTACACACAGGCCGTGTTGTCTCTGGCTAATGAGGTAGCTGAGGTTGTGGAAGAGGCGAAGTGATTTTTTAGCTTTCAGGCATCAGCTCTCAGTTATTTTTCAAAGCACTGTAAGCTGAAGCCTGACTGCTGATAGCTTCTTCTACTCCAAATACTTCGCCAGGGTCTCCATTAAATTACCGGCTGATAGAGCCATTCCGTACTCTACAATTTCGCCATCAGGATTCACCAGATAATAGGTGGGATAGGAGTTCACGAAATATAACTCCTGTATCTCGCTGTCCTCTTCGTAGATCTCGGGAATTTGCGGCCATTTAATATCTTCACGTTCTACGAAATCTTCGAATCTCTGCAGACTCGGTTCATTAGCGATCCCCACTATCTCAAAATTCTCTCCGCTATAAGTAGCATATGCTTCTTTTATAACCGGAAGAGCCTCAATGCATGGACCACACCACGTTCCCCAAAAATCGATCATTACATATTTCCCTCTTAAATCGGATAGGCTTATTTCTTCCCCGTTCAAAGTTTCGGCCGTGAAATTCGGAGCTTCCGTTCCGGGTCGCAGTGCCACTTTCGGGTCTACTTTTTCTTCCGATTGTACAATGGTTATCGAGCTTCCATCCGCTGCCATCTCAGAGATCTTCCAGCTTTCTCCGGCTATGTTATACGGTTCCGTAACAGGATAGGCTTCAAAACCATCTTCCATGATATCGAATTTTCCATCTTCATCAAGATCAATATAGAAATAGGTGTACGGCTCGATGCGATAAGGCGGAGCACTTTCTTTGATGAGGGCCACATCAAATGTCTGATCATTCACGGTCCAGGTGCCCATGCGCAAGTGATCAAAATAAAGCTGCAGGCTTTCTGAGGGCTTGGTATCCGAAAGATAGAGCAAGCTGGCCGGACCTTGATGGTTTACAATATCCTTCCCGTTAAAATATTCCATTTGTGCGATTACATTTGCCTCCATCACCTCAAACACATTATCCTGAAACTCAACGGTGTTTGGTTCAAAATAAACGGGATTTTCTTCATCAAACTGTCCCATTTCATCTTCCACATACACCATCATATCGCCATTTTCATCTTCTCCAACGGCGACCGTAAAGATCACATCCACCCATTCTTCAGTGACTGTTTCTTCATCGATCAGCATCATATTTCGTGCATAAACAGATGAATCAATAAATCCGGCTGCAAAACCCTGAACCACATACTGCTCAAGATCCAGAATGCCATGAATGACCTCACCCTCTTTCAAGCCGTCGGGCAGTTCTGTAGGCTCTCCCGGATACTCTGCCTCAAACACATAATTACCTTCCATATTGAGAGCTAAAATAGGCGGAAGCTGACCGGTATTCTCCGTAAGTGGAAGCTCGAGCTCAAAAGGAGGGCCTGCCTTATCCTCGGTACAGGAGAACAGCAAAAATAATGCGGGAAGTATAATGACTAGGTTTTTCATTAGATCAATAGTAGGTAAAGTTAGATCTATACAACAGGATTATAAGAAAATTTTGGAAGTTTGATTTTTTATTCTACATTTGTAGAAACAATTCTAACATTGTAGAATAACATGGATCTATCACAAACTGAAGAAGAACTGATGCAGCACCTGTGGAAGCTGGAAAAGGCTTTCATGAAAGACCTGCTGGATGAATACCCGAAGCCCAAACCGGCTCCCACTACTGTAGCCACACTCCTAAAACGCATGACTGAAAAAGGCTTTGTGGATTATGAACAAATGGGTCGTTCCCGCCAATATTATCCGTTGGTCAAAAAATCCGATTATTTCTCGAAGCATGTAAATGGTTTGATCAAGAAGTTTTTTGATAATTCAGCCTCGCAATTTGCTTCCTTTTTTACTTCTGAGACGGATTTATCGGAGGCAGAACTAAAGGAACTAAAAAACATAGTTGAAAAAGAGATAGAGAGGAAGCACCAATGATCATCTATTTAGTTAAATCCACTTTACTGCTTGGGCTACTCTTTGGGCTTTATAAGCTGTTGCTCGAAAATGAGAAGATGCATCGCTTCAACCGGTTCTTTTTACTGTTTGCCCTAGTTTTCGGGTTAACAGCTCCACTCATTTCTTTTGAAATTCAGCCTGAGCAATCCATCGCAGGTATCCAGATGCAACAAGTGGAACGAGTGGTGAATGCACCGGCCGAGGCAGTAAACCGATCGGTTCAACCCTTGATCACCCCGGAACAAGGCCTTTCGCTCGGTTCTGAGATCACTCCAAATACCGTTAGTGAATCCAAGTGGTCGATTGGTACCCTGGATGTATTACTTGCCCTATATGGAGCCATCACTCTTTTTCTTTTGATCCGTTTTGTGGCCGGACTGATTCAAATTCGCAATAAGGTCAGAGCCGGAACTCGTAAAGAGTTAGAACATGCCACCCTGGTATTACTTGAAGAACCGATCACTCCTCAATCATTTCTGGATTACATATTCATCGAAAAGCAACCGTTTGAGTCAGGTAAAATTGAACCTGAGATCCTGGATCACGAATTCACGCACGTTCGCCAGTTCCATTCATTTGATGTGTTATTGATCGAATTCCTGAAAGTCATATTCTGGTTCAACCCACTGATGTATCTGTACAAACATGCGATCCAGCTGAACCATGAATTTCTGGCGGATGAAGCAGTGGTCCGCAGCGGGTCATCCATAAGCGATTATCAGGAATTGCTCATCCGGGTCAGTTCCGGGAATAATTCCTTAAAGACCACCTGCAGTATAAATTACTCCCTAACCAAAAAGCGTCTCAAAATGATGGGTAAAAAGATCTCCAAGATAAAAGTTGGAGCTGTTTGGCTTTTTTTCCTTCCACTGTCTGTTGCCTTGATCATAGTTTTCTCCTCAAAAACAGACAGTCATCCCCAAACAATTAGTATGCAGGAGATATGGGACTCCTTGCCTCCCACTACCTATTACGATGTTGAGTTGGAATCCGAGGGGCCTACCGGTTTATATCACCCATTAGATGAACGTACCGGTATCTTTATCGGCCCGGATGGGGAGCCATTTACCGGAGAACGAAATACGTATAGTGTCGATACAGATTCAGTCACCTATACAGAAACCATCGTTGATGGAAAAGTAACACGGTCTGAGTTTCCCATGTATGACAGCACCGGAGCTTATCAATATAGATCGGTAAATACTTATTCCTTAGATGAAGACGGTAATAAAGTCACAACCAACTATACAGACAGACTCACCGACAGTCTTGTGCTAAGTGACATTTTATCGGAAAATGACTCTCTTTCAACATATGTGATCTATCATCCTAATGGACAGATTGCTCAGGAGTTTCAGATACGTCCAGAGTTTGGTTTACATGGTATTGCGACTGTCTATGACGAACGTGGAGTAATTATCGGGCAGAGACGCTATGATAAAGGCGAACTCATAGAGGAGATCAAAGAAATACAATGAAACAATTCACCAGTCATATTGATTTTTCCTTGACCAAAAAACGCCTCAAAATGATGGGTAAAAAGATCTCCAAGATAAAAGTTGGGGCTGTTTGGCTTTTTATGCTTCCATTGTCAGTAGCCTTAGTTATTATATTTTCAGCACAAACAGATGATTACCCTCAAACCATCAGTATGCAGGAAATATGGGATTCCATGCCTCCCACTACCTATCACGATGTTGAATTGGAATCCGATGGGCCCACCGGTTTATATCACCCATTGGATGAGCGCACCGGTGTACTGATCGGTCCAGACGGAAAGCCCTATACCGGAGAACGAAATACGTTTAGTGTCGATACAGATTCAGTAATCCTAAAGGAAACCGTTCTTGATGGAAAAGTTGTACAAACTGTACATAATCTACATGACACTACCGGTACTCCATATAAATGGGTTACGATCCCTTCTATAGATGAAGACGGGAATACAGTCTCTTCATATTATAGCGACCGGCTTACTGATAGCCTGGTTCTTGTTATGAAAAAAATTGATACAGACTCATTAATAACCACTAAAGCATGGCACCCTAATGGGCAGCTGGCCTGGGAATTTCAGATGAAGATTCCGGGCGGAGGAATGCATGGCTTGGCAACCGTGTATGATGAAAAAGGTGTTATTGTTGAACAGGAACGCTATGACGATGGGGAACTCGTAGAAACCATTATCAAAAAAAAACCTGCACAGTAAGTTCAGATTTATAGTTCATAAATAAGAAACCGTTATGATCGCTTATATCTTAAATTCAATCCTTTGTTTACTCGCATTATTTCTGTTCTACCGGGTACTGCTGGCCAATGAAAAATGTTACCGGTTCAACCGTTTTTATTTGCTGGCTGCATTGGTGCTTGGACTTTCATTGCCTTCCCTCGATTTCTTCATGGGATCTGACCAATTCATATTCAGGCCCGGTGAAGAGGTTGCCGGTTTAGAGGCTGAAAAATTAACGGCTATCAAAAAGGCACCCTCTGTTTTTGTTACAGGTCATCTTTTCCCTCAAAATGAGGTAATGACCGGTACCACAGCTCCCGTAGAGGAGTCCTCAGAAGCACCGGTTCAGTTTTTGATATTCTTAGGCTACAGCTGTGTTACCTTTTTACTACTGCTTAGATTTATCTACAGCATTTATTCCATATACAAAAGGGCAAAAGGAATGGAGTCTGTTGAGATCGGTACTACCCGTATCAGGCTGGCAGAAAGCTATGTTGCACCCCATTCTTTTATGGACACCATCTTTGTAAACAAAAAAGATTATAAAGAAGGACTGATCAGTGATGAGATCCTGAAACATGAAATGGCTCACATTGAGGACAAACATACCCTGGATATACTTTTTGTAGAGTTAGTTAAAGTTGTTTTCTGGTTTAATCCGGCCGTCTATCTGTTTAGCCGGGCGATAAAGATCAATCATGAATTTCTGGCTGATAACCGTGTACTAAGTGAAACCAAAGATGTTACAGCTTATCAGGATCAGCTCATTAAAGCTACCGAAGATCACAGCAAGGTAAACTTGGCGAGCAACTTGAATTTCTTTCTCACCAAAAAGAGGCTGCTCATGATGACCAAAAGCAGCTCTCTTATCTCTAGTTCAATCAAGATCGCGGCACTGACTCCGCTCATCCCCATATTGATTCTGCTTTTTAATAGCAGGGTGATCGACAGAGACCATATTCAGGGTATTTACGAAACACAGCTCATTCCGGATACCGTGGCTGTAGACAAGAACTACTCATTTGTACAATTTGAAACGGTGGAGGGTGAACTCTTTACCGGTTCAAACAAATTATTCGACCCTAAAACAGGGATCCTCAAAAAAGAAGCGATCTTTGAAAATGGAAGGTCAATCTCGATCAAAACCTATAATGGAATTGGACAGGTATCCTTCCGGTCTATATTTGAATATGAGGAGGGAATACCAGAACGACAACGGTATTATATGCTAGGTCAATTATTCTCTGAATATACCTATCCAACTCCGTCCAGAGACTATCAGGGCATGCAGCGATATTGGTATACTGAAGAAGGGGTGATGCAGTATGAGGCTCACTTTTTAATGGATCCGGATAACTTCCACGGACTGGTTACCGCTTTTGATACGCAGGGAGAGATCACAGAGCAGGAGCGCTACGAAAACGGACAGCTCATCGAAAAGATCAAGTAACGCATTATGAAACAATTTACCAGTCATATCGATTTTTCATTGACCAAAAAAAGATTCAAAATGATGCTTAAAGAGTTTTCAGCATTCAGGTCGGGTTCAAAAGCCCTACTTCTCTTACCTGTCCTTTTGATCTCTACGCTCATGTTCTGTACACAACAACCGGATTATCCTTTAGATATTACCGGAAACAATGACGAGCTTTATTCTACTGTTAAGCTATTCGTTAACCCGCCAAAATCTGATGAACTGAAGATCGAGAAACGAGGCATGGGCATCAGGTATGATTCTGAGGGAAATCCATTTACAGGAACACAGGAATTCAGGTATGTAAAGAACGACAGGTTATTTAGTGAAACTGTTTATGAAAAAGGGATCATGAAGAGCTCTGTTGGATATGATGAGAATGGCAAGGCATTGGATAGATTTGAATATGGATTCATTGGAGACCAATTCAAGATGGTCAAGCACATAAAACCGAATGGAAGGGTTGTCGAAGAATGGCAGGATATTACTTCAGGTAATTTGGGATATCACAAAACGTGGCATGAAAATGGGCAGTTAAAGTATGAAGCCTATTTTGAGAGTAATATTCAATATGAGGGCCTGATGACTCTGTATGATGAAAATGGCAAGATCATACAGCAGGAACGGTATGAAGATGGAGAGCTGATAGAGACGATCAAGTAATTGTGTGGACTGTTTTAAAATTCAGTGGTAAGAACCCGTAACACACCAAACACTAATACTAACTACCAAGCTATATACCTAGAATTCATTAAATTCTTTATTAAAATTGTTAACGCTATAACCTTTTATTTCAGTGGTTACGGTATTGTATGTAAAAATTTTATTAGCAACGATTTTAAAACCACTTATCTGGCCCAAATCTAATTTTGCAGAATATTGATATCTCCCTGTTTTTAAATTATATATATCAAATATATGGGGGCCAAACTTCTCATTCCCTTGTTGACTCCAAATAACAATATCGTTTCCAACAATAGAAAAATCTAAGTTTGTATCGGTTCCCTCAAATCCTATGGGGAAAAAACCAGGAACTCCATGATAAATATCACGGTCAAAAATTAGTTTGGGATTTGTAGCATTATCAATTGTGTAAATTGCCTTTTTTACATCTCCATTTTTCTTATAAAAAAATGATCTGAGAAAGATATCTTGGAATAAATATTGTTAAATCTTCTTGGATTTCAAAGTTTCCAATAAAGGGTTTGCCAAACACTTTTATCTGCTCATCTAAACTATCATCAGGATTTTTCACTAATTTGGAATAAACGCCTTTTAAATTCCCCTTAATGTCATAACGCTCAAAAATATAATCTATATCCACCCCGGTTACGCTGGCAATTATATTTGAATCAGAAGCAGAAACATGACCAGGAGAATTGTGTTTATATAACTTTTGCCACCTAAAACCACCCTCGTTATTAAGACTTACTAGTGATCTTTTCCCTATATCTATAACATAGATATTACCGTGTAAATCCATAGAAAAGTCAAATGGCTGGTCAAACTCCCCGGGACCGTTACCAAGACCGCCCCCGACATTTCTCCTGAAATTACCTTTAAAATCAAACTGCTTTATATAACCATCTGTGGCATCCAGAATATATACCGAACTATCATCGACGTTGATTTTTAATGGCTGAAATATTGAAGAATCAGACAGACCCTTAACTATAAAAATTTCTTTTAAATGAACGTCTTTCCATGTTCTTTCTGATGCCTCCTGTTTCTCTATCTCATAATTAAATGGAAAAACATAATCCTCATTATTCCATTTAACTACTATACCTTCCTCACTTTGATTACAGGAAGTAATCCAGAAAATCGATAAAAAAATATAAATACAGGATTTAAAAACCCGTTTCACCGATCAAATTTTTTCTATTGGGCGCTCACCAATCACATCAATCATCACGCACCAATACCAAGTTACTGTTCCATCTTCATTCGGCCACCATGCCAAATTACAGATACTGTTTCCAAGTGTCCCACAACCCACATTCAAGCAAGCTTGCACTCGATTACTACTTTGAGTTGTGGAAGGAGACATCAATACAAAAGTAAATGCCAGTAATATTGATATAAATATTTTTCTCATGACTTTCCCACCTTATTGTGTTGTCTATAACTAAACAAATAATGTTTTTTTATTCCTTTCTTCAACCAGTTCAACTACCTTTTTTTACTACCCGAAATTTCCATCCTATTTTCTGCCATATTGGTTGTTATAACCTAATACAGTCGTATCCCTGCAGTACATATGAACCTCACAAGGATATCACGCCCTTCATACCCACTTCGTACGATATGACATATTTCCTGCAAAATAACGCAAAATAAAAAAGCCTCTTCCGCTAAGAAGAGGCTTCACTTCAATATTCTACATTGAATATTCGCTATTCGATATTCAATCCACGTCTTTCGTCATGAAATACCATTTGGGATCTCCGTAATCGAAGTCCTGTTTTTCGTATAAACGTCGGGCAGGATTATCTTCCCGGACTTCCAAAGTAATTTTAGAACAACCCATTTCCTTAGCTTCCTTCTCGATGTTTTCAAGCATCATGGTGCCAATACCCATTCCCCGGGCATCGGGATGAACAGCTACATCATGGATCTTAAATACTTTACTGGCTGTGAAAGTGGAAAACCCTACAAAACAGGTTACGATACCCAAAGCCTTTTCGCCGGCATAGGCGATGTAGGTCATGGTAGTTGGCACTTTCTTCATCTCTGCGATCATATCAACGCGGATCTCTTCATCCAGTGGTTGATCCTGCCCCATGGGATCTCTCGCAAAGAGGTCTACTATCTTGACAATATCTGAGGCGTGTTTAGGATTATTTAAATCGGCTTTTAAAATTTTGACATCGGTTGCGACGTCTGCTTGTGCAATCACTCTTTCTTGAATTAAATTAGTCTTGATGTAATTAGACCCGTAAGTTAAGAATATTAGGCGAGGGCTTAAAGTATATAACCCTTTTCTAACTTTTCTTAGCATTATGTTAACATGAGCTAAATTATTTTGTTCCAAGACTTAACAAATAAGCACAAAACGTGTCGATACTTATAGAACATTCAGTGACAAGTAAGGAACAGCCAACATCGAAATAGCACTTCATTGTTGGCTGTTGAATTTTTGACGTTCTACATTCCGTCCGCCACGGCCTGCACTTCGTCAAGCACGCGTAGTAAATTGCCGCTCCAAAGCATTTCGATCTGTTCTTCTGTATATCCACGCTTAACAAGCTCGTGAGTAACATTGAAAGTCTCAGAGGCGTCCATCCAGTTGTAAACTCCGCCACCACCGTCAAAATCTGAGCTGATCCCGACATGCTCGATACCGATAAGTTCCACCATATAATCGATGTGGTCTGCAAAATCAGCTACACTTACAGGTGGAGTATTAACATTCACTTCAGATTCTATTCTTGGTTCGGCATTATCCTGAGCGGTGCGATACATTTCCATGTATTCATCACGTTCTTCATTGCTCATTTCACGGATATCACCCCAGCCAACTAATTCAAATCCAAGTTTATCGGCTTCTTCTTCCAGAATTGTGCGCGAAGCTTCCTGCCACGCCGCATGCTTATCACCATCCACATAGCCGCGAAAAGCTACAGTCTGAACCACTCCGCCAACTTCCTTCAGCTTCAGTAATTCCTCATCACTCAAGTTTCGACTGTGGTCGTATACTGCGCGGGCAGATGAATGCGATGCAATGACAGGAGCCTTGGTCAACTCCATGGTTTCCATATTTGCCTTTTTAGATGGGTGGGAAAGATCGATCATGATACCTACACGATTCATTTCCGCGATCGCTTCTTTTCCTAATTCACTAACGCCATTATGCATCCATTCACCATCACGCTCGCCGGTGTTGGAATCTACAAACTGACTGTGTCCGTTATGAGACAGTGACATATACCGGGCTCCACGATCATAAAATTCTTCAATACGGGAAAGATCTTCGCCGACCGGATAAGCATTTTCAACCCCGATCATGGCCACTTTCTTACCTTCAGCCACAATCCGACGCACGTCTTCTGAAGTGGTTGCCAGCTCAATTTGATCGGGGGCAATTTCTTCCGTCAAGCGATGAATGGCATCAAATTTACTGATCGCATTTTCATAAGCAGCAGCATAGCCTTCTTCAGTAAGCGTATCCTGACCGGTATAAACGATCAGCCAGGCTACATCCAGGCCTCCTTCTTCCATTTTCACCAGATCGACCTGGGTATCAAGTCGCTGTGTATAATTGGTTTCTTCTGTAAAGTTATCAACGTTGATATCCACGTGAGTATCAAGCGTAATAACACGCTCATGGATATCCATGGCTTTTTCAAAAATCTCTTTTTCACTTTCAGTGGGTGAGCAACCTGCAGCAAACAAGCCTCCCACAAGCATAAAGGTCAATAGTTTTTTCATAAGGATCATTTTCGGGTTATGTAATTATAGGTCCGAATCTATGTTAAAAATTTGAAAGTTGCGGAGTAAACGGGAACGTAAACGCCTTAGAGGCCATTAATTTAATACATATTAACAAAACTAATATCTTATGACACTAATGAATGTTTTAGCATATATCACGATAGGTTTGGTAATTGGGTGGCTTAGTCGTGTCATTGCCAAAGATAGAGGGGTTACAATGATCCCAAGCTTGGTGTTTGGAGTGATAGGTGCCTTGGCTGCTACAGCTATTGTTTACATGTTTGACCTTGCAGGTGCTGCAATCTATGCTGCTGTGGGAGCATTCGCACTTCTCTTTACCGTAAATACCTTCAGACAGGACGATCCCATCTTTAAAGAAACAGAAACTTTATAAAGTCAAAATTCGAGAGTATAACAGGAACAAATATCGGTTAGCAGGATAAGTATAATACATATCCTGAACCTAATATCTGTTTCTCCATGACCGTAAAAAACCGAAGGATTCACCTTTTTCTTCAAATTTTCTATTTACTCACAGCACTATACGAAGGACTGCAGGTAGCCCAAATAATAACGCAACCTGACTTGGCTGATAACCTATTTGCCTCACAAGATAACCAGCTTTTAATAATTATGTTACTCATTCATGTTTTAGCAACCATACTCAGTGTTTTTTCGGGCATAGCACTGTGGTCAAGAGTTGTGTGGGCATATGGTCTTTCTCTTTTTACATCAGGTATTTTGTTTGCTGTAAACCTTTTTAGTTTATCTTTTGCCATTCAAGAAAACTCTTTTCACATCATTCCGGTGGTTTTAATTCTTCTTGTACTGATGCAAAGCTTTCCTTTTTTGCTTCGACGTTCTTATAGGGGAGCGTAACCTAGATTGACTTTTCCCGTTAAATAAAATGTGGATAAAGTCACCCAAAAAGATATTGAATGGCTGCTAAACGGGCATAAGCCTGATGATCTAAAAACTAAAAGTAACAAAAGACCTTTGCAGCGGGTTATTTTCATGTCAGCATTGAGCCTCTGCCTGATACTTCTGCCTTTCTTTATATTGATCAAAACCTCTGTGTTCCTAAATAACAACCATCAGGTTAATGGATGGATAGCTCTGGGTATCGGTATCATTATTACGATACTGTTATTGCTGGCTTACTTATTGTTTGTTTTCAAAAAAATGCCCCATAAGGGTTTGGTTTTAAAATACGGATCGATCAGTATCTCTGTCGTTGTAATATCATTCTGCATCTATGGATTGATCTATCTGTCTTCCGTTAATACTAAAACCGAAACCGTCAGAAGTTACTACAGAAGTCTTCACCCAATACTCAGGGTAGCCGTAACCACCGTGTCTTTGGCCGACCGTGATTTTGTGATCACAGATATAAAACGAAGTCCTGATGATTATCTCGCCATGGGTTTATCACCCAGACAACACTCCAGGCATTACCCTCAAGAAAACGGTTATGTCTATGCTATTGATATAAGAACCATAGACAAAAGCGAGATCAGAAATCGACTCCTTGAATTCAGTTTTTACGCTTTGGGTTTCGATACTCGTCGCCACACCGGAACAGCGGATCACCTGCATATTTCACTGCCATTATCCTACTAAGTCATAAGGCTTTTAGCTTGTTTCTGTCTAATATAATTGCGACCATCATACACGCCTAAAATCAAGCATGGAGAATTTGGAATATGTCTAATTATAAATTTTATGAACAGGTAAATTTAAATTTTGATAAAGCAGCTCAGTATACCCGATTTGACAAGGGGATACTTGCACAGATCAAAATGTGCAACACGGTATACCACGTAGCTTTTCCTCTCCGTCGTGATGATGGAACTGTTGAGGTAATCGAAGGATGGCGGGTTGAACACAGTCATCACAAGACACCGACTAAAGGCGGAATCCGCTACAGTCACAAAGTGGATGAGGATGAAACCATGGCACTTGCCGCTCTGATGTCCTATAAATGTGCCATAGTAGACGTTCCTTTCGGAGGCGCAAAGGGTGGTGTTAAGATCAGTACTAGAGAATACTCTGAATCTGAACTTGAACGCATTACGCGCCGCTACACCTACGAGTTGATTAAAAAAGGATTTATAGGACCGGGAATTGATGTGCCTGCTCCCGATTACGGTACCGGAGCCAGAGAAATGGGATGGATCCTTGATACTTATCGACAGATGAAGGATGATCTGAACGCAGAAGCCTGCGTAACAGGTAAGCCCATTCAGCAAGGTGGTGTTCGTGGACGAACCGAGGCAACAGGCCGAGGCGTTTATTTCGGGATCCGGGAAGCCTGTAATAATAAGAAAGACATGAAAGATATTGGTCTGGAAACAGGGGTTGAAGGTAAGACCTTTGTGGTACAGGGTCTTGGTAATGTAGGGTATCATGCTGCAAAATACATGACCGAAGCCGGCGCCAAGCTGGTAGGTATCGCTGAAATTGAAGGTTCTATCTATGATGAGAATGGCATCGATCTTGAGAGACTGATGGCATATCGTATGGATAAAAATACTATTCTCGGTTTTGATGGCACAACCGAGTTAAAAAACCGGGACGATGCTTTTTACCTTGATTGTGATATTCTGATTCCTGCTGCCCTCGAAAGTCAGCTTACCGGTGACAATGCCGCAAAAGTTAAAGCCAAGATCATTGCTGAGGCTGCCAACGGTCCTACCACAGCTGATGGCCACGATATTATGAAGAAACGAGGTGCACTGATCATTCCCGATACGTACATGAATGCGGGTGGTGTGGTCGTTTCCTATTTCGAATGGCTAAAGAATATTCAGCACGTGCGCTATGGCAGAATGAGTAAGCGTTTTGATGAAACCAGCTACAAGAAGATACTTGGAGTGATCGAAAATATATCTGACCGTAAATTCACGGAAGTGGAACTGGAATCACTCGCGCACGGCGCCGATGAATACGATCTCGTTGACTCCGGACTGGAAGAGACCATGATCACATCATACCAGCAAATTGCTGAAGTTCGCAACGAACATAATCTGGATGATCTGAGAACCGCTGCCTACATCAGTGCCATTAACAAGATCGGCACCATGTATGAGCAGATGGGTATCTTCCCGTGATCTGACAGTTCGTTAGCTATTTTAATTTCTATTAAAACCCTAGGGGCGTATCGACATACGTCCCTACTTTGTTTATAATAGGCGCATGGAAGAATTCAACACAGTTACAATTGAAGGTAGCGGGTACGTGCTGGCCGCATTTATCGGATATCTTGTGATCCTTATCGGGATCGGAATCTATTCTGCACGGTTTTCATCCGAAGGAATATCTGAATTCTTCATCGGTGGACGAAAGATGAACCGACTAGTGGTGGCTCTTTCCGCCGTGGTTTCAGGCCGAAGCGCATGGTTGCTTCTTGGGGTGACCGGCATGGCTTATGCACAGGGCGCTTCTGCATTATGGGCGGCTGTTGGTTACATCGTGGTCGAGTGGTTCCTTTTCATGTACTACGCCAAACGGCTTCGAAAATTTTCGGAACGCTACGATTGTATTACCGTCCCCGATTTCTTTGCCGAACGCTTTGATGACAAAAATGGAAGTCTTCGTGCTATTTTGGTCATCATCTTCCTGATCTTTATGGTAGGATATGTATCCTCCCAGTTTGTTGCCGGCGGAAAAGCTTTCGCTTCCAGCTTTGGAATTACACAAACGAATGGGGTCATACTTTCAGCCATTATCATTCTTCTCTACACCGTATTAGGCGGTTTTATGGCTGTCAGCCTCACCGATACCATTCAGGCCTTTTTCATGATCATTGCTTTAGTTTTTTTACCCATCATCGCCATCTGGAATCTGGGCGGATGGAACATGATGGCCGAACAGCTCACCCTGCACGAGATAGGTTTTCTGGATCCCTTTGCCCTTGGTTTTGGTGCTTTCATTGGCTTTGTGGGCATCGGACTCGGTTCACCCGGTAATCCCCATATTCTTTCCCGGTATATGTCCATAGATGATGCCAAGCAGCTTAAATATGCTGCCTATGTTGGCACTTTCTGGAATGTGATGATGGCTGCAGGTGCCGTAATGATCGGGCTCGTCGGCCGGGCTTACTTCCCTGAGGTCTCCATGCTTCCGGGTGGTGATACTGAAAACTTGTATCCTTTGCTGGCTCAGACCCAGCTTCACCCAATATTATTTGGAATTGTGATCGCTTCTATATTTGCGGCCATTATGTCTACGGCCGATTCCCAATTATTAGTAGCTGCCTCAAGTGTAGTTCGTGATATCTATGACAAGCTTATCAAAAAAGACGAAGATCTTTCACAGAAAAAACTGGTGCTATACAGCCGTATTGTGGTAGTTATTTTAGTGATCATATCTTTGATATTCGGCTTGGTTGCCGAGAATATTGTCTTCTGGCTGGTGTTGTTTGCCTGGGCAGGCTTGGGAGCTTCTATTGGCCCAACATCCATCATGGCTCTATATTGGAAGAAAACCACCAAGGCCGGTGTTATTGCCGGGCTCCTAACCGGAACTTTAGTGACCATCATCTGGTATTTCGTACCCGTTTTGAAAGACAACATGTACGAACTCATTCCGGGTTTTTCCCTAGGCCTATTCGCCACCTGGATCGTGAGTAAATTCACCCAAACGCCTGAAAAGATCGAAGAACATTTTGAGGAAATGGTACGGGAGTAGAATCTTGATTTCCGAATGATCGATCTGTGAATTACCGTTGTCATTCTGAATGAAGTGGGGATCAATGTAGATTTATAAGGCTAAAGCGAAGGATATCAAAGTGTAAACTACCTATCAGAGCAAGCTTTGAGATCCCTCGTGTTAAGCATTTAACCCCTTGCAACCCGATACCCACTCGGGATGACACCTTCGTGTTTGTGTGGTGAATTGATTACTAAGACCGGAACTTGATATCCACCTTTTTATTGGTTCCCTGTTCCTTGGTTCGGATAGCCAGTTGCTGCTGCATGTTACCGGTTACTTCCATCAGAGCAGTTGCGGCCGGTGATTCGGAATCATCCAGAACGATCGGTTTACCTGAATCACCGCCTTCACGCAGGGTTTGCTGTATGGGCACTTCACCTAATACAGGCACGTTCATTTCCTCCGCCAGGTGCGACGCCCCGCCTTCACCGAAGATATAGTATTTTTTGTCCGGCATATCAGGTGGAGTGAAATAAGCCATATTTTCGACCATCCCAAGCACCGGAACATTAACCTTTTTAAACATGGCCACTCCTTTGCGTGCGTCATCAAGGGCCACAGTTTGTGGGGTAGATACGATCACAGCTCCCGTTAGCGGAACCGTCTGAACAATAGTAAGCTGAATATCTCCGGTTCCGGGAGGAAGATCCAATATCAAATAATCGAGTTCACCCCATTCTACATCGGTCATAAATTGTTTCACGGCACTAGTCACCATTGGTCCACGCCACACCATGGCCTGATCCACGTCTACCAAAAAACCCATTGACACCAATTTGATGCCATATTTTTCATGTGGCACCAATTTCTTTTGAGTGGTGATATTTGGCCGATCATGAATATTGAACATGGTCGGGATGCTTGGTCCATAGATATCAGTATCCATAAGTCCTACTTTTTCTCCGCGCTTGGCCAATGTCGCAGCAATATTCACGGCTACAGTAGATTTGCCCACCCCGCCTTTACCTGAAGCCACCGCAATGATATTCTTAACGCCTGGTAGTATCTGAGGCTGCTGCGCCTGTTGCTGCTTCTGCGGATCCGAGTCCTCCATCTTCCGCTTCAGCGATAAATTCACCGCTGTTTGAATATCCACGATAGCTTCCTTATCAATGAATTTGTGTATGGCTTCCTCACACTTTTCGCGAAGCTGTTCTTCCAGTGCCTCATCCTTTTCCGGAAACTCGAGGGTGAAAGAGATGTATTTGTCCTGGGCGATCACGTCCTGAACCATATCGAGTGAAATAAGATCGCGTTGTTCCTTGGGGTGCAAAACCTGACTGAGGGCTGATTTTACCTGTTCTCTATTTATTGACATAGACTATTTAAACCTGAATCTGATGAACGGTCATAATTTTATTTCGGGCGCTAAAGATAAGTATTATTAGCATGAGATATGAAAACGGAAAGGAAGCGAACTGGCGTTCCTTGTAAAGAATAAAACCCGTAGGGGCAATTCATGAATTGCCCCTACGGGTTTGGAATTGGTGACCACAAATGGTAGGACGTGGCGGATTTAACTGAATGACCGATAGATCGATCTGGGGACATATTGATGGATCGGCCAATCATTATCCCATTAAACAAACATTCCCAAGAAATAGCTATGTTATGCCGATTTTTGGTTTACAAACCCGTACCTTTGAGGTCAATGAATTTTCAGGGTTGCACAGATATATACAAAAATAACACCCTCTTAAACAATACAGTCTGATTTCAGTTATGCCAAAGCAAACACCATTTTACGACCTTCATAAAAAAGCCGGTGCCAAGCTGGTGGATTTTGCCGGATTTGAGATGCCGGTTCAGTATGCCGGAATTAAGTCCGAACACGCTGCCGTGCGTGAACGGGTCGGCATGTTTGATGTGTCGCATATGGGAGAATTTTACATCAGCGGACCTGAAGCGCTGGATCTGATCCAGAAAGTAACGGTGAATGATGCATCCAAACTGACGGAAGGTAAAGCTCAGTACACGTGTATGTGTTATGACGATGGTGGTATCGTGGATGACCTGATCGTTTACAAACTCTTTGATGATGCCGGCTACATGGCTGTGGTCAATGCTTCGAATATTGAAAAGGACCTTAACTGGATCCTGGATAATAATTCCTTTGACGCAGAAGTAAAGGATCAATCAGATGATACCTGCCTGCTTGCAGTACAAGGACCAAAGTCTATCGAGACCTTACAAAAACTGACACACCTTGATCTGAGTGAGATAGGTTTTTACTCTTTTAAAATGGGTAGCCTGGCTGGCATGGATAACGTAGTATTTTCGGCTACAGGTTACACCGGCGAAAAGGGATTTGAGCTGTATTTTGATAAAAATCAGGTGAATCCTGAAAAAGTCTGGAATTCCATCATGGAAGCAGGTGAGGAATTCGATATAGAACCATGCGGACTGGGAGCCCGAGATACCCTACGGCTTGAGATGGGTTATGCCCTCTACGGCAACGACATCACCAAAAACACTCACCCACTGGAGGCAAGACTTGGATGGATCACTAAATTTGACAAAGGAGACTTCATCGCGAAAGATGTGCTCTTGCAAAAGAAAGAAGAAGGGCTAAAACGACAGCTTGTGGGCTTCACAGTTGAGGGCAAACGTAATATTCCGCGTCAGGGTTACGAAATTCAAAATGCCGACGGTGAGACTATAGGTGAAGTTACAAGCGGAACAATGTCAATTACTTTGGGTACAGGTATTGGAATGGGCTATGTGGCTAAAGAGTATGCGGCTGAGGGAACAGATATTCAGATCGTCATTCGGAATAAAACAGCTAAAGCTACGGTTACCCGACCTCCATTTATCAAAAAATAAATCTTATAAACAGTTAGAGAGTAAATGCCGGACATAAATTATATCGACGTATTCTTTTCGCTTCAGGCTTTTCAGGAAGAAGAGCTAAGGGGTAAAAGTGCGGTGATCATAGATGTACTTCGTGCTTCATCATCCATCACCACAGCCATTCATAACGGGGCCAAAAAAGTGATCCCGGTGGCAGATATGAGTGATGCCATGAAGATAGCCACCACCATGGATAACAAAGACTACCTGCTTTGCGGAGAAAAGGACGGTTCCAAGATCGAAGGTTATCATCTGGGGAATTCCCCGGCCGAGTACACGCGTGATGCAGTCAGAAATAAGACGTTGATCTTTAACACTACTAACGGAACCAAGGCTATTAAAAAGGCCTCATTGGCGAATGAAGTATATGTCGGGACCTTTCTGAATCAGCAGAGCATTCTTAATGCTTTGAAAGAACATGATGATGAAGTGGTATTAATATGTTCAGGATGGCAGGGACGGCTTTCGATCGAAGACACCCTCTTTGCCGGATCACTTCTCCATTCCATCAGTGGAGGTCATCTGCCCGACTCAGCGAAAGACGGCGCAAAAGTAGCATTTGGTCTTTTCGAAAAATATGGGCATGATTTAGAGGGAGCTATCAGTAAAAGTGATCATGCAAAAAGATTAGCTGAACTTGTCCCAAATGGTGATATTACATTCTGTTGCAAAGTAAATGAATTTGATGTGCTCCCCGGGATGAGGGACGGAATTCTCAAAGATCTAAATGGCTAAAAGTAACTTAAATACATCTACAAGAACCCCGGGACTCGATTCTAACCGCAAGAAAGAGATCGTCGGCATTATTGTTATGTCGATCGCTGTTCTACTCGGGTTAAGTATCGTTTCCTACAATTCGGCAGACTATCAGTATGCCCGAAGTATTTCGTTCATCGATCTGTTCAATCCGGATGCTAATTCCCGACTGGTCAAGAACTGGCTGGGGCCTGTAGGAGCGTATATCTCCCACTACCTCGTTCACAGTTTATTCGGTTACACCAGCATCATTCTGGCGCTGATCACTGGTTATCATGGGTGGAATACTTTTCGTCGCCGGGATTTCAAAGATCTTGGCTGGCTCACGGTTCTGAGCATCTGGAGTATGGTCCTGCTATCAACTTTTATCGGATGGCTCACCACCAACGCCGATTTCCCGGATGATTCCATCTGGAGCGGTACTGCCGGTATTGCCATTGCACAGGTTTTGTATAATATCACAAGTATCGGTTCCATCATTATTCTATCGGTATTGGTCCTCATAACATTACTGATGTTCGTGGATCGCGACCTTCAAAAAACCATCGATAACGTGAAACTCTGGATCGAAAATATTCGGGAAAAGATGGAAGAGCGACGTGCAGCCCGACAGCTTCGCAAAGAAGAAAAAGCCAGGGAACGGGAAGAACGCCTTGCTGAAAAACGTGCAGCCAAAGAAGCCACAAAGGAGGAGGAAAAAGAAGAAGAGGAAGAACTGAAAAAGCAGCCCATTTCAGACACTGATGATGAAAATGAACCTGTAAAACCGGCTCCTTCCATAGACGAACTCGTTGAAAAATCTGAAGAACTAGAACAAAAGAAACGAGAGAAAGAACAGAACGAGGTCAAAACACTCGATACACGTCAGCGCGCCTCACTGGAGAAAGAAGAGGAACTTGACAGTGATGAGGATGATATTGAAGTTTCTGTTTACGTAGGTAAGGGCGATGAACAGGCTGATGAGAAAGACCTTGATAAACTCAACAAGAAAAAAGCCAAGGAAGTACCGGTCATCAAGTACAAGTTCCCCAAAGTGGATCTTTTGGATTCCCCACCTGATGAGGGTAATGAAGTTGATCTCGAAGAGATCAAGGAAAACAAACGCATCATTCTTGACAAGCTAAAGCGCCATAAAATTGAGATCGTCGGCATCAATGCGATCGTTGGCCCAACGGTCACCCTGTATGAGCTGGAACCGGCCCCGGATGTTAAGATCTCCAAGATCGAGAGTTATTCTAATGACCTTAAGATGGCTACCGCCTCAAAAGGACTTCGTATGCTCTCACCTATTCCCGGTAAATCAGCCGTGGGTATTGAGGTTCCTAACAGCACGCGGGAAACAGTGTACATCAAGCAGGTACTGAATACTAAGAAATTTGTAGAAACCGATTTCACCTTACCGGTGGCTTTCGGTAAAACGATCGAAAATGAGGTATTCATGATCGATCTCACCAAGATGCCTCACTTGCTCATAGCCGGTGCCACGGGTTCAGGTAAGTCGGTCGGTATCAATACCATCATAACCTGTCTGCTTTATAAATGTCACCCTGACGACCTGAAATTCGTCATGGTCGATCCCAAGAAGATCGAACTTTCACTTTATCGCAATATTCAGAATCACTTTTTGGCTATGCTGCCCGATTCTGATGAACCCATCATAACGGATACCACAAAAGCTCAGGAAACACTCGAAAGTCTTTGCAAAGAGATGGATGAACGCTACGACCTTCTCAAGATGGCGATGGTTCGCGACATCAAATCTTATAACGAAAAATACAAGACCGGCGAACTGGATGACGAACTTGGTCACCGCCACCTGCCATACATCGTGGTCATTATTGATGAGCTGGCTGACCTTATGATGACAGCCGGTAAACAAATTGAAGAACCCATTGCCCGACTGGCTCAGCTGGCACGTGCTATCGGAATCCACCTGGTTGTTGCCACACAGCGACCTTCAGTAAACGTGATCACCGGGACCATCAAAGCCAACTTTCCGGCTCGAATTGCCTATCAGGTAGCTTCCAAAGTGGATTCGCGGACTATTCTGGATCAGGGTGGAGCAGATCAGCTTATTGGAATGGGAGATATGCTCTTTAACAATGGAACCGGCATGATCCGTATTCAAAATGCCTTTGTATCCACGGAAGAAGTTGAGCGTATAAACAGCTTTATTGGTCAGCAGGCCGGATATAAACAACCATTTCACCTGCCCATAATTAAAGAAGATACTGTAGACATTCCTGATCCGTTAGATGACATAGACGAATACTTTGAAGCTGCGGCCAAACTGGTAGTATTACATCAGCAGGGATCGGTTTCATTGTTGCAGCGTAAACTCAAGATCGGCTATAACCGCGCCGGCAGAATCATAGATCAATTATTCAATGCAGGCATTGTTGGACCATATCAGGGCAGTACAGCCCGTGACGTACTTGTACAAGATGAAGATGAACTTCAGGAACTTCTGGATGAGCTCGATGAATATAACGGGTAAGCGGAGACAGTTGGCAGTGAGCAGTAAACAGTTAGCAGTGCCCATGAATTATCTATCATGCCTCGTTCCCAACCTCCGATTTGAAATGCATAAAGGTATCTCCGGTTCTAAAAGGGCTGGAAAGATAGTGACACTGGTTATTGTTTTAATCCTTATATCAGGTTCTAACCTGTTTGCCCAAACTCCTAACTTTGACCTGCTCAAGGAGCGGTTTGAGTCAGGTGAAGTATTCGCAGCGGATTTCGACCACACCTACACTGACTCCTATACCGGTGAATCCACTTCCAGTGAGGGAAAGATATGGATCGATCAGATACGTTATAAGCTTGTGGCGGACGGTCAGACCATCGTAGTTGATGGAGAGACTTCCCGTGTTTACGATGAAGACAGAAACAGGGTCATCATTGATAATTACTATGCAGAGGAAGATGATTTTGCCCCATCCCGTATGCTCAGTGGCATTGATTCCACCTACACCGTTTCTGAACGCAAACAGGGATCCCGTACACTTGTAACCCTTAATTCTACCGATGATTTTTCCGTCTTTACCGAAGTGGAGATACTATTGAATGCTGACCTGCGGCCTCTTCGGATCATCGCGATCGATATATCTGACAATGAGATCGTTACCAACTTCAGCAACGGTCGCTTTTATGCTCCCGAATCCAATCTCTTTCAGCTCGAATATCCTGAAGATGCGGAAGTTGTGGACATGAGATATTGATATGGTTATTCGTTATTCGTCGAAATTTTAACCGCTATGCTTCCATTAAGCTATAAATATTAACGAATAACCAATGAACGGCAAAAAACTCTTAAAAATTCTTGGCAGCATATTACTGGGAATCCTCTTTCTCTGGCTGGCTTTTCGGGAAGTTGAATTTTCAGATGTTTTGGAATCAGCCCGTGGAATGCGTCTTTGGTGGATCACACCTTTTACCATAGCCACCCTTTTTGCCCACTACGTCAGAGCATTGCGGTGGAAAATGCTTTTTACCAACAGAGAAAGAACACCCTCCAAGCTCACCCTCTACACCGGCGTGATGTTCGGCTATCTCGTTAACATACCCCTGCCGCGTGTTGGGGAAGTAGCCCGACCGGTTTACGTTGCCCAGCAGGTGGGTGAAAGCAACAGTAAGATCATAGGCACCATCGTACTTGAAAGGGTGGTCGATCTTCTGGGAATGCTGCTACTGATGCTGTTTGTAGTTGTCTTTTTGATCGCTGATCCTCAGGTCCTGTCACGATTATTCGGAATAGATATCACCGATCCGGCCACCCAAATAGAACTGACATTTACTCTCTTGAAATACGGGGGCATCGCTTTACTTGGGCTTGGAGTTATTTACTGGCTTTTCAAGCTCGCCGGCGAGAAAACGGAAGGCAAGATCTTTGAGATCGTGGTCAGAATTCAAAAGGTCATTAAGACCTTTGTTGATGGTTTGCTTGCTGTTCGCGAACTGAGAAACTGGCCTCTCTTCATCTTCTATTCAGCATTGATCTGGGCTCTGTACATTTTCATGACCTATGCAGGATTCTGGATGTTTGATATGCAGGCTGAATTTGGACTGGGCATCACAGAGGCGATCGTACTGACGGTAGTGAGTGCTGTAGGGCTCTCCATCCCAACACCGGGAGGCATCGGTTCCTATCACCTTTTTATCACCAAAAGTCTTTTCATTTTTTATGCCGTTCCTGAGGCTACCGGACTTGCCTATGCTACCATAGCGCATGCTGCAACTCTGGTTATTATCTTTATATCTTCTCCCACGCTATTAGCTATTGATAAGTTTTTTGGCATGAAGAGAGAAAGGCATGGAATATCGAATGTTGAATAATGAATATTCAATTTCGAAGTTTTAGATCTTGCTCCTGACGCTCTGTGTTGGAGCGAGAATTTTTTTGCACCGACCCCGACGGGATTGTACGTGACAGGAGATTTTTTCTAAGGCTGATGGGCAGGTTAATTGGTTTCGATGGCAACACTTTATACCAGAATAAGTATTTGGTCTATTTTGGCTGCATTTCCCAATTTTCGAAAAACGGTTTTAGCTTTCTCAGTCTTGGGGGCGAAAATTGTTTTCTCATTTCATCTCTGGCTTTACCAAGATGCTGCTCCTACGGACAGGACTTTGATCAGCTTTATCATGTTACTATGTGTTTATCATATTGCTCTGTACTGAGGTTTAGCTTCCTATGCAAGATCTGAGGGTTGAATTATACATAGTACTCGCTACTGACGCTCTGCGTCGGAGCGGATACAGAAGCACCGGTCGGGGGATGGCAGAACAAATATCTGAAAATTAGAACACGCTGCGGCCGAACCAGATGCACATGATGGTGGCGAGGGTCATAATGAACAGACTGGTCTTTCTTGGATAATCGGCTTCGCTTTTAATATAACCATAGAGGCCAAAGACAGCTGATACCAAGCTCATTCCAAATAATGAAATTGTAACTAAAAATGGGTCGCGTACCGGTTCAGGAATGTAGCTCATCAACAGCTGTACCTGCTCGAAGTAGCTTAGCTCCTCACTTCCGGAGATCCATATCCAAAGTCCGAGATATAGAGCCGGCAGGATCATCAGTAACAAACTGATTCGTATCAGATTTTTGATAGTTGGGTCGATCTCTGTTTTCTTCATCATTCAGATGGATTCAATTTAATATGATATTTGTATTCGGCCGGATCATCGCGCAAAAAGTTCAACTCAAACAGCTGTCCGGTTCTCCAGGGATCTACCATATCATCGTAGTTTGGTGAACCGGGATTACCTGACTGACCGCCCGGGTATACTCCCCAACCCTTAACTTCTGGTCCGAGTTCAACCACCATCCGCCAGGAAGGCCCATTTCCGCCTCGCGTTGCATTAACAGATTCGGCAGAGCCGCTACTGAAAAGGTCCTGCTGACCGAAGCCCGGAATTTGCGCCAGATGATCGATGTCATTGTCGATATCATAACCCCATAACCAAGTTTCAGTATCCTCACCGTAGTAATCAATTAACCGATTGATTGTCTCTTTGAATGACTTTGTAGCTAACTCTTCTACCGTTTCCTGTTCAGGTGTATTTATATTATCCACAAAACGAAGTTCAGGGTCTTTTTTGATCATTTCAACTATGATATCTCGGGAAGGGAACCGCAGTTCGGCATCTGTCTCATTATACTCATCATTAAAAATGGCTTTGAAGAAATTGTTGCGCCATAACTGATAGACAGTGGGTTGGATCTCTTCCGCTTCCATCATAAAGTCCCAGTCCGCCATTTCTTCAATTACTTCCAGTTCCAGATCTGATAATCCACTTGGATCGGTCCATTCAATCATCTGCGGAATGAAATTAGAAGCCGTATAGGCAAAATCATCCATCTGCAGTTCTTGCATATCCTGCGGGGTGATATCTTCCATTTCAGCCAATTGGTCATTAATGCGCCGGCCTCGCTCATAGGGTGCAAAGTCATCATCCAGATAGTACGGATAATCAGGGCCTACCGATTCCTGATTAGCTGAGCTCACAAATCCCCGCTCCGGATTTTTGATATGTGGATTTTGATCCGTTGGGATCCAACCTTGCCAATCATATGCGGGATCACTGCCATCACTCACTGTTCGCCCTTGAAACGCCCATTTCTTAGGTAGTTTACCGGAAATCCACATAGCTATATCTCCGGCCTTATCAGCAAATACAAAGTTCTGAGACGGCGCAACGTAATTCCCTACTGCCTCACGATAATCTTCATAATTCTGCATTTTATTGAAGCCGTAAAAGGTCTTCAGGTCATTGGAAGGCTCATGAGCGATCCAGCGCAGGGCATGATACACTGTTTCCCCTTCATTGGCTGTTTCAACTTCCATCACCGGTCCGTGGTGAGTATAGATAACTGTATCCATAACCGTTTCATCACCCCGAACCTTAACTTCTTCTATACGGTGTGAAGTTGATTTCCAATCACCATCATGGCGGTATTCCTGCATGGTCTCGTCTTTGAACTCCACCTCATACCAATCCATCACATCGGAGCCGACGTTGGTGGTTCCCCAAGCTGTTTGTTCATTAAACCCGATTATGATAGCAGGAGATCCCTGAAGCGTGACACCATAACTGTTATAACCCGGAGCCGTGAGCTGCATCTCATACCATATTGATGGAAGCGTCAGGCTCAGGTGGGGATCATTCGCCAGGATCGGATAGCCCGATGCTGTTTTATCTCCACTTACTGCCCAGTTATTACTCCCAATACCTTCAGGCACCGGAAACGGGTCTATCACTTTTGATACGGCAGGCACAAAAAGTGAATCGGGTCTTTGGGGAACTTCAGCCACAAAATCCCACTCACGGCTTGTGGGGATGATCGGATCGTTTAATTCGGGCTTTTGAGTAAAATAGGTTTCCACAAAATCCTCTCCGAAATACTGAAGGGTATTGCTGGTGCGAACGTCGTTATTTCTACCGGCCAGTGTTCGGGTCATATTTTTAAGCAGGTATGCGGTCTTGATCGGCTCCCACGTTTCCGGTTCAATATCTAAAACCTTGTATTCGATCGGATAGTCTTTTACTGACAGTTGATCGATGTAAGCATTCACTCCTTTGGCATACGCATGCACCACTTCCTTAACTTGTTGGTCAGCATCAATAGCCTCGATCGCTTTTTCAGCACCGTAAGTCATCCCAAGGCGACGTGTATTCAGGTCGCGGTCCAAAAGTTGTGGGCCAACGATCTCGGCAAGGCGACCGGCGGCATCATAGGTCTGCATCTCCATCTGAAACAAGCGATCACGAGCCACAATATATCCCTGAGCCATAAAAAGGTCATGTTCATTCCGGGCAAAGACGTGCGGCACGTTACGATCATCAAAGTACACGGTCACTTCATCCTGAAGGCCCTGCAGGTCCAGTTCAAAAGATTCATATTCCGAAGTTTCCGCATTAGCCCAGAAACCCGCATTCGGATCAAAAAACTTCCCCAACGGTGGAACAGCCCCAAATTTGATATTGAGGGAGATGATAAGGGCAAGGAGGATAATTCCGGAAATAGAGGCTTTTATAAGGTTCATTATGTGCTTTGTGCTTTGTACGTGGTGCTTTGTGCTTTGTGCTTAATGGAAATAAATGAAAAAAAATTGTAAGGAATATATTTGAAATCGCTCTTAGGAAGAAAAGGAATAATTATGGGAACTGTATATAGATTTGAAGAACTAGAATGTTGGCAAAGTGCCAGAGAACTTGTCGCTATGGTTTACAAGTATACTCGTAGTGGAGAAATATCGAGGGATTATGGATTTAAAGACCAAATAAGGAGGGCCTCCGTGTCAGTTATGAATAACATATCAGAGGGATTTACTCGCTATGGAAGAAAAGAAATGATCCGTTTCTTTAATATTGCTCAAAGTTCAGCTTCTGAAGTTATGAGTATGACGTATGCAATGGATGATCTTAATTATCAATCAACAGAAACGTGTGAATTGATTAGGGCCAAAGCATTTGAAGCCCGAAATAAGACATTGGCTTTTATGCGATATCAAATAGAAAAACCTTCTTAACTGAGCACATCGCACAATTTTACACTAGCACAAAGTACATTACCACAACAACATCTTCATGCAGAATACGGAGCCGCCGCTTTTCAGGAATTCGTAGGTACTGAACTCGTGAACTTTAAAACCCAGTTTTTTCAGCTTTTGATTAACATCCACACAACCCTGCTGTATAAATACGTTCTTTCCATCAGGACAGGTGGCATTGCAGGCAAATAACTTTTCAGCTTCATACTTTGATGCTTCGATCACATTGGAAAAAACAGATCGAATCAGTTCAAGTCCCTCATCCGTGAATGCTTTTGGATAGATAAGAGCCGTTTCAGTATTCAGGATGCAAAGGCAGGTATCAAGATGGTAGAATCGTTCATCAATGAGCTTTAGAGCAATGACCGGGGTATCAAAGGTCTCTGAGATCACGTCATACACTTCTTTGGAAGAGCGATATCCGTAACCACCCCAGATCAGTCGCTTTTTAAAATGCCATAGTGCATCACCCATACCTTCAAAATCAGTAAATCTTGTTTCATCCAGGCGAACGATCTCATAGCTGCTATCTTCATACACCTGTTGAATAAACGGCACCTCTCCCTTGCGTTTGTCGGAGTTCATTACGCTCATGATCACCTCTTTCTTACCCTCATCAGTAATGTTCGGTAAACTTTGATTTGCACAGAATACCATGTCAGGATAACCACGTACACCATCTTCCACGTGAACGTACAATCCGAGCTCCTCATAGGCAGAGCGAAGGTGTTCCCATTCATTCTGTGCGGCAAGTTTATCTACATCACCGATGTTACCTTCCATATGCGGGTTGATCACATACTCCACCGAGAAATAGGTCGGTTTTACCAATAAAACCTTTCCGGGGGCAGGCATATCCTGCAGGTCTGATAATTTAAAATCCAGTTGTTCGGCCGATGTAATAACCTTACTCATATTACCATAACTTTTTGGGTTCGAAGAGGACGGCAAATATTGAAAATATCGAACTGCGGAACAAGTTCAAGTTTTCAGAAATAACAGAATTCAGAACACAGTACTCTGAATTCAGAATATTCTGATCCCTGTGTTCTGAATTCTTTTGCACTGCCATTAACAATTATCCCGAAACAATCCTATTTTCGCTGAAAACCTATACATAAATTATGTCCCAAAAAAATCTCATTGTAGCCTTTGGAGGCGTTTCTCCCGAACATGAAGTTTCTGTGCTGACCGCCATTCAGGCTATCTCAGCTCTTGAAAGCAGTTCTTATCAGATCATTCCGCTATACATTACCAAATCAGGGCGATGGTTGACCGGCGAGCACCTGCTGGAACTGAGCAATTACAAAGACCTGCCGACTCTTGAAAGGAAGACTGAGGATTGCGCTTTTGTAAAGGATGAGAATGGCAAGACCTTCCTGAAAGAACAGAACGTATCTGGATTATTTTCAAAACCAAAGAACTTTCCGGTCTATGCTGTGCTCTGTGCTTTCCACGGAAGTGAAGGTGAGAACGGAGCCTTTCAGGGTGTTTGTGAAATGATGAATATTCCCTACACGGGAAGCAGCGTCTTGGGATCATCCCTTGGCATGGATAAGGTAAAAGCCAAACTTGTTGCGGCTGCAAATGGCATCCCGGTCACCAAATCCGTCAATTTTTACGAAAGTGACTGGGTAGAGGAACAAGACGGTATCATAAATGTAGTTGAAGATTTTGACTATCCGCTTATCGTAAAACCTGTTTCTCTTGGCAGCAGCATTGGGGTAGCTATTGCCAATGACCGTACCGAGCTGACCGAAGCCGTGGAAACTGCTTTTCGATACGATGCGCACCTGCTTATCGAAGAAGCCGTAAATCCCCTGATGGAGATCAATTGTTCCGTTATTGGCACTCCGGACGATTGCAAGCCAAGCGTATGCGAACGACCACTGGGCAAAACGGAAACCCTCAGCTTTGAGGACAAATACCAAAGCGGTGAAGGAGCCGAAAAAGGCATGGCATCGGCCGACCGTGAGATACCCGCCCAGATCTCTGACAAACTCACAACAAAGATTCAGGACATGTCCGTAAAAATCTTTTCTGTACTGGGTGCATCCGGGTTGGCCCGCCTCGATTTCCTCATTAACTCCAATACAGAAGAAGTATATTTCAATGAGATCAACACCATACCCGGGTCGTTCTCATTTTATTTGTGGGAGAAAACAGATCTTAACTTTACGCAGCTGATGGAAGAGTTGATTCAGATCGCGGTGAAGCAGCATCGTGAGAAAAACGGGCGGGTTCGCAGTTACGACACAAATTTACTGAGTGAAAAAGCCTTAAAAGGACTAAAGGGTCTCAAAGGCACAAAATAAACTTAGGATCGCCAATATGGAATGATTTAGCTCGTTCATATCTTCAATAAATTAAATACCGACAACACTATTCAATTATGAAAAAACTGATCCTGTTACTTCTTCCTGTCTTAGCGATCTCCTCTTGTGGAAAAGGTCCTGAGACTATTACGGTTCGAACAGGTAGTTCTGACCTCTTCGCTGCCAACGATTCTACTACCCAACAAACTATAGCTGATACAACTGAAGGGGATGATTTCATTCAACTCAAAGTCGGTGAAATTGCAGCAATTGAATCGCTGGATCCTCTTTTTGCGACTTCCAACAGTGAATTGAGGGTCATAAATTTGATCTACGACGGACTTGTTGGGATCGGAAATAACGGCAACCTCTATCCTCTTATGGCTAACCGCTGGAACGTGAATGAAGATTCCACTCAGTTTACCTTTCATCTAAAGACAACCCTCAAATTTCATGATTCCCCTGCTTTTGAAAACGGAACCGGTCGGCAGTTTACCGCAAATGATGTCAAGTTTGTTTTTGAACGTATGGCGAGGAATGATGTGCCTGCGTTTACTGGAAATCAATTCAGTGATATTCGTGGATTCGAAGTTCTTCAGAATGAATTAGAATATGTCAAAGATTCTTCAAAACGGGTTATTTCTGAAATTAATGGCATCCGGGTTCAAAATGATTCTACAGTTACTTTTGTCCTGAACAGGCCCTCCACTGATTTCCTGAACCGACTGGCGCACCCAATGGCGTCTATCTATGCCAGTGAAAGTGTGCCTTCCGGCCCCATACAGCAGGCAGCAGGAACAGGACGGTTTCGGTTCCTCCAAAAAGAAAATAACACACACCTGCTTACTGTAAACGAGGATCATTCTTCCAATCTGCCTGATATCAACCGGCTAGATATCATTTCCGGTATCAATGAGCGAAACTTGTATCAGGAATTTGCCGGTGAAAGAGTTGATGTGCTTGTGGAATTGGGAGCAGCAACTTTGCTTACTGTGGCGGACTCAACGGGGGAACTACTAAGTAGCTACTATAACAATTACGAATTACATCAGGTACCTGTAAGCTCCGATTATCCACTATATTATAATTCAAAATCGGGACAGGCCAACAAAGTGAACGAAGTATTAGACAATCTGAATCAAAACTCAGTATTGATCAGCAATTCCCTAGGCTCCCTTTCAATGACCAAAGCAGATACAACCGGGACACTGCAGAGCGATAACACAAGCATGGGTATTACGCATACAACTCATCCATTTTACCGGTTCATGCTTAATAACTTAGCCCCACAAGTAAACGAATCTGGTTATAGTTTTGCAATGAGTGCCTCCTATGCTTTTAATGATCAGATCACTTTTACCACAAAGCCTTATCCGGGTACTGAACAGGTATTGGTCTGGGATGCCCCGATCTATCTGTTATCACACAGTAACATTCAGGGAATTACAGTGAGGCATAATCCCTGGAATCTCGATCTTTCGTCTTTCAGTATGAATGGAGCCAATTGATGAAACTAGCCGTCGTCGCAAATCCGAGTAAATACGAAGTCAAAGAAGTACTCTTTAAAGCCGTGAATTGGGCTAAAAATCATGATATCACCCTGTTCATCAACAAAGAAATCTGTGATGAAATGGAGCTGAATGGGAGTGCAGCTATTCAAAAGACTGAAAGTGATCTTGATTCCATTCAGGCAAGTGACATTATTTTGGTGATGGGTGGAGATGGCACGATCCTCTATACGGCCCGTATCTCCAAAGACATTCAAAAACCTATTTTAGGGATTAACAGTGGTCGTCTTGGCTTTATGGCCAATACCCAAATAGAAGATCTGGAACCTGCCCTTGACCGACTGCTTGATAACGATTTCACTCTCGATAAGCGGGTATTTCTTAAAGCCACCACCCAACGCGGGGATGAATTCCACGCATTGAATGAGTTTCTATTTACACGCAAGGATTCTATTTCCATGGTAAATGTAACGGCTGAATATGATGGCAGCCTTATCAACACCTATTGGGCCGATGGATTACTTGTAGCCTCACCGACCGGTTCCACAGCATATAACCTCGCCTCCGGTGGACCGATTGTAGCGCCGGGAACCGAAGTCTTCGTAGTAACTCCCATCAATCCGCACACCCTTACCACCCGACCATTGGTATTGAACTCGACACGACCCCTCAAGATCAAGATCGAAAAGCAACAAAATGAGGTGCTTTTTTCTTATGACGGACAAGTTCATGAGATCGAAGATTTCCCCTTTGAGGTCGAGATATTGAAATCTGATCTGACCTTCGACCTTATTCATCTTCCCGGACAGGATTACTTTGAAACCCTTCGCAACAAACTAATGTGGGGAATGGATTCCCGGCGGAATAGGGAGTAGTTAGTTTTAAGTGTTTAGTGTTTAGTTTTGAATTGTTTCCTGACCGAGGACCGTCGACGGGAGACCGATAGTAGCTGTCTCATTGCGCCGCTATGCTGCGCAACATGTAATTGAAGGCTCTTCCTCAAATTTTGAAGCGGAATTAGCAGGCTATAGATACTTCATTTCGATATTGATTATTCGCTTGGTCATTATGCAATATTAAAATAGCCCCGCTCTGAAGAACGGGGCTATTTTTCGACTAAACTAATTGAAAATTGAGTGCTGGATACTTCTTTATTGAATGTTCAGCGCTGTCTGTTAAAACTTCCAGGTTAGCTGGAATAGGAAATTAGTGCCGGCTTGTGGGTAGTAATAGTTATAGTTCACCGGCTCACCCGCCTGTAGCCACCCAAAGGTGTAGCCGTTGGTCTCATATTCATGATCAAAGATATTATTCACCTGTAATGTCGCTGTGATACCTTCAAGCAATGAGATCTTATCAAGGGAATAACTTATTCTCAGATCATTCACAAAATAAGGATCGATTGAACGGCTTTCGGTCTGTGTATTATCAAGATACTGACGTGAGACATATTTACTGACAAGCTCTGCATTCAGTGCCCCGGTCTGATAGCCGATCACTCCATTAGTAATGAGTGAAGGTGAAAATGCGATATCGGTTTCTTCATAGGTCGTAGCCTGTTGACCCAAGTAATTGAAGTTCGCATCATACTGATCAGTGAACTGCGTGTATTCAACGATCTTGTTTCGGCTGAAAGTTGCATTGGCCGATACACTCAGGTGCTCAGAAACACTCAAACCACCCTGAAGTTCAAGCCCGATACGATAACTTTCCGGTACATTCTCCCTGACGATCTCACCCACATCATTGATCGCTCCCGTTGGCACAAGCTGGTCTCGATAGAACATGCCGTACACATTGGCACCAAGATAATGCCGCCTAAAATCACCTCTATAACCAAGCTCTACGTTATAGAGACGCTCCGAGTCAGGTCGGCTTTCAGGGGATGAGTCTACATACTCATCTCGCGTTGGTTCTTTATTACCAACCGCAAAAGAAGCATACAAACGCTGTTGATCCGGAAGTTGATAAACAAAGCCAAACTTGGGGTTAAAGAACATCAGATCATCGGTTTGCTGGAGAGTAACGAGGCTGTCTCGTACGGAACTCCCCGCACTGCGAACAAAGCCATTTCCAAGAAACTCATAGTTGACGCCTCTCACCTGTAGATCCAGGTAAGAATTCAGATTATCGGTAATTCCATACTGCAGTTTTCCATATAGATTGAAATCATTCTTAATGCCATCGTTATCGTAATACCGATCTTCGATCTCACTGTCGCCGGCATATCTAGCCCATATCACTTCTCCGAAATGAGCCCCGTCATAATAGTTATAGCCACCGCCAAGTGTTAAATTCCAGATATCATTCGGGGTGAATTTTGTAGAAAAGATGGTTCCGTAGAAATCATTATCCAGCCAACGGCGGCGAACAAGATCTGATTCAGAAGGAGTAGATGGCAGGATCGGTTCAATATCGTAATCGGTCAGGTCTTCATCAGCTTTGTACTCCTCGAAGTAGCCAAAGCCTTTGGTGTAGAATGCAGATACATTAGCATTCCAGTTTTCAGTCAGTTTATATGAGTAATGCAACTGGTAATAGTTCTGCTGATAGTTGTCGACCTGATCTTCGTAGGGTTCGCCGGCTTTTTCGGTACCAGCCTCATTGAAGGTGCGATCGTTCTCCAGTACGCTTTCCTCGATGCCATACCATGCCTGATAGGTGCGTTCCTTTCCGGAAAAGACATCAGCTCGAAGCAAGCTTCGTTCTCCATGTCTGGCAGCCGACAAGAAGTAGGAATCAAGATCAGAACTCGCACGATCTATGAAGCCATCCGAATCAATTTTTGATAGACGGCCTTCAAACTGCCATCCGTTCTCCATCAGTCCCGACCCAAGCTTGACGTTATATTTTTGGGTATTAAAAGAGCCGATTCCGGTATTGATCTCTCCAAACGGTTCCACCCTGGAGGAACTGGTTTGAAGATTAATGGTTCCGCCAAAAGCTGCGGCTCCATTGGTAGACGTTCCTACCCCGCGCTGTATCTGGATATTTTCTGTGGATGAAGACAGATCCGGTAAGTTTACCCAGAATACGCCGTGGGATTCCGCATCATTGACCGGGATTCCGTTGATGGTCACATTGATACGCGCCGGGTCAACCCCTCGAATACGAATGCCTGTGTAACCGATGCCGGCCCCCGCATCTGAAGTTGTAGTAACCGATGGAGTACTCTGAAGCAGATAGGGTACATCCTGCCCCAGATTTCGCCGTTCGATCTCCTCGCCTTCAACATTAGTGTAAGTAATGGGAGATGTTTCATCAGCACGAGTGGCGCTCACGAAAACATCGTCAGAGATATAGGTATCCGGCAACATATAGATCTCAAGATCTTTTTGATTACGCCGGACATCAACCTCCTGATCTTTGTAACCCAAATAAGTGATCAACAAACGGAGTTCACCGTTTTCCGAAAGACGGAATTCGAAAGAACCGTCCTCCTGAGATACCACCCCACGTGAAGTACCGACCTGACGTATGGCCGCTCCGGGCAAGGGTTGTTTGGATTGAGCATCAAGCACGGTTCCGGTAATTGTTTGTGCCTGAGTAGTTGTGTTAGTAGAAAAGAAAAGTGGTACTGTTAATAGCAAAGCCGTAAAAAACGACTTTATGGTAATAGAATTAAACATTGAATTCCTCCAATTAATGTAGTGTGATTAATGGAGGAGGTTAACTTGCGTTACTGTGCGGTAAACAGGTTTCCCTACGCCGGTATTATCCGGTTCAGGTTATCAGGGTGTGATCTCAGCCCGCTATGCAAGCACCCCCAACCTTGGTTGTGAGCATCAAAGATACGAGGCTTAAGAATGTTGAACAAGTAACATTCAACATTCAGTTTTGAAGGATCATAAAGTGGCTCGGTGAGCTTCCCTAATCAATAATTCGCAGATCGGTAGATCGCCGTTCGCCGATCACAGATCATTTTGCCCATTAAGCCTAAACAACCCCTAGCGCAAGCCTCTCGCTTGTGCGGTGTTTTATCTGCCATCCCAAGGTTTAACATATTTGCTTCATCGTTTTCCTCTTTCTTTTGTGCCGACAAAAGAAACAAAAGCTCCCGGCTGCGAAAAATGAGCTAAAGTCGACTCCGTTTCGCTAAAAGAAATCAATGCTCCTTCGCCGGGCTTGCCAATACCTTAGTGCCTTACGGTATGATTTCTTTCTTAACGCTTCATTCCGTCACCTTTTTAACGCTCTTTTTTCTAAGGCCGAAGGATATTGAACATTCAACATTGAATGGTGAAGTTTACTGTATCTTTTTAAACCAAACGAACGATCTTTGCGGGCAGACTATGAAGTGGAATGCAGGTTTGAGAGGTTAAACGACGAAGCAATCTCCCTGATGCGGGCAACCGGCCATGCCAAGGAGATCGCCGCGTCGGCAAACAGTGTAGCCAACGAATATAATTACGGACTCCTCGCGATGACCGTTCAAGGATTGAGATCTGAAGCCCTTCTGCCAGTTAATTTCGCAGATCTGTCTATCGACTTTCGCTGATCGATCCTGCTTTGCACATCAGTGCAAGGAGTACTTCCCCGGAACCAGTCTACGGTCCTAAGATCACTCAAAACTCTATTGAATGCTGTAGTCGGAATTACCGTTTGGAAAGCCAACCAATCCTATTGATGATGAGAAAACCTGACCTTATTTCGAAGACCATAAATTTTGCACTAGATATTTCTTCCTACAAAAAGAAATTAGATCCGGCCTGGTGGCAGGCACCTTCGTCACAAAGTGAGCCTCCTGCCTATTTCAAAGAACAATTTGAGTTGAACTATCGGCTGCAGGATGGCCATAAGATATGGGAAATATCCTCATTCAAAGCAACATCCGAAAAAGCCATCCTATTTATTCATGGCGGTGGATTCACTAAAAGCTTTATGAAATTTCACTGGAATTTGATCCGTGAGTTTGGCAAAAAATTGGATCAGGATATCATTGCACCGGATTATCCCCTGTTACCAAAAGGATCAGCTACCGAAGTCATGAGTTTCTTTATGAATCTCTATACGAACCTTTTAGAAAATTACGGAGCTGAAAATGTGACTATCGTAGGAGATTCGAATGGCGGTGGAATCGCACATTCCTTGTGTCAGCTGCTCATAAAGAACAATATCAAACAACCTTCTCAATTGGTACTCTTATCACCATGGCTCGATCTGAGCCTTTCCAATCCTCTCATAGAAGATACCGAGGACAACGATCCCTTATTGGATGTAGAAGCACTGAGAACTTTAGGGAAACAATATGCCGCCGATGTTGAACTCACTGATTTCAGGGCAAGTCCCATTTATGGCAATATTCGCCGAGTTGCCCCTACCACATTATTTGTAGGAACCCATGATATCATGCTGGCAGACTCTCGCAAATTAAGGTTAAAAGCTGAATCTGAGCCGGTGGTTTTTAACTATCTTGAGTTCAACGGGATGTTTCACGACTGGATGTTCTTCAATTTTCCGGATGCCAAAAAGGCTCAGGCTATGATCATCAGTCAGATCAAGTATCCACCTTCGGAGGCGGAGATGGCGTTGAATGCCGGAAGTGATTTCTGGAAATAAAACTTACAGGTTCCTTTTTTATCTAGTGAGGCTAACCTTTATAAATCGGTTTATAGCCTTCCTTATCGCAGTTTAATTACCAACTGTAACCACAGCCGTATCGCTCAATAAGCTTTGGTTTCCATCTTTACGAAAAACTCTGACCCGATATTCATATCGTCCTGCACGAACACGACGATCAGTGAATGTGGTGTTATCGCTTCGACCAACCTGTCGAAGTCCTTCCTCTCCGCTGCGGCGATAGATCACAAAGAAAACTTCATCAAGATCATCACCAGGATAGGCCCATCGAATTACAGTGCCCCTATCACCAGACTGTGCAGACAGATTTTCGGCAACACTGACCGATCGCCTGTTCACAGTTTTTACCTGAACCGGATTCGAAAAGTCCGACAGCAATCCGCTTTGATCTTCTGCCTGTAACCTGTAGAAATAGGTTGCCCCCGGTTCCAGCCCCCGGTCAGTATAGCGGGCAATTTCTGTTTTTTCCCTGAATGTTTGAATTGGCTGCCAATCGCTCGCCGGCCCGGACCTTCGGTACAAAGTAGCTGTTTGGAAGTCAATAACAGAGGGCAGAGCAATTTCGAAGTTCACGTCAGTGGAACCAATCTCCACGTTTTTAAATACCGGGCGCGGAGGGGGTACGATGTCTGGCCGCTCAAGGGCGATAACGTCACTCTCCTCTGATTCATTAAAATGAACATCGTAGGCTCGAATTTTGTAATACACATTCCGGGTAAGCGTATTTAGCATCACCGTATCGCGGACAATTGTTCTGCTGCCTGAAGTGATCAGCGAATCGCCAAACATCTCTTTCACCACTGAAAATTCATGCTCCGGATCGTTTGCCATAAATATCTTATATCCATCCACGGCATCCTCAGGATCCGGGCTGATTATGATCTCTACAGAGCCGTCATCTCCAATCGTTGCCTGTCCAATTTCAGGTTTCACAGGTGGATTAAAGCGAATATATGATACCGGCAAAACTGCTGACGTACTCACATTGCCGGCTGTATCCACTGCCTGAATTGCATAATAAGTATCCAGGTCACGATTAAAATCAAGGTCGATCCACTCGCGGAGATTGGGATCAGTCAGATCTGGGTGAAGACGTACAAATTCTTCACTGCTTCCATCACCACGGAGTACTGCAAAACCGGCAAGGTCGTTATCTACTGTGCCGGGCATCTCCCAAGTTACGCGAACTGTATCCTCACTTTCATGCTTTGGCTGAAGCAACAGCGGCTCCCGAGGTGGCGTCAGATCACGGGGAGTACCGGAAGCTTCTCCAAAAAGCACACGTTCGCCAAATACATTCTGCCCGTAAAATCGATAGTGGTAGTTTCGGTAGTTGTTTAACTCTTTATCAAAAAATGTCCCCCGTTGTGGCCCGTCAAACTGTTTGCCTCTCAGGTTTAGCTCGATGACCTCATTCAACGGCTCAAAAGGTCCGTTTTCACTGAAAGACCGCTGAACATACATTCCTACCGAGTTTTCAGGTTGCTGCCAGATAAATGACAATTCACCATCTCCTTCATTCACTAAGATAGGTACTTCATAATCTTCAGTTTGTTCTGTTGCAGTAATCTCTGTTACGACTGAGGTTACATTTAGACCACCCGAACTCACCAGGCGTGCACGGTACTCGTAGGTCTGTCCCGGCATAACATTTGTGTCACTAGCAGAAAGGCCCAGTACGCGAGCTGCAAGAGAATCCTCAAATGAACTCAGCATAAACGTCATCGTACGGAAGTCTTCGGCACTTTTTCGGTTTACGAGGTCCTCAATACGGTTTTGAAAATCGATTTCTCCGGGCAGATGATCTGTATCTGAATCTCTAAGTTCCGTTACCACCCGCAAGCGGTCAGCACGATCTCCCTCGCCGACCGTAGTTTGAATGAGCTGTTCGGTTTGAGATTCATCAAGTGGCTGTACAGTTTGAACGGTTTGAAAAGGCCCTGTTCCCGCAACGCGACGCTCTACGATAAATCCCGATTCCGTACCTCTTCGCATCACCTCATTGTTATCTGAAAACCATCGCATTTCAATGCCGTCTCCCTCCACATAGCGGGCAAAAAGGTGAATTTCAGCTTCATTTGTCTGTTGGGCATTAGCGGTATTCAGCCAGCCCATTCCGGTGAGCAGAACAATCAGTATCGATATCTTTTTATAATCCATAATTGTTTGATTCATAATATTCACTCCGGTTTAATAGGTTACCGCACCCGGGCTGGAGGGTTGTAATGGCCCCGGGTCACCGGTGTAGAAATTTTTAACTTCGGTTTGTGTAATAGGATTACCACTGTTATCTGTGGCCGTCACCCAATTACCGTTCACAAGCTCCATGAGCACAGCATCTACCGTAAATTTATACCAGGTGTCCGCGTCCAGATCGTTGACCGGCGGCGGTGATTCCGGCGGAAGATTTCCATAATTTGGTGGGTTGTTATTTGAACCCGTACCACCAACTAATTGCGCCGGTGCCTGTTGGTAGGGTGGTATAGTTCCACCACCACCCGCAGGATTTGGATTCCACGATTGAACCATTTGTTGCTGGGCGGGGGGATTATTACCACCATTCTGCGCACCTCCCAGACCCGGTGCTAAACCAACAGGAGCTGCCATGATGGGACCGGCTATAACATACTGATACTCACCTAGATTATTTATGGAACTATGAAGAGATTCAGCTTGATAGTTTCCACTGTTATCACTCTTCTCAAGCGTTACCGATTTCTCCAGTTTAAACGTTCTCATTTCGATCGTACCATTGGACTGAGTTTCAGGTACACTGAACTGTTCATCCGGAACGAGCCCATATTTCACACTAAGCGGAGACTCCAATGGAAAATTGTAATAGGCCTGCGGCACAACATAATTCACAAGAGCGCCGTCAAAATCGCCAGCAGCATCGCCGGGAGTTACATATACGTTTGACTGAACCGGGCCTCCGGAACAGTTGGTTCCATATTGGAACTGCTGATGAAAACTGACATCAAATACATTCAGAACGGTTGCGCTTCCGCTTACCGCACCTGATGCGTACACCGGTTTCGGAAATTTTCCGGTGATGTATCCGCCTGCTTTTAGCGTCGCAAGGTTTTGGAATTTATCAACCTCCCCGTTATTTCGGTGATAACCCTGAGCCCAGGCACTTACTGACGCATAAAATCCAAATCCGCCACCGGCACGCCAACCGTTAATACCCCACTCACTATAGCCGCTGCAGCTTGCATACTCAAGGAAGGAAAGGTGTAGCTCTGCGCCGGCTGCTGCCTCATACCCGATAGACCAGTCGCGCCAAACGCCTGAATAAACCTGCTTACTTCCCGAAGCCTCAAATTCAAAACCAAGTCCCATGGCAAATCCTGCCCCCAGCTCAGCCATGTTGTTATCGACCTGACCCTGCATGTGGGCGTTGTTCGGACTGTAACCAAAATGCTGCGCATAATTACTGGCAAATCGGTTAGTGAAACCATTCGGATTCGGAATTGAATTCCCCAGCATCAGGTACTCATACAGATTCACGCCGAGCACCTCCACATCATTCGTATTAGTGGGAACACCGGCTTTAAAACTCCACTCGTTTGCCATTCCATCTATGTTGAACGTTAGATTAAATGGTTCACTCGGAATGGTTTTTACCGGATCTGTATTAATATTTGCATTTGCAGCAAGCGTAAAATTCTTGGTGGGGAAAACATATTCCACCAATACGTTTCCAAACACTTTTCCCTTTCCATTGCGGCGATCAGGAATCGATGCACCGGTTCCAAAATCACCATTAAACCCAACGTATGTCATACCACCGCCATTGGTGCTGAATTCACCCATCAGCGTTACATCGGCATTAAAACCCTGCTCTTCAGGTGTAGTGGCAATAGTAGCTCCGGCGTTAAAGCCAAACATGTTGTTAAGCGGGGTGAAGCTCCGTTCACCGGTAGGGCTCACAGCTACTTCCATATTGTTGTAGGCTCCGCCACCAAATCCACGGAACGCCACTCCGGTCAGGAATGGAACACCGGGATCGGGAAAGTCGGCCTGAACATCCACCTGCCAATAGCGATAAAGCTGCCCGCCGTTCAGGTAGGACGTATTGCCAAACTGTGCATCTGCCTCAATATTGAGACCTGCCCCGGTAAATTCGGCCTGTACGCTACCGCCAACACGTTTACCATAAATAGGGTCATCGTAATCAAAATAGAGGAGCCCGTTAATATTTACTGCATTCAGGTTGGCGTTCACAATCACTGAATCAACTGTAAGTCCATCATACTGTGGAGCAAATTTCTTGAAATTTGGCGTATCGTCTTCAATAACAAATCCAACGCCCATCGTGGTCTGACCACCGAGGATTTGACTTAGATTAAAAACTGTGGTAAAGCCTATTTTTCCTTTCAGGAGCTCACCCGGTCCCGGGTTCAGCGGTATATATTGAATATTCTGAAACGACACTGGGAAGTTGTGCATAAATTTCTGAGGACTGGCCAGACTCCATGATCCCATCGCAAAATTCAATCCGGAATTACTCTGGTAGTCAAACCCAAGTCCAGCAAATTCAAGGCCCATATTCACGTTTGTGATCGGATCCAGATCTACGTTACCCCAATTGATATCACCGTTCAGAGCCATATCAAACGACTTCTCCCCATTTCCTACAGATGCCGTGATCACTGATGACGGCTCAAGCGTGAGAGTCCCTTTTAGCATATTCGCGTAAATCGGTCCGGACGGATCTACCGTCATCTCAAAGGTGCTGCCATTCGGGGTGCTAAAGCCGGTCACAAATAACCCGGTGTAATTCAGTGGGTTTTGCAGCGAATCGGGATGCGTTGCCGGTATAGCCACCTGCCCTGTAATATACGCTTCGGTAAACGTATTGGTCTCAATTTTGACATTTACCGTATCCACGCTGGCATTCAGATCAGCCACACTTGCGTTGGGATATTGGTATACATTGTTGGCAAAGGCCGTGAGGGTTGCTCCCTGGTGATCAATGATCATATCCTGCACACCAACCTCGGGCGGTCCGCCGGCATTCGTTTCTATTGATTCAGGCAGACCAATCGTAAAATTCTTGGCGTAAAACCCGCGCCAGAGTACTGTGGTATCCTGTCCCGCATAGTTCTCCGGAAACTCAATTCCGATCGGGTTCAGGTCATGAGACATATCGTAGTTAAGAGAATTGGCCTCAATGGTCATTCCCGCGCCATTTACAAATTCCGCCTTTTCGAGATCGCCGCTCAAAACATGATTATTCCAGTAATAACCGGTTCCACTCAGTGTTGCCGTTACTTTATCGGTACCATTGTCGGGAACTGGCAGCAGCCAGTCTCTCGTAAATTCACTCTGAATCTCAATGCCAAATAGAGAAAAACCATATTCATCCCATTCTATAAACGTGCCCACGTTATTCCCATCGGGCGATATAAAGGTAAAGTTGATATCGTTATTGGCATTGCCCACCGTCAGATCATCCACAATCTCCAACCGCCCTTGCTGAAAGCTGATACTGAGCGGGTGAAACTCGATGTCCTTGACCGAAAACCCCACAAGATCCGCATTATTCCAATCGGCAGGTGTTTCGTAAGCAATGGATGCGTTTAACTTTGATTTATCCGACTCGAAAACGATTTCCATGATCGAAAACCAGCTGTCCGGATCCAGCTCTACGCCGATCGGAGCTTCCAGAACGGTTGGTGTGATGGGGCTGCCGTTATACTCATAAAAAGGCTGTTGGAGCATATAATTATGTACGGCTGCTACCTCTGGGTGATTGTAGGCCACATAGTTTGTGGCCAGCGGCGATGCCCACGCTTTCGGATAGGCAGGCGCATTGGCATCAATAACTGATGTAACCTGACCCGACGTAAGATGATCGTTAGCCGGGTTCACCGTGATGTTGGTAAACTCTACAGAAACATACGACTGAAGCCAGTCGATGAATACCTCACCGGTGCCTGAAAAAGGCCCATTTCCATTGATCGTCAGGTTTTCTACTTCAAACTCTCCGTTTTCACCCACAAACAGCTGCTCGGGTTCTTCCTGATCCTCCTCCTCTTCTTCCTGTCCTTCTTCTCCACCTGCTTCACCCTCCGGCGGATCATTACCTTCTTCTTCTTGATCCCCATCCTGACCTGGCTCACCCTCTTCACCTGCCGGTGGGTCTTCTTCACCCGGAGGTTCCTGATTTCCAGTTTCTGTAAAAATTGGCTTTGTCGTCTTTGGCGCTTTAGAACCTCCAAAGCTGATCTTTACACCAACATTAGCAAAAAAGTTGGTTTTGGGCGCAGATACCGTCCGCTCAACTTCGGGAGCATTTTCAAACTGGAAAAACATTTCGAAGGGACTGTCTACAGACTGAACCCGCTCCAAATTGCGTTCTGTGTAGGTAAACTCACGATCATTCAACTCATGCTGAATTCCTGTCTTCAGGTTTAAACTAATGCGGTTACTTCGGAAAGGAGAAAACTCCAGCTGAATCTGCGGACGAATAGCTGCAGACCATTTACTGTATCCTTCATCGGGTTCAAAATTTGCAAGGGTAAGCGGTGTGTCATCAAAATTTCCATCCGGATCGTTAAACTCTACGCTTTGAACCGGTGGATTTTTATAGCTGAGCGCCAGATCAAGACCTGCACTGAGTTGAACAGGAAGCTGATTCCCGAACCGAAATCTTGGTCCGGCATTGATGTAAAATGCATTCCATTTGTCAGCCGCCCCTTCTACCACCGTATACTGTTCAAACCCGCTTCTATACTCATCAGCGTCGAAGGCCGGATCAAAAGAGAAAAATCCCGATTCCAGACCCACTCCCCATCTTCCGGGTTGAAAACGAAATCCAATTTCCGGCTGGAATGCCGTCTTTATATCCGGATTTCCAATCAGTCCGCCGCCCAGATTGAGGTCCAAACTGATAGGATATGGATTTTGTTGAGCCTGCAGCTGATTTGAGCTAAAGACGACAAAAATCAAAAAAGTTAAAGCAGAACAGAATCGTAGCACATAGTGGGTCAGTTTCACAGACTTTTCCATAGTCAATATCTTTGATTGGCAGGACCCCGTAGTCCCAACGTTTATTTAATAACAACTCATTTATACCGGCTACAATAAACTGTTTTCAAGTGAGAAATACATTAAATCCGTTTAGCAGACGGGTTTAGGGGGAGGGAATCTCTCTGAAATGCGCAACCAGACATGTCAGGGAGATCGCTGCGTCGGCAAACAGTGTAGCCAACGAATAAATTTCCGGACTCCTCGCGATGACGGTTCAAAGGCAAGCTTGCTTACCTCATATTCACCAGGGTTAAAACCCTTGCTTGTGTACCTGAAGGCTTTTTCCCCACGGCTTAACATTTTGCCTTTGTCGTCTTCCCCTTTCTTTTGTGCCGACACCGACAAGCGTGTACGGGACAGGCAAAAGAAACAAACACTCTCGGCTACGAAAAATGAGCTAAAGCTAGGTGAATATTGAACAAGGAACATTCAACATTGAATGAAGAAGTTTTTTGTATCTATCTAAGGCCAAACTAACGGTCTTTGCAAGGACAGGATATTAAACAGGTTTCTGTACGACCCTAAAGGGGTCACCTATGAATAGTCCCGGCCAATGAAATGCAGTAGCATTGAAGCAGCCCAGGGTTAGAAATATAAAAAACAAAGCTTCGCCCGTTAGGTGATTTAGTCTATACCGTTTAACGAAGCTTGGGCAACCAACATTTTAGTGGCTTTGGTGCCCACTTGCCCCAACCCTGCGATAACCAGGTAATATTTTGGCACCTTTCGTTGCTTGGGTTTTTGCTATTCCGGGGATGTATCCCAGGGTTGCACCCGCTTACGCGGTTTTACCCCGGGCCATTCATAGGTGACCCCTTCAGGGCCTTCATTTCAACCAACTTTGTCCTCGAATTATCTAACATCTACAGCGATGACCGTTCAGGAATTGAGATCTGAATCTCCTGACTCCAGTTAATTTCGTAGATCGGTCTATCGCAGATCAATCATGCATTACGCAACTGCACAACAAGTCCTTCACCTCAACGGTCAACCGTCATCGGTCTTCGGTCCTCCGTCTCCTGTCAAAACTCAAAAACTTGCACCTAATAGCCTATGTTCTTAGAATCAGGTAAATGAAACAGAACAGTGGAAATAACACTCAAGACCTGGAAAGTAAACTCACTCTCTTTGTGGATATTGACGGGGTCCTGAATACCGAAGATCACCTGAGAAGGCAAAAAAGACAAACGGGGCGGACCACTAGCCGCGACTGGTGCCCTATTGCCATGGCTCACCTGAAGCTGGTGGTGGAATATTATAACGGACAGATCGTGGTCACTTCCACCTGGCGCTATGATCATTCACTCAGGCAGTTAAAAGCCCTTTTTGAAGAAAATGGTGTGCCCGGTGACTTTGTGGTTGGCGTTACCCCTTCTCTGATCTATGAGTCATCCGGAAAGGTGAACCGCGGTGATGAGATACGGCAATGGATTGCCGAACATTTATATTCTGAGGAAATTCCAAGGTATGTCATCCTGGATGATATTGATGAGGGTCTCAGTCAGTTTGGAGAACGCTTTATACTTTGTGATCCGAAGGTTGGCTTTGCTGATAAGAAGAAGGTGAAGAGGATATCGAGGTTGGTGTAGGTTTGGTTGTTCGGGTTCTTCCCTTATCCCAAGGTTTAACATCTTACCTTTGCTGTTTCCTGATCAAGTTTGGCTGGCTTGCCTCATATTCATCAGGGTTAAAACCCATGCTTGTGTACTTGAAGGCTTTTTCCCCAGGGTTTTACTTTTTGCCTTTGTCGTCTTCCTCTTTCTTTTGTGCCGACCCCGACAAGTTTGTACGGGACAGGCAAAAGAAACAAAAGCTCTCGGCTACGAAAAATGAGCTAAAGTCGATTTAATAAATAAGGTGTCATCCTGAGCGAAGTGGGGTTTATACCAGGGTTGCCAAGCTTGTCGCGAAGAATATCAAATTCTGATATGTCTGGTAGGTCTGATTTTGAGATCACGCCGGCAGTCGGACACACTCCCTCGTGTTCACTATCCATGCCCCTCGCAACCTGACATGCACTCGGGATGACAACCTGTGGTGTTTAAAACGAGCTATCATTGCGAGGAGACTATGAGGTGGAATGCAGGTTTGTGAAGTCTAACGACGAAGCAATCTCCCTGATCCGGGCAACCAAACATGTCAGGGAGATCGCCGCGTCTGTCCAGCACTAACTTGTCGGGGTCGGCAAACAGTGTAGTCAACGAATATATTTCCAGACTCATCGCGATGACGGATCAAAGGTTAGAGGAACATTAAATAGTGAATTGAATAAGCCGATAATAGTACTGGACTTCACCTTCAAAACTCAACACTAAAAACTGATCACTGTTTACTGTTTACTGATCATTGCTAACTGTTCACTGAACACCCAGCCAATTGTTTCGCAGTTCTATCTGTTCCTGTGTGGCATCTTCCATTTCAACGAGTTGCAGCTTCATGGCTTTTGGTGTACCTACTTTTCCTGAAACCTCGATCTCTTCTCCATCACGGATAAGCACCATGCTTAGATCCGTATCAGGTGTCCATTGAAAACTTGGTGCCAGGATCATCTGTGCGTTTTGCAAGGTCAATTCTGTACCGTTTACCGACTTGATGATATCACCCGGTTCAACACCCAGTTCGGTCAGGGTGGTATTCAGCCCGATATCCATAAAGTAAAGCTGACCGGTTGATTGATTCACATTAATAAATGGAGTCTGCTGATCACGGAAGAAAACTGTGACAGGAGATTCCGCTTCCTCGAGACTTAACCCGACTTTATTGAAATAGACCTGATAGTCGATCGGAGTTGTACCCACTACATGTGTATCAAAGAATTCACCGATCTCGGGATAGGTCATTTGGGTGATCTCATCCAGGATCGTGTCATCGTCAAAAGGTCTGTCCTCTCCATATTTTTCAGACAGTTTACGCATCAGAGAGATCATCGTACGTTCGCCGTCACTCTTTTCACGCAGCATAATATCGAGGCACATGTTAATGAGGGCACCTTTCACATACACATTATAATAGTTTGAGGCATATGGCTCATCGATCACGTTCTCACTCATCTCGGTAAAGCTCATAGTATCATCAAGACCCGCTGCGGTCTGTATCTTGCCAACCATCTTATCATAAAACGCCTGCGGTTTTTGAAGTCCCTCATACACCTGAAAGTGGGAAGCAAAATATTCCGTCAGTCCCTCATACATCCAAAGGTGCTTTGAGAAAGTAGGGTCGTTGTAATCAAAATAATGAACATCCTCGGAGTGTACGTTCAGCGGCGTGATGATGTGGAAAAACTCATGAGCTACCACATCAACTAATCCACCGTTAAGCATCTGCTGATTGGCCATATCCGGGAACACCATCACGGTTGAGGTCTGATGCTCAAGGGCACCATATCCGGTGGCGTCGTTTTGCTGCGTTGAGAGGTAGAGAAAGATATCGTAGCGGTCGGTCGTTTCCAGATCACCTATGTAGCGACTTTGAGCCTGCATCATATCATACACCACGTCACGGTACTGAGCCGCTGTGTGATTGCCACTTGGCGAATAAACGCTGAGAACGATCTCGATCCCGCCTGCTTCAAAACGTTCCTGAGTGAGATCCCCATACATCATAGGATTGTCGGTAACATCAAAATAGCGGTCGGCCTGATAGGTGATGCTTACTTTTTCACCGGTTGTATCAGCTGAAAGCCGGGGCAGAGCCGAAGAATAATCCATCCCTAAAGGTGAGGTCACCGTTAGGTTATAGTTCTTATCATCGCGACCCTCAAAATAGCCCACAAATCCATGCAGGTTCAAGACAAAGACATCCTCAGAGATATTGGTCCCGGACGGGGAAAAAGGAGTCGGTTTATCGGTGCCTTCAATGTCGAAGGTATCATTCACGTAATACTCAAATCTATCCAGCTTTGTGGCTTCGGTGATAATCCAGGTGTTGGTATCGGTTTTGGCTACGGTCATCATTTCACCATCGTAGTTATAGGCTTTGAGATCTTCGACAAAGCTTCCAAAGTCGCTGATGTCATAGGTCCCCTGAACCACTCTTGGCAGCCGGAATAGGATGGTGTCCTGCGAAAACATCCCGGGATCCATTTGCACCAGCAAGCGGTCTTGGTTTACATTGGTCAGATCGATGGAGGTTTCAATGGCTTTTTCATCGAAACTCGATTCAGGAGCCTCACCAAGCATATCTCCGGTTTTAGGTGAACAGGCAGCAAAGGCCATGACAATGATCAGACTGAGGGCAAATAAACGTTTCATAAAAGGCTTTATAAAGTGTGTATTTATTATTTAAAGGAAGCATGATAACCCATGCTTATTATCTCGGGGCAGAAACTACGAAGAATTGGGGAAGTAGTTGCAGGCCAACCGGGTATTTGTCACTTGTTATAACTTCTAACTGATTCCGTTATTTTGTGCCTAATAAACATCTTTTATGTTTTCAACTTAAAAGTACAAGCCCTGACCGGGTATGACATGCCCGTCAGGCATAACCCGACAAGTCTGTGACTTGTATCTTATTGGGGAAATCTGACATGCATTGATTGTCATGGATTATACTCTTTATACCCTCATAACCTCCTCTTTCTCTTGTGCCGACAAAAGAAACAAAAGCCCCCGGCTGCGAAAAAGAGCTAAATCTGACTCCATTTCGCTATAAGAAATCAATGCTCCTTCACCGGGCTTGCCAGTTTCTTAGTGCCATGCGATATGATTTCTTTCTTAACGCTTCATTCCATCACCTTCTTAACGCTCTTTTTTCTAAGGCCGAGGGAACATTCAACATTGAATTATGAAGTTTACTTTAACTACCCAACTCCTAACCAGCAGTCATTGCGAGGAGACTATGAGGTGGAATGCAGGGTTTAGAAGTCAAACGACGAAGCAATCTCTCTGAAACGGGCAACTGGGCATGGTGGGGAGATCGCCGCGTCGGCAAACAAAATAGCCATCACATATCTTTCCAGACTCCTCGCGATGACGGGTCAAAGATTTAGATCAGGGTTCACTTTCGGTCCACCGTCCTCCGTGCCAGGTCAAGCTCCCAGCTCAAAACAATTATGTCGATAATTTCGACAGGTGTGTAATTCATGTCGGTAAATTCAGTATATTTCGACACGTTTTCACTAAATAATGAGTTTTCATGTCAGATTACGCCAATCAGCCTTATAACATACTTCCTTTGCTTCCGCCGAAAGCAGATATTGAGTCTCCGGCGATACTAAAAGCAGCTATTGCGGCAAATCGCGCACTGGCGGAATTGAAGGGGAAAGCACAAGGGCTTCCCAATCCCTCCATTTTGATCAACAGTATTGTGGCGCAGGAGGCAAAAGCGAGTTCTGAGATCGAAAATATCGTAACGACGAATGATAAGCTTTTCATGGCGCTTTCAGCGAACGATCAGCAGGCCGACCCACAGACCAAAGAAGTGCTGCGGTACAGGCAGGCTTTATGGCAGGGCATCTCGAAACTTGAAAAGAATGACCTTGATCCAAATTTCTTTGTGAATCTCATGCAAACCATCAAGGAATCAAAGGACGGGATAAGAGAGGATTCCGGAACGGTGATCGCCAACCCCAAAACCCGGAAGATCATCTATTGGCCACCTGAGGGAAAGGACCTAATCCTTGAACTACTTCAGAATCTGGCCGATTATATTCAGGCACAAGATAACACCGATCCGCTGATCAAGATGGCAGTGTTGCATTATCAGTTTGAGGCCATCCACCCCTTTGAGGATGGTAATGGACGTACCGGACGTATTTTGAATATTCTCTACCTCATGCGACAAAACCTGCTCCATCAGCCGGTGTTGTATCTAAGTGATCATATTATTGCACACAAATCGGACTATTACCGGTTGCTACGGGAGGTCACCGAGGATGGCGCCTGGGAATCCTGGATCTTGTTCATGATGGAGGCAGTCAGAGTAACATCCGAAAAGACAATGTCCCGAATCGATGCCATTCAGCAGCTACTGGAAGAGACCCTTGCGGAGGCTAAGTTGGTATTGCCAGACCGAGTGTACTCCAAAGAGCTGATCGAGTTATTGTTTGAGCAGCCTTATTGTAAAGTGAAGTTTTTGGTGGAACGCGACCTGGCCAAGCGACAAACAGCAGCAGATTATCTGAAGGAGCTGGAATCGGCCGGCTTTTTGAAAAGCAAGCAAGTGGGACGTGAAGTCTTATACCTGAATACCCGTCTCTACGACCTCCTTTCTTCCTGAAAACCGAAATATGTCGATGATATCGACATATTGTGGAGATGTGTCGACGCCATGGCAGGGAGATCGCCGCGTCGGCAAACAGTATAGCCAACAAATTTTTTCATACTCTCCTCGCTTTGACGGTTCTAAGGGTTAGATCCCACCTGTTCACTGTTTACTGATCACTACAAACTGCTAACTGAACAGTTTTTCCTTGAAAATGAACTTTCCGGTCCTATATTTAATGTAGTAGATGTTTAGAAACCAAAGCGACCTATTTGGGAGTGGATATTATGTACCGAGTCCTTTTCATACTGCTGTTCGGCGGTCTTTCCGTTTTGGGAAGTCCTGACCTACTGCATGCTCAGGGTATTGTTGCAGGGCGGCTGATCGACACGGAAACCAAACAGCCATTGCAGGGTGCGCATATCTTTTTATCCGGGACCAAGATCGGTTCGCAAACTGACCAAGCCGGCCGCTATATGATCCGGAATATTCCACCCGGGTTCTACCGTCTGGTGGTTTCGAGGATCGGGTATGGACGGAAGACCTACGGAATCAAGTTGGGACCCAAAGACCACAAACTCATAGACCTCAGCCTACAGTCCGTGGTCTATGAGATGAATGATATTGATATTCTCAATGATGACAAATGGCGAAAACACTATGAACAATTTGAGGACCTGTTTCTCGGATTTACTGAAGAGGCAGATTCCGTTGATATCCTCAACCCGGAAGTACTCCGTTTTGACTCCAATTTCTGGGGCCGTCTCACTGCCGAGACCTTGGCTCCACTGCAGATCATTAACAGGGCACTGGGTTATCAGATCACATACTATCTAGATGAATTCAAACACACCGGGCGGAGAACCTATTGGGACGGAGAACCCCTTTTTACAGAGATGACCACCTCAGATTCCCTTCAGCAAGCCCGTTGGGAAGAGAACCGGCGCAAGGCATTTTATGGATCGATGAGGCATTTCTGGATCTCGTTATTGCAGGGAAGGCTGGAAGAGGAAGGCTTCCTGCTTTATAACGTCAGAAAAGTCGGACATCCCGGCTTACCTGATACCCGTCGGAAGGTGGCTGTTGACCGCCTCATCCGTGAGGATGAAAGGCCCTATCTGCACCGGGTCCAATATTCCGGATTCCTGGAGATCATTTATACACGCGAGACCGAGGATCTCCGCTACCTGGAATGGGCTCAGGAGCTGGGACGCAGACCTATTGATTATCAGGTTTCTTGGCTTGAACTTAATGAGCGGGCTATCACAGTTGACACTGACGGTGAGGTCGCAGAGCCATACGGAGCCATTCAGCTTGGCTATTTTGGATTCCATCGGTTGGCTGGCCTGACTCCACGGGATTATCGGCCGGAGGGGTTTTGAGTTGAGTTCGGAGTGGGATTAGGCACAAGATTTTTAGGTTTTAGGTGCAAGATTCAAGGGGGGAAGAACATTCGAGACTCAACATCCAACATTCAATAATGAAATTTACTTTAACTACCCAACTCGCGATGACGGTGCAAGGCTGGCTGGCCTCATTATCACCAGGGTTAAACCCATGCTTGTGTACCTGAAGACTGATTAATTTGCAGCAACTTTGTCCTAAAAAAACGAGCCTAAACGCTTTCGTTTATTTATATCCGAGTCAATACTTCAAAAATCACTGATCAATCCACCTAACCCCTAACACCTTGTACTTTGCAACTTGAACCTCAGCCCTAATATGAAAGTATTTCCTCCAATTCCAGGTTTACATAATAATGACGTCCCTGAATGTGGCGTTTTTGCAACACTTTGATCTCCGCCAGTTTATTCAAATAATTTCGGGCCGTGTTCTCCGCATATATTCCGTTATCAACCAGGTGATTGACCTTGATGTACGGCTGTGAAAAAATTGCCTCAGCAAGCTGCTCCGGTCGGCGAATAGAGGTCTTATCCTTCATCACCTGCAATAGCGACTCCTTCGTGTCAATGATATCATTCACTTTTTGGTAAGTCAGTCTCGCCGTGGATTCCATCGCGCGCAATATATACAGCAGCCAGCTTTCCCAATCCCCGCGCTGGGAAACACCCGAGAGCGTTTCATAATACTCCTCCTTATGTTGAATAATGTACCTGCTGAGGTAAAGTATGGGTTGATCCAACAGGCCCACATATGTGAGTAAATGGATATTCATGATCCGGCCCACACGCCCGTTGCCATCGCGAAAGGGATGAATGACTTCAAACTGATAATGCGCAATGGCGAGCTTCAGTAAAGGTTCTGAAGGTGGCATGGATCCATCATTCAGAAACCGGATCAAATTATCCAGCTTAGCCTCCACGATACCCTCACCACGCGGAGGAGTGTAAACAGGTTTACCGGCATTAGGCCCGCTTCCACCCATACGAATATAGGTGCGTGCAAAAGGAGGACGTATCCCATCTCCCTCTTCTTTTATTTCCTGATATAACCGTATAAAATAATCCCGATCAAAAGCCCCGTTATCTTTCAGGTATTGGAATCCTTCCCATAGCGCTTCCCGATAACGGAGTACTTCTTTAGCCGGTCCGGTGGCCTCCAGTTCTGATCTTTCATCGCTGAATGCCTGATAGAGTTCATCATCGGTAGTAAAGATATTCTCGATGGCACTCGAATCTTTTGCCTCCTGCAAGGTGATGGTGTTAATAAGCACTCCCGGATTAGGAATAGCTGCGCTTCTGCCTGCCAACAGAGCCAATGCCTCTTTGGCTTTCCCGAGTTGCTCAAAAACCGAAAGTCTGCGATATAGCTTTTCGTGTATAGGTAGTTCCGGAAGATCATTCCACGGATCATTTCGGTCTGGGTTGACAGAATATAGAGGCTCTTCAGGCATTAAAATTTTGCTTTATTAATGTATGCAGGCATATCTAACCTCAATAATAAGCCTTTTTGACCTAACATACATTAAATAATCATATTTTTAATGTATATCATGGGTTTCAACCTCCCTAATGATTGTACTCACCCAAAACAATATCCTTCAAGTTTTCAACATGAAAGTGTAAGCCCTAACCGGGAATATCTTGCCCGTCAGGCATAACCCGACAAGTCTGTGACTTGTATCTTATTTGGGAAATCTGACATGCATTGATTGTCATGTATTATACTCTTTATACCCTCATGACCTCCTCTTTCTTTTGTGCCGACAAAAGAAACAAAAACTCCTGGCTGCGAAAAATGAGCTAAAGTCGATTTTATTGGGTGGTTTGGCAGCACTACGTTTCCTGTTCTGTGTTGTCATCCTGAGCGAAGTGGGGTTTATACCAGAGTTGCCAAGCTTGTCGCGAAGGATATCAAATTCTGATCTGGCTGATAGGTCTGATTTTGAGATCACGCCGGCAGTCGGACACACTCCCTCGTGTTCACTATCCATGCCCCGCGCAACCTGGCATGCACTCAAAATGACAACCTGGGGTGTTTAAAACAAACAGTCTTTGCAATGAGAGGGATCAAAGGCCGATACAGGAGAGGGATCTATGCATCACATAAACTGCGCTGATCTTATTTAAGTACATATCATAACATTTGATATAAAGTGAAAATTAATTCATAGCTTTTCGATAAATAAACGGAACCCTCTTTACTCTTCGTAATTATTTTTAATGATACTACTTGACAAACCCTACGTTTCCAATTTCTTAAAACATACGATACAGGAAAACGGCTACCCTGCCTTAGCTCTTTCACCGAAAGAGGCATTGAACCTAAACGAAAGTATAGATCTCATTGACAATGAAGAGGCGATCAGCATAGTTAAGGGGAACGGGTACCCGATGTTTTACACAAATTCGGAAAACTCCATTGATTGGATCGAAAAGAACCTGCACCAAACGAAACTCCCCGGCATCATTGATCTTTTCAAAGACAAGGTCCGTTTCCGTCGCTTTTTGAAGGAATTTTATCCGGATTACTTTTTTGAAGAAATCAGCATAGATGATCTCCTGACGGTTGATGCTTCCGGTTATCCCTTTCCTGTGGTATTAAAACCCAAGGTCGGATTCTTCAGTGTGGGCGTTCATAAGATCAATTCGGTTAAAGAGTGGAATGAAAAAGTCAGGAAGGTTGAGGCCGAAATAGAAAAAGTAAATACATTATATCCGGCTTCTGTTTTAAATGCCGGGTCTTTTATTGCTGAACAATACGTTGAAGGTGATGAATATGCCTTTGATGCGTATTTTAACAGCAATGGCGAACCGGTGATATTGAATATTTTCAAACATTTCTTTTCTAACGAGGATGATGTTGGCGATAGAGTGTATCTGTCCTCGGGTGAAATCATTAATGAAAAATTAAAACCCTTCACGGAATTCCTTGCACAGCTTGGGAGTTCTGCCGACTTAAAAAACTTCCCTCTTCACGCTGAAGTGAGAATTACAAAAGACGGAACACTCTTTCCCATTGAGATTAACCCAATGCGATTCGGCGGATGGTGTACTACGGCAGACTCTACTTATTTTTCATATGGGTTCAATCCCATTGAGTATTTTTTCAACCAGCAAAAACCGGATTGGAAAACCATTTTGAGCGGCAGGGAAAACAAACTTTACAGCATAATTTTATTAGACAATACAACCGGATATGAACCGGAAGACATCCGATCATTTGACTACGATAAGTTGCTTCAAAATTTTGAACACCCGCTAGAGCTAAGAAAAATGAATGTTGCGGTTTATCATATGTTCGGTTTTCTCTTTTGCGAAACAGAGAGATCTAATTTCAAGGAAATTGAAGATATCTTAAGATCAGATCTGACTGAATTTATAGAGGTAGAGTAAGAAGGTTTTTGGCTGGTCTTACTACCTTTAAACGAGTTGTCATCCTGAGCGAAGTGAGGCTTAATGTAGGGCTGGAAGGTATACCGCGAAGGACATCAAATTCTGACCTAGCTGGCAGGTCTGACTTTGAGATCACGCCGGCAGTCGGACACAGTCCCTCGTGTACACTATCCATGCCCCTCGCAACCTGGTATGCACTCGGGATGACAACCTCGGTTGATACTCATCCAAAACAACATCTTTTAAGTTTTCAACTTAAAAGTACAAGCCCTGACCGGGTATGACTTGCCCGTCAGGTATAACCAGACAAGTCTGTGACTTGTATCTTATTTGGGAAATCTGACATGCCTTAAACAGCAGTCATTGCGAGGAACGCAGATCATTTTACTTATTAAGCTTAAACAGCCCATAGCGCAAGCATCGCGGTTGTGCGGTGTTTTTACTGATTCCTAAGTTTTAACATTTTGCCCTCATCGCCTCCCTCTTTCTTTTGTGCCGACCCCGACAAGTTTGTACGGGACAGGCGCTCTTTTTTCTAAGGCCGAAGGATTTTTGAACATCCAACAAGGAACATCCAACATTCAAAAATGAAGTTTATTGGATCTATCTTACACCAGCGCGAGTTGTCATCCTGAGCGCAGTGGGGTTGTAATTAGGTTTTGAGGTATATCGCGAAGGATCTCAAATTCTGACCTGGCTGGCAGGTCTGATTTTGAGATCACGCCGGCAGTCGGACACAGTCCCTCGTGTTCACTATCCATGCCCCTCGCAACCTGGCAGACACTCGGGATGACACCCTGTGGTGTTTAAATCGAGCTGTTATTGCGAGGAGACTATGGGGTTGAATGCAGATTTGAGAAGTTAAGCGACGAAGCAATCTCCCTGAAGCGCGAAGGCAACCTCTGCCTCCCTCAAGGGAGGACTTTCCGGGCTTGGGATACACGGAGGGAATTTAAACGACCCCACTCAATACTAAGCCCTCACTCCTCTTCCTCTGTGAAGTGTTCTTCATACCAATCAAATACGGTTTCCCATTGATGGTAAAAGTCTTCTTCCGTACCTGCTAAACCCGCGCCATGACCTGCATCCATATAATTCACCCACTTCACTGCCTTACCGAGGCGGCGTAAGGCATAATACATTTCCCGCTGATTATCGGCGGGCACATTCCAGTCCCCTTCCCCACTCAGGATGAGCAAGGGCGTGGTTATGCGATCCGCAAAGAAGACGGCGCTGTGGGTGACATATTTATCCGGTGCTTCCCAGAATGTCTGACCGATCCGATCCTGCCCCACTTCGGCAGCTGAATAATTTCGTGTACCGATCTTGGGACTATCCCCCAAAAAGCTGATCATGTTCACCTTACCGGAGTTATTGATGGCTGCCGCAAAGCGATCCGTTTGCGTGATCAGTAGGTTGGCTCCGTACCCGCCATAACTGATGCCTTCCACCCCAAGCTTCGAGCCATCCACAAGACCTCTCTCCATCAGCTTATTGATGGCCGTGGTCACACCCTTCACCCATCCTTCACCGGGATAACCAAGCTCCAGGTCCACGGAAGGTCGGAGGACAAAATAATCACGGTTGGCCAATACATTAGCCAGTGCGTTGAATGAATTATCAAAGAAATTTTCATAGATATAAGCGATCAGCGGATACTGCTTTCCTTCCTCATAGTTGGCAGGATAATAAAGCACACCATAAAGGGTATCGCCGTCCACGTCCATATACTGAATGAGTTCGGTATCAGGGATCTTATATTCACTGAGCCAGTCATTGAAATCAGTCAGGCGGCGAAGATCGCTTAATTCGTAATTACTGACATACACCTCATAGGGCTGGTTCCCTTCAGCCCGTTCAAACGTGAGGACATCCGCATCCTCCGCAAAATTCCAGTCAGAATAAAGCTGATCATCTATCAATAAGGTTTCCATTTCCTGAGCTTCAATATCATATCGAACCATACCCCTTTGCCATTCATCTCGGGCAGAGGAGGTAAAATACAGATAGCGATCGTCATCCGACCAATGCATTAAGTTTAGCCTCGGTTCACTTTTCTCATCTTCCGGAAACTCTAAGACCAGTTCCATATCAGACCCGGCTGTGTCGATGCGGTGATATCCTTTATCGGAACGTAACAGCATCGAAGCTCCGTCTTGGCTCCATCGGTTGAAGCTGAATTCCAGGCTAGTAGTATCGGTGGTATCTGCCTTTTCAATAAAGTCATAACGATCGGCCGTGATCTCAGTTCCAGCCGTATCTGCGATGTGGCGGATAAAGACCTTTCCCTCATCCGTCCAGGCCCAGGTCGTTCCGGCTGGATCCCAATCCAGATCCAGCGATTTTTCCGTTCGTGGGATCAGAGTATCCCGCACTGCCGGATCATTCAGATTGATAGTAACCATCATCTCTTCGCTGGCATCATCGGATCGTGTATAATTCGTTTTCAGGGGAATTTCCTGTATCACAGCCACAAAAGACTCATCTTCCGGGATATTGAGTGAAGCCAACATGACTTCATCGGTGAGTTCCGTGACCTGCCGTGATCCGGTATTGACCAGAGCCAGTACCGACTGCTCATTTTGCATCCACACACGGTCCCAGGACAGAAAATCATTTTCAGAATCCTGAATCACCACCGGACCATCGTTAATGGCCGTATACATAGAATCGGCTTTGGCTCTCCACCCGTCGGCTCTTAATGACAACATCAATCCTGATCCATCCGGCATCCAGTTGAGGCGGGTATTGGAAGCGATCTCCAGATCGGTCTTGGGTTTGAACTCCCGCAGGCGATCCCGTTCGGCATCATACATATGCAGGGTTACCTGCTGTTCGTCCATCAGGATGATCGCCAGTGTTTTATTATCAGGCGACCAGGCCGAGGCTCGAATAACGGCAGCTCCGTCGGTGACTTCATTTTGCTCCCCATTCTCCGTATTCAATACATACAGGCGGGAGGTACGCTGCTGCACATAAGTTGGATCGGCAAACCTGAAATGATCGATACCCAGTCGGTCGCGCTGAGATGAGGAAGTGACGGCCACGAAACGCCCATCATCGGTGATGCCTGTGATATTGGTATTCTCCACCTTCAGCATTTCATCCGGAGTGAAGGGTTTAAGCTCCTGCGCGTAGGCCGGCTGATGGGTTTGTGATAGGATGCCTGCAAGCAGGATAACGAACATGATACGAGACATAATGAAGTAGCCTTGAAGTTATTAAATGGTTAAAGCGTAAGTACGTGCCTTCCGGCGAGGTTTGCAAGTGGGGTATTCCGGATTGTTGCATGATTTCTCAAAACTTCCCCTCAAAACCTGCCAGATCACAATCCTGAGTGGCCCGCATAATTCGTTAATACTGTCAGTATTTATTATTATAGATGCAGTAAAATCTTTGGTTCTAAAACGGATGCTTCCCTAAGCTCCCACAATTTGTAATAAAATCTCTTCTTTATGAAACGATTAATCTCTTCCCTGCTTACTGTCCTTTTTCTTTTAATGCTTGCTGAGGTGGGAATAGCCCAGAACAAGGTGCCCCTCACTTATGAAGATTTTGATCAGTGGAAGTCTATTTCCGGGCAGACTCTCACGCCCGATGGCCGGTTTCTGATCTATGCACTCAATCCACAAGAAGGTGACGGAGCGATCAAGGTGCAAAACCTTCGTAATAACAACGAGGTGTCTCACGTGCGGGGAGAACGTTTTGAAGTAAGCTATGACGGCCAAACCCTGGTCCATTTCATTACGGCTCCCTATGCCGATGTACGTCAGGTACTGATCAACGGTGAGAAGCCGGATGAGGAATTTGATGATACCCTGGCGGTCTATTCTATCTATGAACGTGACCTGGAAACATTTCCGGAGGTCGGATCTTTCAAACTCCCGGAGCGATCAGGAGCATGGCTGGCCTATTTATACGACCGTGATACAGAAGAAGAGGATGAAAATGGATCTGAAAGTGCCGAAGAGGAAGAGACTGCAGCTGAGGCTGATTCAGCTGAAACAGAACCGCCGGTCATTGAACATGAACTGGTACTTCGGAATCTTGAAACCGGAGAAGAGACCATGATCGAGTATGTTGAAGACTATTTCTTTTCCAGACATGGGGAGCGTTTGGTCTATGTAACGGCCGACGAAGATTCACTTCAGACTCCCGGGGTCCACATTCTTGAAACAGAAACCGGTACTACAAGAACCATCAGCAGTGGACTGCAGTCTTACACGTCTGTGGTGATGGATTCCACGGCCTCACGCATTGCCTTTTTAGCCAGGCCCGCCGATGAAAAGGAAGAAAACGGTGACGAAGAAGAAACTGAAGAAGAGAAAGAGGAAGCTGATGAAGATGCCGAACCTGAATTTTACACCCTCTACTTCTGGGAAAAAGGAATGGAAGAGGCAAAAGTACTCGTCGATGAATCTTCTGACTTGCTGAGTGAAGGATGGATGGTGAACGAATATGCTTCACCTGAATTTTCCCACAATGGGAACCGCCTCTTTTTTGGAATTGCACCGGAGCCGATGCGCAGAGATACCACGGTCGAGAAGATCGATATTGCCTCAGTGGATATCTGGAACTGGAAGGATGATCGATTACAGCCACAGCAGCTGTTGCAACTGGAGGACGACAAGAAGAAAACCTATAAAAGCGTCTATCACATCGAGGAAGAGTCCTTCATTCAGCTCGAAGATGATGAAATGAGAACCATCACGGTACCTGACCGGGGTGATGCAGACTATGCCATTGGAACCCACAACCTCCCCTATATGTATCTCATGCAGTGGGAAGGCTTTCCGATCTATAACGACGTGTATTGGGTGGATGTGAAAACCGGCGAGCGGAAACAGTTTGGAGAAAAGGTGAAAGCCTCGCTCTCGCTTTCCCCCGGAGGAACCTACGCGGCCTGGTATGATTATGAAGACCGAAACTGGTACACCAAGAACCTTGAAACGCAGGCCGTTGTAACTCTTACGGGCGATTTGGATGTCCCTTTTTACGATGAACTGCACGACAGCCCCTCCGATCCAAGTCCGTATGGCGTGGAAGGGTGGACCAAAAATGACAACCGGATTGTGATCCGGGACCGCTATGATCTATGGGTATTTGACCCGTCTGGAAAAGAAGACCCTTATATGCTCACTAACGGCCATGGCAGAGAGAATGAAATAACCTACCGCTCCTTTTCTGAAGACCCCGACAGCCGATGGTTTGCTTCTGATGAAGTGTGGCTGATGGCCACCTACGAATCCGACAAATCCTCGGCAGTGCATAGAGCTGATTTTGAGGGCGGCAGCACACCGAAGGAACTATGGAGAGGAGATTACAGACTATATACTCCTCAGAAAGCCAGGGAAGACAACCGCTGGATGGTCCGTATGAGTACATTCCAGGAGTATCCGGATATTCATATTACCGACAACCGTTTCAGGAAGTTTGAGCAAGTCACCAATGCGAACCCACAGCAGGAAAACTATCTCTGGGGGGATGTGGAACTATTCAACTACATGAGCCTGGACGGGGAACCGCTGGATGCGTTGCTATACACTCCCGAAAACTTCGATCCGGAAAAGAAATACCCTATGGTGGTTTATTTCTATGAGCGCACCTCGGACAGACTACATACCTACCGGGCACCGGCTCCGTCCGCCTCTACCATCACTCCCGCTTTCTATACCAGCCGCGGATATATCGTGGCCATGCCTGACATTACCTATAAAATTGGTAATCCGGGGCGTAGTGCGGAAGATGCTGTGATCGGGATGTCCCTCAACCTGATCGAACAGGGTTTTGTGGATGAGGATAATATTGGTCTTCAGGGACAGAGTTGGGGTGGGTATCAGATCGCCCATATCATTACCCGAACCAACATGTTCAAAGCCGCAATGGCCGGGGCACCCGTTGTGAATATGACCAGTGCATACGGCGGTATCCGATGGGGATCCGGGTTGAACCGACAGTTCCAGTATGAGAAAACCCAAAGCCGCATCGGCGGTACACTTTGGGAAAAACCCTTGTACTACATCGAAAACTCACCGCTGTTTTTTGCCGACCGGGTTGAAACACCGCTGCTGATGATGCACAATGATGCCGACGGAGCCGTACCCTGGTATCAGGGCATTGAATTTTTTACAGCCCTCAAGAGACTGAACCGGCCGGTATGGATGCTCACTTACAACGATGAGGCTCACAACCTGCGCAAGCGCGTGAACCGAAAAGACCTGCAGCGACGGATGCAGCAGTTCTTCGACCACTACCTGATGGACGCGCCCGCACCCGTTTGGATGAAGTACGGGATACCCGCCATCGAAAAAGGAATAAATCAGGGCTTTGAACTGGAGGAGTAGAATAATACCCAACGGGAGGTGAATCCGTAACCTTCCGGACAGGATTGCAGGCCATCACCCCTTGATCCCCGCTTGGGCGGGGATCAAGGGGTGGGCATAAGGTGCCAGTGCCTCGTAGTAAACTGCATCCAAACCAAATTAAAAAGGGTCATCCTATTCCGCTGGCTGGCGGAGAAGGATCTTGCCTATTCTCGCCTGACTGCCCTGATCACGACCTCTTCTGTCTTCTCCTTCGCAAGGAGAAGAACTCCTGTTACACTTGATAAGTATATCGTAAAGCATGGGCTTTGTTTAGTGCCGTATTTTTGAACCGGGATTTTCTGGATTGTCACAGGATCTTCAGGATTACCATGAATGCAAATATCCATACAAACAAAACCCGGTCATTGCGAGGCGGATAGATGTCTATTGCAAGGTTGGGTAGGTGAACAACGAAGCAATCTCCCTAAAGCGATTTACAGGCAGTCCCTCTTTCAAAGTTTTAGGCTATTATTAAAAATCTGGATTGAGTGCCTGTATTCAATTCCCCCTTTCTTTTGTACCGACAAAAGAAACAAAAACTCCCGGCTGCGAAAAATGAGCTGAGTCTGACTCCATTCCGCTAAAAGAAATCAAAGCTCCATTCATAGGCTTGCCCGCAAGTCTGATACCATGCGGTATGATTTCTTTCTTAACGCTTCATTGCGTCATTCTCTTTACACTCATTTTTCTAAGGCCGGGTTGGGAACATCCAACAAGGAACATTCAACATTGAATTTCGAAGTTTACTTTAACTACCCAGCTCCTAACGAGCGGTCATTGCGAGGCGGATAGATGTCTAATGCAAGGTTGGGTAGGTCAACAACGAAGCAATCTCCCTAAAGCGACCTCCCAAATAGATCAGACCAATAATTGGGGTAAGCTTAGGCAAGGCTACACCTCCTACTCCAAGTTGTCATCCTGAACGAAGTGGGGTTTAATGCAGGATCGGTAGCTTGCCGCGAAGGATCTCAAAGGCATACATGAATGCCAGAGCAAACTTTGAGATCCCTCGTGTTAGGTTTAAAGCCCCTTTGCTACTCAGTACGCACTCGGGATGACAACTTCATTAAAACAAATTTACAGGCAGTCCGGGGAGATTGCCACAGCCTGTGTTCACTTCGCTCACTGCAGCCTTCGCAAGGACCTGTCTTATATCACAACACTTCAAAACCTGCCTGTCGGCAGAGGCAGGTTCGCTATTCAAAAAGAAGCCCGAGATCCTTTGTCAGGAAGCCGGGCTTGTCGGATCATGGGTTACTATTTTAACATATCGACCTCATAGGAAAAGGTCTATGATTCGGCTTTCTCGAACTTCAGTGTTTGAAGCATCTCCTTGAACTTATCGCCGGGGCGGAACAGGATCCTGGCACCGCGGATGTTGGTCTTATTGACCTCTTCTTCCGTATCTGATGGATCGGAACTGATGCTGACCCTGAAGAACCCCAGGTCGGATATATTGACGGATAGTCCGTCTTTGAGCAAACTGGGGACCACATCCGCCAGTCCGTAAAGCACCGCGCGTATATCGGATCCGCTTACGGTACTGATCTTTTCGATCCGTTCAGTCAGTTCATCGATACCTGCCTGACCGGTTATTTTGTTAGACGCGTAAAACTTCTTCTCGCCTCCTCCCTCTACTCCGGGAGTGCCTTTTTGAATGATGTTATACTTGATAGACATCTCTCCTCCATTTTTGTTAGGGTTTAGGCGCCATCCATCTTAGTTATGACGTACTTGTTAACCCCGGGGCGTCGGCTATGTTGCGTATTTTCTGTGATCTAACATCAAGATGCGAGGCAGCAGAACAGAAACTCAAAAAACACGTGTCTTTTATGGCAAAAACACACGTGTTGGAAGAGAAAATCACACGTGTTTTTTGGATCGATCACGTGTGTTGGGTTGGAGAAAGACGGGTGGTTGTTTTAAAGCAGTAACTTTAACTAGAATTATTAATCTGAATCACTTGAGACTCTTGCCTTAATCAATTCAGCAAAAGTAACTGAAAATGGTAAAGCTGAACCTCTTCCTGGTTGGTAACCTGGCAATTCTCTGATATTAAAGCTACTGTCTTTTAATTCAGGAAGTTCTTGTTCTTCTATCTCGTAAACCAAATAATACTTTTCATCACTTTGACCTGGATATCCCTTATGCAATAAATCATTTTTAGAATAGATACGGGGACCGGGTTTTGCAACCTTAAAGAGTTTTTTAGATTCTAGCTCACCATCACTATGTAATAAAATAAATTTTGCCTCTGTCTCTCCTCGGCTTAACCTTAGTGAGCCTCTTCTTGAACCTGCCCTTGCGTTGTATAGTGCATTTGCTTTAATCCAATCTAAGTGTCTCTGATTTTTGTAGTAACCAACTAAAACATAAACTTCATCAGGGATAAGTTTTTTATTATCTATAAATTCCGGTACTATTTTCCTGAATTCATAGGGTTTTGACTCTCTATGGATCTCATTAATTCGGTTTGAAAGCTTTTCTCGCTGAGATGTCCGATTCAGGAAATGATGAATCACATCTTTTAGGAATAAACGAAGTTCTGAACTTCCATCATTTTCACGGTTCGGTTTCATGGTAAATGCTCCAAGTCCCGGTATGATTTCGTGAAATCCTTTCCAGTCATCTTTTACTTCATTGCCCGGATATAAAATGTAGGCACCAGCAGTTCGTCGGATGGCATCTTTGTAGGCATGCATCTTTAAGAGATCGGCTCTCTTAAATGTACCTTCATTTTGTTCTTTTTTCTCTTCATCCAAATCTTCTTCAGCTCTGCCAAAAATATTAGTCAAGTTTTCAACTTTATATTTTGCATCAAAATGAAGGTGAACGATAAGTTCCTGCTGTTCAGCATCTTTTTCTGACATACCTTCTGCCCAAATACTTAACGTATAATCCGGACGCATAGACCTTGTCCAGCTACCACCTAATGGATATTTATTATCTCCGCTGAATGTTTTGTTGAAAGAGAATTGTACATGTAATTTCCGGTTCCCGGTTTCATAAACCCCTTCCAAAGGCAGATACTTGCCTTGCTTTAATTTCAGGCCAAGATTGTCCTTGGTTTCTTCAATCATTCTGTCAGGAGTGAGGGCCTGAATATCAAACAAATCTTCAAGTAGGTCAGTAAGTTTGAAGAACAGCCAGTACTCATAAAGAGTGGCGACGTCTCGCTTTCCTCCTTCGTACACATCTTCACCGCCTTTCCAGGTTAATCGGGCGGCTAAATTTACCATCAGCCAGACCCGTAATATTTCTCGGTACCCCTCTTTTCTTTGCAGTACAGGACTGTTGAGTGGAAGAGTAGCCGGACGGCTGATTCTTTGGAAGATGGCGTGATTTAGTGATTCCTCCAATTCCTCTTCTAATAACTCAGCTTCTTTATGTAAGCGGGCGTTATCTTTAGAGTGGGTCTTAAAATCACTGCACAAGTTTTTAAAGGTCTCCAGCGCGTATTTTATGAACCGATTTTCAGGTGTGTCCACCGTGTCAACTTTTCCACTGATAATTACTTTTTCCGGAACCGAACTCATGTGCTTTCTTAATGCATGATGTTCAGGAAGAGAGGTTCTGTTTGACGATCCCGCTAGTTGCCTTACTACATTTCTATTCATTCTTCGCACCGAGCGTATATCCCGTGGTTCTGCAGTTTGTTTCCACTCCGTTACAGGATTTGTAATAACTCGATGCACTGCTAAGGCAAATTCTTCAGAATCCAAAACGGACTTTAAAAAGGCAAAACGCTGGTAGAGTGTTTGAGGATCTTTATCGTGGTCAATATCAAATGGTTGATTAGCGGGAGAGGTGTACTGCATCAGTAAATCGGTGCACTTTTCAGTGATGTCTTCCAGCATGAACCGATAATCGGTTCTGTAGTCTGTTTTTCGTGAAAGAACCTCAATCTCAAATGATCCGATTTCCTCATCTTCTTCCTTGATAACGAAAATAGGAAGGGTTCCCACATAGTTACCAGGTGCTATTCTACCCTGTGATTTGTTTAGCTTAGAAGCAGAAACCACTCCACCTTCCGTGCTTAGTGAATATGGTTTGTCAACTTCAAATTCATAATTATATCCTTCAATGATTTGTATGGAAGCTTCGAGATTTTCCGATGCTTCTGCTTCAGGAATTTGTTGAATGCTATTTTGGTATTCACCAACAATGTGAACCATGATAGATGAGCCTGAATCTGACTCTACTTGTATGCTAACCTCATTATTCATGGATTAAGCTTCTGCAAAACTGGTAAAGCCATTTTCTAAAAGGCCTTTGTGCATGCGCACTATTTTCTCTAATGAAATCGGATATTTCACATTGTTTTCCCAATCAATGGAATCAGATTTTTTAAGGAGTTCTTCTGCATCTCCTTCTTTGATACAAAGCTGTCCAAGCTTAAATAATACACTTTCGAGTTTACGCCGGGACCCATGAAGCTTCGGGAGCAGTTTCTGAGAAATGGCTGCATCCATTATCTGTTCAAAGCCCCAATCTTTTGCCATATGTTCAGCAAGGCTGGCAAACCGGTTTATTTCATATGCAGTCCGGTAACCAAATTCTGCTCCAACTTCCGACAGATTTTCAAAAAATTGTATCAATTCATTTGAAAGAGAACTTTTATCAGTAAACTCAGCAGTGGGATTGGTAGCAATCTTCACAAAATCTTTTGCCATGCTACTCCCCTTGCCTTCCAGTTCTGATAAATCAACATTAGCGGGGGTTCCCAAAAAGCTTTTCATTTCATCTCTGCTTACCCGGAACTCAATAACATTTGCACGATCCAATACTTTTGGACTGAACATATAAGTTGTTTCATCAATATTTACTGTGCCAATGATGAAAAAGTTTTTTGGAATGGTTAATGTAGGTGGCACCTGATATTCGTTTGCAGCCCAGCTCTCTTCACCGGAATGTAAATTGATATGTTCATTTGATTCTATCGCACTCAGAAAATCTGCAAAATAACGCTCCACATGACTTAGGTTCATTTCATCCAAAATTAGGAAATAGGGGCGGCTTGGATCTTTTTGTGCGTTCAAGATAAGTTGAAGTACGCCACTTTCTGGAAGCACATACTGTTCTTTTTCAAGAGCATTGGGATAACCAAGCAGGGGTTCGCGGTTGGTCCAATCGGCACCCACGGGCACTAAATTTAATTGTTTTTCTTCTTCAATAATCCACTTAGCAAAAGCCTGAGCTAGTTTTGTTTTACCAGAGCCTGAGAGGCCTGTTAGAATTAAGAAAGGCTTAGTTAGTAAAGCAGATACAAATCTTGAAGCAGTACTCTGGGTATAAATTAAATGAGAATTATTTAAGGTAGTTTTTAAAAGATCTAAGTTAAATAATGCTTGTTTGGGCTCTGGTCCGGGATCAGATATAATTTCTTTATAAAATTTGGTGAGATCATATAGGTCTTTATCAATTGGATAATCATTAATTGGTCTTCTTAAATCGTAAACTTTATAGATATATGATGATCCATATCTTTCTGGATTTCCAAGATCATTTTCTTGGAAATATTTCTTAATTGTTACTGCATTTTCTATGTCCCAATTTAAACTAGGTTCATTTTCTTCACTTACACCGTAAGCAAGAACTAGTAAATTTCTTTTTTTATAAAGTAAGTAGACTGGGTATATACCCTCATTTGTTGATTGAGAATCACCCAAAAAAGAAATCCAAGGAATTCTAGCAGCGTTACCTTTGCCAAAACTTACTCTTACATTAAGTCCATTATAGTTACTTCGATAGTGCGCATAGCTTAAGTCATCAGTTTGAGATTGTTCGAGAAATTTCTTTAGTGTATCTACAAATGGTTCGGGCTTGTTTTCTGTCGATTTATTAAATGTATCCATATAAATTTCTTCTCTGTATTTCTCATCAAAAACAGCTTTTTCAAAAGATGAGTTGTTAAATTTTAAGTATCCAGATTTAGTCGTCCTTTCTAACTCAGTACTGCATGCATCTTTTATTTTATCAAGAGATTCTTCAACATCTTTAGATAAATCGGTTTTATTCCAATATGCCTTAACAGGTCCTTCAAATTCAGAAACTTCTACCGTATTTGAGTTGATATCCTTAGAATTTGTTATAAATCCCCAGGCTTTATCATTAGTATTTTGCAAGGTTAAACAGTACCTCTGACCTACTGTAAAAATTACTCGTTCTTGGTCGCTTCGAATACTATATACAACCCGAGAATCACCTTGGCTCAAGTCCAAGCCATTTACAATTTTACTAATATATTCGAAGAATTTACTAGTGTTTTTAATACCTAATGAAGACAAGCAATTCTTTAAGATTAACTCGTCATTGGATAGGTCGTTTTTCGTTGTAACTTTGAACCCTAATTCTTTTAGAATAGAGAAGGCCTGATCTGTACTGTTATTAAAATCACTAAGTGTGAGTTTTTCACCCCCAGCCAATTTATTTGCCTCAGATAGAACTAATATTGGTGGATATTTTCTACCCTCATGAATCAAATCATAAGTAGTAGATTCTCTTCGTGGTGTTATCAGATCTGGGTTTTCTTTAATCTTAGTAATAGCATCTACTATTGTCTCCCGATTCAGTTCTTTTAACTCAGCCATTGATTTTTGAAGAAAAGTTTTCGTTTCAATACATCTCCCCAAAACTAAACTTTATTAAGGATAAAGCAAGGGGGCTCAAAACATTAGCAGGAAAGGAGAAGGGACATCAAACCAGTTCACCCGAAAAAGAAAGGCATAAAAATAGCCCGACCGGATCGCTTCCGTGGGCTTGTTTTTTGAGTAACTGCCTTTAATATACGGCGGGAAAGGTGCCTCGACCAAATCTAATTTGCTTTGGGTGGGTAATGTATGGGTAATAGAAATTTTAGGGTGTATTATGGTTGGTAAACTTTGGTGATGTATGATTGACGGAGGACGGGGGACGGAGGACCGGGGGTAATTTTGAGTGATGGGTTTTGAGTTTTGAGTGATTTTGGACGTAGGATCAACCGGCTTGTCAGAAAGAGTTTTAATTTTATCGGAAAAACCCGATTCTCCACTATTCGTAAAAAAGAACCAAATACAATACTATGTATGCTATCCGATTGATTCCGTTGTTATTCTTGATCATCCTTCAAACAGGCTGTACTAACTCTGCCGAAAAGCAGGGATATCATATCAACCTGGTATTGAATGGGGAAGCTCCGCAAGAAGTTTACCTGGGCTATCAGTTAAGTGATAAAACATACATTGCTGATACGGCCCGGAACCAACAAGGGGAATTTGAATTCAGCGGAAATGAAACGCTGGATCCCGGCCTGTATATGATGATCATTCCGCCGGAGAATTCCTTTGTTAATTTGATCGTGGATGAAAACGATCAGCATTTTGAGCTCACAGCGCATACGAATCACCTGTTGGATAGTCTCAGCTTTGAAGGAACACCAGCCAATACTGCGTTCAGGGATTACAATCAGATGATAGAAAACAAAAACATGGAGATGAGTGGACTGATGGCACTGGAGGAAGAAGCAGAGAACGTTGAGGCGGAGCGACTCCGTAACAGGCAGGATCAGATCAAAGATGAAGTATTCCAAACCAAGCAGCAACTGATACAGGAATACCCGGATCACTTTCTTAGTTCATTTATGGCTTCTACCCTACAGCCGGTCATACCGGAACCGGAGCCGGGAATGAGTGAGGCCGAAGCACGCGAGTTTCAGTTTCGGTACTATAAGGAGCATTATTTTGATCATTTTGACCTGAGTGAGCCGGGTCTGATCCGGACAGCAGGGTATCATCAAACTATCGATGGGTATCTGGACCGACTGGTGACTCCCCAGAAGGATTCCTTGCTGAAAGAGGTAAACATGCTTATCAATGCTGCTGCTGCTAATCCCAAAACAAAGCAGGCGATGACGGTCCATCTGCTCAATAAGTACGCGAGTGATGACAGCTATGAAGCTGAATCGGTTTATACCCATATTGCATTGACTTATTATGCGGATACAGCTTTTACCGACTGGGTGGATGAGGAGCAGCGTGTCCGGATATTGGAAAATGCCCGGCGGCTGGATAGTGCTTTGGTGATGTATGAATGACGGAGGACGGGAGACGGAGGACCGGGGGGTAGTTTTGAGTGATGAGTTTTGAGTTTTGAGTGGGTATCGGACCGAGGACCGCGGACGGAGGACCGGATGGGTGGGAGAATATCCAATATCGAACACGGAATATCGAATAATAAAGTGTGGGGAACAGCGAACATTCAATGTTTAACATCGAGCTTCCAAAGATCATTACATGATCATTCCGGATTCGTCCGACCACTGACATGAGGCTTGGGGTATGATCAGGTTTCGGTGTGGTCTGACGATTGGAGAGGCTCGCCAGACATTGCACGCCCCGTAAACCAGCCGTGGCTGTATTCATTCCTCAGACGAGCTGGGAGTCGTCGGACGAAGTACCGGATTCGTCCGACCACTGAAATGGGGATTGGGGTATGATCAGGCCCCGGCGTGGTCTGACGATTGGAGAGGCACACCAGGGGTTGCTTGCCTCGTAAACCGACCGTGGCCGTATTCATTCGTCAGACGAACTGGAAGTCGTCGGACGAAGACTCGGGCTCGTCCGACCACTGACATGAGGCTTGGAGCATGACCAGGCCCCGTCGTGGTCTGACGATTGGAGAGGCTAACCAGACATTGCACGCCCCGTAAACCGGCCGTGGCTGCATCCATTCGTCAGACGAACTGGGAGTCGTCGGACGAAGAAGCGGATTCGTCCGACCACTGAATTGGGGAATGGAGCATGATCAGGCCCCGGCGCGGTCTGACGATTGGACAGGCTTGACAGGGGTTGCTTGCCTCGTAAACCAGCCGTGGCTGTATCTATTCGTCAGACGAACTGGAAGTCGTCGGACGAAGACTCGGGCTCGTCCGACCACTGACATGGAGATTGGAGCATGATCAGGTCCCGGCGTGGTCTGACGATTGGAGAGGCTAACCAGACATCGCACGCTCCATAAACCTGCCGTGGCCGTATTCATTCGTCAGACGAGCTGGAAGTCGTCGGACGAAGACTCGGGCTCGTCCGACCACTGGCATGGGGATTGAGGTATGATCAGGTCCCGGCGTGGTCTGACGATTGGAGAGGCACATCAGTCCTTGCTTGCCCCGTAAACCGGCCGTGGCTGTATCTATTCATCAGACGAACTGGAAGTCGTCGGACGAAGTTCGGGGTTTACCGGAGGAGGTGGATAAATAGATTTTTAAAAATTGCCCTGATTTACTAAACTCAAGTCATGCAATTTCATCCGGGGCACACATATCACCTCTACAATCAGGGGAATAACCGGCAGAAACTGTTCTTTGAACAGGATAATTACAGATATTTTTTAGAGAAGGTTCGAAAAGAATTATTGCCCTACTGTGATATTTTAGCCTGGTGTTTAATGCCCAATCATTTTCATTTTCTGATAACTATTCATGAGGATTATGTTCATGAAAATGCAGCCCAGAATAATGGAAAGATGGTCAATCCATTAAATCGCAAAATTGGAACCCTGCAAAGCTCTTATACGAAGGCGATCAACAATCGATATGGAAGAAGCGGTTCATTATTTCGCCAAAAAACTAAAGCTAAATGTATATTAGATCAAGAACGTGGTAAGATGGATACTGCGGTCAACTGTTTCTTTTATATCCATCAAAATCCGCTTAAAGCGGGCTTAGTGACTAAAATGGAAGATTGGGCTTTTTCCTCCTTCAAAGATTATTCTGGATTGAGAAATGGTGATCTTTGTAACATTGATCTAGCTAAAGACCTCTTTAAACTCCCTGATGAACCGGGTGATTTTTACAAGCTTTCCTCCCAAACAATTCCTGATGAGGTGGTTAGCAGATTGTATTAAAGCCAACCCAGGCTGTATCCATTCGGCAGACGAACTGGAAGTCGTCGGACGAAGTCTCGGATTCGTCCGACCACTGAACTGGGGCTTGAGGTATAAGCAGGCCCCGGCGTGGTCTGACGATTGGGAAGGCTCGCCAAGCATTACACACCACATCAACCAGCCGTGGCTGTATCTATTCGGCAGACGAGCCGGAAGTCGTCGAACGAAGTCTCGGAGCTCGCCGGAGGAAGGCCCTGACCCTGAGTAAAGTATGTTAAACTCAAAACTCAGCACTCAAAACTCATAACTAAACCTCGTATCTTGAGGGTCGGATCAACTCCCGAGGCCAATGGGCCCGTTCACACGAAACCATCAAACCATCCCCGTTAACATGAAATTACGATCTCTCTTTTTTACGCTGTCAAGTGTTGTACTTCTAGCTTCCTGCACTGCTTCAGATAACACGAAGGGTTCTTCTGCGGATATTACCGCTGAGGATGTAGCGGAGCATATCACCTACCTGTCGAGCGATGCCATGAAGGGGCGTGAAACGGGATCGGCCGAAGAGGCTGCAGCAGCTAATTATATCGCGGACCTGTTCCGTGCATACGGACTCGATCCGGCGGGCGATGAAGAGACCTACATACAAACATTCACGGTTAATATGTCGGTGCTCGATAACCCCCATGCCTCGGATTCAGATTCCACAGCAGATAAGCGACTGGCTAAAAATGTGGCGGGGCTTTTACAGGGAACCGGTGATTCTGAGGAGCTGATCATCATCGGGGCGCATTACGATCACCTGGGGATGGGTGAGTTTGGATCGCTGAGCAGCGCGGATGAGCCGAGGATCCACAATGGCGCGGATGATAATGCCTCGGGCACAGCGGGCGTGCTGGAGCTGGCGGAGTATTTTTCTGAATATCGCCCCGAAACGGATATTCTATTTTTGGCTTTTTCGGGTGAGGAGATGGGGCTGCTCGGGTCTCAGTTTTACGTGGATAACCCAACGGTGGAGCTTGAGAATGCACTGGCTATGATCAACATGGATATGATCGGCCGCATGAAGGAGGATCGCCTGATGATCTTTGGCGTGGCCACAACGGATTCCTGGGAGTTGATATTGACAGAGGCCAACATTGATTCCCTGGCTCTGGATCTGGTGCCGGATGGAACGGGTGCGAGTGACCACACGAGTTTTTACTACAAGAACATGCCGGTGCTGCATTATTTCACGGATACTCACGCCGATTACCATCGCCCGTCTGATGACGCGGAGTGGATCAATGTGGAAGGTCAGGCTAAGCTTCTGAAACACGTAGTCCGCGTGGTCCAGGCTTTGGATACCCTCGATAAAGCGGACCTCGCATTTGTGGAGGCTCCGGGTGAGCAGCGGCAGGCTATGCGTATGGATGGCCCTACCCTCGGTGTGCTCCCTGATTATGGTTATGAGGGGAAAGGTTTCCGGATCACCGGCGTAAGTGGTGGCGGTCCTGCCCGGGCAGGCGGCCTGGAGGGTGGCGATGTCATCATCCGGATCGGCGAGATGGCTATCGGCGATATCTACGCTTACATGGGTGCCCTGAATGAGCTTGAATCTGGAACGACGATTCCTGTTACGGTTATCAGGGATGGTGAGGAGATGGTTTTTGAGCTTAGGTTGTAGGTAGTGGTGAGTGGTGAGTTTTGAGTTTTGAGTTTTGAGTTTTGAGTGGGTTAGGGGCAAGGTTTTAGGTTTTAGGTGCAAAGTTTTAGGTTTTGGGTACAAGGGGTAGGACATTCAAATTTGGGGTTGTTGTGATTAAGTCGCTAATGTATGGTCATTGCGAAGACTGCAGTGAACGGAGTGAACACAGTCTGTGGCAATCTCCTTTATGTACTTGGGAGTTTGCTATCGGGAGATTGCTTCGTTGATATACTTGATAAACCTGCATTCAACTGTTGAGCGCCTCACAAAGACCGGCTTTTTAGCCAACCGAGAAATCCTCTAAGCCGCTTAATCCACAAATCTAACTATTTTCGTGAGTGCAGTTAACAATCCAGATCTTGGCACCATTTACCCACCCCTCAATCCGCGCCCGAGCGGGGAAGCGGTTTGAATATCGAATATTGAACATTCAATAATGAATTTCGAAGTGATTTCTTCACTAACATGATATTTGCCATGAAAACCGGAGCTTTCCAGTACACAAGCGAAGGGTTTATAAATTATAGATTCTTCCATGGGACGTGCCTGATCAACCCTTCGCTGATACGGGCGACCAAATCTTAATCAACTCATTCGTCGGACGACTCTTTGCAGGATTGCAGTGCCTGGTCATGTTTCAGTCGTCGGACGGGGCTCGAATAATCCGTGGAATCCGCGATTCTAACTATTTTCGTGATTTTAGTTTACAATCCAGACTCTGGCACCATTAACCCTCCCCTCAATCCCCTCCCGAGAGGGGAAGCGGTTTGAATATCGAATATTGAACATTCAATAATGAATTTCGAAGTGATTTCTTCACTATCATGATATTTGCCATATAAACCGGTGCCTTCCAGTACACAAGCGAAGGGTTTACAAATTATACTCTCTTCCATGTGATGCACTTCATTAACCCTTCGCTGATTTGGGCGACCGAGTCATTATAGGCAAGATCCTTCAGGGGTTCCTTCAGGATGACTTGGTGGGTTTTATTGGTTTGAGGTGTTGCAGTCAGGAGATTTCTTCGTTATTAGACTTTATAAACCTTCGTTACACTAAATGCCGCCTCGCAAAAACCGGCTTTTAAGTCAACCGCGAAATCCTCTAATCCGCCTAATCCGCGATTCTAACTATTTTCGTGATTTTAGTTTACAATCCAGACTCTGGCACCATTTACCCACCCCTCAATCCGCGCCCGAGAGGGGAAGCGGTTTGAATATCGAATATTGAACATTCAATAATGAATTTCGATGTGATTTCTTCACTAACATGACATTTGCCATGAAAACCGGAGCTTTACAGTACACAAGCGAAGGGTTTACAAAATATTCATTCTGCCATGGGATGTGCTTGATCAACCCTTCGCTGATATGGGCGACCAAATCTTAATCCACCACCATCCATCACCCGGGCTAGGGCCCAAATGATGGATTATTGCCACATAATTCACCATGGAGTTCCCTTGCCCTTGACGGAGCGGCATAGCGCAAGCGACGTTAGGGAAAGGGACAGGGATAGGGTACTGCACGCATTGGCAACCAAACCCTATTCCCAAGCTTCATTCCCGCCAACAATTGGCAACGTCAACATCGTACCATCCAGATCTACGGTTAGTTCTGTGCCGGGTTGTGGGTGCAGAGTGTATTCCTGATCGCTGCTGAAGATCATGAGGCCGAGTTGTTGTCCCGGTGGGATGATCTGATCGTCGGGTTGCAGATCGAAGGTGATGGTATAGAACTTCCCGGGTTCAAGGGGTTCGCTTTCAGTCAGCGATTCATGATTCTGAGGATCGGCCCAGCCGCGGGTGATGATGTTATCAGTGATCTGAGCGCCGCGACCTTCTTCCCAAGGCAAGGCTACCAGCCACACCGAGAGATTTGCCGAGGGTTTACTGCTCGCCAGCTTCACCGTGATGGATGGTACACCGGAGATATGAAGGGAATCGGATAGCGGTTCACTTACATACATCAAACGGTGATTGGTCCACTCAGCTTTGGCCAGTGCGGTTCCGTCAAAAGACACATTATCCATGAAGGTCTCGGTGCCGGCATTGGTTGTAGTTTCAGTGGTAAGGGTTCCGCGCTCTGGGGCATTACCGGATAGATAAAATGTTACATCCTGCGCAGCCGGATGCGGGTAATCGGGGTATGAGGTTGGCTGATCACGTTCGTCATCTTCGCGGGTGATCCAGGCTCTTGGCAGATCTTCAACGCCGTTCTCCACGTCATACAGGTAACGGGTGAACCACATATTCATAAGCCAAAGCGGAGGCTGACCGCCATGCCCGCCCTGATGATAGTATACCATGGTTTCAACGCCTTTTTCCTTCAGGGCTTTATAGATACGGTAGCTGTGTTCAGGCATCACGTTCCAGTCGTTGAAGGCATGAGCCATCAGCACGGGAGCTTCAAGTGGGCCGAGGTCGTTAAGATAATCGCGGCCGGCCCAAAAGTCGTTGTAGTCACCCGATATACGATCGATACCACCGGCAATGATCGAATCACGGACCACGCGGTTGTTGCGAGTACGGTATTCCTCAGCCCCGCTGTGAATGAAATCATATAACACATCCACATCTTCCCCGAGATATCCGCCGGGAGAGCGAACGAGTCCATTGGAGCGGTAATAATGATAATAAGAGGTATTTGGAGCCACGGGGATGATGGCCTCGAGCCCTTCCACGCCGGTAGTGGCTGCAGCAAGCGGCAGGGTTCCATTATATGATGTTCCCGTCATCCCAACCTGACCTGTGGTCCAATAGGCTTCCACTTCTTCGTTACCATCGGGAGTCGTATATCCTTTTGCGCGGCCATTCAGCCATTCGATGACGGCTTTGGGAGCCAGCGATTCATTATCGCCGCCGACGGTTGGGGAGCCCTGTGAAAGTCCTGTTCCCGGAGAGCTGGAGTGAACCACGATAAATCCGCGTGGCACCCATGTTTTTATAAGGGAGTTGGAGATGATGGGGCGTTCTCCGCGTCGCTGCACATCAGGACCTGCCTTACGCGCCGGTGGTTCCTCACCGATCTCATGTTTCACATTCCAGAAAAAATCAAAGGGTGGCTGGGCAGTTCCGGCGTAGTACGGACTTGTTTCGTAGATCACCGGAAGCTTAAGATCACCGGATTCAGTTTGCTCGGGGCGCGTTACCGCCACATGCATACGATCGGGCTTGCCATTGCCATCTGAATCAAATTCTGTTTCAACCCACAGGTCGTGGCGGATCCAGTTTTCAGGATCTTCAAATTCGGGAATGACCTGTGCCTGCCCGTCTTCGATCACAGGAACCTGAATGTCTTGGGCTTGTGTTTGCGCGGATAATCCGGATACAGTGATGATAATTAAAGCGGTAAGCCAAAGGGTGATGTTCTGGAGTGATCTCATGATGGTATACAGTTTCGATTGGTTCATTTACCTCAGGAAAGTAACAGATAATGAGAAAATTGTTTGGGAAAGTTTTTTAAGACAAAGGACCGAGGACGGTGGACGGGGGCGACCGTGGGTTGGAATTAATTCTCTTTAGATGTCATCCTGAGCGAAGTGGTGATTGATGCAGGATTGGGAGGCTTGCCGCGAAGGATCTCAAGCTTTGATCTGGCAAGCAGTGCATACTTTGAGATCACGCCGGCAGTCGGACACAGTCCCTCGTGTTAGACTTACTCTCCCTTTGCTACCCGGTATGCACTCGGGATGACAACATCAAAGTAGACTGTTTTCCCCACCCGTTGTCATCCTGAGCGAAGTGGGGTTTACACAAGGGTTACCAGGTTTACCGCGAAGGATATCAAATTCTGCTCTGGCAGGCAGTGCTCGCTTTGAGATCACGCCGGCAGTCGGACACAGTCCCTTGTGTTCAATGGCCGTGCACTATACAACCTGGTACGCACTCAGGATGACAACGTTTAAATTTTTCTGTAAGGATTAGCCTTTGAACAGCTCTAACAAGTATGAAGAAAACCTACTACATATACTTGCTAAGCAATACTTCCAAAATGCTTTACACAGGCATGACCAATAATCTTATGCGTCGGGTTTACCAACACAAGCAAAAAGAGATAGATGGATTCACAAAAAAATATAACCTACATAAACTTGTGTATTATGAAATGACAGATGATGTAGGGTATGCAATAAAAAGAGAGAAACAGATCAAGGGTTGGAGTAGAAAAAAGAAGAACGCGTTGATAGAAAGTATGAATCCAAAGTGGGAAGATTTTGCCAAGGATTGGTTTTCCAGTCAAAACTGAAAGTTGTCATCCTGAGCGAAGTGGGGATTGATGCAGGATTGGCAGGCTTGCCGCGAAGGATCTCAAGCTTTGATCTGGCAAGCAGTGCATACTTTGAGATCACGCCGGCAGTCGGACACAGTCCCTCGTGTTAGACTTACTCTCCCTTTGCTACCCGGTATGCACTCGGGATGACAACATCAAAGTAGACTGTTTTCCCCACCCGTTGTCATCCTGAGCGAAGTGGGGTTTACACAAGGATTACCAGGTTTACCGCGAAGGATATCAAATTCTGCTCTGGAAGGCAGTTCTAACCTTGAGATCCCTCGTGTTCAATGTCCATGTCCTTTGCTACTCGGGATGACAAGCTTACCATGGATTTCATAAACAAAAAAATCCCGCACAAAACTGGTTTATGCGGGATCATAAAAATGCAAGTAGTGAGAACCTTAGTCCTCGCTTATTTAGTTTACTTTTTCATTAGTTCTCTGAAATCCTCCAAAGTACCGCGAACGGCTTTGGCTGATTCAGTTAAAAGATCTTGTTCTTTTTCGTTTAATTCAACCTCTATCACTTCTTTTATACCACCGGTTCCAAGTTTAACAGGAACGCCGATATAAAGATCATCAATTCCGTACTGTCCGTCGATGTGTGCACATACCGGGAAAATACGGTTTTGGTCGAGCAAAATAGCTTCTACCATCTGTGCAGCAGCAGCACCGGGTGCATACCATGCGGATGTTCCCATCAGTCCTACGATCTCGCCGCCACCTTTTTTGGCGCGTTGTACGATCTCGTCGAGGCGATCTTCATCGATGAAGTGCGTGATAGGCATACCGGCTAATGTAGTAAAGCGCGGCAGCGGCACCATCGTATCACCGTGACCACCCATAAGAAGAGCCTGAATATCTTTTGGAGACACATCGAGCTCACTTGCGATAAATGCACGGAAACGAGCGGTATCAAGAATACCGGCCATACCCATTACTTTATCGTAAGGAAGTCCGCTAGCCTCTTTGGCTACCTGAACCATCACATCCAATGGATTGGATACCACGATGATGATAGTGTCTGGCGAATGTTTCGCTAATTTTTCACTTACACCGCTCACAATATTAGCGTTGATCTCTAGCAGGTCATCACGACTCATACCGGGACGGCGCGGAACACCCGCCGTGATCACACATACATCGGACCCGGCTGTATCGGCATAATCAACTGAACCGGTGATGCGAGTGTCAAAAAGGTGGACGGGAGCTGATTCCCACTGATCCAATCCACGGCCTTTAGAAGGGTAGAATGTTTTATCGTCTTCTTTCTTTTCAATATCCAGGGCTACGATCTCTTTACAGATATCGCGCTGTGCAAGGACGTCGACTACGGTTGAGCCAACGTTACCTCCGGCTCCAACAACTGTTACTTTCATTGTGTTAGTGTTTTTGAGTTATCATTGATTGTTCTGAAATTCTTTCCCGAAACATGTAATAAAAATATGAATTTTAGATGTTCAAAGTTGTAATAACTCCTAAGGTAGTTTTGAGTGATCAGTTGTTTGACTGGGGAAGGAGTTGAACATTGAACAGCCAACATCGAACATTCAATTTTGAAGTTTTGGAGATGAAGCTATTCTGTGAATCATTGTTCATAGAGAGGCAAAAAAATCAGGGCTCATGTTATCTTAAATGCCAGTAATCATCATGGCGTCCTTCTCCTTGCGAACCTGTCCCGACAAGAGTGTCGGTGAGGAGAAGATAGATGAGGTGGAAAATTAGCTGCCGGGCATGAGTCACCCACGGACACCCTCAGCCAGACTTCGCATTCGCGCAGTCCGGCACCTCCCTCAAGGGAGGACTCGTTGAATATCGAATATCCAACAAGGCACATCGAATCTTGAAGTGAAGCCTGTGGATCTTGTTTTAATCCTGAAAATCCTGCTTCAAAAAGAGGTGGCTACCAAGATCCGGTCATTGCGAAGACTGCAGTGAGCGGTAGCGAACACAGTCTGTGGCAATCTCATTTATCTACCTGGAAACTTGCTATCGGGATTTTGCTTCGTTGCTAGACTTTATAAACCTGCATTCAACCAATAGCTGCCTCGCAAAGACTGGCGTTTCGTTATGTGGGGTCTGGTCTTGATCAAACCATTCGTCGGACGACTCTTTGCAGGATTACAGTGCCTAGCCATGTTTAAGTCGTCGGAGGGGACTCGAATAAGCCGCGTAATCCCATAATCTGACAAATCCGCGATTCTGATTTTTTCGATATTGCAGTTTATAATCCATGAACTGGTCAATAATTTGCAATTTGAGGCGGAGACTCAGTAGGGTATTGCGCAGCGGAGCTACGCAACGAGTGTTCGAGGGGACAGGATTGCCTGTCGGCATAGTCAGGGTTTGGTTTCAGAATGACTGTGTGTGTTAGGTTTATACTTTTGATATGGGCTTAAAAAAGTATGCTCTACAAATTCTTTTCTACGTGGTTGGCGATCTGCTCGGCGTGTATGCGGGAGTTTTCGATGAAGAGGCTGCTGGTGTCCATTCCGCCACAAACAACGCCGGCCACATATACCCCTTTACGCGTGGTTTCGAGGCTATCATTATCGTAAACCGGCATGCATTTTTCATCTTCTGTGAGCTCGATCTCCAGGCTTTCCATAAGGTCGTAGTTGGGATGATATCCGGTCATAGCCAGGACAAAATCATTTTCCAGTGTCACTTCGCCGTCAGGTGTTTCCAGAATCACTTCTTTTTCACGGATCTCCTTTACAGCGGAGTTGAAATAAGCAGGTATTTCTCCATTTTTAATACGGTTCTCAATATCCGGCTTCACCCAATACTTCACCGTTGGTTTGATGGTGTCATATTTCAGTAACATGCTTACTTCCGCTCCGCCTCGCCAGCACTCGAGGGCTGCATCCACGGCTGAGTTACCGCCACCAACCACCAAGACCTTTTGCCAGGCATAGGGATGAGGCTCATCATAGTAGTGCTTCACCTTGGGCAACTCTTCACCGGGCACATTCATCATGTTAGGCTTGCCGTAAAAGCCGGAAGCCACGATCACTTTATCAGCCTTATAGATGTCTTTGTCAGTTTTAACGGTGAAATTACCGTCTTCGCCTTCCATGCTTTCTACCGTTTCGTACAGATTCACAGGCAGCTCGTAGTGTTCTGACACCCGTCGGTAATACTCAAGTGCTTCAGCACGGGTAGGTTTTGAGCCATGCGATATAAAGGGGATATTCCCGATCTCAAGTTTATCGGAAGTAGAAAAGAAGGTCATGTTAGTAGGATAGTGAAATAAGGAATTCACCAAACAACCTTTCTCAATGATCTTAAATGGTATATTTTTTTCTTTTAGTGCAATGCCTGTGGCAAGTCCTATAGGACCCGCTCCAATTATGATGACCATTAATTTAGCTTGTTTTTATATTTGCGTGAGTGATCTTTAACAACAGTGGCAAGATACGAATCGTTTGAGTGTTTGGACAATGAAACCCGGAACTATTCATGCGTTTTTGTGATATGGTATGTCACCCGCATCATCAATTTTAACCCAACATATATCTCAAATGAATCTGTTTTTTAAAGGCCTCTGTATACTGAGCTTTTTGATTCTCAGTCCAAATTTACACGCCCAGCTCTTAAACGTTGAAAGCGTCCGCGCCAATGGTGATTCCACCGGCTGGTACGGAGAACTTGAGTTCGACCTTTCACTGAATCACTATAACGAGGATGTATTTGAGTTCACCAATGAATCGAATCTCTCTTACTTTTCCAACCGGCATGCCTACATGCTTCTGAATAAAATAAAATTCGTTAACCTTGATGGAAACTCACTGATCAGCAGCGGTTATCTTCACCTGAGGTCCACATTCCGGAGGATGGAACAACTTTCCCCCGAACTATTCATTCAGTATCAATACAACAACAACCTCGGGCTTAATAACCGCGCCCTGGCCGGAGCCGGTATCAAATACCGCTTTTATCGCTCTGATACATGGCAGGCGAGCATTTCTACTGCCCTGATGGGTGAATATGAGGAATGGCAACTGAATGAACAGGCTTCCATTAAAAACGAATTCCTGAAAAGCACGAGCAACATCTCATTACGTGGAAAGCTCAGTGAAACAGCTAAATTCAAGCTGGTGGGTTATTATCAGGCGCGACCTGATAGATTCTTTAAAGCGCGGTCTATATTCGAGTCTGAACTGGAAATGGACCTTAGCAAGCGCGTGGCTGTATCCATTGGTTTTACAGCTTCATATGATGCCGACCCTATCATCGACATACCTAATCTTACCTACGAATTAAGTAATGGTTTCGTGATACGCCTTTAACATTTGATACCAATAAAGCATTATCTTTCATGTTCTATTTTCAGTCTAAAAAATTCTAAAAATAGCCGATCTATTCGGCCATTGACCATGCTGTTTAAATTTAGAAATTCATTACTGGGTGTTCTTGTCTTGATCATATTTTGCGGATCAACCGTTGTACTTGCACAGAGTGAAAATGAAGCCGGTGAAGATACCCTCAAGATCGGACTTGCACTGAGCGGTGGCGGTGCCAAGGGCTTTGCACACATTGGGGTGTTGAAGGTGCTTGAAGAAGCCGGCATTCAAGTGGATGTTGTCACAGGTACAAGCATGGGCGCTGTAGTCGGCGGATTATACGCCATTGGGTATAGCATAGAAGAACTTGAGGATATCGCTTTAAATACTGACTGGAATGAGTTATTCAATGAAAGCAGGCCTCGAAAATACCAGTCCATTTTTCAGAATCAGTCAAATGAGCGGCTCATCTTTTCGGTTCCATACGGAGGTGGAAGCTTAAGCCTGCCGCGCGGTCTTGTTGAGGGACAGAAGATCTCACTTTTGCTGAATCAGTTAACCCTTCCATACCATCAGGTCACCAATTTCAGGGAGCTTCCAATTCCCTTTGCCTGTGTTGTCACAAACCTGGAAACCGGTGAGGGTATAATGATAGACAGCGGATTTCTTCCTGAAGCGATCCGTGCCAGTACGGCTATTCCAAGTGTTTTCAAACCCGTGGCTATGAACGACTCGCTTTATATTGATGGGGGTGTGATCCGGAATATCCCTGCAACCGATGCCCGGGAACTTGGTGCTGATATCGTGATCACTTCAGATGTGAGTGAACCCATCCTTCCGGCCGACAGCCTTAATTCGTTTATTGACGTCATGGTGCAATCAGTTGGTTTCAGCCGTGAGAAGTCAAATATCGTACAAAGAGAAAAGACGGATCTTCTCATAAGTCCCGATATTAAGAATTTCACCATCTTTGATTTCAACAAAGCAAGAGAGATCATTGCGGAGGGTGAAAAAGCGGCAAGAGCCGTTCTTCCTCAACTTAGAGAAATCCAAAAAAGGCACTCGGGGCATACTCACAGATCTTTTTCAAAAATTCCGGATAACATCTCTATCAGCAAGATAAATATAGTAGGAGCTGATGAATATCTGAGGAACAGCCTTAGAAGCTCACTTACTATTCAGGAAGGACAGATCATTCCCGTCAGTAAGATATCCGAACAAATGGAATTGATATATTCTTCAGGTCATATTGAAGATCTAAGCTACCGAATTTTGCCGGATCTGGATTCAGAAGGTTCCATTTTAAGTATTCAAATTTCGGCTGCTCAGCAAAACACCCTTGGCCTTGGCGCCAGGTACGACAGTCAATACAGGGCATCCTTGCTTTTCAGCAGCATGTTCAACAAGGTATTCTACGAGGCTGATGCTTTTGTAGGTGAACTCCGCCTTGGGGAACAACTTGAATTGAGTGGCAGTTATGCCCTGCCCTATACCCTTTATCCGGAGTCGGGATTGAACTTTAAACTGGATGGTTACCGCATCCCTATAGACATCTTTGATGGAAACTTGATCGCTTCTTCCGTAAACGTCGAGTCCCTTTCGTTTAACGTTAAGACATGGATCAGAGCCTTTCAAAACGCCTCGCTTTCAGCCGGGGCAAAAACGGAATTCTATAATATCGATCAGGCTGTAGGTGAAACTTTGTTGTTCAACAATGTGGACAGGATCTTATCAGCTCAGGGCTCGTTATATATAAACACGTTTAACCAAACCTACTTCCCTTCCTCAGGAAATCAACTGTTCATCCAAACCGAACTTTCAAATACTTACTGGGGCAGTGGAATTTCATTTATTCAGCACGTTCTTAACTGGGAATCGCGATTACCTTTGAATGATACATTCACTTTTATGACCCGTATTAGCGCCGGTGGAACCTTCAGCGATAAAAAAGAACTACCGCTGCATTATCAGTTTTACAGCGGAGGCGCTTTCCCTAATTACGTCAGATCTGATCACCAATATCCGCTGCTGGGTTATAAGGTGCATGAGCTCAGGGGTGATAACCTTAAGTCTTTAGAAGCAGGCCTGCAGTTTCAGTTCAGAGATAATGGGTACGCACAGCTCAAATGGAATGCCTCTGATGTTCAGGATACCTGGACGTGGGACATTCCTGTATCTGATTTCCAAAATGGGTTTGGACTATCAGCAGGCCTCGTCACCCTTATCGGTCCGGTAGAGCTGACGCTGATGACCAAAGATGCCAACGGGCCCTATTCTCTGAAAATAACTGTTGGGCATCATTTTTGATCAGCCTCAAACCAATTCAATATCATACGATACAGCCAACCTGATGGTGAACTCAAAAAACCAACGTGTCCACCTTCTTCCGTAAACAAGGTTTGAATGACCGGATTTTCCCTTATCGTTTTTTGAGGTGCAAATTCAATGGGGCAAAGAGTGTCTTCTCTGCTGTGAATTACCAGCAGGTCTGACTTGACCTCTCCGTAAAAGTGCCGGCTTGAGCACTTGAAGTAATAATCATCAGCACCGGAAAACCCATGTAAGGCCGCAGTAACCTGATCATCAAACTCGTAGATCGAACTACCACTATATATAGGCATACCCGGATATAACTCTCTTTTCATTTCCAGCTTATCTGCCAGGGTTATCAAAAATCGTTTTTCGTAGAACTTGTTTATCCCCTGCTGCATACGTAACGACCCTTCTTTCAGGTCATAGGGCGGCGAAACCGCTACGGCACGCTTTACCACACTTTCGCTGCCCTCTTCGCCCAGATATTTAACCAGCGCGTTAGCTCCCAGAGAGTATCCTACAGCATAGATCTCTTTTACAGGGAACTGACGCCTGATCCAGTTAAAAAGTGTACGATAATCATCCGTAGCTCCGGAATGATAGAACCGTGGCTGATCATTGAGCCGGCTCCCGCATCCCCTGAAATTCAATGCCACTGATGGAAACCCGGCCCTCTTCAGTTCACTCATCAAATTTGCGATATAATGCCGATCTGACGAGCCCTCAAGTCCATGAAATAAAGCTACAATGGGTTTGTCAGTCGGGAAATTGCATACGTCGATCTCTAAAAAGTCCTCATCGGGTGTATCGATCTCAATACGTTCGTGAGCCGGTTTTTGAACTTTTGTGAACTGAGATGCCACTATAGTATGAACATGGGTGTTCCATGCCCACCAAACCGGTTCAAAGGGTTCAAGCTCATTAGCTTTATGTGATCCTTTTCCGTTCATTAGCCCAAATCTATTGAGTTTTTCACTCTCATACCATTCTGCATTTTCACAGGTGCTTGTCTTCTGCTATATTCATCCAAAAATAATCCAACCAAATGGCAACATCACTAACTCCGATCCAGTACTTCCGTAGTTTCCTGGCCATCATCGTGTTCTTTTTTATGTTCGCCATTTCTACCCCCATGATAGCGGTATTGCTGATCCTGTCATTTGGGAAGGCCACTAACTTCGTGGTAGAGAATTTTGGTCCCTTTATTGCTTACCCCGTTCTTTGGACGCTGGGCATTAATTTTGAAGTCATCCAGCATGGTGAACCTGTCGACCGCCCGGTCATTTATACCATCAACCACAGTTCGACCCTGGACCTTGTTACCATGATCGCACTGGGATTGCCCCGCATTCGTTTTGTGGCAAAATGGGAGCTGCAGTATAACCCGCTATTCTTTATTGTAGGTCACCTTACCGGACAGGTTTTTATACAACGCAAGAAAAGTAAAAAGGCTGTGGCCAAACTTCAGAATACCTACGACCGAATAATACGTGACAACCTTTCTATCATGGTTGCCCCCGAAGGCTCTCGTAAACATCCCGGTATCATTGGTCCATTCAAGAAAGGAGCCTTTCACATGGCGATCGATCTTAACTATCCGATCGTGCCCATTTATTTTGATGGGAATCAGGAACTGAGCCTTGGCGGTTCACTGCTTTCAAAAAGCGGAAAGATAAAGGCGCACATTCACCCACCTGTGGATACTTCCAATTGGGAAAAGGAAACCATGGACGAACATATTGCTGAGCTCAGAGGTAAATATCTTAAATGGGCAAATGTTGATAAAAAGGAAACAGATTAGTTAGATTTGGAATGGTTTTCTTTCAACAAAAAGAATCCCGACTTCACGGGGATGACATTCAGATCTATCTAACAAAATACTTTTGAATTCACTTCCTATTTATCACGATAGAAATAGATCTTTTTGTTGTCAGCGTCTCTTCTGCTTTTCACTTTAAAATCGTTTTGCTTGCCAAACTGATACACTGCCGTACGCATTGAATTAATATTCTTTTCGTTGGAATAACTCACTTCAACGGCCTGACCGCCGGGCTTAAGCTTTTCAATAGCTTCCAGTAAAGGCTTGAATTTAGAGGTTCTCTTTTTTGATGATTTAATGTTTGTTCTCTTTACAAATTTAATATCCATAACTGTATTATTTTGTTAACCTATAATCTTAAATAATAATATAGTAATTATGATGAATTATTATATAAAGCACAGAATCAAATAATTATTCATACCGTTCCTTAATATATTTTTTAATTAAAAACTATCCCTCGTCTCTGACATGTGTAAAAATTCTTCAAATTAGGCTAAGCAATTTTGTCGACATCCATTTACATTTGGCTTGAAATTGTATTTCAAATAAAACAGGTGTTATGACAGGGATAGACATTGTTGTTTTCGTAGCCTATTGCGCTTTGATCATTGGGATTGGCTTATGGGTATCAAGAGATAAGAAAGGTCATCAAAAAAATGCAGAGGATTATTTCCTGGCCGGTAAATCACTCCCCTGGTGGGCCATTGGTGCCTCGCTGATAGCCGCAAACATCTCAGCCGAGCAGATCATCGGTATGTCAGGTTCCGGTTTTGCGGTTGGCCTTGCCATTGCATCTTACGAGTGGATGGCTGCCATCACCCTGATCATTGTAGGTAAGTACCTGCTTCCTATCTTTATTGAAAAGAAACTTTACACGATCCCTGAATTTATTGAGCACCGTTACAACACTACGCTCAAGACTATTCTGGCTATATTCTGGATCGCTCTATTCGTTTTCGTTAATCTGACCACAGTAATGTTCCTTGGTGCCAAAGCCCTGGATACAATCATGGGAACCGGTGACGGCAGCCTGGTGATCTATGCTCTTATTGGATTAGCTGCAATAGCTGCTGCCTACTCGTTGTACGGCGGCCTTTCAGCGGTAGCCTGGACCGATGTTCTGCAAGTTGGATTGCTTGTACTCGGTGGCTTTGTAACAACTTTCGCAGCATTATATAATCTCACTCCTGAGGGTGGCATCCTGAATGGCATGGCCCATCTTTATGATACTGCGGGTGATAAATTCAATATGATCCTCGAACGATCGAATCCCGAATTCGACAACCTGCCGGGTATCGCTGTGCTGATCGGTGGGCTCTGGGTTGCTAACCTTTATTATTGGGGCTTCAATCAGTATATCATTCAAAGAACCCTCGCTGCTAAATCCCTTAAGGAATCACAGAAAGGAATTATCTTTGCTGCCTTTTTGAAATTATTGATCCCACTGATCGTCGTGATCCCCGGTATCATTGTTTACGTGCTGTACACACAGCCTGAAGGTACCACACAAATTCCCGGGGTACTCAGCGTGTTCACAAATCCTGATGGCAGTATTGAATATGACAATGCCTACCCCTGGCTGATCAGTGTGTTCCTGTCACCGGGTTTTAAAGGACTTGTGGTGGCGGCCCTTGCTGCAGCCATTGTATCATCTTTGGCTTCTATGCTGAATTCCGTGGCTACTATCTTTACCATGGATATCTATCGGGCTTATATCAACAAGAATGCCTCAGATAAGCAGACCGTAAACATGGGCCGAATTACCGCTGCTGTAGCACTTATTACAGCTGTTCTGATCGCTCCGCTTCTGGAAGATGTGCCTCAGGTATTTCAGTTCATTCAGGAGTACACCGGTGTGGTAAGTCCGGGTATTCTGGCAGTATTTATCATGGGCCTTTTCTGGAAAAAGACCACCACCAAAGGCGCGATCTATGGGGTTCTGTCATCTATCGTTATCGCGCTACTGTTGAAGCTGCCTTCTCTTGAGCTTCCCTTCCTCACACAGATGTATTATACCATGATACTTACGGTTGTGATCATCGCCGGTGTTAGTTTAACTACCAACCCCGATGACGAAGATCCCAAAGCGATCCATACAACAGCTTCCATGTTCAAAACAGGACCTGCGTTCAATATTGGTGCGTATGTGATCCTGATCATAACCACCGCTCTTTACGCCATGTTCTGGTAAGGATCTAGAAAGAAAATGTATCAAACGGTCAGAGGCTAGGGGCTCCTCCGACCGTTTTTTATTTGGGGAAATGCTGTAGGATCTTATCTCAAAACAACGGAGATTACCTTCTTTTCTTATAATGAACATCAGGAAGTTCTCGCAGCCATTCAGCACTGTATTCTGCCGTGACATCCCGCTGGGAATTGGCCAGCATCTCATACCCGACCCTGAATTTCTTGATATTAGCAGAGCGCAGTAATGGCGGATAGAAGTGCATATGAAAATGCCACTCAGGATGATCCTTACCATCCGTTGGCGCGGGGTGGAATCCGGCTGAATATGGAAATGAGACCTTGAATACATTATCGTACTTGACGGTGATCTTCTTTAAAATATCGGCCAGTCCTTTTCGCTCCTCATCCGTCATATCCGTAAAACGGGCAAAAGGCCGCTTGCTAATCACCAAGGTCTCAAATGGCCAGAATGCCCAGAATGGCACAACCACAACAAAGTGGTCATTCTCTGCCACCAGGCGTTCTTTACGTTCCAGCTCAAGCTTCAGATAATCCGAAAGTACCGTGCTACCATGTTTCTCATAATGATCCTTGAATCGATTCAATTCCTTAGCAGGCTCTTCAGGGATGGTCTCTTGTGCCCATATCTGTCCGTGCGGATGGGGGTTACTGCTGCCCATCACCTCTCCACGGTTCTCAAAGATCTGTACATAGTTGATGAAATCTTTTTGGCCCAACTCTTTGTATTCACTCACCCATAGATCCACTACGTTCTCGATCTGAGGCAGCTCCATTTCAGCAAGAGTGAGATCATGTCTTGGTGAAAAGCAGATCACCTTACAAATCCCGCGTTCCCCTTTTGCAATCAGAAGATCACTGTCATTCACTTTTTCATTTGAAGTATCAGGGAGTAAGGCACTGAAATCATTCACAAACGAAAAGGTGGAGGTATATTCCGGATTTCTGCCATCACCCGCCCGGTCGTTGCCGGGACAAAGATAACAATCAGGATCATACTCAGGCTTTTTATCCTGACCCGTTTCCTCTTCCTGACCTTGCCATGGGCGTTTGGTTCGGTGTGGCGAAACCTGCACCCATTCACCGGTCAATAAATTCAGCCTTCGGTGCGGATGTTTTGTAAAATCTAACTTCATGGTTTGCTCCTGCTATACTATTCAATGATACGGGCACCACCATTGATCCTGGTGATATAGATCTCAGCTTCAATGCCAGTTCGTTCTTTGTACGCTTTCGAGATGTACTCCGTAAAAGGCTTCACCTGATCATTTTCTACCAGGTTTATCGTACAGCCGCCAAATCCACCGCCCATCATGCGGCACCCCAACAGACCGGGTTGATCTTTGGCGAGTTCAACCAGGATGTCAAGCTCTTCACAGCTTACCTCATAATCATTACTCAATCCTTCGTGCGATTCGAACATGCGCTGGCCGAATGAACTGAGGTCATCCTTACTCAGATCCTCACAAGCATTATGAACCCTTTTATTTTCTTCCAACACAAATTTACAGCGTTTGAATACAACCGGACCCAGCTCTCCCTGATGCTCCATCAGCAATTCCATACTCACATCACGAAGGTTCTGTATCTCCGGATCATATTTCTTTAAGATCTTAACTCCTTTTTCACACTGTGAACGCCTCACATTATATTCAGATTCAGCCAGATTATGACTTACTTTAGAATTACATAAAACGATCTTGTTGTCTTCCTGATGAAAAGGGTAAAGGTCATAATCCAGAGTCCTGCAATCCAGCTTCAATGCCTTCTCAGGCTCACCGTGCAGGTTGATGAACTGATCCATGATGCCACATTTCACTCCAACGTGTTTGTGTTCGGTAAGCTGCCCGATACGGGCCATTTTCTTACGGTCTATTTTAAGCTTGAATAACTTATTCAGGCCTACGGTCAATGCCCCTTCCAGAGCCGCAGAAGAAGACAGCCCGGCTCCGATCGGGATATTTCCACCAAAGACCACGTCAAAACCTTTCAGCTTGAATTTCTCTTTTTGAAGTTCAGCAACTACTCCTTTAATGTAATTGGCCCAATGCTTATCACTTTTATGCAGGTCGTTCAGGTCTAACACCACAGATTCATTCATATCAGCAGAAAACGCCCGGATCTTGCCAAGTTTGTTTGAAGCTATTCCCAAAACGATCACCTTATCGATGGCGGCCGGAAGCACAAACCCGTCATTGTAATCGGTGTGATCTCCAATCAGGTTTACCCTCCCTGGAGAGTTTATCAATATTGGTTCACTGTCATATTTCGACAGGAATTGTTCTTTTATTTTTATTTCTAACTCGGTCATTCAATCCTCAAATTACGGCCTTACCACTTATGATTTTCATTGTTATAGTCCACTTATGGCATCCGCCCGGCTCAATAACTTTGTTTTCTGCGTTCTCAATGGCGTCAGAAAGCTTATCAAAAGAAGCTGTTGCAGGTTCCAGGGCAACGGTGTAACTCCCTGTCTCCGCCTCTTCAGGCCAACCACCATAACACAGCCATATACCAAGATGAGGTGTCTTTTCTGCATCAAAATTAAACAGGATCGTTTCATCAGACCTTTTTCTGTACAGTCCAGCTCTTCCTTTTCCTACATTTTCAGCAAATAATTTCATAGCCTGATTACTAGCCTGAGGCTGGACGATCGAAAAGTCTGTTTTACCACCAAACAAATAAGGCCACTCCGTTTCCTTTTTTCTAACCTGACCTTCTTCATTGGATCTGTGGACGGAGACCCGGTTCACCTCTTCATGGATCAGCAACTCATCCTGATCATTTATTTCCAGTAGAGGGTGGGACGACCATATATAATCAAATTGGCGGTATGAATTATTTCTTACGCTATAGCTGATCTCAATTTCACTGCCTTTAAGTACGATCTCCTTCTCAAACTCATATAGAAGATTCACCCCCGTTGCTTTCAGTACAACACGATCGTCATGAAGTTCATATTCCCACTCTTGTGTCCAAAGTTCACCATGATCCGGCAAATGGATCACGCTTTCGTTAAACAGATAATTAGAAGGCGCAATCGTAGGGAAACATTCATCGAAGCCAAAGGCATAGGGAGGTTTAAAATCGAAACCCAAATTTGGCGGCTTTAGATCGCCTTCACTCTTTTCATATTGTTTTAGGAATTGGGTTCCTGTTCCCTTGTTCTCAAGCCTTGTCATTTTACCGCCCAATTCGGGAAGCAGAGTAATACGTAATTTCTCGTTTTCGAGAACTATTTCTTTCCACTCTTTTTTTGAACGCTTTGTGATCTCAGTCTCTTCCATGTATGATCGGGGGTAAAAATTCTCTTAGCTAAAGGTCATTGTCTCTTGTATTTATCAAACACATTTATGACCGGAAGAGCATTCCCGTCGTCATCAAAATAACCACGTGATCGCAACCCTCCGGTAACGGCCGGTTCCCACCAAAAGATACCCTTAATGCGTGAACTGTTTATGTTGATTAGCGTTTCATGAACCGTTTCCAAAAAATCCTTCTGTCCTTCGGGAGTTTCGGGCCAGGGAGCTAATGCTCCTTCCTCAATATACTCAGAGGGACGCCAGTTATAAGCCGTTTCCACAAGGATAATATCCTCATCGTAGTGTCTCATCAAAGAAAGCAGGTTCTCTCGTAACTCCAGTAAATTTCCATGCCACCACGGATAGTAGGAGAGACCGATGATATCGAATTCAATACCATACTTTTCAATGTTATCGTAGAACTCTCGGTTTCCTTTTGCATCGGCGCCATTATCATAATGGATCATAATTTGTGGACGCATTTCCTGTCCACGGCCGGCATCCACACCGTCAATTCCTGCTTGCAGCAATCCGGCAAAAGTATCCCAGTTTTCAGGAAGTTGCCCCGCCGGCCAGATCATGCCATTCCGGATCTCATTGCCGATCTGTACCATTTCCGGCATCACACCGGCTTCCCGAAAGGCCTCGATGGTACGTTTGGTATAATCGTATACTGAATCACGGAGTCCTTCGTACTCCAGTCCTTCCCATGCTTCCGGCATCCATTGTTTTTGCGGATCCGCCCAGCTGTCTGAATAGTGGTAATCCAGCAGGAATTTCATTCCTCGCTTTTGGGCTTCCTGAGCCAGTTCTATGGTATATTCAAGGTCATTTGGGAGGCGATCAGGAGAATGAAACAATCTCAATCTGATCCAGTCATATCCGTGATCGCTGAAGATATCCAGTCCCGGCTTCACTACGCCATTATCCTTGAACTCGGTCCCGTTTTCCTCTGCCATTTTAAGAAATGAAAGATCAGCTCCCACCGCATAATTCAGGTGAAATGAGGTAGAATCGGTTGGCTGTGCATAGGCCGTTTGACTAACGAGTATTACAATAAATAAACTTAAAAGTGATGTAAGTTTCATGGCGGATCTAGTTTATAGTTAATGTGATCGAACCGGCTTCCAATCCATTTGCAGTTGCTGTGATGGTTACATTGCCCGGATCCTTCCCTGCACGATAGAGTATCGCAGCAATGCCGGCTTCAGCAGTAATAGGATTATGCCCAATCAGCTCGCCCTCACCTTTCAATTCAAATGTGATCTCTTGATCAGCCTCCCAAATGGTCCTGCCGTTTTCATCTACAACGGATGCATACACAAAAACCACATCGTTATGTCCACTTTGGATCTGTTTTCCACTCAAATCTGCACTTAAAGAAAGAGATACTGGATCTTCCGGGGTAATGCGCTCATGCTCAGCCACCGGCTTTCCATCTATGTAGGCTACTGCTTTGAGGGTACCTGCCTCAAAATCCAGATAGCCGAAGGTAAATGGAGGATGATCCAATTCAGTTGAAACACGATCTGTATCGGGCTTTTGTCGGGCAATTTCTTCATCATTCAGGAACAAAGCTACTTCCTCAGCATTGCTGTACACCTTAACATCAGTGAAATCAGGATCAGACCAGTAATTGGCAATATACACCATCGGGCCATAGAATTCGGGGTCTATTTCCTCTAACTCAAGAGAGGCCTGGCTCGCATAAAAATAGTTAGTAAATTTCGGGATGCGGAAGATATCTCTGATTCCTGAAGATTCAATGTCCGGGGCATAACCGCGGTTGTAGTCAAACATCACCCAGTTGGCATCACCTAATGAAGGTCCTTTCAGGTTTGAGTTGTGCGCCTCCTGAAAATTAAGAGCCTGTTGTGCGAGCCTGCGCTGACCGTCCCCCCGAAGCTGACGTGAGGTTCGTTCATCTTCCTGCAGATCCTCAAAGGCATCCTGATTGAATCCGGCATTTTGGGCATAATATTCCCAATCACCGTATTCAGCTATAAACAGTGGTTTATCTTTGTCGTAATCGCTCCAATAGGCAGGTGGGCGGGCATGCTGCCGCGCCGGGATAAAGATATCATAAGCATGGTCCATCCAACCACTTGTATAATTATCTGCGAACGGCAACTCTGCTTTCACCGCAGCATGAGCCTGTTCCATAAATTCTTCCGGCATATCCGATTCGTTAAGAGAGGCTTCCCAGAAAATAATACTTGGGTGATTGCGATCTCTCCTAACCATTTTTCGAACATCATTCAGGGCACGTTCTGCAAACAATCCATCTTCATAGTATTGCCAACCCGGAATAGCATCCATAAATAATAAGCCCAATTCATCGGCTGCTTTCAGGAATGCGGGATCCGGTGGATAGTGTGCAATGCGGATAAAATTAAAACCTGCTTCCTTGATCTTGTACGCATCGCGATATTGAGCCTCATTAGAAAGGGCATAACCGATATACGGATAATCCTGATGACGATTCGTGCCTCTTAAATACAATCGCTCTCCATTCAATACAAATTGATTATCCTCATCGAAGCCAAATGTCCTGATACCGATGCGCTCTTGCTCACTGTCAACCAGTTTACCACCGTCATAGAGCTGTACCGTAAGAGTGTAGAGATATGGAGAGGCAGGGGACCAAAGATTTGGATCCTGAACCAATAATTTCTCAGTTTGAAGAGAGTTTGAACCGGATTCAACCTGCACCTCAGCTTCTGAGTACACCACTGTATTACCCCCGGCATCCTGCAGGATATATATAAGGCGAGCTTCAGTTGGCTCAGCTCTTAAATTTTCTACATCGGTTTGAACAGAAACTGTGGCCACTCCCTCTGAAACGTCTTCGAAAGATACCAATAATCCACCGGCAGCCACCCTGTCAACTTCAACAGCATCTGGTATTCTCAGCTGATCCTCCACTACAAGATATACATCCCGGTAGATGCCACCATAATAATTGAAATCCAGCATCTCAATGGCTTTACCGGGCGGAATGGTTGAATTATCCTCATTATTCAATTTAACCAACAGGGAATTTTCTTCCCCAATATTAACGTGATCAGAGATATCCACCACAAAAGGCAGATAACCGCCGGCATTGTATCCAACCTTTTTACCATTCAGATAGATATCAGCTTCATGCATAGCTCCCTCAAACTTCAGGGTGATGTGCTTACCCTTAAGCTCCGGATCAACTGTAAAGAATTTCCTATAGAAACTATCGCCCTGCCACTGCTGATCTTCAATAACCAACGGTTCAATGTTGGCTGTATGCGGCAACCGAACCGATTCCCATTCAAGCTGATCCGAACCGGGATCAAACAATTCATCTGTAATGGTCGTATCCATATCCTTAACGAACTCCCATTCTGTGTTGAAATCAAAATGAGTCTCCACGGTTTCAATTTCCGATGGCGCACATCCAGTGAAATTCACTGCCAGCAATAACAGCAAGGCACTAAGTAACGGATATCTGAAAAGATTCTTCATAATTATAATAGCTTATTTACTGAATTTGGTCATTTCCATAATTGTAACTCATATAAACGAATCCAGTATGAGTATTCTCTTCAAAATCAGAAAACGTGTTATTTTGATCCATCACTTCGGACCCTTTATACAATTATTGTTGGTTTCACTATTCTTATGTTAACGTTAACATATCTAATATACTATGCCTTAATGAAGAGTCAAAGTATTAACGACGGGTAGAGAAACAAACCGGGCCAGGGGTTCCAAGCCAGGTATCAAATGATCATAATATCCTGCCGATTGGTGGCTAGGTTTCAATGGCTTCCACAAGATGAACGGATCTTTAATTGCGTAAGAACTTCAATTGTCTCATTCGACTCATTTTCATTGTCAATGATACTCAATAGTTTTTTTGCAGCCTCTTTTCCCACCTCATATGCCGGCTGATGCACCGTTGTTAAGGGGACAGGGAGTAGTTTTGCTCTGATATCATCAGAAAAGCCAACGATGGCAATATCTTCCGGTATAATCAATCCTTTTTCTTTGATCGCTTCGATGGCACCAAAAGCTGCCGGGTCATTGATGGCAAACACCGCCCTTGGCCGGTTGCCTTCCGGGAGATCCAGTATCTTATTCATAGCCTCGTACCCGCCTTCTTCCTGAAGTCCGGATTCGACCACCCACTCGTCCAAAACCTCAAGCTTATTTTCTTCCATAGCCTCTTTAAATCCCTGAAGTCTCCTGCGCCCGATAGACAACCCTTGTGCTCCTTTTAAATGCGCGATCTTTGTGTAGCCGTGATCGATCAGGTGCTGGGTTATCTTTTTTGCTGCTGCCTTATCATCTACCCCCACACAGCTAAAGCCTAAATCAACGATACACCTGTCAAAGAACACAACAGGCATTCCGCTGGAACGGAGCTCTTCAAAGTAACTGAGGTCTTTGGTGTACTGTGAACAGGAGATCATGATACCATCAACCCGTTTTGAGCGAAGTGTTTCTATGGCGGCTTTTTCCCGCTCCGTATCCTCAGCCGAATGTGTAAGGATCAACTGATAATTCTTCTGATAGGTTACTTCTTCAATCCCGCGAATAACTTCCGGGAAAAAAGAGTGGGAGATCTCCGGAACTACAACACCTATCGTAAATGATTTATTGGAAACCAGGCTTTTTGCCAGATAATTGGGAGTATAACCCATGCTTCTAGCTTTCTCCAAAACTTTCTTACGGGTTTCTTCATCAACGTTCTTTTTGTTGTTGATGACCCGAGAAACAGTCATAGCAGATATCCCAAGTGCTTCTGCAATTTGTTTAAGCGTGACGTTAGAACTCAACCTGTAATTCCTAAGATATTCTTATCAAATATTCATTGAATGATAAACGATCTGTTTTTCAGACTCGCACAATTTAACTAAAATTTCAGGGTATATCTCTTTACCTCATCCGATAACCGGCTTGCATTAAAGGATTTGATATATACCGTTTCACCTCTTATTGCCTCTATCTTCTTCTTTCTGGAAAGTTCAAATGTAGCTAAAGGCTGCCCACTTGGAGCAATAATGAACCACCTATAGATATCCGGATCTGAAACAATGGAGGCGGCCCATAAACGGTCTTGATCGTCCATCAAAATATGGGAAAGTGCGGGCCATGTATCAGGAAGTGAAGCTCTTCGTATGGCTCTGCGGCGAAAAGTGTCTGTGTACATTTCAAGAACCTCAGAACGGATCAGATCATGTTTTTCAAAAGGGTAGTACCGTGATTCGATTTCCTCACTTTTACTATCCATAAGGATGATCAGAAAATGATCGGTGTCTATTTTTAAGATTCTGCCTTGTGTATCTGTTCTGATCAATACCTCAGGCTCATACGGGAGCATCATAATAAGCGGAGGGTCGACGGTACGGTCTACATGAAGATTTCGATTACTCACAGAAAACAACTGATTTGACAGGATCTGTCCGTTTTCATCTATCTTATAATATATCAACCGGCGGTCTTCCGTACTCCTAACCACCTGAAATCCAACCAGGTAATTTTCATCTGCAGTCACTTCAAGCATAACTGGTTTTGCGGATCTCAGTGAATCAATGCCAAACTGACTGATGGCATTATCAAGTTCTGTCACCGACCTTAGTTCCCGATCAGAAAGCTTGTACTTATAAACTCTATGTAACGAATTATCGAATGTGAAGAGGTGATCACCCTGCACCTTCATAAACACCGGATTCCTGTAATCCCCGGGGTCACTCCCAAGCCCGCCCAGGCTTTCAATATGATCGCCGGTTCTGTCAAAAACCTCGATCTTCTTGTTGTAGCTGTTAACCACAAAAACAAACCCCTGATCATCAGCAGCCACGGCCCCAATATCATTGACCGTGCCATAGGAACCGATGCTGAAAGACTTATTTAGGCTCAATTCAGCTTCTTTTATTTCAGATAGGTCAAACGTTCTTGCATCCTGAAAATCCGCAGTGTCTGCTTTTTTTGAGTTTCCACACGCTGCAAACAGAAAGAGGACTGAAAAAAGTATTAAAACAAAAACCAGTGAGCGATTCATCATATACAGTAAGCTAACTAATTTGTCCGAAAACTTGTTCTGTTTTTACCTAATAGCAGTGGAGCGGCTATAAACAAAAAAAGCTTCTCATCTTTGAGAAGCTTTCTGTGTGGGCGATGAGGGACTCGAACCCCCGACCCCCTCGGTGTAAACGAGGTGCTCTAAACCAACTGAGCTAATCGCCCGACTTGCTTGAAGGGCGACAAATATAAGAACATTTCAAACACAGACAAAGAAAAATAACACTACATCTTGATTTATTGGTTAACACTGTTAACTTATACAACTGTGTTTGTCCGGAATCAGACGATCAGACAAGTACATAAATTTAAGCATTCTGCTAAATCCTGAATTTTATGAGCAACACGAATAACAACACCTTTAATGCTGTCATTGTGGATGGTTGCCGCATTCCCTTTCAACGATCCGGTACAAATTATAATGATATGATGGCTTACGACCTCGGGCGAATGGCAATCAATGGATTAATGGCACGAAACCCGGTAGATCCAAAAGATATAGACAGGGTGATCATGGGCACGGTGATTCAGGAAGTAAAGACAAGTAACGTAGCCCGGGAAAGTGCCCTGGGAGCCGGAATACCTAATTCCGTGCCTGCATTCACTACAACCATGGCGTGTATCTCATCCAACCAGGCCATTGCCAGTGGAGTGGATCTCATACGAACCGGTCAGTCAAAAATCATTCTGGCAAGCGGAACAGAGACCATGTCTGACATTCCGGTTCGCTTCAGAAAGAAATTTCGCCAAAAAGTACTAGCCGCAAGGAAGTACAAAAAACCAACGGATTACCTGAAGTTTTTTAAGGGATTGAGATTCAAGGATCTTCTTCCGGAATTGCCGGCCATCGCTGAATTTTCCACCGGTGAGGTGATGGGTGAAAGCGCAGACCGGATGTCGGCCCGATTTGGGATTTCACGCCATGATCAGGATGAATACGCTATGCGATCCCATCACCTGGCTGCCAAAGCGACTGACGATGGATTGCTTGATGAGGAACTCATCCCGGCCAAACTGCCGCCTGAATTTGAGGTAGTAGAACATGATAACGGGTTTCGGGCAGACACGTCGATTGAAAAACTTTCAAAACTCCGCCCGGCCTTCATTAAACCACATGGTACCGTAACAGCAGGTAATTCTTCCTTTTTTACTGATGGGGCCTCAGCCTGCTACATCATGGAGGAGCAAACCGCACTTGACCTTGGTTTAAAACCAAAAGCCTACCTGCGTGAATACAATTTCGTATCTCAGGACCCCGGTGAGGAGCTTTTATTGGGGCCGGCTTATGCGATCCCAAAAGTTCTGGACGCTATGAAGCTCGAACTGAGTGATATGGATGTGATCGAATTGCACGAAGCTTTTGCCGGACAGGTTCTATCCGTTCTTGCCGCCCTGGATTCAGACTCATTCGCAAAAGAAAACCTGAGCCGCGATAAAAAAGTGGGCAAGATCGATATGGATAAACTCAATACGCTGGGCGGCTCACTTTCTTTAGGACACCCTTTTGGAGCTACTGGCGTACGACTTGTCACCACCGCTGCCAATCGTTTGCTCAGAGAAGATGGTAAATACGCCCTCGTTTCTGCATGTGCCGCAGGAGGACAAGGGCATGCTATTGTGTTGGAACGGTATTCGAATTAATTAAAAAATTTCCACCCAAAGGTAGAGACGCGATGCATCGCGTGTCTACCTTTGGGTTCATATTCAATCACACATACCATGAGCTACCTAAACATCACCCAAAAAGACAACGTCGCCATCATCACCCTTGATCTACCCGGGGAGAAGGTGAATAAACTCAATGAAACCTTGATGGATGAGTTCTCATCTTTTCTGGACACACTTGAATCTGATAACGAACTAATAGGAGCTGTTCTGATTTCCGGTAAAAAGGATAATTTTATCGCCGGGGCAGATATTGATATGTTTCAGACTCGTGATTCTGCAGAAGAAATTGAACAGCTCAGCAAGGATGGTCATAAGATCCTGAACCGAATATCTGATTTCAAAAAACCTATAGCAGTAGCCGTGCATGGCAGCTGCATGGGTGGAGGACTTGAGCTTTCACTTGCTTGCCAATACCGGGTTTGCTCTGACAGTTCAAAAACTGTTTTTTCACTCCCGGAAGTGAAACTTGGCTTGTTGCCCGGAACCGGTGGAACCCAAAGACTGCCACGACTCATAGGTATTCAAAAGGCTTTGACCTATATGCTGCAGGGGAAAAACATCTATACCCGTCAGGCCAGGAAAATGGGATTGATGGACGAAGTTACTCACAAAGATGCCATTGAAACAGCAGCCATCAAAGGCGTTCACAAGATCGCCAACGGAAAATTTACCAGAAAAGATAAACGGTCCTTTGTGGAGAGGCTACTTGAAGGAAACCCTATTGGCCGCAAGATAATATTCTCTCAAGCCCGCAAAAAGACAGCCGCCGAGACGAAAGGGAATTACCCGGCACCGCCTAAGATCATCGATGCTGTTGAATATGGCTATAAGCATGGCTTGAAAAAAGGACTGGAAAATGAAACCGTTCTGTTTGGCGAATTGGGAGCTACTCAGGAATCACGTAACCTTGTTAATTTATTTTTCGGCATGAATGCCTCCAAAAAAGTGCCTAATCCTGATCTGGTGAAGCCGGTAAGAAAGCTTGCTGTGCTTGGAGCAGGATTGATGGGGTCAGGGATAGCAGACGTAAGCATAAGCAAGGGTGACTATGAGGTTCTGTTGAAGGATCAGTCAGTTGATAAAGCAGCTGAAGGAGAGAAGTCGATCTGGGAATCCCTGAATGAAAAAGCTCAGAAGAAGATCATCTCAGAATTCGAGCGGGACAGGATCGCAAGTAAAGTTACCGGTGTTGATTCTTACGATGGGTTTGCTGGCGTAGACCTTGTTATTGAAGCCGTTTTTGAAGATCTGGAACTGAAACAAAATATCGTTCAACAGGTGGAATCAGCTACCGCAGACAATTGCATATTTGCATCCAATACATCTTCATTGCCTATTTCTGAAATTGCCGAAGGGGCAAATAGGCCGGAAAATATCATTGGAATGCACTATTTCTCACCGGTTCAGAAAATGCCACTGCTTGAAATCATTACCACTGAAAAAACAGCTGAATGGGTTACACAAACCGCTTTTAAAGTCGGTGTTGAACAAGGAAAGAATGTGATAGTGGTTAAAGATGGCCCCGGTTTCTACACTACCCGAATTCTTGCTCCGTATATGAATGAAGCCCTTAAGCTATTAGATGAGGGGGCCTCTATCGAATTCCTCGACAAGATCATGAAAGACTGGGGATTCCCGGTTGGACCCATGGCTCTCTTTGATGAAGTAGGCATTGATGTGGGAGCACATGTCGCTGAAACCATGTCAGAGATGTTTGCCGAGCGCGGTATTGATACCGCCAACAGAGCTCAGGAATTACTGGATGCCGGTTATAAAGGCCGAAAAAACAAACGGGGAATGTACAAATACTCATCAGGTAAGAAGAAGGAAGTCAACACAGAGATCTACGAACATTTTGGCGGAAAAAAGCGTGAAGACCCCGACAAAGAAACCGCCCAAATGCGTATGGCACTGACCATGATCAACGAAGCTGTATGGTGTCTGGAGGAAGGGATTCTGAAATCTGCTGAAGATGGAGACCTTGGAGCTATCTTGGGATTAGGCTTTCCGCCATTTCTCGGTGGCCCGTTCCGTTATATTGATCAAACCGGAATAGAGAAGGTTTTAGATAAACTGAAAAAATATGCCGAAAAATTTGGCCCAAGATTTAAACCAACCCCACTGATGGAAAAGATGGCCAAAAACGGCAAAAAGTTTCACCAATAAAAACCCCACAAACACTAAAGCTTGTCATCCACATTTATGGTTTCAATATTTATAACTCACTCTTAAAAAATTCTATAAACATATTAGCGCGTATATCTTTAAATTATGTGTAGTATAAATCTAAGTTTTCAGCTTTAAGGGGTTAATAGTTATGGTAAATGTAAAAGGTTTACTTATTGTATTGTTAGTGGCATTCACATTTAGTGCCTGTGACATCTTATCTAACAGTGACGGAAATAATTTTAAGGTCGATGTCAACAATAATATTGAGTCACTGAATGAAAGAATTCAGATCATCAATCAACCAATCGTTTTGGATTCATCGCGATCCAAAGCTTCTATTAACTCTTCCAGTATAGAACTAAGACTTGTCGCCAATGTTAATTCACCCGAATTAAACGGGGACACCCTGAGTGCAACAAGTATTGATATTCGCGCCAATAAGATCTACATCTCTTACCACCTTTATAAAGACGCCTATGGTGGAGCCGTAGATATCATTGATATTCCTAATCAGGATGAGCCGAATCCAACTTTTGTTTCGCAAATCACTATAGCTGATACCGACATAAATGACATCAACGTCGAAGAAAATAATAAACTTCTTTGGATCACAGGTGGGCGTGATGTATCAAGTTCCGCATATTCCACGGATGGTCATAATGGAGCAATTATCGGCGAATTTACCATCGACAACAATGAGATTTTAGGAAATAGTTATCGAGAAACGCCTTTGCCTAGTTACTCAGGTAATGATATAGTGGATGCTCCCGGCAATAATTATCTTTATGTAGCTACCGGTGCTACAGGAGGAGGATTCTACCAATTAAGTAAAAGCAAACCCGATTTTAACATACTTAATCGAAAGGACACAGACTTTGCAAAAAGTATTGTTAAAAGAGGCAGTGATATAGTTGGTTTGAATCTTACCGATGACCATAATGCTAATTTCATGGTTATGGATTCGGGTCTCGACAATGCAACAAATTACACCACACCATTTAAAGTACATCCGGTGGATGGAAAAAACGTACTTGAACACCCTGAAAATATCACTTACGTAGCCCTCGGTAATCAAGGAGTAAAAGGGTTTAAATTCAATTCAGAAAGCGATCCAGATTATGAGTTTAACCCAAAAGGCACCGATGCATCTAATGGTGTTACAGTCAGTGGTAAACATGTATTCATTGCTAATGGTACTGACGGTCTTTTTATTACTGATAAAGCTAAAAGTCCTAATAAAGAGCCTGTGAAAATTTATCAATGGAAAAGAGACAACGGTTCAGCTAACTTTGTTAAAACAAGAGGCAATTTAGTTGTGCTTGCAAATGGTAAAGATGGTGTTAACATTTTAAAAATAGTGCGAGAATAAAAGCGTTATTTATTTGCATGAAGGCTTCGAAGTTCATTCTTCGAAGCCTTTATTTTTATATATCAGTTTAGTTTCAACTCACTAATAAACAATTCTGCATAAATTTGATAGTGACCCTTAATTTATGTAGCCTTCAGGCCTTAGATATGGGGATTTAGCAACTCCTAAGTTCACATTGAATTGTATTTAGCGATTTCTTGTAATTATAAGAAGTCAGTAGGCACTACAAGATAATGCTGCTTTTTGAATAAGTAGTGTCATTTATTCCTGAAGCCAATTTTAACAATTTAAAAAATCAATAATGGCCATTCGAGGAGAAGAAGAACCTAAAGGTAAACGCACAGGTATTAAAAAATACTTTGATATACATAAACCGGTTTTCTGGCCGGCAATTATCTTAATTACAGCCATGATCGCTTCTACACTTTTACTTGGCGATCAGGCAGAAGAGCTTTTTAATAACATACAAAATGCGATCACAGACAATGGCGGCTGGTTCTTTGTAATCGTTGTGAATGTGTTTATCGTATTCTCATTATTTATTGCCTTTAGCCGGTTTGGAAATATCAAACTCGGAGGAGATAAAGCTGAAACCGACTTTAGCACCATGGCTTGGTTTGCCATGTTATTCAGTGCCGGGATGGGAATTGGTATCATGTTTTGGAGTGTGGCTGAACCTATCTTTCATTATCTCTCACCACCAATGGCTGAGGGTGGAACATCGGAAGCTGCTCAGCAAGCTATGAATCTTACCTATCTCCACTGGGGTTTTCATGCCTGGGCCATTTATGCGGTCGTAGGTCTCTCACTTGGTTTCTTTGCTTTCAACAGAGGATTACCGCTTTCCTTCCGCTCGGTCTTTTATCCGTTGATCGGTGACCGGATCAAAGGATGGATGGGAGACGTCATCGATACCCTTGCCGTTTTAGCTACTTTATTTGGACTTGCTACTTCACTTGGCTTAGGAGTATTGCAGGTGAGTGCCGGGCTCGAACACGTTTTTGGATTTCCTGATAATATCTACCTACAGGTAGGTATCATTATAGCCATTACCGGTGTTGCAACGGGTTCTGTGGTCTTAGGTATTGATAAAGGAGTACGCGTTTTAAGTGAGTTGAACATTCGAATTGCAGCCCTTTTTCTCGTATTCGTGATCTTCGTCGGGCCTACCATCTTCATTTTTGATTCTTTCATTCAAAATTTTGGTGGTTATGTAAGTTCCGTAGCTACTTTTAGTTTCTGGACGGAATCCTATTCCGGTACTAATTGGCAGTCATCATGGACCATCTTCTATTGGGCCTGGTGGATATCGTGGTCACCTTATGTAGGTATGTTTATTGCAAGAATATCAAAAGGGCGAACAGTCAAGGAGTTTGTGCTTGGCGTATTGATCGTACCAAGCATCATAACCTTCCTTTGGATGTCAGCTTTCGGGGGATCCGCGATCAACCTTGAGATGTCAGGCATTGGCACTATCGGTGATGCGGTTAACGAAAATGTAGCAACTGCTTTATTTGTATTTCTTGAGCAATTCCCTCTCGAAATGGTTACATCCATCATTGCCATAGTCCTGATCCTGAGTTTCTTCGTAACATCTTCAGACTCAGGCTCATTAGTAATTGATGGACTAACCAGTGGCGGTAAACTGGATGCCCCGGTAGGTCAACGAATTTTTTGGGCTCAGACAGAGGGATTAGTTGCAGCTATTTTATTGGTTGGCGGAGGATTAACTGCCTTGCAAACGGCCTCTATCAGTACGGGACTTCCATTTGCCCTTATCCTGCTCGTAATGTGTTACAGTTTACATCAGGGTCTGAAACGGGAATACCGCGAGAATCAGCAACGTATTAAGGATATAGATCGTGAATCCTACAAAGAGCTTGTTGAAGATGCCATCAAGAATCAACAAAAAGACAAAGAGGAATAAGGTGATTAATATGAAGAAATTAGACCATTGGTTCATTTGCTTAGATCTATCAAAGATGGACGATATCCTGGTTGGATATGCAAAATTTTTGACTTCAGTCATGAAGCCTAAAACGATCTCATTTCTACACGTTATAGAATCCGGTGCTGTTGCCGATGAAATGGTCGATCTTTTTCCCGATCTGAAAAACAAAGATGATTTTGAGGACGTGATCAGAGCAGAGCTAAACAAAAAAATAGATAAGGAATTTGATGATGGCGACGTTGAAACGCGACTGATCCTTAAAAAGGGTCGCCCTACAGATCAGATCATTGATATGATGAAGACCATGGATCCTGACCTGCTTATGATGGGCAAGAAGACCGGATATGTAGGTGAAGGTGTCATTGCCCGCCGGATCGTGAAGTATGTTCCGGCTACCATATTGTTTGTACCTGAAAACAGCCGTTACGCCATAGATACAATATTGGCACCTGTTGATTTCTCGGAACAGTCTGCCAATGCTGTATCATTTGCAAGAGACCTTGTCCAAAAAAATGAGGGAAAAGTCCGCGCTCAGCATATATTCAAGTACCCTTCACATTTCTTTCCCTATATGCCATCGGATGAGGAAAAGAAGAAGATCAAAAAACATGTAGAGGATCAAAAAGCTGACTTTATCGATGAATTTGATATTCCTGACAATGTAAACTTCACACTTACACTGCATAAAGAAGGGAGGATCGCCGATGAGGTCTATGATGAGGCTGTCCGTAATCAGGCAGACCTGATTATAGTTGGTGCCAAATCAACCAAAAAGATTACCAGTATTTTACGGGATGATTTCACCGATAAAATGACTTACTATTCTTTTGGGATACCATTACTTATTCTTAAGAATAAAGAACGACATCAGAAATTTTTGAAGTCACTTTTTGATTGAGGAGAGTAAATTATGAAGTGTGTTCTATTTTCTTTAATAACCTCAGAATAGACTGACGTTTAAAAATCGTCATTATCCTTAGAATATCGTATCTTCACACCGGAAAATTCAAACTTACAATAAATTCAATTTATGCAGTTTCTACCTTTATTTTTGATGGGTCAACCCGGTGATGAAAGTGCCGGTATACTTAACCTGGTATTCCTTGGTGCCATATTTCTCGTTTTCTATTTCTTTATCATCCGTCCGCAAAGCAAGCGACAAAAAGAGATCCAGAAAATGGTTGATGAAATGAAAAAGGGTGACAAAATTGTTACTTCATCTGGCATCATCGGTATTCTGGACAAGATCGAAGAAAATGAAGTTTTGGTTGATGTTGACAGCGGAACCAAGATCCGCATGCTTAAATCTGCCATTACCGATGTGAACCCTAATAAAAAGGATAAATAATCGAATGGCTCTTAACAAAAGAGCCTTTTTGTTGCTATCCCTTAGCCCTCTTTAAGTATTATATCATTCGCTATGAGTCAGGAGTTCACATTTAACACAATTCCAGAAGCTATTGAAGACATTAAAAATGGCAAGATCGTCATTGTTGTCGATGATGAGGACCGGGAGAATGAGGGTGATTTTCTCATGGCTGCCGAAATGGTGACCAACGATGCCATTAATTTAATGGTAACTCATGGTCGTGGATTAGTCTGTGCTCCCATAACTAAAGAAAAAGCGGATAAGCTTAAACTTCAGCACATGGTTCAGGAAGGAGCAGATCCTGATGAAGCTAACTTCACAATTTCCATTGACCACAAACGGCTCACAACCACCGGGATTTCTGCCGCTGACAGGGCAAATACCATTCGTGAACTGGCAAGCGATGATTCGAAACCGGTTGATTTCAGGCGTCCGGGTCATGTATTCCCTCTGCTTGCTGTAGAAGGCGGAGTACTTCGTCGCGCTGGACATACCGAGGCTGCCATTGACCTCGCTCGTCTTGCAGGAATGAAGCCCGTAGGGATCATTTGTGAGATCATGAAGGAAGACGGGGAGATGGCTCGCGTTCCTGAACTCATTAGAATGGCCAAAGAGTTTGAAATGAAGATCATTACCATCAAGGATCTCATTGCTTACCGTAATGAAAATGAGACCCTGGTTCATGAGGTAATGGATGTAAATCTACCTACTATGTATGGAGATTTCAGTCTTCGTGCTTTCAAAGAGAAGCTAACGGGCGATATTCACCTTGCCCTTACTAAAGGAACCTGGAGCAAGGAAGAACCGGTACTGACACGCGTTCACTCTTCTGACCTGATCGGTGATATTTTCGGCGCACGAAATAAAGACACCAGTGAACAGCTTCATCAGGCGATGCTGCAGGTAGAACGAGAGGGTCAAGGTGTGGTACTTTATATGAATCGTAATCAGCGCGGCTCTGTACTTGTCAACCAGCTTAAAACATTGAAAGCTCTTCAAAAAGGAAGGCTGGAAAGTAACGAAGAGGACATCTCTCCAAGAGGTGACGCGAGAGATTACGGAGTGGGAGCTCAAATACTTCGTTCATTGGGTATTCGCAAATTGCGCCTGATGACAAATAACCCGGTTAAGAGAATTGGTATCAACAGTTTCGGATTGGAGATCGTGGATCAGGTACCAATCAGTCCTGATTTTGATTTTTTATCTCATCAAAAGCATACCGAAGAGTAACTAGTATAGATCTGGAAAATTAACAGGCCTGAATAACCTATCTTTTTACTTATCTCCTGAAATTTCCTGACTTAAGTGTGCACCTTCCAAGCCTGTATCAGTTTCGAATCCTGATTCATCTCTTTCCCCGTCATTATTAATAAGAAATCGTTTATTGAAAAGTATCAGAAGGATTATTGAAGCTGATATAGCTATGTCTGCTACATTAAAGATATAAGGAAAGACCGTCCAGTCTCCTATCTGAAGTGAGAAATAGATAAAATCGACCACGTGCCCATCAAGCACTCCACCATAATCCATGATGATCGCCATAAACAAACGGTCGGCAATATTTCCAAACGCCCCCCCGATTATCAAACCCATACAGATCAGGTAACCTATACCGGCTTGCTCAATATTTTTTAAGATGTAAATAAGAATTCCTGTTACGGCAAGAATAGCCACAATGCTGACTACCGGTGTCGACAAAAAGTCGATACCCAAAGCCATCCCGGGATTCTTTGTAAAGTAGAATTGCAACCAGCCATCGATCAGTACTTTATTCTGAAGTTCCGGTGAGGTTCTGACCAGCCATTTTGTAAACTGATCGATCCCCAGCACGAGAATGGCCGGCACAATAAGGGCGGTTAATTTTTTTCGGTTCAAACCGGCTCGCTTATCTGCGTTTTAATTTAGCGTCGATGCTTAACTGAGTATGAGGAACCGCCTCAAGTCGTCCTTTTGAGATCTTCTTACCGGTTACCTTACACACTCCATAGGTTTTATTATCGATCCTGTTCAGGGCATCATCCAGATATTTGATGAATTTCTTAGTTCGATTGAAAAGCATATAGGTCTTTTCACGTTCCTGTGCATCCGTACCGGCGTCAGCCATGTGGTAAGAATAGGCGGATTCATCCGAAGCATTTTCCATGCTTTCGCGTAGTGTACGCTGCAAAGCATTCAATTCTTCTTCTGCATCTTCCATTTTCTTGATGATGATTTCGCGAAAATATTCCAGCTCTTCGTCGCTGTATGGAGATACTCTTTCGTCTTTCTTTGATTCGTTTGTAGCCATAGCCGCGTTATTATGAATTAATATTTCTTCGGATGGAGATGGTGCACTCTTCCCCTCCAATTTCCCAGGTTTTAGTAAAATCTGAGATGTCCAATTCTTTGATCTGAAGTTCTTCAGCTAATGTTTCCTTCTTAATATAATCACTCATGGAAACAACAGCCTCCTTAATCGTATCAGATCCTGTAAATCCAATAGCGATCCGGTCGGTCACCTCAAAGTTAGCTTCTTTACGCATGTTTTGTACGCGATTCACAAACTCCCTGGCAATACCTTCCTGAATAAGTTCTTCACTCAGAGCTGTATCAACAGCTACACTGAGTCCTTTTTCGGTTTCAACTGTCCAGCCTTCTAATCCCGTTCGGATGATCTCAAGCCCTTCAGAGTCAATTCGAATGGTCTCATCATCGATCTCAAGATCGATCCAGCCATTTTTCTCAAACTCAGTGATCTCTTCTGTGGTCAACTGATTTACCTTGGCTGCCACAGCTTTCATTTTAGGACCCAAGCGTTTACCCAACACAGGGTAATTCGGCTTAGCTGATTTTTCCACAATTCCGGAATCATCATCTACAAATTGAATGTCTTTCACATTCACCTCTTCCAGAATGATATCCCGTACTGATTCAATTGCCTGTCGCTCACTTTCATCTTTGATCGGCAATATAATACGACCAAGTGGCTGTCGCACGTTCATATCGATCTGATTCCGAACGCGTAATACAATATAGGAAATGAGCCTGGCCATCTCCATCTTATGCTCAAGAGCCTTGTTGATAGCTGTTTCTTCCACCGTTGGGAAGAACGACAGATGAACGGATTCCTCGTCATGTCCTGTCACTTCATTCAGTTTCTGATAGAGCCACTCACCAACAAAAGGTGCTACTGGGCTGATCAATTTACTGAGGTTCAATAAACATTCATAAAGAGTTTGATAGGCCGCTGTTTTATCAAGCGTATTGCCTTCTTTCCAAAAACGGCGCCGGTTTCTGCGAACGTACCAGTTACTTAGCTCTTCCACAAAACTCTCAAGTTCACGAGCTGCTTTAGTAGGTTCATAATCCTCAAGATGTTCCTCTACCAGCTTAACAGTCGTATTAAGTCGGGAAATGATCCATTTATCAATTTCAGGCCGGTCAGCATTGGGGATAGCTGTTCCTGAAAAAGTGAATCCATCTATGTTGGCGTACATCGCAAAGAACGAGTAGGTATTTACTATGGTGTTAAAAAATTTACGCTGAACTTCTTTCAATCCATCATGACTGAATTTGAGGTTTTCCCATGGCGACGAATTACTCATCATATACCAGCGCACGGTGTCAGCTCCGTACTCCTGAATAACCTCAAACGGGTCAACAGAATTACCTTTAGACTTACTCATCTTTTCGCCGTTCTCATCCAGAACCAATCCGTTTGAGACTACATTTTTATACGCCTCTTCATTGAACAACATGGTTCCCAGTGCATGCAGCGTGTAGAACCAACCACGGGTTTGATCTACTCCCTCAGCTATAAAGTCGGCAGGGTAATTAACTTGAAAATCGTGGTCGTTGTCAAAGGGATAATGCCATTGAGCAAACGGCATGGAACCGGAATCGAACCAGACGTCAAGCAGGTCCGGAATTCTGCGCATGGTACCACCATCCGGAGCTTCCCATGTAATATCATCGATATAAGGGCGATGCAGATCAATGTCAGCATCTTCATCTAAACCGGCTTTTTCTTTCAGTTTCGCGATGCTTCCGATACACTCAACATACTCAGGATCTTTATCACTGACCCAGATCGGAAGGGGTGTTCCCCAATATCTTTGGCGTGAAACGGCCCAGTCTACGTTATTTTCTAGCCAGGTTCCAAAACGACCGGTTCCTGTACTTTCAGGTTTCCAGTTGATCTTTTTGTTCAACTCAACCATGCGGTCTTTCAGCTTGGTGGTCTCAATGAACCAGGATTCTACAGGATATGACATTAACGGTGTCCCCTTTCTCCAGTCAAAAGGATAGTTGTGAACCATGGTTTCGTGCTTATACATCAATCCCTTGTCCTTAATAGCACGGGCAATATCCTTATCAGCCTCTTTAAACCACTCTCCTTCAAAATCAGGAGCCTGCTCCGTAAACTTACCGTCCCTGTCAATTGGATTGAACATCGGAATATTGGCTTTCTGGCAGGACTCGTAGTCATCGGCACCAAAAGCAGGAGCTGTATGAACCACACCTGTCCCGTCTTCCGTAGTTACATAATCGGCAGGTATCACCCTCCAGGCTTCATGCTTTTCATATTGTTTCGACGCGAAATCGAAAACCGGCTGATAGGTCTTACCAATTAAAGCGGTTCCTTTGAACTCATCTTTAATTATATAATCTTCTCCAAGAACCTCATCCACACAAGCTTTAGCCATGATGAATGTTTCATCAAAATGCCCAACCTTAACATAATCCAGGGAAGGATTAACGGCTAAGGCCATATTGGAAACGATGGTCCATGGAGTGGTTGTCCATGCCAGAAAATAGGTGTCCTCTGCCTCATCAGACTTAAACTTCACAAAAATAGACGGATCCTGAGTTTCTTTATAGCCCAGGCTTACCTCATGAGAAGACAGTACAGTCCCGCTTCCCGGTGAGTACCACTGAATCTTGTAACCTTTATATACCAGACCTTTCTTATATAGTTTGTTAAAAGCCCACCAAACGGATTCAATGTAATTATTCTCAAAGGTTACATACGGTTCATCCTGATCCACCCAGTACCCCATTCTGGATGTTAGGTCATCCCAAAGATCTTTGTACTTAAGTACACTCTTACGGCACTCAGCATTGTATTTATCGATGCCGAATTCTTCGACCTGAGCTCTTCCCTCAAGTCCCAATGCTTTTTCAACTTCGATCTCAACTGGCAGACCATGGGTATCCCATCCGGCTTTTCGTTCAACACGAAAACCTTTAAGCGTCTTATATCGGCAGAACATATCCTTTACAGTTCTTGCCATAACGTGGTGTATACCCGGTTTCCCGTTCGCGGTAGGCGGTCCTTCATAGAAAGTAAAGGGTATACCGTCCTCGCGTGTCTCAACACTTTTTTTAAAGATCCTGTGTTCCTTCCACCAATTCAGAATTTCGACTTCTGATTTAGGAAAGCTTAATTGTTTAACTTCTTTGAATTTTTTTGCCATAAAAAACTTAGTTCAGGCGAATCGTTTTTAAGCCTCAAATATACAAAATATGATTGAAAAGCTTGTATTTACTTCCGTGAAAAATATTCGGAACTCATCGTGTAGTAGATTCCCTTATTTAATATGACTGCTTATTTTATAACCCTTAACTTTTGAGCACTAATCATTCAATAACCTATTTTGATAAATAATGAAACCTATTACCAAAAAAGACCCTTTTAAACTTGTGTTCGTTTGTCTTGGCAATATATGTAGAAGTCCCACCGCAGAAGGTATTTTTCTGCACAAAGTAAAAGAAAAAGGGTTGGATAATTATTTTTACATCGACTCAGCTGGCACTGCGGCGTACCATGTCGGCGAGTCAGCTAACAGTAAAAGTCAGGCGACTGCTAACAAACGGGGGATTCACTTGCCTTCAAAGGCACGTAAATTTGAGTACGCTGATCTTGAAGAATTCGATCTAATTCTTGCTATGGATTCTGAAAACTACAAAAACATTCTCGACCTTGATACCAAAGACAAATACGGGCATAAGGTAAAAATGATGCGTGAATTTGATCCCAAAGCAGACATGAAAGATGTACCCGATCCTTATTATGGCGGTATTGATGGGTTTGAAAATGTTTTTGATGTGCTTGAAAGGAGTACAGAAGATTTACTAAATGAATTTATAGTATATATAGAAGACTGATCATGCTACCTGAATCCATATCTCATAAGATTAATGATCATTTTGATACTGATATCTCAGTTATCAAATCTGTGCATGGTGGAGATATCAATCAGGCTGCTCAGTTATTTTTACAAAATGGTGAAAACATTTTCATAAAATGGAATCAAAATGCCGATCCAACCATGTTCTCAAAGGAAGCTAAGGGCCTTAAACTTCTTTCCCAGGCTGGATCAGGCTTACGTATACCTGATACTCTCGCTTCCGGCGAAGATTTTTTGGTTTTGGAGTGGATTGAGAATGGAGCCAAAAACGAAACTTCCTCTTATAATTTTGGCCGCCAACTTGCTCTTATGCATAAGAGCAGTGCTGATTCTTTTGGCCTCGATCACGATAATTTTATTGGAAGACTTCCTCAATCCAATGCCAAACATTCCAATTGGTCTGACTTTTTTGCCATTGAGCGCATAGAACCTCAGATCCAAATGGCTATTGAAGAAGGCAAGATCGAGCGCTCACTCTTCAGAACGATCCAAAACCTGTACGGTAAGTTCGGTCATATTTTCCCTCAGGAAAAACCGGCTCTATTGCACGGTGACCTATGGAGTGGTAATTATATGTTCGACAGTAATGGCGATGCCTCTATTTTTGACCCTGCTGTTTATTACGGTCACCGAGAGATGGATATCAGCATGACGCGTCTTTTTGGAGGATTTTCTAATGATTTCTATGAGGGCTATAATGAGGAGTATCCTTTAGAAGAAGGGTTTGAGGGCAGAGTAAAACTATATAATCTTTATCCTATACTCGTTCATACTAACCTGTTTGGTGGCAGTTACACCCGTCAGGCAGAACAGATCATCCATCATTATGCCTGAACTACCATATAAAAGAATCATTTCTCTTGTTCCTAGCCTAACTGAACTGCTTATCGACATGGGTCTCGAAAAGCAACTCATAGGACGAACCCGGTTTTGCATTCACCCTGAAAATATTGTTCAAGCGATAGAGATCATTGGCGGGACCAAGAATCCCAATGTCGATAAAATAATCGGCCTAAAACCGGACCTTATCATATCAAATAAAGAAGAGAATAGAGAAGAAGATGTCCGAGCTTTGGAATCACAGGCGGAGATCATGGTTACTAATGTAAGCACGATCGAAGATTCTTTAGTTGAGATCAGTAGGATAGGCAGTAGAACAGGACGTTCTGAACTAGCCCGGAAGATCACGACCCAAATATCTTCGATACTGAATCATCGCCCCAAACCAAGACGCGTAAACACTGCTTACTTTATATGGAAAGATCCGTGGATGTCAGTTGGGCACGATACCTACATTAATGATGTAATGGATAAGTATGGACTGACCAATGTTTTCAGTGATCAAGCAAGATATCCCACTACAGATCTTCAGGAACTCTCCGCATTATCCCCTGAACTAATATTACTCAGCAGTGAACCTTATCCCTTCAAAGAAAAGCACATCAAAGAGATCAAAGAACATTGCCCGGATTCTATAATAGAACTAGTAAACGGGGAGTGGTTCAGCTGGTATGGTTCCAGAATGATCCCATCCCTTAAGGCCCTTAATAAGTGGAGAGCCAATCTCTAAGGTTCAGCCTAGACAGATTTAATTTCAGAGGCCTTCCCTATGATATTTAATTACTTAAACCAAGTTCCATATTGGATATTTTATATACGCGTTGCTTTTATTAAAAACTTCTAATATATTAATATTAGAAAATTTTAATACTAGTGGCTTACTTATGGGACCATTTAAAAAGGTAATGATCGTAGAGGATGATCCGCTGTTATCAGTAGTGGAACAGAAGATGGTTGAGCGTCTTGGATATGATGTTATCGGCAAAGCAGCAAGCGGAGAAGAGACCTTGGAAAAAATTCAGGAACTTAATCCTGAGATTTTACTTATAGATATACAATTGGCCGGTCAACTGGATGGCATTCAAACTGTTAAAATGATGCGGGAAAAATTCATGGATATTCCGGTTATATTTTTGTCCGGAGATCGTTCCCCTTCAGTTCTCAAAAATGCCAAGAGTACGAATTATGTAGATTTCCTTCTCAAGCCGGTTACAGTTCAGGAATTATCGGTCCCATTAAACAAAGCCTCAGAATTAGCGAACGTTGCACAAAGTGCAGCTTAAAAGAACTTCTTTTTAAATACCCATAACTCTCACAAATCAGTTTGATCGCTGGTTTGTGGCTATCCAAGCCCGCTGTTAGCTCAGCGGGCTTTTTTTAATCGTGAATCACGAGAACCCTTCCAACCTGTCCACCCTTAAGAATTCTTTCAATCTCTTGCTGCAGTCCTTTTAAGTGAACCGTTGTAATAAATCGGTTTGGCAGTTTGGAAACATCGACCCTGGAAATCTCATCCCAGATCTTCAACCGCATTGGCATTTTACAGATCGCAGAATCTATACCAAGTAAGCTGACACCGCGCAGTATAAAAGGATAGATATTTGTATTCAGTTCATGGCCTAGGATATTTCCACAACAGGCTACAGCTCCATCATGATTGGTTTGCCTGATCACAGCATCCAACATGGATCCACCCACGGTTTCAATAGCGCCACTCCATTTTCTACTCAGCATCAAACTATGGCTAACATTCGTCACCTGTTCTCTGTTTATGACTTCTTTGGCTCCTATTAATTTCAGAAAAGGCTCCTCATTCAACTTACCTGTAGCTGCTACTACTTCATACCCTAGTTCGGCAAGAAACAGAATAGACAATGACCCAACACCTCCTGTTGCCCCTGTAACCAAAACCTTTCCACTGTCGGGCTCTATCAACTCACGCTGAAGCCTTTTTACGCCATACATAGCTGTAAAACCGGCCGTGCCGTAAAACATTGCTGTTTCAAGCGTAAGACCTTCCGGCAGCTTAACCACCCAATCTGCCGGCACCGAAATATACTCCCCAAAACCACCTGAAGTATTAGATCCCAGATCCCGACCGGTAACAATTACTTTGTCACCTTCTTTAAAAGTACCTGATTTGTCTTCTTTCACAATACCGGAAGCATCAATTCCCGGAATATGCGGATAAGTTCTCGTTACCCCTTTATTGCCGCTGGCTGAAAGAGCATCTTTGTAGTTCAGTGAGGAATATTTGACTCTGATCAGTACATCATGCTTTGGCAAAAATGAAAACGGAACTTGCCTGACATCTGAGCTAAAATCCCCTTCTTCAGTTTCCTTTACATAAAATGCTTTGAATGTATCTGTACTCATTTCAGGATTCTTTTTATCCATTTAAGTTTTCCTTTATAGGGTGCATAACGAAACGGGATATCAAGCCATGTTGGTTTTCGCATAATGCTCTTAGTATGTGAAAATGTATCAAAACTAGACTTACCATGGTAAACACCCATTCCGCTATTCCCGACCCCTCCAAATGGAAGGTGTCGGTTACCAAGATAAGATACTACATCATTTACAGCACCTCCTCCAAAAGAGCACTCTTTAAGCACCAGCCTTTCGGTAGTGCTATTTTCAGTGAACAAATAAAGAGCTAATGGTTTTGGTTTGGAGTTCACTATGTGCATGGCATCGGCAATGCTGTCAAATACTATAACCGGCAAAATGGGACCAAAGATCTCTTCCTCCATAACCGCTGCATCCTTTTCGATATCAGTAACAATTGTTGGTTCAAGGTAACACTCTTCTTCTTTGTATCTGCCTCCGTAGTACACCTTAACATCCTCAAGATATGAGCGCAATCGCTGAAAATGATCTTGATTTATGATCCGTGCATAGTCCGGACTTAACTTCGGATTTACCCCATAAAATTCGCTAATTGACTTTTTGAGTTCTTTCAAGAGCTCATCTTTTACACTGCTGTGGACGAGAAGATAATCCGGAGCCACACAAGTTTGTCCCGCATTAATAAATTTACCCCATGCGATCCTTTTGCCAGCTGTTTTAATTTTAGCGGTACCATCTACAATACATGGACTTTTACCGCCAAGCTCCAATGTTACAGGTGTAAGATGCTTCGAAGCTGCTTCCATAACTATTTTACCAACCCGGGTACTTCCAGTAAAAAAAATATAATCAAAATCCTGGGCAAGCAGGTCCTGATTGACTTCAACTCCACCCTCAATAACTGCCACAAATTCTTCCTTATACCAGGCATCTGCAATATTTTTAAGAACAGCAGAAGTGTTAGGTGATAATTCTGATGGTTTGATAACAACCGTGTTTCCGGCAGCTATGGCCCCAACCATGGGTAACAATGCAAGCTGAATAGGGTAATTCCACGGGGCTATAATGAGTACAGCTCCATAGGGTTCCGCCACAGTAAAATTAGACGAAGGAAAGTTGATAAGCGTACCTCGCACCCTGTTTGGCTTAACCCATTTCCTTAATTTTTTTATAGCGTATGAGATCTCATCATGAAGAATGCCGATCTCAGTAGCATAAGCCTCTAACTCCGGCTTCTTGAAATCTTTATAAACAGCTGATATAAGCTCACCCTCGTGCTCTGTCAGTATCTTTTTTAATGTTTCCAGCTGATGGATCCTGAATGCAACCGGTTTGGTTGCTCCTGACCTGAAGTAAGTTCGTTGTTTCTCAAGTAGTCCTTTTGCACTCATAACTTATCAGATCCTCTTCCTTTAAATGTATCCATAGATTGATACACACCAAATATTTTTCCTGCAACAAAATTGTATGCCTTTGCCGGCAATATACCTTTAATAAAAGGAGTCAGCTTTACCATGAATGGCTCCCTGAGCCTGTCTTTATCTCTCTCAACAGCATTCAGTATCTTATCTGTGACCCTGTCTGGATCAAGTAAAGGGGTAAGGAATGGGGTTGTGACGCCTTCAAACATGCCCGTATTGATATAACTTGGCATCACCGTTAAGACTTTTATAGGATGTCCATTCTTCTCCATCTCCAGATTCAAAGATTCTGACCATCCTACTGCTGCCCACTTACTGCCTGCATAAACCGTCATACCCGGATTCGGAGTTAATCCGGCTGCGGATGCAATGTTTATAATATGTCCAAAATTATTCTCGATCATAGCCGACAAAAAAGCCCTTGCCATATACATTAATCCCAAACTGTTAACATCTATGGTTTTTTTGATGCTTTCCATGGAATGCTCGCTAAACTGCTTACCGGCCACGATTCCGGCATTATTAAACAATATATCCACTCGCCCATGTTCTTCCAGTGTTTTTTCAGCAGCTTTCAGAACGCCCTTATGATCACTAACATCTATCAGTTCAGTAGATACTGAGTATCCTTCTGATCCCAGCTCTTCTGAAACCTTATCAAGGCCTTCAGAATTAACGTCCCAAATTATTAATTTTTCAGCACCTCGGCGGAGAACCTTTTTTCCCATCAACAATCCTATTCCACTGGCACCACCGGTTATTAATACTATTTTATTTTCAAAAGAGGACATATAAAAATCTTATATTTAAAATTGGAAAATAAAGAATTTCTGAACGCGAATTTTTCGGATTAACAAGGTGTTCAGGGTAATTAAAAATCAGATAATAAGTCCAGTAATTATACAAATGAAAAATATATTAACACTATTCACCCTCGCTATTTTGGCAGTTTCTTGTCAACAGGCACCTAAACAAGTCTCCCTTGAATGGGAAGAAGTGGCATCTCTACCTATAGAGATATCAAATAACGCAGTTGCATCTGCATCCGTTGATGGTATTCCTTACATCTACACCTTTTCAGGACTAGAAGAAGGTAAGACATTCAGAGATGTCAGTGATTTTGCTGCTCGGTATAATGCCAATGAAAACATATGGGAAGAGATTCCCGGCGTACCAGACAAAATCGGAAGATTGGGAAGTACAGCTGAAACCGTAAATGGAAAAATATACATCTATGGCGGATATACTGTTGCTGAAGATGGCTCTGAAGTTTCTACCTCAGAGGTATTTAAATATGATCCGGTTGCAAATTCTTACGAAAGAGTAGCTGATATGCTACTGCCTGTCGAAGACGCCGTATCTCTTGTGTATCAGAATCGATATATATATCTCGTAAGTGGATGGAATTACACCAATAATGTGTCTAATGTTCAAGTATATGACACTGAAACTAATTCCTGGGAACATGCTACCCCATATCCCGGCCCACCGGTTTTTGGTCATGCAGGCGGTATTGTAGGCAACACCATGGTACTTTCTGACGGTGTTCGAGTTTTTGTTGATGAAGGCGAGCAGATCTTCAATATGTCTCCCGGAAGCATAAAGGGAGAGATCAGTGCCGAAGACCCAACATCCATTAATTGGACTCGTATCAATCAGCACCCCGGAAACGCTCGCTACAGAATGGCGGCCATTGGGGTTGAATCACCGGTGGAAATGATTATTTTTGTTGGAGGTTCCAGCAACCCATACAATTTCAACGGTATCGGATATAACCTGAGACCATCTGTTCCTGAAACAACAGCATTCGGCTTTCGGCTCGACACTCAGGAATGGGTAGAATTGGGAGTACAGCCAACTCCAACCATGGATCACCGTGGCATGGGTAAGGCTAACAATGAATATTATATCATTGGCGGCATGGTAGATGACCAAATAGTAACTGATAAGGTTCAAAAATTTTCTATAGAGATCTCTTCAGAAAATTGATCCAAAAATAATTTTAGTGCTCAAAGCGAAAGACTTAACCGCCTTTCGCTTTTTTTATTTTGTACATTATCTTTACTCAGATACCAAAAAACTCCAATTAAATTTTACGAGATGAAATCTGTTTCAATTATTGCCATACTGATCTCTATATTAGCTCTTGGATGTTCCAGCGCACCTGAACACAAAGCTGCAAATTCCATAAACAAAGATTCACTGCTTCGACACATCGAAACCCTGGCTAGCGATGATTTTAGGGGAAGGTCTACCGGAACCGCCGGTGAACAAATGACGGTAGACTATCTGGTTAACGAGTTCGAGAAAATGGGCGCTGCTCCGGGAGCTGAAAATGGGAGCTATGTGCAGGAGTTCCCTCTTTTGGGCCAAAAGACCTCCAATGTTGAAATGTCTGTTTCAACAAACGGACGAACTCCATTCAGTGTAGAATATTTTGATGAATTCATGGCCTGGCCTGCAAATCAGGCTGAGCAACTTGATGTTCAGGATGCCGAGCTTATTTATGTGGGTTATGGTATTCAGGCCCCCGAAGAGAATTGGGATGACTTTAAGGGAGTGGATGTAGAAGGCAAGATCATTGTCGTAAAAAACAACGATCCTGAGTTTGACCCTGATCTGTTTGAGGGGAAAACCAGGCTCTATTACGGACGATATAATTACAAGTATGAAAAAGCCAAAGAATTGGGAGCTTTGGGTGCCATAATCATTCACACCGATGAAACCGCAGGGTATGGATGGAATGTCGTTTCTAATAGCTGGAGCCGCGAACGTTTTTACTTAAAAGGAGAGGACAATACTTCTTCCTCACCAACTAAATTCAATGGCTGGATGACCTATCAGGCGTCTCAGCTTTTATTTGAGGAGGCAGGTTTAGACCTTAATGAATTGATGGACGCCGCTGACAGTCATGATTTTGAACCGGTTCCACTGAACGGAATACGCATGAATGTAAGTATGGATGCAGAATATCGTGAGATCAGGGGCAAAAACGTTATTGCAGAAATTAAAGGAAGTGATGAGGACCTGAACGATGAATACCTCGTATTAACAGCTCACCACGATCATCTTGGAATTACAGCCCCGATCGAAGCTGATTCTATCAACAACGGCGCATCAGACAACGCCGCCGGCGTGAGTGCCTTACTGGAAATGATGGAAGCTTATAAGTCTATCCAAACTGAGATCAAACGAAGCGTGCTGGCTGTAGTTGTAGGGGCTGAGGAAGTTGGTCTTTTGGGCTCTCAATATTGGGCTGAAAATCCTACCATTGAACCCGGTAATGTAACAGCCAACATAAACCTGGATGGTATGAACGTTTACGGGCAAACCAAAGACGTTGTAGTTGTGGGATACGGACGCTCTTCTCTCAGCGATCTGTTAGTGGAAGAAGCTCAGAAGCAAGGCCGAACTGTAAAACCTGATCAGCACCCCGATCGTGGATACTTTTACCGATCAGATCATTTTAATTTAGCCAAAGTGGGTATCCCCGCTATTTTCCCAAATCCCGGCAGAGAATTTATCGATAAGCCTGACAACTATCTTGCAACCGTCGACAGTCTTTCGGATGCCAACTATCACACTGTTAATGATGAGATCAATCAGTATTGGGACCTGGCAGGTGCCGAAGTTGATACCCGCTTGTTTTTCCTTACCGGTTTCAGGGCACTTAATGCTGAAGAGCTGCAAACATGGAAAGAAGGAGACGAATTTAAAGCAACGCGGTTACGCATGCTTGAACGAATTGAATGATACCTGACCTACCTTTTGCTTTTCCCTAAGGATGCTGAATTAAATTTAGCATCCTTTTTTTGCAAAAATATTTAAAGATCAAACCGCAATCATTGAACTTCATTGCGGCAGAATGAGTTATAATTATTGAATTAAACATTCAAATTGTATGGATATTGAAATTTGGTCGGATGTGGCTTGCCCGTTTTGTTACATTGGAAAAGTACATCTTGAAAAAGCACTTGAAAAAATACCAAAAGTCTCGGTCAACATCACTTGGAGAAGTTTTGAACTTGATCCTAATGCCCCTACAGAACCTGAGGCTGATATTTACGATACCCTTGCAACTAAATATGGTAAAGACCGCGATTGGGCCATAGATATGAACAAGAATATGACACAAATGGCTGAAAAGGTTGGTCTTGATTTCAATATGGATGCAGTTAAACCCACAAACACCTTCAACGCCCACAGGGTTATTCAATTTGCAGACAGCAAAGGGCTTCAGCATGAAATGAAAGAGCGCCTGCTTAAAGCATATTTCACTGAAGGTAAAAATGTGGGTGATGTAGCAACTCTTTCTGAGTTAGCTGAAGATATCGGTTTAGATAAAAATGAGGTCTTCAAAACCCTGAACGGGAAACAATTTACCGATGAAGTGGTTCAGGATATTGAACGCGCCCATAAGATCGGTGTACAGGGTGTCCCGTTCTTTTTGATCAACAATAAATATGGCCTTTCAGGCGCTCAGCCCGTGGAAGCATTTGTTGAGGCACTGACTAAGATCAAAAAGGAATCTTAAACGCCATTTACTAATTTTAAAGCTATAATTTTGGCTTTAATGACTTTTTGAAATAGATTTTAATTTAATCATAACAACCAACTGACATATTATGCGAAATTTAATTTTTGCGCTATTATTCACATCACTTTTTACGGCGTGCAGCTCTCAGAGTAACGATAGCTACTTTGTTACAACATTGGGTGACGATACTCTTGCAGTAGAACAGTTCATGAAAACAGACTCAGGTATGGTTGCCAATGTGATCCTGCGCAGTCCTGAAACCAGGTTCTCAAAATACTCCCTTATATTGGATGAGACCGGTGGCATCACTCTTATGCAGAGAACCGATTATCCGACTGCGGTAGGTTTTACGGGTGAAGGAGCTCTCACTCAAACTATCACCAGACAAGGCGACAGCCTGAATGTCGAATTCTATGGTGAAAATGAAGCGCGTGCTTACATGGCCCCATACGAACCGGGTGTATTACCATTCATAGATATGGTGCACTGGCCGTTTGAACTTGCTTTTAATTCTGCTGTTGCGACCGGGCAAGACACAGTGAACCAGCCTCTTTTAAGTGGTAATCGTATTTCAAATTTTATTATTGCTGATATTGAAGGTGATTCTATGACCATCAGGCATCCATTCCGTGGTGTTATGGGTGTGAATGTGACACCGGAAGGGAATATAAAACACCTTGATGCAGGACTGACTACACGAAAACTAAAAGTAAATCGAGTCAATTCTGTTGATATGAGCGCACTTTCAGACCGCTTCGCACAAAATCCAATGGGTGAACTTTCCGGAGCAATCAGTGCTGAATATTCCTTCAATAGTGCCAACTTTCGGGTTGATTATGGATCACCCCAAAAACGAGGACGTGATCTATTTGGCGGTATTGTACCCTACGGAGAACGATGGAGGACCGGGGCTAACAGGGCTACTCATTTCTATACTTCAAGTGACATTCAGATCGGTGATCTTGAAGTTCCGGCCGGTGAATACACCATATTTACTATTCCGGAAGAAGATGGTGGTACTATGATCATTAACAGTGAGACCGGCCAAAACGGCAATTCTTACGATGAAAGTCAGGATTTCGGTCGTGTACCAATGCAAGTTGAACAAACCGATGAAATGACAGAAGCTTTTACGATCACTGTTGAAGAAACTGATGAAGGCGGAAGATTGAACCTGATCTGGGGCAATACTGTTTACTTCGTCAATTTTACCGTCGATTAATTCAAATCGGCAAAGCAATTAAAGTTTACAACAAAAAAGGCGCTTAACGGCGCCTTTTTTATTTTCGGTTCATGAACCTATCAACCCTTGAGATGTGCTGTTCATCAACCCAGAGCTCAGAAAAGGGATCTATTTCAGCATCCAAAGCCTCATTTCGTTGAGGTGAATTTCTCAATGCGCCCTCTTTTAAAAAGCGAATAAACTTTCGATCGTTTTTGGTGAGCATCTCAGTCCATTCCTGCACTTCGTTTTCAACTGACTTTCCTGTCAGGATATGCTCGATCAAACCTTGAGATAAAACTGTTTCTGCATCAGTGATCACGGATTTTCCAAGCCACTCCAGTGCTTTAGTACGACCGACCTTTTCAACGAGCCTCGTAAGTCCTCCCCAACCGGGAACGAGATAAAACCGACCCTGCGTAAACCCAAATTTTGCATCGGGCACTGAGAGCCGAAAGTCGAAAGCCAGCATCAATTCTATGCCACCACCGTAGGCATCACCATTTATACAAGCTACTGTCCAGCATGGCAGTTGTTCTATCCTGAGCAGTAAACTTTGCATTCGCTTGGATTTTGCGACGGCTTCCTCTTTCGATTTAATGGTGTGAAACTTCTTCAAGTCTCCGCCGGACACAAAAGACTCCCTGCCTTCTCCACTTAATACAAAGACCCTTATATTATCATCTTCTTCCAGCTCTCCAACAAGAACTTCAAGCTCATGCATAACATCGAAATCGATGGCGTTTCTTGCATCCGGGCGATCTATCTTTGCCCACAATACGTGACCTGAAGTTCGTTTTACAGTCAATACTGTTCTTTTCAATGACCTATAGCTTAAATGGTTCTTTTGAATTTTTCTCCAGCCAATCCAGATATTCCTCGTTGCCTTCATCCTCAGTGATAGTAAATGATATTACGCAGGGCACTTCGTAGCTGTGCATTTCTTTGACACGACGTGTAACCTTTCTAATCCTGGAATAATGTGTTTTAATGATGAGTATGCATTCAGCGTCTTCCTGAATTTCACCATCCCATTTATAAATGGAGTTCATCCCATCCAATATATTGACACAGGCAGCCAGATTTTCATTAACAAGTGCGCGACCAATTTTACGGGCTTCTTTTTTATCGGATGTCGTAACGTAAAGCAGGCGAAGATTTCTATACATAATGATTTAAAATTCAGACATTCACTCCCCAATTTCCACTTCTTTTTTCTACATATCAATTGTAATACTAAGCAATTTATTTACAATAAGTTTGAATTCAGAAAATGAAAGTCTTATCTTTGCAAGCTCTGAATTTTGCGAGAGTGGCGGAATTGGTAGACGCGCTAGATTTAGGATCTAGTATCTTAACCGATGTGGGGGTTCGAGTCCCCCCTCTCGTACTTCCTTCCCAATTTTTAATTGAAATCCTGTTCATTTACTGAATAAAATAAACAAAGCGGAGATCACGTGGATATTTCTGTAGAAGAGCTCACATCTGTCGATAAAGAAGTAACCCTGAAAGCAAAAAGAGAAGACCTTCAGGAAGATTTCGACAAAGCTTATAAAAAATACAAAGACCAAATTCAGCTTCCGGGATTCCGTCCGGGTAAGGTCCCAATGGGCATGATAAAAAAGCGTTTTGGCAAAGAGATCGAACAAGAAGAGATCAGTAACATAGTTCAAAAGATCTTTGAAAAGGAAGTTGTACCTGAGTATGAGCCCATTGGTGAAACAGAAATGGTAGACTTCACCTGGGAAAATGACGAGCTTGAAGTAAAATTCAAGATCGGCTCCAAGCCTGAGATCGAAGTTAAAGACCTTTCAAAGATCAACGTTGACCGTATGGTCCATGATGTGACAGACGAAGAGGTTGAGGAAGAGATAGAGCGCACGCTTGAGCGTGAAGGTAATTGGGAGAATGTTGATGAGGAAGCTACAGACGAGTCCAAGCTGATCGTTGATGTTCAAACCCTTGACAAAGAAGGAAATCCTATTGAAGACGATGTAGATGAAGGACAAGAGATCGACCTGCGTCAGGATGGTGCAGAAGAATTCAGAAAAGAACTCTCCGGTAAAAAACCCGGTGATATTGTTGAGATGGAGCTTGGAGAGGGTGATGAAAAAGATCGATTCCGCGTAACCATCAAAAAAGTGCAAAAGCTGAACAAGGCTGAGCTTGATGATGAGCTTATCGAAAGCCAAAGTAACGGCGAAGCTGAAGATGAAGAGCAATTTAGAAGCTACATCAAAAGCCGCATGCAGGAATATTACGATCAGACCGCAGATGACCTTTTCAAGAATGATGTTGCTGATGCTCTTGTTGAAGCACACGACTTTGAAGTTCCGGAAACATTTGTGGCTCAAATTCAGGGGTCCTACGTTGATCAGCTTAAACAAAAGCAAGGCGGAGAACTACCTGAAAACTTTGACGCAGAGCAGTATAAAGCCGGAATGAGAGACCGCGCCGTTCGCGAAGCTAAGTGGTCATTCATTAGTCAAAAACTGCAAGAAACATTTGAAGATATCGAAATAAAACCCGAAGATATTGACGAGCATCTAGCTGTTGAAGCAGCACGTTATGGTGTACCGGCCGATCAGCTGAAACAATACTATGCACAGCAGCCTCAAATGCTTGAACAATTGCGAAGCAGTATTCGCGAAAACAAAGTATTCGATATCCTGCAGGACAAAGTGAAGATCAATGAAATGGGCAAAGACGAATACCGAGAGCAGCAGGAAAAGAAAGACAAAAAGAATAAATAACCTATATATCGGATCAATAAAATGATTACCAATCAACCTTTATTTGAAGAGCCTAATTTAGATTCTGTTCAGTCTATTCAAAACAACCTCGTCCCTATGGTCGTTGAGACCACAAGTCGCGGTGAAAGAGCTTACGACATCTACTCGAGATTACTCAAAGATCGTATCGTGATCTTGGGCACACCGGTAAATGATGCTGTTGCAAGCTCTATTACAGCTCAGCTTCTTTTTCTTGAAAGTGAAGATCCTGAAAAAGATATTCAGTTTTATATAAACAGCCCGGGCGGTGTTGTTTCAGCCGGATTGGCCATCTACGATACTATGCAGCATATTAAATGTGATGTTGCCACTACGTGTATGGGAATGGCTGCCAGCATGGGCGCCGTGCTTTTAACAGCCGGTACCACAGGTAAGCGCAGTATACTTCCACACGCCCGAGTGATGATCCATCAGCCTTTGGGTGGCACACAGGGTCAGGCGAGTGATATTGAAATTGAAGCCAGAGAGATCATCCGTGTTAAAAAAGAACTTAGCCAAATACTGGCAGACCACAGTGGTCAAACTGTTGAGCAGATCATGGAAGATTCTGACCGAAATAAATGGATGACTGCCCAGGAGTCCGTAGATTATGGCCTGGTTGATAACCTGATTGCCAAATCCGGCAAAAATTCTAAATAACCGGCATTTTCATTAAATTAAGCTTGTTATGAGCGATAAAGAGAAAAACAGCGATATTGTACACTGTTCATTTTGCAGTCGCTCCAGTCTGGAAGTGAACAGTATGGTAGCCGGTCCCGGAGTTTATATTTGTGACCGTTGCGTGGAAGATGCATCAAGCATTATTGAAAGTGATTTAGCTTCACTGGCTCGCAGAAGAGAGAAGAGCTATAAGCCGATGCTTAAACCAGTCGAGATCAAGACCAAACTCGACGATTACGTTATCGGACAGGAAATGGCCAAAAAAACCTTATCAGTAGCCGTTTATAATCACTACAAGAGAATTTCCGGTGAAAACTCTGAGATCGATGATACTCAGATCGAAAAATCCAACATTATGCTGTTGGGCCCAACAGGGAGCGGTAAAACTCTTCTTGCTCGTACCTTGGCAAGGATCATAGATGTTCCGATTACCATTGCTGATGCAACTGTACTAACGGAAGCCGGTTACGTGGGTGAAGATGTGGAAAGTATTTTAAGCAACCTGCTACAGGCAGCCGATTATGATGTAGAACGCGCTAAGCGAGGCATTGTATATATTGATGAGGTGGACAAAGTAGCTCGCAAGAGTGATAATCCATCAATCACTCGCGATGTAAGCGGAGAAGGTGTTCAGCAGGCGTTATTGAAGATATTAGAAGGAACAGTCGCTAACATACCACCGAAAGGCGGTCGTAAGCACCCCGAACAAAGTTTTATCCAGCTGGATACAGCAAATATTCTGTTTATTTGTGGCGGAGCCTTTTCCGGACTTGAAGATATCATTGCCAAGCGGCTATCAACCAGCGTAATGGGTTTCCATACCAACGAACAAGTAAAATTCGACAAAGACGATCCAAAAATATTCACGCATGTTGAGCCTGAAGATCTGCAGCATTACGGACTGATCCCTGAACTGATAGGTAGACTGCCTGTTATTGCAGGGCTACACGAACTTTCAGATGAAGCTATGCTGGACATCCTTACCACCCCAAAAAATGCTCTTGTAAAGCAATATACCAAGCTTTTTAAGATGGAAGATGTCGAGCTGGAGTTTGAGGAAGAAGCCTTGAAAGGAATTGTCAAGCGGGCAAAAAAACGAAAAACAGGCGCGCGTGGCCTAAGATCCATCATGGAAGCTTCTATGCTTGATATCATGTTCACATTACCTTCAATGAGTAATATCTCTAAATGTGTGATCACAAAAGAGACCATTGAAAAACAGGCTCCACCTGTTTACGAAAAACAAAAAGCTTCTGCTTAAAATAATTTTATGAAAAGCCTTCCTTTCAAACAATGGAGGGCTTTTTACTTTCATACCTTTTTATTTTTCAACAATAGGTGTATTCTTTACCTATGAAACTGTTCGTGCCCGCTAATAAGATTAAGCTTATCCTGGTTTTTTTGCTCATTACGCTGGGGATTGGATCTGTTATCTACAATCAATATCTGGTTACCAAGATTATTGAACAGGAACGCGCCAGCGTCGAACTGTGGACAAAAGCCATCGAGTTCACTAGCCAGCCGGTGAATGAACAACCGGGAGCCATGCTGCTTGAAGCAATATCCATGTTAAAACAAATCGATGATGTTCCAGACAGTCTAATTGCCTTGCTTGAAGAGGCAGAATCAGCGGGCAGCTCAACAGACTTTGTTCGTGAGGAGATCATCATTCAGGATCGTTTTAAGATCCCAACACTTGTTCTTGATGAAAGTGATTTCATCATGGCCTATAAAAATATTGATACTGTACGAGTTGAGAATGAAGCGTATAGAGATGAGCTCATCCGCGAATTCAAGAGCCTGAATGAGCCATTTAAATTTTCTATCGGTGATGAGTATCGCCAGCTTGATCAATTTGTGTATTATGGTGAAAGCCCGACTGTTCAGATGCTTCGTTACTTTCCCTACATACAGATCCTATTACTGGGACTTTTATTGGGTATAGGTTATACAACATACAGAAGTATTACCCGATCAGAACAATCAAATCTATGGGTAGGTATGGCCAAAGAAGCAGCCCATCAGCTTGGCACGCCTATTTCAAGTTTATACGGTTGGCTTCAGCTGCTAAAGGATGAATATCGCTATGAAGACACCGCTGTCAATATCGCCAATGAGATCGAAAAGGATGTGCAGCGTTTAAGGGGAGTTGCTGAGCGATTTGGGAAGATCGGCTCGGAGCCTGAACTTCAGAAAATGGAGATCCAACCCATTTTGGATCAGGTGGCCGCATATATGGAACGCAGACTGCCCCGACTTAGTAACTCTATAGAAGTTCGCAAAGACCTGAAAGCAAGAGCCTTGGTAAAAATAAACCCCGAATTATTCCAATGGGCTATTGAAAATCTGGTTAAAAATGCCATGGATTCAATGAAAGAAAAGGAGACCGGTGGATATATCTCTATCAGTTCTAAGGTTCAGGAAGGGGAGGTGATAATCGATATTGAGGATACCGGAAGAGGGATTGAAATAAAAAACGTTAAGAATATCTTCAAACCCGGTTTCAGCACAAAAAAAAGAGGATGGGGTTTAGGATTAAGTCTTACTAAGCGGATTATTGAAGAATACCACAAAGGCAGTATCTTTGTATTACGTTCAGAACTGGATGAGGGCACCACTATGCGTGTTACGATGGAGGTCAAGGAAGAAGAGTGAAAGTAACTAAATAACTGTTTAATCTCCGGTAAATCCGCGCTTCTTAGCGTACTCCAGCAATTCTGTTTTCAATAGGTTTCTTCCACGATGAAGCCGAGAGCGTATTGTACCAATAGGGACATCCAGCATGTTAGCGATCTCTTCATAAGTATAACCTTCCACATCACATAAAAGTACCACTGTCCTAAAATCTTCAGGCAAGCGAGTGAGTGCATTGGACAGATCATCATCCATCATTTCCCTGAACATCAGGCTTTCAAGATCAGAAGTTTCTGTTCGTTCGGCCCTTATAGATTCGTAATAAGGAGAAACTTCATCATAATCTACCTGAGAAGGTTTTTTTGATGTCTTACGATAGTTGTTGATAAAAGAATTCTTCAAGATCCGAAACATCCATGCCTTGGCATTGGTGCCTTTCTCGTAGCTGCTGAAAAACCGATATGCCTTTACAATAGTATCCTGCACGAGATCTTCTGCGTCATTTGGATCTGTGGTAAGTCGAAGTGCAAAATTATACAAAGCATCCATGTGAGGAATTATCTCCTCATCGAAGTCTTTCTGCTTCTGCTTTTCATCTCTTGTTAATTGAGACATTAAACCATCCCTAAGTTTTTTCTAAATATATCTCTGAATTGTATTTCTGCGCTAAGAATTTTGTAGACGAATATTACCCATACATTAGTTTAATATTAAATAGATTGTATTGATTGGCCCATTAGTAAATTCTTTTATGACAGAAATGCAATTACCATTATATCATAAATTGCATGTGTCCACGCAGCTACTCCGAACCCTCTCCAAACATAAATCCCATTTAGAATTAATCCAAATAAAAAGCGATATAAAAACGACCCCATGGTAAAAGCATCTCCCATAGAACCTATATAATGTACCGCAGAGAATAATAGCGCAGAAAGTACGACTGCCGCAGTGATAGCAGCCCATTTTTTACCAAATACTTTAGTGAAGATAAGTATAAAAACCGTAACCAGTATCACCCTAAAAAACAGCTCTTCATATAAACCCGCACCAAGTGACAAAGCTAGCTTTTGTGTGGTTGTAAGTGTGGTTATAGGATCACTGGCAACCATATTTAACATAAATGAAACAAGGGACTGACTTATGAAAGCCACCACAATTGCATAGAAGGTTGCTTCCAGAAGAAGCATTGGAAAATAGACAAACTTCAGGGTTTTGAGTCGTTCCTTCTCTTTGTAGAGTATGAATAACCCAACAATTGCAATTATCAAAAGTGAAAATGATATTGCGCTAACCCCAAGGGAAGTAAATAATGATTTTATCCAGACATCCACACTGATCCGAACGATGGCCTCACCGGATGGTTGAGAGATCAGGATCAAAATTTCATACAAAAAGAACAACGGCAGACTAACCAGAAAACTGTATAGCAGGTTATTGGTATTCTCAAAATATTGCTTAACCTGATTAGTCATTTACTTCAGTATATATTTTTACAGCAGGCTCATTCACTTCATTCAACTGAAGTGTTGTAAAAGCTTTTTCAGATAACTTCAGTCCTGATCCTGTGATACGGTCATTAACCCTTACATAGATACCGTGCCCTGTTTTGCTGTTTTCAACGAATATAATGCTACCAAGTGCCATATTGGAATGGGCTGCAGTCAAGCCATTTGGGTCATATAGCTCACCGTTGGTGGTAGTTTCCTGACGTCTTGAAGAATCATATTTAGCAACAGATACTTCACCCAGATCTTGTAGATCCGCTTTTTGAAGATACGGGTTATCGTAATTTCTGGACGGGGGCAGCAGAATTGTAACTTCCTGTCCGGCCACCAGGCGGTTTGGATCAACGTCGGGATTCAAATGCAGGAACTCTTCCTCAGTCATTTTAAAGCGCCGGTTAATGGCATTCACCGTATCCCCGCTCCTGATGCTGTATATTGAGAACACGCCCTGTGGCGTGGATTCCTCTGAGAATTCTGCTACTGAAGGCGGTGCTTCATTTTTCTTTTTAACAGCTAAAGTTTGACCAACCCGAATATTATCTCCTGTAATATTATTCAGCTCTCTTAGCTGACTTATGGTCATATTATGCTCTCGTGCGATACCATACAAAGTATCCCCACTTTTAACCGTGTAAAATACATTTTCAGACACAGAGGGCTGATTGATCAATGATTCAGAATCTTGATCAGTATTTCCTTCCGAATCCTCTTCACGAATGTAATAGACCAATGTCTGCCCAACTTCAATTTCGTTATTGGAAAGATCATTCCATTGTTGTAGCTCGGAAATAGTCACATTCAGCGATTTTGAGATTCCATACATAGTATCTCCTGATTTAACTTCATAGGTGGCTTTTTCCTGTGCCATTACGTTGCCTGCCGAAAAGAGCATAAGTATGGTTAGAAATACGGTAGAATAAATTTTAAAACACTTAAAAGTCATAGCCTCTTAATCCAATTCCAATTCAAGATCGAACTTTGCTGACTTAAGTTCCGCTTTGGAATGTTCGTCATTTTGTTGATCTGCAATTTCAATTCCTTTAGTATACGTTTTCAAGGCCTTTTCATTATCCTGAAGGTCAACATATAATTTACCTAAATGATAGTAAACACCCACATATTCAGGGTCGTTGTCAACAATATTTTGAAATAAGACTCTCGCCTTGCTCGATTCGCCTATCTTCAGCATTTCCAATGCTAATGTAAATTTATAGAAGGAATCATCCGGGTTTTCCTTTACAGCTTTCGCCAATGTTTGAATTCGGGCGCTCATGTTTTGTTAGCTTCAAAATTCTTTTCGATCTCAGAAATAGAATCGCTGCCGAACTTCTCCATAAAAGCATTAGCCAAAACAGGTGCTATCACACTTTCTACAACCACAACTGCCCTGGGCAACGCACATACATCAGACCGTTCATAACGGGTCTCTGTAGCTTTTTTAGAATGCATATCTACTGTTCCAAGCGGATTCAGCATAGTTGGGATCGGCTTCATTACACCTCTCATAATAATTGGCATGCCGGTTGTCATACCTCCTTCAAAGCCACCCATGCGATTTGTCTTTCTCGAAAATCGACTTTCACTTTCTTCAAAGGTGATTTCGTCATGCACTTCGTGCCCCGGCCGGGAACCTGATTCAAAACCCAGGCCAAATTCCACGCCCTTCATTGCCTGTGTTCCAAGTATAGCCTGGGCCAGTTGCCCGTCTAGTTTTTTATCCCAATGCACATAACTGCCCAAACCGGCCGGCAAACCTGTTACCACGATCTCGTAGATACCGCCAAGGGAAGAGCCTTCTTTTCTGCGAACTTTGATCTCTTCTCTCATCTGCGCCGAGAGCTCTTCATCCAGACAGCGGACATCAGATTCATCTGCTGTTTTATAAATGGACTCAGCACCGTTCGCCATCAAAGGATCAACCTTACTGCGAACTGTTTCCCAGCTATCATATCCGACAGAACCGACCCGAAGCACGTGCCCGCCAATTTCGATGCCAAAGTTCTTCAAAAACTGCCTGGCTATGGAACAACAGGCCACTCTCATTGCCGTTTCTCTTGCGCTGGAACGCTCAATGACCGGACGAATATCATCAAAATTGAATTTCTGGGCTCCAACCAGATCTGCATGACCGGGCCTTGGCAGAGTGATCTTTTCTATATCATTGGCTTCAACTGCTTTATTCATCACGACAGGCCAACCGGCATCATCCTTTTCGAATGCCCGATTCGGCATGGTCATAGCAATCGGGCCTCCCATTGTTTTACCAAACCTCAAGCCTGATGTAATGGTCGCAAAATCTTTTTCAAAGGCCATTCTGCCGCCACGTCCATATCCCTGCTGCCTGCGAACCAAATGGGTAGCGATCTCATCTTCAGTAATGGATAAACCCGCGGGCACTCCTTCCACAATACCTGTAAGTTCAGGTCCGTGAGATTCTCCCGCTGTTAAATATCTTATCATTAGTTTCTTCTATTCAATTAATTTTAAATTTCTTCTGCCCGTTCTGACAGTGATCTCTCATCCTGACAAACGGTTGTTCTGAAAACGTCAATTTTATCCTGATCCCCAAGTACGATCAAAGAATCTCCTTCATTCAGCACTGTATCGCCACCGGGATTGAAATCTATACTCCCGTTACCGGGTATTATTGCGATGATCAATACTGAGAATTTATTTCGCACATGGATATCCATTAGTGACTTACCAACCACATCCGACTTGTCACTGATCTGAACTTCCTCAAACGTATGATCCTGATGATCTCCGCTTGTCATTTTTTCGAGGAACTTATCCACATTTGGTCTTAGAATGACATTCGCCATGCGGTCTGCCCCAATTTCATATGGAGAGATAACTTTGTTAGCACCAGCCTTTAAAATTTTTCTTCGGTTCTTATTCTCGTTGGTACGTACTAAAATAAATATATCAGGCTTTAATTCTCTTGCTACCAAGGTGGTAAAGACATTATCCTGATCGCTCGAAAGAGAACAAATAAGAGCCTTTGCTTCTTGTATCCCGGCACTTAATAAAGACTCCTCATCTTGAGCGTTTCCTTCCACATATTCCAATTGGTCTTTTTTAATGCGATCAATACTGGATTCTCGGTTCTCAACGATCACAACCGGCAAGTCAGCTTTTTTCAAATCCTGTGCAATTCTGTGCCCAATTCTTCCATAGCCACAAATTATATAGTGATCTTTCATCTTCTTGATCCTTTTATTCATCATTCTTTCAAAAAATAATTCACTTTCAAATATCAATTGCGTTGTTTGTGAAGCAATATAGGAGATTACCCCAATGCCCAATACAAACACTACAATGGTAAGTATTCTTCCTTCTACGCTTAAATTACTAACTTCTCTAAAACCAATGGTTGTGATGGTGATAAAAGTCATGTAAAAGCCATCAAAAAAGGAAAGCCCTTCTATCACATGGTATCCAACAGATCCAAGAAAAAAAACGATTCCCAAGAAAACTGTAGCTAACACAATTCGTATGGTAGCTGCATTTTCAATGGAGTAATTTTGAAGTTTTTTTAATGAACTCATCGCAATTTAGTTTTCAAACTCAATCTTGTTAACCCGCCAAGATCGCTGTAAGAGTTTCGGCTGATATCAAAGGAAAGGTCGCCAATATTGATTCCTACACCAAATGATATTGATCCGCAATCTTTTTCACCAATTTTGAGTCTTGTAAAACATATGCTGGTTTCACCTAAAAAATTGATATAGCTTCCTGAAACAGCCATTCCTTTATCTAACGCCCCACATAAGCGGGCTTCAGATGCATAAGCGAGAAATCGCCGTACCGGTATGCTAAGTGCCCGCCCTCTAGCGCTGAAACACGTGCAGTTAGTGCAATCTCTAAAATCTATAAAAACTTGATGAATTAGACTGAGCTGACGTATTTCCAATGGCCAGAAAAATCACCAGTAAGGCTGTCAAAACTCGCACTTTTTAATTATTTAAAATCACAATTGGCAAAAATGTTTTGTAATATAATCAAATGCTTCGGCAATACGTCAAGATTATTGATTAAGAAATGATATCCGCATTTAGAGAATTACGTTTAGCAGCAGGCTTAAGAGAGTTTGGCAGGTATTGTAAGCTTTTATATCAAGCCCTGAGGTCATCCACCGAGTTCAGCACATACCGAAAGAACCTTTTCCAGGAATTTGTGAAGGTGGGATATGAGTCTATACCTATCATATTTTTAGTTGGCATCTTCACAGGTGCGGTTATGACTCTGCAAACGGCCTACCAACTTGATACAGATCTTTATCCAAGTACAATAATAGGTTCCATCGTAGTTCAATCCCTTATCATTGAACTTGCAGCTGTTATCAGTGCCCTGGTGCTTGCCGGCAAGGTTGGTGCACGAATGTCAACTGAGCTTGGCACAATGAGGGTGAGTGAGCAAATAGACGCCCTTGAAGCCATGGGATTCAATTCCGTCTCCTTTTTGGTGGTCCCACGTATAACTGCCGGTATATTGATGTTTCCGATCTTATATACAACTGCTGCTGTTTTTGGAATTATAGGAGGGATCACAGCCGGTGCAGTTGATGGTATTTTGCCTGCTGCAGAATTTATGGAGGGAGGCCGGGCTTTTTTCTTTGAATCAGATATTATTTTTGGACTCATCAAATCATTTGTCTTTGGATTTGTGATCACCTCAATTGCCTGTTACAAGGGCTATTATGCATTTGGTGGAGCCGAAGGTGTTGGTAACGCCACTACGCGTGCAACCGTTTTAAGTTGTATCTTTGTACTCTTGGCCGATTTTATTTTAGCAGCCCTATTGTTATAGATCATGATCGAAATTAAAAACCTAACAAAAAGCTTTGGCGACCTTTTGGTATGGAAAGACGTAAGTTTTACCATCCAGGATGGTGAAACTACCGCTATTATCGGACGGTCGGGTTGTGGGAAATCGGTGCTTATGAAACACCTGAACGCACTTCTTTATCCGGATGAAGGGCAAATCCTGATAGACGGCAAATCAGTTTTTGACCTCAGCTACACAGAATTGCGTAAAATAAGGCAACGCTTTGGAATTCTGTTTCAGGGCGGAGCTCTTTTTGACTCCATCAGTACTTTTGAAAATGTAGCCTTTCCTCTTAGATATTTTTCCGATCAAACGGAAGAAGAGATCACACAAAACGTCAACGAAGCATTGGAAATGGTAAACCTGAAGGGCTCCGGCGACAAATCTACCGCAGAGCTTTCCGGTGGAATGAGAAAACGAGTCGGCTTGGCACGTGCCATTATACTGAAACCGAATTATTTATTATATGATGAACCAACCTCAGGGCTGGATCCCAGAACTTCCAGTGAGATAAACGAATTAATTGTAGATCTTGCTGACTCTCTTGATATTACCTCCATTGTGATCACCCATGATATGCACAGCGTTTTATCCATTTCCGAAAAGGTGGCTTTTTTAGATGATCAAAAGCTAAGCTGGTTTGGCAAAACGGAAGACATGCAACACAGCGACAATAAAAATCTTATAGATTTCATTACCGCAAGCGAGTATCAAATCAACAAACAAACTGCATAGGAGACCATAACCTTGGCAAAAGTTTCCAACGAATTAAAGATCGGACTGACTACTATAGTTGCTATTATTGTAGGCTTTATTGGCTATAGCATCATGAAAGATCAGCCCGTATTTAAAACATCAAATACCATATATACAAAATTCAGTCAGGTACATGGATTAATTCCCGGCAACCCTGTTAACATAAAAGGGTTCAAAATTGGGTCTGTCAAAAATATGGACCTTTTGATATCTGATTCAACTTTGGTGACACTTAGCATCGAAGAGAAATACCAGATACCTATAGGATCCATTGCCGTACTTAAATCCAGTGGGGTACTTGGTGGGAAATATATTGAAATACAGAAATCAGATTCCCAACAGATGGTCCAGGACGGAGAAACCATTGATGGCGTGTACGAACAGGGCATTATGGACAGTTTTGCTGCAGAAGGAGAAAAGCTAAGCAATGATATTTCCGCTTCTATTCAGGGCGTCGAAGAACTCATAGGCGGATTGAATGAAACGCTGAACGATACCAATCGGCAAAATATTTCAGGAATACTCGGTAATCTCAGATCTACCACTTCCTCTCTTGATCAGGTCATTTCTCAACGGCAAAGTGACCTTGATGAAATGATCATCCATGCTAAAGAAACGCTGGGAAATGTTAACGAATTGAGCTCTGAGAACAAGGAAAAACTTACTTCCCTTATCACTAATCTCGAAAGCACCAGTAAAGAACTGGATACTTTGAGTAAAGGGTTGAATAAAACCAATACAACACTGGATGAGGTTTTAACTAAGATAAACAACGGAACGGGTACACTCGGAAAACTTGCCAACGACCCGTCGCTATACAATAACATTGATAGTCTATCTGTTAATCTTAACCAGCTTATCAAAAATATTAACGAAGATCCCGGTAAGTATCTCAAACACATGAGGCTGATCGAGGTATTTTAACCACCGTTTTATTTGAATTAGCTTTCAATTCCTGCGGTATTGGCTTATATTTCCAAGCTTACTACCAAAGGTACCGCAATGGCCTTTGTGGTAACCAAATCGCAAATTTATAAATGTTTTTTTAGAGGTAACCTTTTATGGGTGTAATGGAAAAAATGAGAAACAGCACCGGAATTATCCTGTGGGTGCTGATCGGATCTTTTGGTTTACTCTGGGTCTTGGCCGATGTAAACTTTTTTGATGCACTCCAAGCCGGCCCAAACTCGCTTGGCAGTGTAAATGGTGAAAAGATCACAAACGAAGAATATCAGAGTAGAATTCAGTACTATTCTAATGCTTACAGCCAACAGACCGGGAATTCTATGACTCCGGAAATGCGGGCTTTCTATGAAAATCAGGCCTGGGATGAACTTGTAAATTCCCGTTTGCTCGACCAAAAAATGGAAGAGCTTGGTATAACTGTTACTGATCAGGAAATTTTGGATATGGTATATGGGGATAACCCTGCACCTATCATTCGTCAGAATTTCACCCGTGAAGATGGCACCATCGATCGTGCAGCGATACAGCAAGTACTTTCTTCCAGCGAATATTCTCAACAAGCAGTTGCTCTTGAAGTTCAGCTTCGCAACCAGCGCAGACAACAAAAGCTGCAAAACTTTATTGCAGCCGGCTTGCAGGTAACTGATCAGGAAGTTGAAGACGAATACATCCGCAACAATACCATAGCAGAGGTTAACTACCTGCGTTTTCCATTCAGTGAAGTAGCAGAACAAGAACTGAACATCTCAGACTCTGAGCTCCGAAGTTATTACAATAACAACAAAGAACGGTTTTCAAGAGAAGAGAGCTATCGTTTTCGTTATGTGACTTTCAGCAAGCTCCCAACCGCAGAAGATACTGCTCAGATCATTGAAGATTTAAGAGAACTAAAAACCCCCTTTGCTGAATCTGAAAACGATTCACTTTTCCTATCCCGACAGGGTTCTTCCACTGACTACAACTCTTCTTTTGTCAGTGAAGACGATATCCGGGATGAATATCAGGCTGTGTTAGATCTTAACGTAGGTGAAGTGTCTGATGTGATCTTAACTGCAAACCAGGCTGCGATCCTTAAAAAAGAAGCTGAGCGTGGAAATGAGGTCAAATTTCAGATCATGAGTTATAACATTCAGGCTCTGCCGGCTACTATTGACGATGCTAACGAAAGAGCAGCCGATTTTGAGTTTTTTGCCTCAGAAGAAACTGATTTTGAGGAAGAAGCCCAATCAAGAGATCTGGAGATCAAAGAGGCTTTTGCTACTAAAGGCAATGACTTTATTTCAGGCTTGGGAACCAGTCAGCAGATCATGAATTTCCTTGACAGATCTGATGAAGGTGATATTTCTGATGTTTTGGAACTGAATTCAGATTTCGTAGTGCTTGAAGTTCTTGAAGTGACCCCTGAAGGCTACCGCCCATTCGAGGAAGTCAGAACTCAGGTTGAAAATCTTGTTAATATTGACAGACGTAAGGAATTAACAGAAGAACGAGTTCAGGGATTGCTTAACCAGTATCAAACACTTGAAGCTATAGCTGAGCAAACTGATCAGGAAATACAATCACAAAATAACCTGAGAGCCAACGCAACGGTCATTCAAGGTGCAGGGCGTGAACCAATGGTAATTGGAGCCGTACTCAGTCTTAATGAAGGCCAAACATCCGATGTAATAGTTGGGAACAGTGCTGCATTCATCGTTGAAGTTGTAAACAAAGAAGAAGCTGACCTGGCAAACTTAACTCCACAAACAAGAAATGAGATCCGTCAGAGACTTGAGCAACGAAAATTTGAGGAATTCAACTCTATTTGGTTGGAAGAATTGCGAGAGAGTGCTAAAATCGTAGATAACAGAGACCGCTTGCTACGATAATTCTTCAGAAGTTTTATTAAGAATTTGGGGTGAGAAGTTTCTTCTCACCCTTTTTTGTTTGCCTTATAGCCTAGAGTCTAGAGTCTAGAGTCTAAAATACCGTACATTCCAACATGTCCCAAACTAATCAGCATACAGACGATAAAAAATGGATGGCTGAAGCCCTTGAGCTTGCCAAAAAAGGCAAGGGCATGGTCGCCCCAAACCCATTGGTTGGATGCGTTATCATTTCAGCCGATGGAACAAAGATCGGTGAAGGGTATCACAGAAAATTCGGAGAGGCACATGCCGAGGTAAATGCCGTTAATTCTGTTAAAGACCGGAAAGATCTGAAGGGAGCTACCGTCTATGTTACTTTAGAGCCCTGCTCACACCACGGCAAAACGCCGCCTTGTGCAACCATGTTAGGTAATTTACCCATTCAACGAGTTGTTGTAGGTATGCGAGACCCTAACCCAAATGTTAATGGAAAGGGTATTCTTCATCTCAGGAATAAAGGTATTGAGGTTGAGGTGGGAGTTCTGAACGATAAAGCTGAAAAGCTCAATGAATTTTTCATCCATCATCAGACATTTGGCAGACCATTTATTACTTTAAAAATAGCTCAAACTGTTGATGGTTATCTGGCAGCAGCTGATGGTGAATCCCAATGGATAACAGGAAAACAATCCAGAAAAATGGTCCATAAATGGCGTTCAGAATATGATGGGGTCATGGTGGGACGAACCACTGCCATCACTGATAATCCAAGCCTTACCGTCAGGCATGTTTCCGGCCGGCAACCTAAGCGCATTGTGATCGACGGACCTTATGAGTTACCAAAAGAACTGAATCTTTTTTCTGATAAATTTGAAGAAAAGACCATTATAATCACCTGGAATAAGGAGGCCTCAGCTACAGATGCAGATCCCATGCTAAAACTGATGAAGCAAAATTATTTTCGGGGCCACATCCTTCAAGTTTCCAAAGTTGAGGGACATGCCGATCTGCGGCAGGCATTCAAAATGTTGGGTGAGAAAGGAATTACTTCTATTTTAGTAGAGGGAGGGCAGCAACTCTCATCAGCATTATTACGAGAAGGCTTAGTAGATAAGATCGAACTGTTTATTGCCCCTAAGTTATTGGGAGCCGGAACCCGGTCCCTTATCGGAATCGGGATCAATAAAATGAGAGATATTGTTGACCTTAAAGACGTCACCTGGAGCAAAGTGGGTGACGATATGTTATTAACCGGATATATTTAATCGAATACTATGTTTACAGGAATTATAGAAGAAGTCGGAAAAATTGAAAATATTAAATCTTTGAATGGCGGCGGGCAGGAAATGAAGATCTCTTGCTCTTTTGCAGACACCTGCCATGAGGACGAAAGCATTGCCATCAATGGTGCGTGCCACACGGTTGTGGCATTTGATGAAAATACCTTTACAGTTCAAAGCGTTGAGGAAACCTTGCGCAAAACCTCTCTCGGATCATTAAAAGACGGAGACCCTATAAATCTGGAACGATCTATGACTCTTGATCAAGGGATTGAGGGACACATGGTGCAAGGGCATGTAGATACCACCGGAACTATCACCAAGATCGAAAAGGAAGAGACCGGCTGGCTTTTAACGATAGAATACCCATCAGAATTTGAAAATATGATCGTGGGACGGGGAAGCATTACTTTGGAAGGGATAAGCCTGACCGTAGCCCGAGATTCCGGCAATACCTTTGTGGTTGCCATCATCCCTTATACATGGGATTACACGAATCTGAAAGGCAAGAAGATCGGCGACAAGGTGAATCTTGAATTTGATATCATTGGTAAATATGTGGTCAAATACCTTTCGAGCGTAGGCCGCGACTCCCTCTAAAAACCACCATATCTACGGCCTCTTGCACCGGAAGGACTTGAGCTTCTTTCCAGATTTTTAAGGACTGGCAGCTTCTGGAATAAACTCTGTATTTGGGAGCTGTTTACGCTCAACCTGAAGAAATAATATTTAAACTCTCCAAACGGATTGATCTGAAACGACAGATTCCAGCACTCAAGATCTCTGCTCAGCGCAAACTGAGACGGAGTAAATTCTTTACCAACAAAATCATATCCCACATCTGTATTGAAGCGCCATTTCGGGGTTAAATTAAACGAAATGCTGGATGCACGCAGTGTGGCTCTCTTGGTCGGTTCATCATTAAAACGATACGTCCAGCTATAACTGAAGTTCAGAGAAACGCTCCATGGTGAACTCAAAGGCGGAACCGGCTCATAACCAAACCTTGTATCTATGGGATGGAAGGTGGATTGATCGAAGGGATCATATCTGCGTCGGTACTCCGGTGTGTAAACCTGAACTCCGTCACCGCCTCTGAACGAAGTACTCGCATTTACTGAAAAAGAGCGGAGCTGGGCTAATTTTTTACTATCCTCTATAAAAAAACGGTCGAACTCTCTGCCGGTTGAATCAAACTGATAAAATGAGAAGTTAGCTGTAGCACTTAAATTCAAACCATCAATAGCACTGGAGCTTATTCGGGTCCTAAGATCGCTTAAATTCAAACTGTCGGCAGCAAAATTGTATGATGTATTCAATGATAGGTTGTCAATGAATCGGATATTATTTTCACTTACTTCCCCTGTGCTGTCGCGTTTTACCCGTTTGGTCTCAAATACATTTCGCATCGAGAAGTTCAATGACCTCGATTCTCCCCTCCCGGGACCACCAAAAATTGCATCTTCAAAGATGGAATATTGTTGTGTATTGCCAAGTGAATCGGTCTGAACCGTTTTATAATACCCCCATCGTTCCGCACTGAAATCAGGTCTGTAGCTAAAGCTTAAACTTGGCCGTACTGTATGTCTTAATCCCCGAAAACTTCCCAGCCTCATATTTGATATTCCATAAAAGGTCGTTCCAAAACTGAGGTTTGTACTGAATTCTCTTGAAGCAGCGAATCCGTATTTCTTATTGGTTTCAACACGATTGGAATCGGCATTAAATGTCTTTCGAACTGTGGATGGATACCAGTTTTCAGTATAATTTATTCCGGTTGAGATGTTAAGGAACTGGCTTGGTATGATCTGTCCAATTTGTAGTCCGGCCTGATGTTGTAAGCCTGCCTGAATATACCGGTCGTTACCTGTTGCAACTTCGTACTTATCCTTATCCGTTAATGCTTCAAAGAATGAGATCTCAGAGCTGTCTGCATCAATCGGATCAAAATTGAACTGTGACCTGAGGTTATTGCTATAACTTAAACTTATGGTTTCGTACCAATCCTGATTTCCCGTTCCTGTACTACTTTGAAACGGTGATATATTTTTCAGCCTGAAGTTGGCTGAGGGTCCGCTCAGTCGAGTTGAGGAATTCGTAAAGTTTTGAACAAGCTGTGCATTGGTACTGAAACTATACAGGTTTTCTGGATGCCTGTAGTTATAGGAAACTTTTGAATTCGAATTGACCTCAGCCCGATCATCGATATCGTATGAGTTCCGCCTGTTGAAATCGGCAGTTCTTAAATTTACGTTGGCTGATAAACTTGCATATGGCGATATGGTTTGGCTGTGCTGTACCGATACTGATCGCTGTATGGTTTCCGAAAAATCAGGGTCTGTTGGCTCCATACCGCGGTCATTGGAATATCCCAGTCTTATTGAGCCATTGTACAGATCAGTATTTCTATACTGCATCAAACCATTTAAATAAAAAGAACCGGAGGTGTAAATATCCCCGTCAACCTGCCCGGTCAGATAATCATTAAAATACTGAAACCATCCAACGTTCTGCAGGCCAAGTCCCCGGTTGTTCTGATCCTGAAAAGCATAGGTTGGAGTTAGGAGTCCTGACCGCTGTTTCTCAATATCTGTGGGTACATAACCAAATGGAAAGATAATTGGGTACGGAATATCCAGAATATACAGTTGAGCATTACTGAAGAAAAGTTCGTCTTCATCCACGAGCTTCATTTTTTTGGCTTTCAGATAATAGTACATGTATTCGGGGGGACAGGTAGAGTAGATCCCATCCTCAATAAAAACTTCACTCTCATTTACATTCTTTATTTTTGAACCAATCAGATGACCTTCTGAAACCTTCACTTGTGCAGCTTCAAACTTCCCTTTCTGTGTTTTATAGTTAAACAAAATTCGTGTACTTTTGATCTCATCCGATTCCCGGATCAGGACCGGCCTCGACAGGGTATCCTCAGGGGTTAAGGTGGTTGCTTCAACGGTGGTGTTATCAATATCCATATTGATCTCACCTGCCTTAAGTTCACCTGCCGAATGCTTCACACTGGCTGAACCAAATAGAAACGCCTTCTTTCCACCTTTGAAATTAATTACCAACGAGTCACTTGACTGAAATCTAACGGCATCGTCAGGAACATTACTTATTTCAGTTTGACCCGGAGGACCGTTTTTATTTCGCTGAAGAGTGGTATCCGGCCTGACAGCTACAGAATCGGTTTGTTGGGCTAAAACCGGAAGTTCCATCAACACAAAAAGACAAAAAATAACTAAGCCCTTGCCCGTATATGTGTTGATGGCTAAGGTCATATACAATTATGATTAAGAGAAAGAATCAAAAGCTAATCCTGCTGCTCCAAGTAAGGCACTGTCATTGCCAAGATCTTCGTAAGTGAGCTCAAACCCTTCTCTGAACGGCTCCATCATATGCTTGTTTACGATATCCTTTGCAGGTTCAAATAGAAAATCACCGGCTTTAGACACGCCTCCGCTTACAACAAACTTTCTGATATCCATCATATGCACGTAGTTAATGATCGCATATCCCAGTCGCTGACCGCTTTTAGCGAGAATTTCTATGGCTAGCTCATTGCCTTCCCTTGCTGCATTGGTAAGGTCAACGGGTTCAAGCTGACTAAAGTCTTTGAAGAACTTTTTATAAAGCGGGTTAGAAGGATTTTGTGAAATAAGATCCGATGCATACCGGCTCAAAAAGCGCTGTCCCAGGTAGGCTTCTACGGTTCCTCTTGTAACACTGTTTGAAAGTGGGCCATGGTAATCTATGATCACATGACCAAGTTCACCGGCCATACCCATAGTTCCCTTAAAGAGTTTGCGTTCATATATGATCCCACCACCGACCCCGGTTCCAAGGGTGATCATGATAAAACTGTCGTATTTATTACCAACACCAAAATGGAGGGAACCTAGCGCCGCAATATTTGCATCGTTCTCGATCTTGCAGGGGATACCCAATCTGTTTTCCATTTCCTGTGCAGCATTAACCGAACCCCATCCTGGCAGATTAGGCGGGTTATTGATTGTGGTCTGATCCTTAGAAACCATACCAGGCATTCCCATACCCATTCCGATGATCTCATTCTTTTTTATGAGGTCTTTGACAGTATCTGCTATTCTGTCAAGTAAATGATCTTTTCCAAGATTAGCCTGAGTGGGAGTTGTAACCTGGTCAATAATTCCATTTTCTTTATCAACGACAGCTGCTTTGATATTGGTTCCGCCGAGATCTACACCAATAGCTTTCATTTAGTATAATTTTAGAATCGAAATTTGTTTTGGTGAAGATAACAGGCAGGGTATCACGAACCAAACAGAAGCTCTATTTCTCTCGTTTAACTTTGTAGACCGTTTCACCAGATCTTCGCATCCCATATTCTTCACGAGCTATCTTCTCGAGCAAAGCAGGATCCTCATTCAATCTTTCGATCTTGACTTTGAGTTCCTCGGACCTGTCGTTAAGATCCTCTGTTCTTTCTTTTAATTCTTCTTTTTGAGAATAAAGATCCCAACGTGTTTTCAAGCTGTAGGTATCTATGAAAGTGAACCATGCCACTACAAATGTGGTAAGTAAAATTACCAGAAAAGACTTTTTCCACCTGAGCGGATTAAAAAATTGTAGGTTCATAAATAAGCCTGTAGATTATTCGCTGAGACCAAAATACGTTAATTTGCCTATTAAGTACAATTTGCTGTTTTGAACCTTATATTCTTTTGTAGAAAACAATAATAACATACAAACTGACCTTCGATAAGCTAGTAATAAAAAACCCCATCCGAGATCAATCGTATGGGGCTGGTCAAGAGAGAGTCTTAAAAAGTCTTCAAAAATAAAAAGTGAATCGGGAGGGGCTCGAACCCTCGACCCACGGCTTAAAAGGCCGTTGCTCTACCAACTGAGCTACCGATTCTTAATTCAGATTCCAAAGATAAGGCATTTATAAATTAGAGTACAAGGAAAAATTGAATTTTTCTCAATTTTCTTGCAGCCTTTTCAATATCTGAACAAGCTCAGTTTCAATTGGTAATTGTGGCCTTTCAACGATTCTTCCATATTCATTACCGTCTTTCAGAACCACAACGGTGGGAATATATTTGATATCAAACAATTTTAAAAATTCATTTGGGAATTTTTTTTGTTCATCCACACCAACATATGTGACTTCAATCTGATCATTATTCACAAGGTTCAGTGTTTTCACCAATCCCGGAGTGTACTTGGTTGATTCTCTGCACCAACTTCCAAAAAACACAACTATGGAATAATCTCCATTCAGACTGCTTAAATACTCAATATCCCTTGGATCCGGTTCATATCTGTCAACATACACTTTAAAGATCCTACTGTTCTCTATTATTTGATCTAATGTAACCTCACCTATCAGGTTATCTTGCACATCTTGACTCATGGCCTCTTCACTCCACAAGACTGAAAAGCCTATCAATAAGAAAATAAAAAAAGAGACTCTTGCAGAGTTCATAAGGATTTCTGTTTATTGGATAGTATCTTCTTTCAAATTAACAGCTTTGATTAAAAATTATGGCAACAATTTTTACTAAGATAATTGAACGGGAAATACCAAGTTATAAGATAGCCGAGGATGACCGTCATTACGCATTTTTAGATATAAATCCGTCAGCTAAAGGACACACACTCTGCATACCAAAAAAAGAGATCGATTATCTTTTTGATATGGATTCAGAAGATCTAGCTGAATTGACCAAATTCTCACAAAAGGTGGCCAAGGCTATCGATAAAACACTTCAACCAATGCGTACCGGAGTGATAGTTGAAGGAATGCTCGTTCCACATGCGCATATACATCTCATCCCAATATATAAGGAATCACAAGAATTTAGCTTGGGTAAAAAAGTTGAGTTAGGTGATACCGAAATGCTGAATCTGGCAAGAAGGATCAGTAAAAATGTTGAGCTATGAATATCCTGATCATCAACGGTCCAAATTTGAATTTACTGGGAACCCGCGATCCTGATGTTTACGGTAAAGACACTCTTCCGGACATTCAGACTGAACTTCAAAAACAGTATCCTGATCATACATTCAGCTTTTATCAAAGTAATGTTGAGGGTGAGCTCATCAACCGTATACAGGATGCGATGAAAAACGACACCGAAGCATTGATCATTAATCCGGGCGGTTACTCACACACATCAGTGGCTCTCCGTGACGCTCTAGATGCTGTTACATTCCCAAAAGTGGAGGTTCATCTGTCGAATATTCACGGCAGAGAAGAATTCCGTGATCGTTCTATAACTGGTGCTGTCATGAACGGCATCATTACCGGCTTTGGGAAACATAGCTACGCTCTTGGAGTTGAAGCGATCGAACGGCTGAACCTATCTTAGCCCTTTCATCAAATAAAACCTGCTGAATTGACGAAGTTAAAAGAACTATTTTCCGATACCATGATCTATGGCGTAAGCAGCGTGCTTGCTCGGTTCATCGGTTATCTTTTAGTTCCACTTCACACCGGTGTCTTTTCTGAGGATCAATACGGTATCGTCAGTCTGATCTTTGCTGCCATTGCCATGTTCAATGTGCTTTTCACTATGGGGATGGAGTCAGCTTACATTCGGTATGGCAAAGACCGTGAAGAAGCCAAAAGCATCTTTAAGACCCTTCAGTTATTTCTTTTAGTCTCATCCGGCCTGTTTGTACTTATTATCTGGAGCATGCAGCCACTTATCACACCCTTGATAGGATTAGAAAGCGGGGATCCTGTTTTCCGGATGATGCTGGGTATTCTTTTATTCGATACCATTGCCATTGTTCCATTTGCTGAACTGCGACTGGTTCGTAAGTCCATCTCATTCGCTGTTATCAAAACAGGCAATGTGATTGTGAATCTGGGATTAAACTTCTATCTGATCCTCGTACTTGATTATGGGATCGAAGCTGTCTTTATAAGTAACTTGGCTGCATCTCTACTTACAGCCGTTGCCACCTGGTTTTTCACTCTTCCAATGTGGGCGGGTAAATGGAATACCCAATTATTAAAAAGGGCCCTCCTTTTCGGATTGCCTTTTGTTCCTGCGGGTTTCGGTCATGTTATCAATGAACTGCTTGACCGCTTTTTTTTGAAATCCATGGAGCCCTCTACAGTTGAGCGCCTTTATGGTGCGGATCAAACTCCCGATGATATTGTGGGGATCTATAGCGCCTGTTACAAACTGGCTGTGTTCATGTTATTACTGGTTCAGATGTTCAGAATGGCCTGGCAGCCCTTTTTTATGCGCCAATCTGAGGAAGAATCAGCACCCAAGACCTTTTCTCAAACATTCGTTTTCTTCAATTCCGCTGCAGCCCTTATTTTTCTTTTCGTGGCTCTATTTGCTGAACAGATTGTTTCCATTCAGGTTCCTGTACTGGATTTCTACTTAGTTGATAAAAAATTCTGGGGTGGACTGACCATTGTGCCTATATTACTTTTGGCCTATTGGTTTCAGGGCTGGTATGTCAATTTCTCAGCCGGAATATTTATTAGCGAAACCACCAAACGACTGCCGCAGATCACTCTTATTGGGGCCGGTATCACGATTTTAGCTAATCTGATCCTCATCCCATATTTCGGAATGATGGGATCTGCCTCCGCAACTTTGCTGAGCTATTTTACCATGGCCATGGTTATCTACTACTACTCAAACAAGGTTTTTAAAGTACCCTATCAACTCCTCTATGGATTTGGGGTTATGATCTTATCAGTCGTCCTTTATTATTCCAAGCCTTACGTTCTGCAAATGGGATTTACCGATCTCATTTCATCCATCCTTCTAATGACTGCGGGCATATCTTCGGTAGCTGCACTTTCCTATATGGCCTTATTCAAAAGACAAAGAATTTAAGAGGTAACTCAATTGGGTTGTGAATGAAATTTAAGTTCTTGATTCTCTCCCTAAAATTTATGTTAATGGTTTGGTAGCGTTGAGTTTATATTGCTTCACTGTTTTTAATATTATTTTTAAAGCTGAATATGCAGGATTATTTTTATGAATACGAAAGAACGAGTCGGTATATATGTTGATGCTGTTAATGTGACGATGAACGGAGGATACGGTCTCCGCTACGATACTTTACGAATGTTTGCATGCCGAAACGGTGCTGTTGCCTCAAGGCTGAATGTTTATCTGTGCTACGACAATGAAAGACTGAAGGAAGACCGCGATTACCGGATCAAGACCCAGCGTTTTTGCGATGTGCTAAGAGATTATGAATATAAAGTGATCGAAAAACCGGTTCACACCTATACCAATCACGAAACTGGCGAAAAGATCACTAAGTCTTACATAGATATGGATATGGCTGTTGATATGCTGGTTCAGGCCGATCACCTTGATAAAATTGTCCTCTTAAGCAGCAGTGGAAGTTATATTAGCGTAGTGAATGCCCTGCAGAATAAAGGATGCCGGGTCGAATTGGTTGCTTTTGATAACGTATCCTCATCCCTTAAAAAAACGGTAGATTCTTCAGTTTCAGGCTATCTGATTCCTGGATTGCTTCCTGTTGACTCACCTTATAAATGGGGCGAAACCGGTTCAAGAGTGCGTGGCGTCTGTTACGACTTCACTCAGGATGAAGGCTATGGTTTTTTGCGTTTCTTGACACGAAAAGAGGATTGCTTATGGATCACCGATTCGCGTGACTCATGCTCGCCATACAAAACCGTGTTTGCTCATATATCAGAATTTGAGGATGATTTCGATACCTCATATCTGCCAAGCCGAGAACTCATCTTTGAATTTGACGTAACAGAAAATGATAAGGGGCTGATCTCAGAAAATATTGTTTTGATCAGTGCACCCTAGTTACCTGTTTATAAGTATTATTACTATTCAGAATTTATAGTAATTGGGAATGGTCTCTTTCCTTTACTACCTTTTGGAATATGAAGCACTTCCATCAATAAAGTATTACACAATCCTGCACAAAAAATACACATAAGTATAAGACTCGCTTCCGTCCCATTGATACCTTATTATCCTAAGTTTTAGGAAAAAAGATATAAAGTCATCATAGTGAGATATCCAGCGAACGTAGAGAGCAAATACCTTGCAATTTCCCTCCAAATAATCACAAGCGTAATCACGGAGATGGCTACATCGAAAGATGGCTTTGCTTAAATTATAAATATGGACTTCTCGCTATGACAGGCTAAATTTTTAATACATGGAATTCATAAAAAAATATTACGAAGTATTTTGGTCGGCCGTTTTTTTAATTGCGGCATTGACCCTTCAATACTGGATTCCCTTCCAGGGAAATGAGATTGTCTTTCTGTCGCTTTATCTTATTTCCTATCTGTTTGTCGGAGCACCAGTTTGGATAAAAGCCTTTAAATCTATCCAAAAAGGCACCATCTTCAGCGAATTTCTGCTCATGGGAATTGCCACAGTTGGTGCCTTTATTTTAGGTGAATATGCCGAAGGCGTAGCGGTAATGCTCTTCTATATGATCGGTGAATATGCCCAGGGAAATGCGGTTCGTAAAGCCCGCCATTCCATTGAATCACTCATCAATCAACAACCGGATATAGCTACAGTTGAACGAAACGGGACATTAGTAAAAATTCATCCTTCAGAAGTAGAACCGGGAGAGATCATTCAAGTAAAACCCGGGGCCAAAGTCCCGCTTGATGGTGAACTTCTCACAAAACGGGCTTCTTTCAATACTGCTGCCTTAACAGGAGAATCCAAGCCTATGACAAAAAATGCAGGTGAAGAAGTTTGGGCGGGATCAGTTAACGAGCTTGTTCCGGTACGCATAAAAGTGACTAAAGAATATGAAGATTCACGGCTTTCCGACATCCTGAATATGGTTCAGGAAGCTACACTACGAAAAGCCCCTACCCAGCGCTTTATGACACGCTTTGCGAAGGTTTACACCCCTATTGTCGTCTGGCTGGCCACAGCTCTCACATTTCTGCCCTGGCTGTTTGTTGAAGCCTATGTATTTCAAGACTGGTTTTATCGCGCACTGATCTTTCTTGTTGTTTCCTGTCCATGCGGCTTGGTAATTTCCATTCCGCTTGGATATTTCGGGGGAATTGGTGCGGCCTCTCAAAATGGGATTCTTCTAAAGGGCTCTGATTATCTGGACCAACTCCGAAAAATGAAAACTTTGTTTTTGGATAAAACCGGGACTATGACCGAGGGAGTCTTTGAGGTGCAAGAAATCTATCCTGCTAACGGACATGAAACTACAGATATATTGAAACTAGCCGCTTCTTTGGAGAAGCACTCTTCGCACCCCGTTGCAAAAGCTATACTGAGTTTCACCAACGGAAAGGATTTACCGGAAGCCAATGACATTCAGGAAATACCGGGAAGAGGTCTTAAAGGAACTATCAGCCAGAATAAGATCCTTGTAGGCAATCGAAAATTATTGGAGGAGAATGAAGTCTCCGTTTCCGAAATAGATAATGATAACCCATCTGCCATTGTATATGTAGCAGCAGACGGTATGCATATCGGAACCATTTTGATCTCCGACAAAATTAAAACGGATGCCGAACAAGCCCTGAAAGAACTTAAGAGCTTAGGCGTAAGCGAATTGATCATGCTTTCCGGGGATAATCAGCAAACCACAGATGCTATAGCCAAACAGCTTGGCATAAGTCAGGCTTTTGGAGGGTTGCTTCCGGACGGTAAATACGACAAAGTGAATAAGGCTTTGCGATCTGGTCATGTTGTTGGGTTTGTAGGAGACGGACTGAACGATGCCCCGGTGATCACCTTGGCAGATGTAGGAATTGCGATGGGCGGTATTGGCTCAGATGCAGCCATCGAAACAGCAGATGTGGTTATTCAAACCGATCAGCCCTCAAAAATTCCACAGGCTATCCACATCGCAAAATTTACGCATAAAGTGGTCTGGCAGAATATTGGCTTTGCCCTGGGTATTAAGATTCTGGTAATGGTTCTTGCCGCTGTTGGACTTGCCACTATGTGGGAGGCTATTTTCGCGGACGTTGGAGTTGCTCTTATTGCAATTGCCAATGCGATCAGAGTTCAGAAAAAATTCTCGAATGAGTCATTTACACTCGCATCATTCTTTGGAAGTGGAAAAACAAACTCTGTTGCCGATAACAAACCCGATAGCTGCTGTGAAGTGTGTTCCTGATTTAAAACTTCAAAGCCAGCGCCGAACCTTTTTCTTATATTCTGAAAATTCAACCCCAAATTTCTGTTCCATTATCTCTTCTTCCGGCTTGATCTGAAATTCATTCATATACCAAACAAAAATAGGCAGTACGACCAGGATAAACGGATTTCCCCAATACAAAACCGCACTAATCAAAGCGATCAGCAGTGCTAAATACATGGGATTCCGACTGTATGTGTAAACACCTGAAGTGACCAACTTGCTTGAATTTTCCGGTTTGTGAGGGTTTACCGTTGTCCGCTTTCGAATAAATTCGATCACAGCCAACAAACCTATTATGACTCCGACTGCAAAGCAACCAAAAGCCAGCAAAAGGTGTCCCTCAAATTTCAGAATTGAGCTGTGCAGGTTTTCTTTAATGAGCCACATCAATCCCATACAAATAATAAAAACCACACCCGGTGGGATCTTTAAATTTAGCATGAGATTAGGTGTTCAGGCGTTTCAGTGTTAACAAGTTACGGTGTTTTTTTCTTTAACACCGTAACACGTTAACACTATTGATTATTCATTTTGATAAAATCACATACACCAATCCGTATCATCTTTATCCAATTCTTAGATCTTATCTAGGGATTTTCTGTCCGGTACCTGAAGTTTTTGATATTCGCTCATACTCATTCCTGTGATCTGTTTGAACTGGCGCGATAGATGCTGAAGATTCTTATACCCCAGGCGATAGGCAACCTCACTGAAGCTAAGATTTCCGTATTCGACCAATTCCTTGGCCTTTTCGATCTTCAGCCGAATGAAATATTTTTCAATGGTCATTTCTTCCTTTCGGGAAAAGACACGAGAGATGGTCGCGTAACTTTTAGCCAGATTTCTTGCCAAATGATCGGAAAGTGACGTCTCATCTGTTTCCAGATCCCCGGACTCTACCCACTGGATAAGTGTGGTTTTAACTTTTTCAACTAATACTGACTCTTCATCCTTAATAAGCCCAAAGTTAAACCGCTCCAGCTCTTTTTCAATTTCATGCATAGTGGGTTTATCACCGGTGCGGGTGACTTCAGCTTTTCCCAGCTGAATGTGATCCACCTGTAACTCTAAAGCCTTCAATGCAGTCTCAATGACCATCACACAACGGTCACAGACCATGTTTTTGATATATAGAGTGATTTTTTCCATAAAACAATATAATCAGAAGTAGGAGGAACTACATGTATAGGTAATCTGCCTTACAGAGTTTGGAGAAAGTCTTACCTAATAAATATAATTGTTTCCAATTTACTGAAGCTTAACGAATTAGCCTCCGTTTATTTCATCTTTGTTAAAAGATTTATTGCGTTTTTTTAGTGGTAGAAATTATCAGTACGTTCAAAAATGGAAAATCTTCTCTTTAAACTAGCTCAACCCTGAATTTTAATTTCACACCAATGAAACAGCTTTCTCTCTTTGCACTAATATTTTGCTTGGGACTATATTCGCCCACAAATGCACAGGAAAAAATATCAAATTATCCTGTTGATGAAACCCTTTATGAAACTTTAACATATCGAAATATTGGCCCTTTTCGTGGAGGCCGATCAACTACGGTTACAGGTATTCCGGGAGATATTTATACCTATTACATGGGTACAACCGGAGGTGGTGTTTGGAAAACAACTGACGGTGGTACAACATGGCATGTTATCTCTGATGGTTATTTTAATACCACAGGAATTGGTGATGTTACAGTAGCCCCTTCAGACAACAATATCATATATGTTGGATCAGGTGAAGGTCCCGTTCGTGGGGTTAAAACATCTCACGGTGATGGTGTTTATAAATCAACCGATGCAGGTGAGACATGGACACATATTGGGCTAGAAGCTACTCGCCATATTAGCCGGGTTTTTATCCATCCAAAAAATCCCGATGTAGTATACGTAGCTGCGCAAGGTAATCCCTGGGGACCAAATGAAGAACGAGGTATTTACTTAACCAAAGATGGTGGTGAAAACTGGGAGAAGATTCTATATGTAAATGAAAACTCAGGCATAGCTGATCTAAGTGTAGATCCATCCAATCCGGACATTATGATGGCTACTTCCTGGGATTTTAATAGAAAGCCATGGTATGTTCAAAGTGGTGGGCCGGGCAGCAAAGTTTGGAAAACAACTGATGCCGGTAAAACCTGGAAAGAAATAACCAAAGGACTTCCGGAATTGAAAGGAAAAATGGGGGTTTCTATATCGCCTGCAAACCCAAAGATAGTTTATATGGCTATTGAAGCATTGGGTAAGGAAGGAGGAGTTTATCGCTCAGATGATGGCGGTGAAAGCTTTGTGCAGACATCAAATGGCCCAACAACTTATGCCCGAGCCTGGTACTACATGCATATTGTTGCGGATCCCTCAGATGAGGATGAACTATGGGTTTTAAACAGCTTCGCAATGAAGTCAATCGATGGTGGTAAAACATTTTCTGGGAGTATGTTTACTCATGTTGATCATCACGATATGTGGATCAATCCGGAAAACAGTGACAATATGATCAATGCCAATGACGGGGGTGGTGCCGTCACTTACAACGGTGGAGAAACATGGTCATCCATTAGAAATCAGCCCACCGGACAGTTTTATCGTGCTATAACCGATAATCAATATCCATACCGTGTTTATTCCGGGCAGCAAGATAATAGCTCTATCGTAATTGATAGCAAAACATCTGATGGTGGGATTGGTGAGATGCATTGGGATATTATCCGTGCCGGTGAATCCTCAACTGTTGGATTTGATGCTGACAATCCCCGATATATTTATTCTACATATTTTGCCAGTAACTTCATTGAGTGGGATAGCGAAATTGATAATGTTAGAATGGTTAGACCTTATCCTGAGAGAGTTAGCGGTGTACAACCTAAGAATTTAAAATATCGAGCCAACTGGAATGGACCGGTTCTCGTTTCTCCACACAATCCCTCTGTTATTTATTATGGTTCTCAGTATGTGATGAAATCATCTGATAGAGGAGTAACTTGGGATGTAATAAGCAAAGATCTCACTAGAAATAATAAAGACCATCAAGGTAAAGGCGGGGGACCAATTTCTAACGAGCAAATTACTGCCGAAAGTTATAACAACCTTTTCAATATCGAAGAATCTCCGATTAAGGAAGGAGTTATTTGGGTAGGTTCTGATGATGGTTTAGTACATGTTTCTAAAAATGCAGGCGAAACTTGGACAAATGTTACCCCAAAGGATTTACCGGAAGCCATTATTAATGTTGTTGAGCCATCTCCTCATGACCCCGCTACTGCGTACATCGCTGTTGCTGGTTATAAAATGAATGACTTTACTCCTTATATTTATAAAACCGATAATTATGGATCGTCATGGGAAAAAATAGTAACTGGCATTCCGAATAACACCTTTGCTCGTACAGTAAGAGAAGACCCTGATAAAAAAGGATTACTTTATGCCGGTACTGAAACCGGGGTTTTTGTTTCCTTTAACGATGGGAAAAACTGGCAACCTCTTCAGAATAATCTGCCGGAAGTCCCAATTACCGATCTTAGGGTTAAACGTAAAGATCTAGTGGTAGCCACTCAAGGTCGTGCATTATGGATCTTAGATGATCTGACTCCATTACATCAGATTTCTGATGAGGTAGCAAAAGCAGATTACTATCTATATAAGCCCCGAGATTTCAACGTTGGTATCTCCATTTCATATAGCGTAGATGTAGCTCCTGGCGAGAATGCTCCCTCTGACTTACAAATAGCATATGTGCTTAATAAAGAAGTTGGTAAAGATGTTCCGATGTCATTGGAAATAATAGATAGTAAAGGACAAGTTGTTCATTCCGAAGCTTCTAATGAGCCTCCAACATCATGTGATTCAATGAAAAGGCCACAATTGGAAAGAAGTTCAGGTGCTCATGTATATAGCTGGAATATGCGAGTTGGCATGTTCGACTGCATTAAAGAGGTTACAACTACCAGCCGTAACTTGAGTGCATATGATGCCGCACCCGGGGAGTATAAGGTGAGAATGAGTATCGGTGATTTCAGCCAAAGTCAAGATTTTGAGCTTAAAATTCACCCAAATATTCTTAGCAGTATTCCCAACGCTGCCGCCTCATTCGAAGAACGCGATAAACTTTCTGCTTCTTTATATGCGGCTGCAACCGAAATGTCTAAAGGTGTTCGTGACCTTCGTCAAGTACAACGCCAAATTGATTTTGCTTTAGATGTTTCAGACAACAAAGAAGTAAAAGATAAAGGGGCCGCTTTAAATGAAACTATTGAAGATTGGATTGCAGAAATCTTACAAAAAGAGATGCGTACAGGACAACACAATTACCAATTTGAAGCAAGATTGCTACTTAGATACAAAGATTTCTTAAATCAAATGAGTAAAAATATTCCTGTTACAGCTGGCTCAAGGGATGTTACCAGAGATTACTTAAAAGAGTGGTCTGATCTAAAAAAGGAACTTAATACTATAAAAAATCAATCGGTTAAGAATTATAGTAGTTTATTAGTAAGTAATGGTTTGCCTGAAATCTATTGGCCTAAATAAGCTTACAATTTCTTTAATATAATTATAAAGGATTGGATCTCTTGAGTTCCAATCCTTTTTTATTACAACAACTAAAGTGTTTTACCCGGCTCTTCCACGATCTTACCAGCAAATTCTTGAATTTTATTTTGAGTGGTTTTTAGGTATTTGCTATAGAAAATGATCAGCGCCCCGCCGGAATCGGAATTGGATACTTTTTTAGACTTATAAAATCCGCCGTTGATTCCTTCATTTGCAAAATCGCAATATTCAGAACCATAGTCATTGAATTTCCAGCCAAATGCTTTTTTAAAGAAATCCTTGGTTGCCTCAAGGTCCACAGAAGGGAATTCCACATAACCGATCTTTTCATGTTGTGATATAATACCTCCTTTGTTATCCTACAATGTAGTTAATCTGATATTAGAGAGCATTATGGTTAATTAAACTGCAATTTGTAAAGTGTACCGCCATGCAGTACATTATAGCCATCAGCTAATCAAAGATAAATTATGAGTGAAGAGAAAAAGGTCAAATCCATACATCCGGGAAAGATACTCTCGAGTGAGTACCTGGAACCAATGAATATCAGTCAGCGCGAATTTGCACGGCGAATTTCAGTTTCCCCCAATCGTGTGAATGAGATAATCCGGGGAAGGCGTTCTGTTACGGGGGACACGGCCATCAGATTTTCCATTGCCCTCGGCACCAGTGCAGAAATGTGGCTTGGATTACAAGCTCATTACGATCTTGATCAAGCCCGTAACGAAATGACGGATGAAATAAAGAACAGTATTGAAAAGATTTAGTGTGAGCCGGGACTGAAGCAGAGCCATAATACTTGGCTTGGTTTCTCAGCAGAGGAACCATAAATGGAGAGCGGTCATGCTATATCAAGCGTTAGCGGAGATCGTCTTATTTCTTGCCGCGCCCAAACCGAATCCAAGCTGTAAAGTCGCTATAACCAACATACTGTATAATGGAATATTCCAGCTGTTGGTAAGGTCATGAATAAAGCCAAACAAAACAGGACCAAAAGCAGCAACAAAGTAGCCGACGGATTGCGCCATTCCTGAAAGACCGGTAGTCAGTTCAGCAGACTCAGCTCGCAACACCATAAATAGCAGTGCCAGACTAAAATTGCCGCCCAGACCAAATCCTAATATTCCCGCCCAGGTAGATACCAAAAATGTATCTGATAACAAGATCCCAAGCACTCCAATGATCTCCATAGATGCGGTCACCAATACTATACTGCGCTGATCTTTGAACCGCCCGGCGATCGTAGGTATGACTAGTGATCCCAGAATACCGGTCCCTTGAGAAATTGACAGAACTATCCCGGCTTTGGTGGGTGTCATCCCCCTGTCTATCAGAATTTCAGGGAGCCAGGCCAGCACGGCATAGAAAATGAGTGATTGCAATCCCATAAAGAACGCTATTTGCCAGGCGATCGGAGAGGATCCGAGCTTCTTGATGGCCGCTCCAATATGAATGGGGTTCTTGGGCTTGGTTCTATTCCTAAGCTGGGGGATCCAAAGCAACAGTCCCGCAAAGGAAAGAATAGCCCAGCTCCCAAGTGAAAATTGCCAATTGGTGGCATGAGCAAGAGGCACACTCACACCGGCACCCAATGTGGCTCCGATTCCCATCACTCCCGAGTACAGGCTTGTCATAAATCCGGATCGTTGCGGAAAATCCCTTTTTACAATAGAGGGCATAAGCACGTTCATCACCGCGATGCCGATCCCTATGAACAGCGTACCCAGATATAAAGACGGAATAGTTGCGAAATATCGGCTGACTGTACCAACAGTTAGAATGAAGAGGGCAGCACCAAGAGTGAATTCTAACCCAAACCGCTGTGTGAAATACAGCGTAAAACCGGATAACAAAGCAAAACAAATTAAAGGCAGAGTCGTGATCAACCCAACCATACTGTATGAAAGCCCCAAAGCATTTTGGATAAACTCTGTGAGCGGGCCCACACTCGATAATGGCGAACGCATAGACAGTGCAATAAAGATGATACCGAGAATCAGTATGTAGCGCTTTTTTGTAATTGGGCTAATAGAAGGACCTCTTGCTTGTACGGATAGACCTATTGGGATGAAATATGGAGCCCGAATATATGGATCTTAGACCTATGATTTGGTCAGCTTTAAAATTAATAAGGGAAGGATAGGGGCATGTTAGAAGCTGGCAACGGTTCCTGGATCTATATTTATCAATGGTTCCTCTGTTTTTTTACGTGCAACCGGAGCTAAATGCACGAAATTAAAAGAAAAATTGCCCGACCCGGATCACAAAACCTAACGGTTCTGACAGAGTCGAGCAATAGATGTTATGTAACAGAAAAGTCTACTTATTAGTTAAGGGACCTGCCCATGTCACGTGCCACTTTTACCTCTATGATTTCCTCTGCAACATTCCCTGAGGCGTCTTCAGCTGTCATGGTAACCGTATAGATCCTTCCGGAGCTGTTACCACTGCGCTCGGCGCGGACGTATACCTCATAGCTGCCATCGGAAGCCTGAACGACTTGCCAGTCCTCGTTGGTGTTACCATCTCCAAGTCCGTTAAGGGGCTCATCACTTGTCACTGATACGGACAGAGATGGATCTTCGTCACTGTCATCAGTGGCTGAGATTCCTGAAAGCACCAGGTGCATCTTATGGTTTGGGGGCCAAAGATTGGTACTAACCGTCTCAAATGTAATTTCCGGCGGGATGGTATCACTGTTTTGTATCGGGTTCCAGATTACTGCATAATTTACACCGGCAACAAAGCTATGTCCAACTATTTGACCGCCTTCATTGATGTCATTAGCTAATGATCTGGAATAGGGACTACTATTTTTATCCAGTGTGCCCAAGTTTTTCATACCATTTACATCATCCCAAATAAATCCACGATGTCCGGAGCCACTTCGATTATATCCTATTACCTGCCCAGCATTGTTAATAGCATATGCCTGACTTTTTGTATTATCTAATCTGCTTAGATCTTTTACTCCTTCACTCATATCCAACAAAATTGCATGATTACGACCAGATTGCAACCCCGTGCCATACCCTGCTACCTGACCTCCATCATTCATTCCATAAGCATAAGCATGGTACCATTCCGAACCAATGTTAATTTCTCGCATACCTCTAACCTCATCCCATATAAATGGACGGTATCCAGAAGTATTCCTGCTAAATCCTACCACCTGCCCGGCTTCATTGATACCATTTGCAACACTCACGCCATAAATTTCATCTAGGGTTCCGAGGTCTCGCATACCGTTATTGTCGTCCCAAACAAAAGCATGCCTTTCACCCGTTTCAGTAACACTATAGCCCACAACCTGTCCCGCTTCATTTATGTCCGTTGCAACACTAGTACTCCCTCCCAAGGTCCCAAGTGCACGCATTCCCACCTCTTCATTCCATATAAAAGCACGATTATTAGGATAATTTATAATCTCTCCTACTACATGTCCTTTATCATTGATACCAATTGCACGACTTTCTTGGCCCTCCAATGTCCCTAGGGCACGCATTCCATTGTCTTCGTCCCATATAAACGCATGCCGCTCACCAGAGGAATTCAAGCTTATACCTACTACTTGTCCAGCATCATTTATCGCACTAGCTCTACTAAAATTACCTCCTAGCGAACCCAAATCCACAATTTCATATTCGGTTGCAGCAGTATTCATTTGATTGCTGCTCACCAAAGGACTTAGGTTTGTTTCCTTAAGCGTCTGGTCTGTACCCGATAGCCCTGATGGATCACAGCCGGTTAATAGAATGGCAGATCCAAGCAGCATTACTGCTAATAATTTGGTTATTGTGTTCATGATAGTCCCCGTTTTAGCTGTTATTGTCTTTTATTATAAGAATGATCTGCTATCCTATATAATATTTTCGAAAAGAGATATACCCCATTTTAAGTAGATAGGCAGACGATCAGGGCAAAATTCCTACCATCTATTGACTATCGTTTTCTTTTTTGCTAGTTAAAAACCATGTGAAATTAATTCACCCTATGGAAGCGTCAAGTTTTAAAAACATCCGTAAACTATGGACTGACTACTATCCGGAAAAAGAACCGGTACAAAATCTATCTGTAGAAGATCTGGTTTCATTGGAGGAGCAGGCTCTTATTCCATTTCCTTACTGCTATACTTTTTTTTGACTTTAAGACAGACACGATGCTTTTTGTAAGCAAGAGCTTTGATTCCATATATGGACTTTCACCTGAAGAGATCTATGAAGCTGCTCAATTGCCCTTCGAACATGTACATCCGGATGATAAGCCTGCTGTTATAAAATATGTGCAACGACAATGGAGTACCTTTACCGGCCCTGAAAAGAAAGATATCAGAAACCGCATCATATGCATTGAAAACCGAATTTGCTCCCGCAGTGGAATAACAAAACATATTCTTCACCAAAATGAGGTGGTAGGTTTTAACACCGACGGCAGGCCGCAGATCGTACTGAGTCGGTTCATTGATACCAATACCCTCCACCAAGCCAAAGATAACCGGTATGTGTCGTATTTCGTCTATAACCGTGAATCCAATGAGATCGAAGACCAGCACAAGACTCTTATCAGGGAACACCAAAGGGTAACCCTAACTGAAAGTGAACAAAGAATTCAAAATATGGTGCAGCAGGGGCTGACTTCCAAAGATATTGCAGAAAAGCTGGACATCAGTGTGCAAACCGTGCGTACGCACCGCAAAAATATTCGTACCAAACAGCGGGAGGGCGATCATGGCACATAGCGAAAACCTAGGTCAAGCCATACCTTCTGTATCTGAAGATTTTTTGAAGCAGATATCCCCAGTCGAGCACCAAAATATTGATGACCTGATCAGTAGGATAAATTCAGGATTGGGGCCTTTCTTCTACCTCTTTTATCATTATCACACTAAAGAAATCCTTCATATTTCTAAACAGTGTGAAGAATTTACGGGTTACCCATCATCAACCTGGTATGAACGCGGGCCTGCACTGTTTACAGATCATTTAGCACCCGAGACAAAACAGGAGATGAAGCGCCAATCAAACATTTGCTGGCAAAAGCTGAAAAATATTTCCGGTAAAACCAGAATCAGGAGTTCGATTACATTCATGTACACCGTTCAGCTTAAAAAACAATTCCGGCACTTCCTGGACCAGCATATTGTAGTAACTACCGGTGAGGAAGGTGATATTAAACTTTGCCTGGCCGTATTTACCGATATAACTCACCTCAAAGAGGTAACGGATCACAAGCATGTACTTTCATCCGTTTCTATTCCGGGATCGCAAAAGCACTTTGTGTATAATACTGTCACCAAACAGCTGATAAACTTGAACAAGCTTACAACAAGGGAGAAACAAGTACTGGCAGGTTATGGCTCGGGTAAGCATACCGAAAGAATTGCGGACGAACTTTCCATAAGTCCCTATACCGTACAAACCCACCGCTCAAAATTGCTTGGAAAAACAGGTTGTAATAATTTGGCTGAGCTCATTCACTTTGCTCGCATAAACTCTATACTTTAATAGTGAATATTCACTTACCAAATCCCATTAAACATTTATCTAATACTGACTTCCTTCTTGCGAGGTTTTGAAATCACTGCTCACTTGATTAATTTCTGTCCGTGAAAATTTCTGCCACATATCGTTTCATCGCTTCGCTACTCAGCTTGAGTATCCTGGTCGGAGTTTCGCTTCCATCAGGACTTCATGCCATGTCGGATGAGGTATGCAATGAAATGGACGGGATGCATCAGCCCATGAGTGAACATGCGGAAGACTGCCCGATGAATGGTGCGATTTCCGGTGACCACAAAAATGAGATGAAGCATCACGATCTGCATGACTTTGGCTTTGCCTGTGCCTGTTCCATTGAGGAGGCCCCTGTTAAGACTGAAGCCAAAGCCCAACTTAAAGTGAAAGTTCCGGCTTTGACCATTGTTGAAATACTGGCAGAAATTCACATTGATCAACCTGGAACCAGTGCTTTTCATATTCCGGTTTCAGATTCCTATTTCCCACCGCCTATCTACTTATCCAACGAGTCTTTTCTGATCTAGGGATTGCTCTGTCCTATTGAGTCGGTTGCTTTATCTCTGACTCTCCTACCCGAAAAGGGATATAAGTTCCTGCCAACTTCTACAGTTTAACTCGATTTCGATACTCTGAATTTGACCAGAACCTATCTCTCTTCGGAGAGAGACCAATTTTCAGCTTTGCTTGTTATCAGAGAGAGGACAGTAAGGTCAACCAAACTCATACCAACTACTTTGGAACCAGAGGTTCCTGCAGGCATTCCGAACGAGACGTTCGGAACGAGCTCTAAAAACCATTAACCAATTCCTAATAACCAATCACAAATGCTAAACAAAACCATCCGGTTTTTTCTGGAAAACAAACTAGTAGCTGTACTGCTTTTACTGGTCATGGTAGGCTGGGGACTTGCCGTTACACCATTCAATTGGAATCTGGATTTCCTTCCGCGGGATCGCGTGCCTGTGGATGCCATCCCTAATCTGGGTGAGAACCAGCAGATCGTGTATACTGATTGGGAAGGTCAGTCACCTCAGGATATTGAAGATCAGGTCACCTATCCACTTACAACCCAACTGCTGACCGTGCCCGGCATAAAGACCGTCAGAAGTAATTCGATGACGGGACTGTCAATTATCTATGTGATATTTGAAGAGGATGTGGATTACTACTGGAGTCGCACCCGTATCCTTGAGAAACTGAACTCACTGCCGGCCGGTACCTTACCTCAAGCGGCCAAACCCAGTCTTGGACCTGATGCCACCGGTCTTGGACAGATCTTTTGGTATACACTGGAAGGCAGGGATCAGAATGGTGATCCGGCTGGAGGCTGGGATCCTCAGGAGCTCCGATCCATTCAGGATTTTTATGTTAAATACGGCCTTTCCGGGGCACAGGGCGTGGCAGAGGTCGCCTCCATTGGAGGCTATGTGAAAGAGTACCAGGTCGATATAGACCCCAACAAATTAAAAACCTATGAGGTCACTCTTTCAGAAGTTATTAATGCGGTACGAAAAGCCAATGCAGAAACCGGTGCCCGAACCATTGAGATGAATAATGTCGAATACCTAATACGAGGTATCGGCTATGTCAAAGATCTGGGCGACCTTGAATCCGCTGTTGTCAAAGTCGTGGATAATACGCCCATTCGCATTCAGGATATTGCATTTGTAAGCATGGGCCCTGCTCCGCGGCGAGGCGCACTGGATAAAGCAGGTGCAGAAGCGGTAGGGGGCGTGGTCGTGGCGCGACAGGGAGCAAATCCTCAGCAGGTGATCGACAACGTAAAAGCACAGATCGAGGAGATCGCTTCCGGGCTACCTTCAAAAATGCTTGAAGACGGCACGGAATCCAAAGTAACCATTGTGCCATTCTATGATCGCTCCACGCTTATCTCGGAAACGCTAGGGACACTCGAAGAAGCCCTTATGCTACAGATCCTGATCACCATCATTGTCATCGTTATTATGGTGATGAACCTGCGGACTTCGGTTTTGATATCTGCTATGCTACCCATTGCTGTACTCATGACGTTTATAGCCATGAAGTACTTCGGAGTGGATGCCAACATTGTAGCGCTCTCGGGAATAGCCATTGCTATAGGGACTATCGTAGATATGGGTGTGATACTTTCTGAAAACATGCTCCGGCATATGGAGGAAATGGAAGAAGATGAGTCCCTTTTAGAGGTGATTTATAATGCCACAGTAGAAGTAGTAGGTGCCGTACTCACCGCAATAACCACTACGATCGTTAGTTTTTTACCCGTATTCACCATGATCGCGGCCGAAGGAAAACTCTTTAAACCACTTGCCTATACCAAGACCTTTGCGCTAATTGCTTCTATTATCATCACCATCACGTTAATTCCGCCATTTGCTCACTGGTTCTTTGGGCTGAAGATCAACAACAAGAAACTAAAACTGGGTTGGAATGGAGTATTGGTGATCGGCGGGTTTATCGCAATGTTCACTATTTCAGGCTGGGGCGGTTTTTTGATCCTGGGATTTGGATTGATAAATGGTGTCGGATTCTTTTTAAATGACAGTTATCGCAAGCGAATTCCCTTATTGAATAATACCCTCTCTGTAATGGTAGTAACCTGGCTGTTGACCAAGTACTGGTTGCCATTTGGTCCATCAGTTTCTTTTGCAGGAAACCTATTTTTCATTGTGATGGTCATCGCCTTGATCTTGGCCTCGTTCTGGCTCATTATAAAATATTACCAGCCTATCATCGGCTGGTGCCTGGATCATAGAAAAACCTTCCTCGCCGTTCCATCCGCTTTCGTGATCTTTGGTGTTATGACATGGCTGGGCTTTGCCACAACCTTCGGGTTTGTAGCAAAAAGCTTTAATGTGATCGGACTTGATGTACAGGAAACATCTGTATGGACTTCCGCCTCTGATGCCTTTCCGGGACTTGGGGAGGAATTCATGCCGGCCCTCGATGAAGGCGCATTCCTTCTAATGCCAACTACCATGCCACATGCCGGTGTAGAAGAGGCTGAAGACGTAATGCGTAAAATTGATCTGGCAGTAAACGCCATCCCGGAGGTCGAAACAGTGGTTGGTAAAATGGGTCGAACTGAATCTGCACTCGATCCTGCTCCAATTTCCATGTTCGAAAATGTCATTCTATACAAATCAGAATACAAAACCGATCAAAACGGGCGGCGGGTTCGCTTCAGGGTGAATAACAGCGGAGATTTTGTCAGGGATAAAAACGGTGAACTGATCGCAGATAGAGATGGTAAGTATTACCGGCAGTGGCGAGAACACATTCAATCTCCAGATGATATCTGGGATGAAATTGTTGATGCCGCCCGCATTCCCGGAACCACTTCAGCTCCAAAACTTCAGCCTATAGAAACACGTCTGGTGATGCTGCAATCCGGTATGCGAGCTCCCATGGGTGTAAAAGTGAAGGGTAATGATCTGCAGGAAATCGAAAACTTCGGGCTGAAACTGGAGGATGTGCTCCGTGGAGCAGAAGGCGTAAAAGCCTCTTCCGTTTTTGCTGAGCGTATCGTTGGCAAACCTTATCTGGAAGTACACTGGAATCGCGAACAGTTGGCGCGCTATGGTCTTTCGGTTCAGGAGGTTCAGCAATTTATGTCGATGGGTGTTGGTGGAATGGCGGTTTCAACATCAGTTGAAGGACGTGAACGCTATCCCATACGTGTGCGGTTTGCACGAGAGCTTCGAGATAATCCGGAAGCTTTAGGTGAACTTTTGGTTCCAACCAAAACGGATGCCCAGGTCCCTCTATCACAACTTGCTGAGATCAAATACCGGCAGGGCCCCCAAGCTATCAAAAGCGAAGACACCTTTCTGGTTGGTTATGTCATTTTCGATAAAATGGATGGTTACGCCGAAGTGGAAGTTGTGGAAAATGCCAGACAAAACATTCAGGATAATATCGATTCCGGTGATCTGACCATCCCCACCGGCATCAATTTTGAATTTGCCGGAAACTACGAGAATCAGGTTCGGGCTGAGAAGAGATTGAGCATTATTCTTCCAATAGCACTGCTCATCATATTTCTGATCATGTATTTCCAGTTCCGTTCAGTTAGCACTACCGCCATGATCTTCAGCAGCATTTTTGTAGCTTGGGCAGGCGGTTTCCTGCTCGTCTGGCTATACGGTCAGGGCTGGTTCCTGAACTTTGAATTGTTCGGGCAAAACCTGCGAGATCTTTTTCAAATGGGGACCGTAAATTTGAGTGTGGCCGTATGGGTTGGTTTCATTGCCTTATTCGGCATTGCGGCAGATGGGGGTGTGGTGATGGCCACTTATCTCGACCAATTGTTTGACCGCAAAAGACCCAAAACATCATCCGAACTGCGTGAAGTGGTAATTGATGCAAGCACCCGCCGTATTCGCCCAACCTTGATGACCACAGCTACCACCATTCTGGCTTTACTGCCCGTTCTAACCTCCACAGGCCGCGGTTCAGATATCATGGTGCCAATGGCCATTCCCAGTGTGGGTGGGATGTTCCTGCAAGTCATCACACTTCTGGTGATCCCGGTGCTTTATTACATGTGGAAAGAATTTGAAATGAAAAGGAGTTTGAAATGAGAGAAGAACATCGAACAAGGAACATCCAACATCCAACACTGAACGAGCAGGACGAAAAGTCCTTAACGAACTTTGGGAAACCCCTGTTGTTAATAACGCTACTGGTGTTAATCATGCTTTCTTTCAATGCCCAAGCACAAACCATTGCAGATTACCAACAAGAGGCGGCCGAAAACAATCCGGAACTGAAAGCCAAATACCAGCAATACTTATCGGCTTTGGAAGAAAGTCCCATTGTTGGAGCCTTGCCCGATCCGGAAGTTTCATTTTCCTATTTCGTCAAACCCATTGAAACCCGAGTAGGACCACAGCAAGGGCGCATCTCCATTTCTCAAATGCTGCCATGGTTCGGTTCACTTAAAGATCAACGATCTGCTTCTGAGTTACGGGCAAAAGCCAAGTTTGAATCTTTTCAGGAAGCGCGAAATCAAATATTTCTACAAGTAGAGCAGACGCTTTTGGAACTTTATGAAATACAGGAAAGCATTCGCATCGCTGAAGAAAACCAAGCGATCTTAAATTCATTGGTTGAGCTTAGTCTGGCTCGATATGAAACCGATCGTGCAACCCAGGTAGATGTACTCCGAGCCCAAATTGAAGAGGAAGACCTCAAAATTCAGATCGAGTTGTTGAAGGATAACAGAGATGTATTACTTCAGAAAATGAACGAGTTACTCAATCAAAATAATGAAGCTAAGATCACGCTGCCTGATTCATTGGAAGACTCAAAGATCAAATCACGTGAAGAACTCCTTGCTCAAATTTACCGGCAAAACCCAAATTTAAACCGCCTCCGATATCAAGAAGCCTCATCCGAAGACATGAAATCACTGACTCAAAAACAGAATAGGCCAAGTATCAAACTTGGAATCGATTACATATTTACCGGAGAGACCGATATGCCAAATGTGACCAACAGCGGTGAGGATGCGCTGATGGTTATGGCCGGTTTTAAGGTTCCCTTATTTGGAAAAAAGAACAGTGCCCGGGTGCAACAAGCCGATCGAAATATTCAGGATCTGCAGTATCAGATCTCATCCCGTGAAAATTCCCTGGAAACTGAACTGGATGCCTCGCTGCGGGATCATAGGGATGCTAACCGAAGATTTGATCTTTACAACGAAAAACAAATTCAGCGCATAACGCAGGCTATCAACATTATGATGGATGCCTATGCTTCAGATAGTTCTGAGTTCGAAGAGATACTTCGTATGCAGCGTAAACAACTGGAATACCAACTCAAACGCATTCAGGCAAAAACAGATCAGCATAAAGCAGCCGCTTTTGTTGACTACCTGATTGGGAAACACAACATAAATAATTAATCGTGAGATCCGAGTATTGAGTAGGAAAAATCTCAATACTAAATACTCATGACTCAACACTCAAATCACCATGAAAACGAAAAACATACTTATTTACACCGGACTTTTATTAGGTGGACTTCTTCTGGGTTATCTCTTTTTTGGAGGAACTTCAGAACCACAAACATTAGAAGAGCATATATCCGAAACCCATACTGATGAGGAGGGTAATATCGTTTACACCTGCAGTATGCATCCGCAGATCCGGGAGAGTGAACCGGGAAACTGCCCGATTTGTGGTATGGAGTTGATTCCGGCTGACGATCTAAACGATAATGACTCAGAATCACCGGGACCAAATGCTGTTCAATTCTCAAAAGCAGCACTGGCTCTGGCTGAGATCGAAACCTCCCTTGTGAGGACAGGGACTCCTGTAGTTCAAACGCGCTTACCGGGTAAAATAGCCGTTAATCAAAATTTGGTATCGAATGTAACGGCTCATTTTCCTGGTCGCGTTAGGGAATTGTACGTGGATTACACCGGTGATTACGTCCGCAAAGGACAAAAACTAGCCTCCATTTATTCTCCGGAGCTTATTACAGCACAGCGTGAACTGCTGGAAACAGCCCGGTTCAAAGAGCAAAATCCACGCCTGTATGAGTCGTCCAGGCGTAAATTATTATTATGGGAATTTCCTGAAGAAACCATTGATCAGATCGAACGTTCTGGACAAGTCATGGAAGAACTTGACTTCTTTTCGCCTGTCTCAGGTTATGTGTCACAAATAGATATCTCCCGAGAAGACCATATTCGTGAAGGTTCTATGCTTTACCGTATTGCAGATCTTTCCCGGGTATGGGTACAATTTGAGGCCTTCGAATCGTCTGTCAGTAATTTAAACACCGGAGATAAAGTTGAGTTTACAGTCAGCTCTGTACCCGGTCAGGTTTATAGCGGGCATGTCAGCTTCATACAGCCTTTTTTAGATGAAAACTCCCGCACGGTTGAGGTTCGTATCACCTCTGATAATCCACAAAACAAGATGAAACCCGGCATGTTTGCGGAGGGAGTGATCTCTTCCCGGACAGACCAACCACCACAACTGTTAATTCCCCGAAGTGCTGTACTGTGGACCGGGTCACGCTCTATTGTTTTCGTTGATGTCTCCACAGCCGAAATTCCTGCATTTGCAGCCAGAGAGGTGACTCTGGGTAATAGAGCCGGAAACGAGTATGTCATTGAATCAGGATTAAAACCCGGAGAGCGCGTGGTAACAAACGGCACGTTCAAAGTGGATGCTGCTGCTCAGCTCAGTGACAAGCTCAGTATGATGAACCCTGAACCCGGTTCAGGTGCCAACCTCGGTGCCCACGATCACGGTGACATGAATTCAGAAGAGGATGCGGAAATGGAGGGTGGCGATATGGAAACAAATGACGATCATTCCGGCCATGAGATGCAGAATGACCTTGAAGTCCTGATTCCAGAATATTTGAAACTTCAGGACGCCCTGGCCAGCGACAATTTTGAATTAGCTAAAGAACATATCACCATGTTTTCGATAGATAGCTTCAGTGACATTGAAGAAATGAGAGCTGAATTTAGATCTATTTCTGAAGCACTGATCAATCGGGTTGAAGAGGAAGGATATCAGGGAACGCTGTACAAGCAATACTGCCCGATGTATGATGGGGGAAGTTCCTGGATCAGTGACAAAGAAACAATTGAAAACCCATTTTATGGATCTCAAATGCACAACTGTGGAGAAACCGTTGAGCAGATGAATTGATCTATCAACCTAAAAGGAGGCATTATGAAATTAGTAAAGGCATACATACGACCCATGTTACTCGAAGAAGTTTATAAAAAACTTCGGGCTCAAGGCCATTGCTGTATCACCGTATTCAGGGGAGAAGGAGCAGGGCAGTATACTGATCCTGATCACGCGCATGGTTCTTTAGAGTTCCCCGCTATGCACTCTAAAGTTGTAAAATTAGAAATTGCTGCCGTAGACGAGGACGTTGAGTCCATTATTGATATCGTTCAACAGACCGCTTCAACAGATTCGCGGGGTGATGGAATTATATTTGTCATGCCTATTGAAGACATGATCAGGATCAGGGATGGCGAACAGGGCGCTCAAGTCATAGAGTAATATAATCTTACGTTAATCGATAAGCATGAATCGATATAATGTAAGATTAAACAGTTAATAAATGTTATTTTAAATACAGTCATAAAAATCAAAATAAATATAGAGTCATGAGAAAAATAAAAACTACGATACTGTTATTGTTAATCAGTTTAGGATTGTCAGTAACAGCAATAGCCCAACAACAAAATATGGAACAGAAAAAGCAACAGATGATGACCATGATGCAGGATTCATCCATGCAGTCCATGATGATGGATCACATGATGAATAATCCTAAAATGCGAGCTAAGATGATGCAGCGCATGATGGCTATGCAAACAGACAGTACCGGAATGATTCAAAACATGGAATCCATGATGAATAACCCGGAGAAGAAAGAACGCATGAAAAAACATCTGGATATGATGCGATCAATGATGGATGGTAATATGGATAATTCAAAGATGATGAATATGAAGAGCGATTCATCAATGATGAAAATGCATATGAAGTGCATGCAAATGATGCAGGGCGGTATGATGGATTCCGGCATGATGATGAAATCAGATTCCGCCAAAAGTAATGGAATGAAGCACCGAAACTAAAAAATTATAAGGAGGATGGACTATGAGAGCATCCTCCAAATTTCAACCCTTTTATCAGATAAATTATGCATGATTTTCAATTTTTCGGAGGAGGCTGGATGATGTTTTTCTGGTGGTTCTTAATTATTGCTTTGATCGTCATTATTGTAAAGGCGCTCTTCTATTCAAAACCCAATCGAGAAAAATATACCCCTCTCGAAATCCTTGAGCGAAGATACGCGAAAGGAGAAATTGATAAAGAGGAATACGAGAAGCGAAAAGAAGACCTGCTCTAACTTTCGTATTTATTCAAAAGATCACTTTTAAAATCACTCAATGAAAAGAAAACAATTTTTACGGAGCGTTGGTCTTGGTACAGGCGTTTTAGCTATGTCACCGTGGCTGACGTCTTGCCTCTCCGTTTCGGAAACAGAGCCACAAGGGGATTTCAAAAACAAACTGCCTCTTCCCGGTGAAATCAGTGAACGATCGTTTGATCTATCAGCAGCGCCGGCAGAAATACAACTTTCTGAGTCGATAAACTTATCCGGTTTTCAATTCAATAACACCGTTCCCGGTCCAACAATACGTCACACCAGAGGCAGTGAACTCAACATCCGATTTAATAATGATATTGGGCAGGAGAGTATTATTCACTGGCACGGGCTCATTGTACCTCCAGAAATGGATGGACATCCAAGAGATGTCATTTCAAGCGGTACTTATAATTATCATTTCAGACTCGATCAAAGAGCCGGCACATACTGGTACCATCCTCATCCTCACAGGATAACCGGAGAACAGGTATATAGGGGTTTAGCGGGGTTTTTCATCATCGAGGATGAAGAGGAAAAAGACCTTAATTTACCCGGGGGTGACTACGAAATTCCTCTCGTTATTCAGGATCGCAGGATTAGTGAAACAGGGCAGATCATTTATAATCCATCCAGACCCGAACGGATGATGACCGGTTTTTTGGGCGATACCATTTTAGTAAATGGAGCCCCATTTCCATATCACGAGGTAGAACCCGGTTTGTACCGCCTCAGAATATTAAATGGATCAAATGCCCGTATCTATAACTTAGCCTTTCAAAATGATCTGCCCTTTACTGTGATTGGTACTGATGGAGGACTTTTACCTGAAGCCATTGAAACAAGTGAACTGTTAATGGCACCCGGAGAAAGAGCAGATATACTGATAGATCTTTCTAATGTAGCTAACAGCACTACTCAATTAATTAGCAAGCCATTTGATGTACCATCAGGTGGCGGCATGATGGGAATGCAAAACATGATGGGTAGCGATGGTCCGGAACAGGGAGCCGCGTTTACACTGATGGAATTCAGGGTTGGTGATACGACCAATCAGGATGTATTTGACCTGCCTGATCGACTTGCCGAGGTAAGTTTCCCCAACGAATCGTCCGCAGATCGTACACGCCAGATACTATTATCAATGGAAATGATGAGTGGTCATACCATCAACGGCCGTCTGTTTGAAATGGAACGCGTTGATGAGCGTGTGGCGCAGGGAAGCACTGAGATCTGGGAATTTGTCAATAATTCAAATGTTCCTCACCCTATGCATGTGCACGCGGTTCAATTTAAAGTTCTTGACCGAAGCGGTACCAGAGGCTTGATACCTACCGAATCCGGATGGAAGGATACTGTGCTTGTTATGCCCGGAGAAACCGTGCGGACGATCATGAAGTTCGATGCCCAAAAAGGAATGTATGTTTTTCACTGTCATAATCTGGAACATGAAGACAATGGCATGATGGCTAACCTGGAGATCGTTTAAATTTGTTTAATTCTCATTATTTCTTAAAAATTAACCTTACTGCTCACACATTATGGAAACATTCATTCATGCTTTTGGGGAATCAGCTAAAACAGCCCTCGGTTTTTTCTGGAAAGCAGGTTGGGCTTTTGTTTTAGGCTATTTTGTATCAGGTATGATTCAGGCTTTTGTACCTAAAGGAAAGCTGACAAAGCATATGGGAAATGCAGACTTGAAAAGCATATCTCTTTCAACCTTTTTTGGCGCAGCCTCCTCGTCCTGCTCCTTTGCGGCCCTTGCTGCAGCACGAGCACTGATCAAAAAAGGAGCTCATTTTATAGCAGGAGTGGCTTTTATGTTTGCATCAACTAACTTGGTGATAGAGTTAGGTATACTTATTCTAATTTTTCTGGGATGGCAGTATTTAGCTGCAGAGATCATTGGAGGGCTTGTTTTGATCGCTATAAGCAGTGGCTTGATAAAGCTGACCTATCCTAAAAGCTGGATGGAAGCTGCACGAGAAAAAGTAGAATCTGAAGGAAGCGACATTGAAGAGGATTTTGACTGGAAAAAACGAATTAAAAGTAAAGAAGGGTGGCAGTTGGTTGGGCATAAATTTGTCAACGATTGGAAAATGGCCTGGGAAGATATTTTGATCGGATTTACGATAGCGGGTTTTGTAGCTGTTCTGGTTCCCGAATCGTTTTGGTCTGCTCTGTTTTTAGCTGATGCCCAACACCTTCCGGGTTGGCTGGTGGCAGTTGAAAATGCTCTTATTGCTCCTTTTGTAGCTGCTTCAACCTTTATCGGATCGATGGGGAATATTCCGCTGGCCACCGTCCTGAATGAAAATGGCGTGCTGTTTGCAGGAATTATGGGATTCATCTACTCCGATCTAATGGTACCGCCACTGGTTCACATCAACGCAAAATATTACGGATGGAGAGTAGCATTGTACATTGCCGGAGTGATGTACATCAGTATCGTTTTTACGGCTCTGATCCTGAATGGCCTTTTCTCAGTTTTGGGGATCGTTCCGGAAAGTGCTCGAGTGGTATCCGAAGTGACCCAGTTCAAGATGGATTATACCTTTTGGATGAATATCGTTTTCACATTCATTGCAGGTATTCTTATCTGGCTTAATAAAAGATTTCTACAAAACCATACGATGAAAATGATGGAAATGGAAGGTGGAGGCAAACTGAAAAAAGCAGCTGTCAGCTTTTTTATTTTGATCAACCTGGTGGGCTTATCATTGTTTGTTTATACCCAATTTTTGTAAACCTAAAGAAATAAATATGGAACTGCTGATAACGCCCGATTGGGCTCCAAACATTCATCCACTTCTTGTACATTTTCCCATTGCCCTGATAGTAGTGGCAGTATTGGCAAATTTTGCAACCTTTTTTATTCCCGAAAAATGGTGGGATGAAACCAAAAATACCATTCTGTATGTAACAGGTGCATTATTTACCGGTGTTACCTATTACAGTGGAACAGTAGCAGCTGACACTATCTTTTTACCAACTGAGGCTCAATCCGTGCTGAGCGAACACTCCGATTGGGCTGAGTATCTACTGTGGTTCTTTATTCTCTTTGCCATAATGAGAATTACCTTTCACCGGTTTGATCTTTTTGAAAAGAAAAGCTTTAAGATCATTGCTTTTATAACAGTTTTGCCCGGTTTATTTATGGTGTATGAGACAGCAGAGTATGGTGGGGAAATGGTGTATGGATATGGCGCCGGAACCGGGCAACTTCTGCAACAGGAAGAATCCGGATCATCTATACCCACCGACAGTATTTCAACCAGCTCCTCCTTTGTTACAAAAGAGAATGGGAGCTGGATCTGGACCGTTAGCCCAAATTCAGTCAGTGACCTCATTGCTAACTTTCATTGGGTGGAAGGTTCTGTTCAGGATTTAAAACCGGCAATCACTCGAACTGAACCGCCATTGCTTCGGCTAGAAGCCTCTGAAGAAGCAAATATTTTTGTATCCCATGAAACTTACCAGGATGTTCAGGTTGATTATTACCTCAATATGGATAATCTAAATGGAAAGATAGAACTCGTTCATCATTTGCAGGATGAAAATAATTACGATTTTGTATCTCTGAATTCTGAGGGAGTTATTCGTCAGGGTAGAATTAAAAACGGAAACTCAACTATATTTGAAGAAGGTGCATATGAGCCTGAAGGTCAACTATTCATTCGCATTGTCGGAGATGGAACTCATTTTCGGGCCTACGTGAACAGGGAAATGAAAGTACATGGCCATGGGGATGCTCCGGAAAGCGGTAGTGTGGGATTAAAGTTACAAGGCAGTGGCTCAGTCCTGTTATCAAAAATAGAAATGACTCAACTGTAACACTGAAATCCATATCTGCTAAATCAGACGTAAACCAACAAGAAGATCCAATTAAACGAGACCTAAAATGAGTCAACACGATCACAGTGACCATGAAAACGGCAACCATAATGATGAGCATGACCACGATGACCATGAAGGCCACTCCCATCATGAGCACCACAAAAAAATGGTGCAAGATTTCAAATGGCGCTTTTGGTGGATACTTGGGTTAACCATCCCTATTATGGCACTATCGCCTATGATACAGGATTTCCTAGGCGTAGACTGGAGATTTGCAGCGGATAAATGGATACTCGCCAGTCTTTCCACTGTCGTTTATTTCTTCGGTGGTTGGCCTTTTCTTACCGGTCTGGTTGATGAGCTTAAGGAAAAACAACCGGGCATGATGACTCTTATCGGTCTTGCGATATCCATTGCCTACTTGTACAGCACGGCAGTGGTTTTTGGCTTTGAAGGCGACCTGCTCTACTGGGAGCTTTCTACCCTTGTTGGTATCATGCTATTGGGTCACTGGATCGAAATGCGGTCTGTGATGAGTGCTTCCTCAGCTTTAGAGGAATTAGCTGAGTTGTTGCCCGGTCAAGCCCATCGTGTAAATGAAGACGGTACTACTGAAGAGGTTCCCGTAGATGAATTAAAACAGGGAGATCAAGTGCTCATCAAACCCGGTGAAAAAATACCTGCGGATGGCGTGGTCGTTGATGGTAAATCCAGCGTAAATGAAGCTATGCTTACCGGCGAGTCTAAGCCTGTTGATAAAGCTGATGGTGATGAAGTGATCGGAGGCTCGGTAAATGAGAAAGGTTCCATCACTGTAGAAATTTCAAAAACGGGTGATGATTCGTTTTTATCGCAGGTCATGAACCTGGTGGAAGAGGCTCAGCAAAGTAAATCTCGCACGCAGGACCTGGCAAATCGAGCTGCTTTCTGGTTAACCATTATTGCCATTGCCGCAGGACTTATCACCTTTGGTGCTTGGATTTTCTTTACAGGTCAGGATTTTGGCTTTGCTATGAATCGTACAGTTGCCGTTATGGTGATCACTTGTCCCCACGCGCTTGGGTTAGCCATTCCTCTTGTAGTATCTATGTCTACCAGTATAGCTGCTACCAATGGATTTTTGATCCGTGATAGAGCTGCATTTGAACAGGCCCGAAATTTAGATGCCGTTATTTTTGATAAAACCGGAACACTTACGGAAGGGATCTTCACCGTAACCGATATTCTTAATTTTGGAGATGATCGATCCGAACAGGAGATCCTGAAGTATGCAGCTTCACTTGAGAAAAACTCCGAACATCCACTAGCAAAAGGTATTTTGGAAAAAGCTGAGGATACCTGGGACCCGGATGAATTTAATTCCATCACCGGAAAAGGCATCGAAGGTAAAGTAAATGGTCACTCAGTGAAAGTGGTCAGCCCTGGGTACATCCGTGAAAATGAAATGTCGTTTCCAGAAGAGGATGTAGAAAAACTTTCATCCCAAGGAAAAACCGTGGTATTTGTGATCATTGAAGAAGAGCTGACAGGAGCCATTGCTTTGGGAGATGAAATTCGCAAACCTTCCAAAAACGCTATCAAAGCCCTCCATGATTTAGGCATCGAGTGCATCATGTTGACTGGAGACAATCAACAAACGGCCGATTATGTGGCCGGAGAGCTAGGTATCGATCAGGTGTTTGCGGAAGTTTTGCCGGATGAAAAAGCTGATAAGGTGAAAGAGGTCCAGGAACAGGGCAAACTTGTTGCAATGACCGGAGACGGTGTAAATGATGCTCCTGCTTTAGCCCAGGCCGATGTCGGCATTGCCATCGGGGCAGGCTCTGATGTGGCTGTTGAAACCGGAGATATTGTACTCGTAAAAAACAATCCCGAAGACGTAACGGCACTGATCAAACTATCCAAAGCTACTTACAAAAAAATGGTACAGAATTTATGGTGGGCTTCAGGATATAATATTGGTGCCATTCCATTGGCTGCCGGTGCCCTCTATGCATGGGGTGTTATTTTAAGCCCGGCGGTTGGAGCTATTTTAATGTCACTGAGTACGGTTATAGTAGCCATCAATGCACGTTTCTTGAAAATGGAGTAGGTGTATGAATAATATTAAGACTCGATCAACCATAACGTGCCCGGCTTGCGGTTTTCAAAGAAATGAAGTGATGCCTGTTAATTCTTGCCAATATTTTTGGCAATGTCCCGATTGCAATGATCTCATTAAACCAAAAAAAGCAGATTGCTGTGTTTACTGTTCTTACGGGGATGTGAATTGTCCACCGGTTCAACAAGACAGATCATGTTGTTAATTAACTAATCTTTATCGCTGAACCCCCTTTTGATATGAAGCTATATATCTTTAAACATAGAATTGATCGTTAGATAAAGAGAGAGCTCATCCAATCTTTATAGTTCTTTTGTATACTTTCCATTGAACACAAAACGGCAGGGTTTACCATGGAACCATTTGATGTCATAAAGGCTACGGGTGAAAGAGAGGCTTTTCAGTTATCCAAACTCAAACGCTCGTTAAGCAATGCAGGTGCTCAGCCAGAGATTATAAACTCAGTAATAAACGACCTGGAAAAGAGTGGCTTTTTTACAGATGGTATGTCCACCAAAAAAATTTATAAAGAAGCCTACAGCTTGCTAAGGCAGAAATCCACCCGTATTGCCGGACGATACAAGTTAAAAGAGGCTCTTCTCGACCTTGGACCTTCCGGCTATCCTTTTGAAATTCTGATTTCAGAACTCTTCAAAAAACTTGGATATGCAACTCAGGTTGGGTGTGTTGTAGAAGGAGAATGTGTTTCTCACGAAATAGATGTGATCTCCAAAAAAAATAATGAGCACCTGATCATGGAGTGCAAATTTCACAACCGGCAAAATCATCATTGTAATGTCACCATCCCGTTATATGTCAGGTCACGTTTTGTAGATGTAAAAACCGCATGGGTCAAACAGCATAAACTCAAAAATCAAACCTATTCAGGATGGGTAGTTACTAACACTCGGTTTACTGCAGATGCCACAAAATACTCCAATTGCATGGGACTGAAATTGCTAAGCTGGAGTTACCCAAAGAACAATGGATTAAAGGATCTGATCGGCAGGACAGGCCTTCACCCAGTAACATGTCTGTCAGACATCGATAAATCTGAAAAGCAACATCTACTGAAGAATGATATTGTACTTGCCAAACAGATTTGTGAAGACTTAAAGACCCTTACCCGGCTTGGGTTTCACAAACAGCGGGCAGAAAGCATACATAAGGAAGCAATTGAAATTTGTAACCATAGAGTGAACTGATCATGAGTACATCCATTAAGATCCATTTTTTAGGCGCTTCCGGTACCGTTACCGGTTCCAAATACCTTATTCAGACTCCCGACAAAAATCTTCTTATAGATTGCGGGATGTTCCAGGGAATAAAAAAACTGCGTGAACTGAATTGGCAGCAACTTCCTGCCAAAGCCTCTTCTATTGATCTCGTGTTGTTGACACATGGCCATCTTGATCACAGCGGTTTTCTCCCGAGATTGGTCAAAATGGGCTTTAAGGGCTCAATATTGGGAACTGCACCAACCCTTGATATCGCTGAGATCATATTGCGGGACAGCGCTAAGATTCAGGAAGAAGACGCTGAAAGAGCCAACAAAGACGGATTTACCAAGCACAACCCGGCCGAACCACTTTACAATATAAGTGATGCCGAAAAAGCCATTAACCGGTTCCAAAAGCAACAAGAAGCTGAGTGGATAGAGATCGACGACAACATTAAAGCTCGCTTTCAATACAACGGGCATATTATTGGGGCCACTTTTATTGAAATAGATCTTCACGGTAAGCGGTTTGTCTTTTCAGGGGATATTGGTCGCCCCGATGACGCCTTGCTCAGAGATCCAAAGAAACCTGAAAGTGCAGATATATTATTCATGGAATCAACCTATGGCGACCAGAAGCATATTGAAGAAGACACCTCGGGAAAACTTAAACAGCTTATTGATGAAACCACTCAAAATGGCGGCACCCTTATTATACCGAGTTTTGCCGTCGAACGAGCACAGCTGTTGATGTATCTGATCTGGCAACTTCATAAAAAGGAACTTATCCCCGCCTCACTTCCTGTCATACTAGACAGTCCCATGGGAGCCCGGGCGCTGACCACTTTTATCAAGTTTCCTGATTGGCATAAATTAACTGAAAAAGATTATGCTGACATGACTGACCGGATTCATATCGTTGAATCCTATAAAGAGACCTGGAAGATCATTGAAGATACAAGCCCAAAGGTCATTATTGCCGGAAGCGGCATGGTAACCGGCGGCAGGGTTCTCACTTATCTAAAGCAGTATCTGGACAGAGAAGAAACCACTGTACTATTAGCCGGTTTCCAAGCCGAAGGCACACGCGGGCGGCAGCTATTGGATGGTGCTGAAGAAATCAAATTCTATGGGAAGTATTATCAGGTTAAGGCCCGTGTCGATATTTTGGACGGACTCTCAGCTCATGCTGATCAAACAGAATTACTGGATTGGTTATCTGAAATCAAAAAAAAGCCTGAGCACGTTTTTTTGGTTCACGGCGAGCCTCAAAGCCTTGATATGATGCGCGTTAAGCTGAAAGACACCCATGGATGGGAAGCACACATACCCGAGCTGTACGAGATCGCTAACATACAGCTCTGATGGATTGTTAGCCTCTCTTTTGTTTCCAATCAATGACTTAATTATAATATTGGATAACATAAACCAATTTAAAGCTGCCATGAAAGAGACGATCTTAACTTATCATGATGATGAAATAAAAGTGACTTGGGACAAAGAACGCTGTATTCATGCTGCGGAATGCGTCCGGGGCTTACCCAAAGTATTTGATACAGATCGTAAACCATGGATCAAACCTGAAATGGCATCAACGGATGCTCTCACAAAAACCATTGAAAAATGCCCGTCCGGTGCCCTGCATTATGAGTTGAAAAAATCTGACCGATCGGAAAAGCCACCTGAACAAAACGTGATCACCATTGATGAAGATGGTCCTCTTTATATTTACGGAGAAGTAGTCATCAAAGATCTGAATGGCGAAATTATATTGGAAGACAAACGGGTAGCGATGTGCCGTTGCGGTAAATCCAAAAATAAGCCGCTTTGTGATAATTCACATATTGATGAAGGTTTTACAGCAGATACATCTTTTAACCCGGAAAGATTACGCACAGAACCTGTGAAAGGAAAGGGAGGAAAGTTATCAATCACCTTATATAAGGATGCACCATTTCTTGTTGAGGGCAACTACGATCTGATCGGCAGTGATACAGGACGTGAAACCTGCAGTAAGAAAATGAGCTTTTGTCGGTGCGGAGCTTCGCAAACCAAGCCATTTTGTGATGGAACTCATAAGAAAATTGGATTTGTTAGTGATTAATTGTTATTCCTTAATCATTAATAGGGTATTTATTAATTTACACAGGTTGTTTGTCCTGTTTCTCAAAACGAATTACCATTAACGAATTTACGAATACACGACATGTCTAATCCCAAGATCATAATAGCCATAGCGGCTTTTCTATTGGCTATTGCCGTTGCAGCCGGTGCTTTTGGCGCTCATGCCCTAAAAAATATTCTATCACCTGAACGACTTGAAACATGGCAGACTGCAGTCCAATATCATGCCTGGCATGCACTGGGGCTTTTTCTGATCGCCATGATCGGAGCCCAGCTTGATATTACCGTAACATGGCCGGCTTCACTGATATTTGCCGGTATTCTTATTTTCTCAGGCAGCCTATACACGCTTTGTCTTACCGGAATAGGATGGATGGGCGCTATCACACCGATCGGTGGTGTTGCATTTATTGCCGGGTGGATCTGGTTTGGCATCAAGATGTTGAAGTGAATTGTAAGTGACGAATAGGACTATATGATTATAACTAATACAAAACGACTCATACCTCTCACACTTTTTATCATTCTGACATTTAGTGCCCATACTTTTGCACAGAATGAGGTGATACGTGAAAGAAACTCATTGTATGGCATCAAAGAATTTGGAGTTTCTGTGAATATTGAGCGGCCACTTAGTTTAAATACAGTCCCCTTTAAATCCGATAGTGTCCGGCAATTGATCATCGATAGACTAAGTTCCCTTCCCATAAACATTATTGATGACAGCACACTGAAACAGTCTGATCAGCTGCCGCTGTTGCATCTTCACATCAATATTATGAATAACGTGGGAGGTGTGCACCCGTTTGCAGCTGAGCTAAAGTTTTATCAACCTGTAAAATTGCCTCTCAATAAAAACATTCAAACCATGGGTTCCACTTGGGCCGACAGCTTTATTGGTGTTGTCACCCCTGATCTCATGAACTTTATAGCAGCAAAATCTGCCGGGTTAGCTGAAAACTTCCGTTCAGACTATGAGATCGTGAATTAGCCCGTGCATATTTAAGCTTTCTACACACACTATACCCTACTACACGCAACTATGGAAGAAACTCCATTGGGCGATAATACGCTCGTTTTCAAAGTTTTAGGAAAGATCTATTCTCTCACTGATGCAGAAACTTTGGAACATCGCTAGTACTTCCGGATCAATCACTAATGATACAATCTACGATCACATTGACCACTACTGCCAACTTATAGTGGAGAAATTGTCCAGAGCCCATATGGCTTAAGAAACATTTAAGAACACTCTGAAACTTATTAGCGGCCCTATTTATTTGGTGCCATTCTCTCGTACATCTTTTTTAATCTACCCCAGAAGAAATCGAACTGACCGAAAAGTGCCCCATAGATCAGTATAAATATATTATACATGGGGAAGATAGTAACCGCCCATATCAGTGTTTTAAACCAAAATGGATCGTGTGACTCAATACCTAATAATGGGAACAAAAAACGTCTGGAATAAAGCGCACTGATGCCGGTCAGAGAAAACACGATCAATATTATAACTAACTGCCAGTTGCTCTGAATTCCCCAACGGGACTTCATTTTTTCAAAAAAATTCATGTAAAAATCTTTATTTCTCTGAAAGTATCCTTTTTCTAAACCTAAGTGAAGTCAATTGTTTATAAATCCTAAAAAGCATTTTACAAAAAACATTACTGTACAGTTGCAATTTCTGTGCCTTGCAGGTAGTTTCTGATGCTAGGAAGGTCATCTATAAATATTTATACATCACGAACATATAGGGTATGCAAGCATATGTAACTGAGGCTGTTGGCACATTTTTCCTTGTATTGGTTTTTGGGATAACCGGAGACCCGCTTGCCATTGGCTTAACCTTGATGGCTTTGGTTTATATAGGGTATCCAAATTCAGGAGCTCATTTTAACCCTGCAATTTCACTCGCGTTTTTTTTAAAAAAGAAACTCTCCTTATCTGAATTCATCGGTTACCTGTTTTGTCAGATCATTGGAGCCTTCTTTGCTTCCTATCTCATCTTTGAGTTTGCTAACAGTGTATTTTACCTGGAACCGCCTGTTGACACTGACTTATATGAACAGGTCTTTTCTGAGGTTTTCTTTACAGCCATTTTTGTTAGCGTGATGCTTTCACTTACATTATCCAATCTGCATAGAAAGAATCAGTTTATGGGTTTAATCGTTGGTCTTACATTTACCGGAATGCTTATGGCTGCGTCACCATTATCAGGAGGAGTGCTGAACCCTGCATTTTCTGCCGGTACCGCACTATTCGATCTTCTTAAAGGGGGCAACTCATACATCAACTCTGTGCTTTTTATAATGAGTCCACTAGCCGGTGGAGCCTTAGCAGCCTTTACATCCTCATATTTTAATTCAAGATGGGGAGATTAAAATAGAACCGGCTTCCTTCACCAATTTCGCTTTCAACTTTTATATCTGTTTGATGGGCATTCAAGATCCCTTTAACTACAGAAAGCCCCAATCCGGTTCCTCCCTTATCCCTTGATCGGGCTTTATCTGTACGATAGAAGCGATCGAATAGTCTATCGAGGTGCTCTCTGCCTATTCCAGTTCCAGTGTCTCTGACAGATACTTCAACAGTTTCACCCATTCTTTCAAAACTAATTTCCACCTTACCTGTCTGGGTATATTTTATTCCGTTGGACACCAGGTTATCCAAAACTTGTTCCATTTTGTCAGGATCTGCATCCACGATACATGAGAATGTATTGGTTGTATCTAACTCGAGACCCTTTTTATGAGCTATAGGTTGATAAGCATGCTCAACCTCCTTGACCAGATTGTTGAGATCAAACTCTTTTCTATCAATAAAACTCTCATCAAAATCGTATCGTTGAAGGGTTTTGATATCCTCGAACAGCCTGGCTACTCGCTTAATCTGCTTTTGGGCTGTTACCATATACTGTTTTTTCTTATCCGGAGAAAGATTTTCCAATTCCAGCATTTCAAGTGCGCCTGAAATAGTATGCAACGGATTTCTGACCTCATGAGTTATATCCGCAAAGAACTGACTCTGCTTCATATTAAGCCTTTTAAGCTTCTCATTATCAGCTCTGAGGGTCCTTGCCATATGATTTAGGGAATCAGCCAGTGTCCCGAATTCATCGTTTCTCTTTAAATTGATCTTACGATCCAGATTGCCTCTTGCAATATCAAGAGCCGCTGCATTCAAATGCAATATCGGGGCAGCAATATACCGTGCAAAAAGGAAGCTCACTACAATAACAGCTGCGATTGAAAAGAACATGCCGGCATAGATAATGTGGCGTATACTCGCAACAGCAACATAATACTGGCTTTTATCCTGACTGATCCTCAGGTACTGAGCTGAATTATCCGAATCCCCCAAATCTACGTATGCGATCAATTTTGGTGAACTCTCAGTGTTTTGAATGATAGGCTCTCCATCTCTTTTTTCCAGCTCAGCCAACATTTCATTATCAAGAGCTCTTGCCACATCATCAAAGGCTTCATCCGGATGGGTTAAAAAACGACGCCCTGATCGGTCATATACTGCAACTTCATAATTAGAGAGCTCTGCCAACTCAACGATCTTCGGTTCAAATTGATCATCTTCTCTAAAACTACCGGTAGCTAAGCCCATGGAAAGGGCGTCTTTCTCAAATTGGTCGATCCCCTCGTCCAATAAGTAGCTTCGAATAGTTAAGATGGAATATGTACTTATGGTAATGATACCAATGACGAGAAGAATTATGTAGGTCCATGCCAACTTAGAGCGAATTTTCATGCGTGGAGGTATTCCTTATTGAATCCGTATCCAACACCGCGATAAGTTTTGATCAGCTTACCTTCACCTCCCATCTTTAACCTGAGATTTTTGACGTGAACGTCCACCGTGCGATCAAAGACGAATTTCTCTTCATCAGAGATCTTTTCAAGTATCTGTTGCCGGCTGTATACCAGTTTTGGATTCTGAAAGATCATTTCGGCTATTGTATATTCAGTGTGCGTCAGATCGATGAGCTCTTCGTTTATATACATTTCCTTCGAGTCCAGATCTACATATACTTTGCCGTATTGGATCCAGTTGCTTTGTTCCGGCGAACGGCGGCGGAGCTGCGTTTCAACGTGTGCTTTAACGAGATTAAGGCTGGCCGGTTTTTTAATATAATCGTCGGCACCTAGTTCAAGACCCTCGATCTCATCCTTTTCTTCATCTCGTGCCGTCAGAAATAATACCGGAATATCGTAGATAACAGGATGCTGACGGATGTTACTGCATATCTCTTTGCCATCGTGATGTGGAACCATGATATCCAATATAGCCAGATGAATATCATTTGCGTTCTCCTCAATATATGTGAGCGCCTGCTTTCCGTCTTTGGCCCATAATACTTTATAATCATTCAGTTCCAGAAAATTAGCCAGCATTTCACCTGACTCTTCTTCATCTTCCATTAAAAGGATGGTGTGTTTGTTGCTCATAGGTCAAAACTTATATTAATGTAATCCTTTTTTTTGTATCAAGGTTTTTTTGAAAAAATTACCTTAATTCCTTATCACTGTTGTAATATAATTTTATTACTGAAAATCTGAATTTACGCATGAATTACCAAGGAAAAACCGTGTGGATTACAGGGGCTTCATCAGGTATAGGAGAAGCTTTTGCTCACAAATTTTATAAACAGGGTGCAAACCTCATCCTTTCTTCGCGCCGGGAAGATGCCCTGTATAAGGTTAAAAATGAACTTGGTGCGGACACTTCAAATGTTAAGGTATTACCTCTTGACCTGACAAGGTCTGAAACATTTACTGATAAAACCAAAGAAGCTATTAAGGCTTTCGGCCAGATCGATGTATTGGTCAATAACGGAGGTATTAGTCAACGCTCTACCGTTCTTGAAACTGATATGGATGTATACCGAAGGCTAATGGAGATCAATTATTTTGGAGCCATTGGCCTAACCAAAGAAGTACTGCCACATATGACAGAGAGAAAGACTGGTCATATTATTGTGACCAGCAGCGTAGCCGGAAAGATCGGCACCCGCTTTCGGTCTGGCTACTCAGGCAGTAAGCATGCCGTACAAGGCTTTTTCAACTCTATGAGACAAGAAATGTATGATCATAATGTGACAGTTACCTTGTTATGTCCCGGCTTTGTTAAAACTGATATAAGTAAGCACGCTCTCACAGCCGATGGCTCAAAATTTGGAAAAATGGGAGATGCTCATAAGAAAGCAATGACACCTGAACAGATGGTTGAAAAAGTGATGCCTAAGATAACTGCAAAGAAAGAGGAGATCTTTGTTACAGGATTCAAAGAAAGACTGGCGATCTGGGTACAGCGAGTTTCGCCAACCTTATTGAACAAGATACTTAAGAATCAGAAGGTGACCTAGGTTCGTTATTGATGTATTCGTTGATGTTTTTACGTAAATCTGTTATACGAATAATGATTAATAAAACTAACCTAATCTTCTACGTTTTGTGAGATAAGCCAATAAAGATTGATCGAACTGTGCCTGAGTATCCATTTCCTCAAAATCGATCTCAAACTCGCTGCACGCCATTCTGAATTTCTTTGTGTATTCTTCAACCTTCTGTTGATAATCCTTCCGAACCTGTGCCGGCAATACCTCTATTTCATCTCCGAGTTCCATATCTTCAAACACAAAGCGCCGGTCAGGGAAGTCCAGGTCGCGCTCACTTTTCTTCTCAAGAACATTAAACAGTAACACCTCGTGCTTTCTGTGCCGCAGGTGCTTCAAAGCTGAAATCAGCTCACTGTGTTCACTCACGTTTTCAAACAGATCCGTAATAATGACTACCAGACTTCGGTGATTTAACCTCTCTGCCACTTCATGAATCGCCTGTGCCGATGCCGTTACACGCCTTTCGCCATCTCCTTTTTCTTCCCTGATAAGCTCCCGTTCCAGCTCCGTATAAATTTGCCTGAGATGAGCATAGGTTGATTTTGCCGGAATAAAGGCATCGATCTTTGAATTGAATGGGATCAGCCCGCATGCATCGCGTTGGCGGTGCATCAGATACATCAGCGAAGCTGCATAATGGATACCATATCTCAGTTTACTCCATTCTGCAAAGTATTTAAAGTTCATAGATGTACTGGTATCGAGCATAATATATGATCGCAGATTTGTCTCCTCCTCATACTGCTTCACATAAAACCGTTCCTTTTTGGCATACACCTTCCAGTCTATATGCTTAAAGTCATCTCCGGGATTGTACGGCCTGTGCTCTGCAAACTCTACACTAAAACCATGGAACGGGCTTTTGTGCAAACCGGAGATAAATCCCTCCACGATCTTCTTTGCTCGTAGTTCAAGGGAGGAAAGTTTTGATAATATGCTTGGTTCAAGGATCATACTCTATGGTAACAGTATAAATTAATTTTTAAAAGCAGATACTATATTAGCTTTAATCTTCACAAACTTTTCGCAAAGAAGGCCTATACTACACGCACTCACAAACTCATTAAGCATTCGTATTCAGGTTACACACCATGAAATCTATCTCAAAAGATCATGTTTCCATACTGATCGGGATCGTTGGTTTTTTCATACCTTTTTTTCTGAGCATTCCGGGACTATCCGAAGCCGGTCACGTGGCACTAAGTATTTTCATCATTGCCGCTATTTTCTGGATGTTTGAACCGGTTCCTATCTACGCCACCTCCATATTAGTGATCCTTCTTCAAGTCTTTTTCTTGAGTAAACAGGGTTTGCTGTTTCCTGAAGTGACCGCTGAATATTCGCCCAATGCTTACACAGAGTTCATTGGTACTCTTGCCAACCCCATCATTATTTTATTTTTAGGCGGCTTTGTTCTGGCTGATGCAGCCGTTAAATATGATCTGGATAAAAATCTGACTCGTATATTGTTAAAACCCTTTGGTTCAAGGCCAAAATTCATCATTCTCGGATTGATGATCGTGACCGGTTTACTTTCCGCATTTATGAGTAATACAGCCACAACTGCTATGATGATGACCGTTATCCTGCCCATCATTGCCAAAACAGAAACATCCGATCCATTACGTATAGGAATTGCATTAAGTATTCCATTTGCAGCAAATATAGGAGGTATCGCCACACCGATCGGAACTCCCCCGAATGCAGTGGTTATAGGTGCTCTTTCAAATCAGGGCATCGACATAGCTTTTACTGAGTGGATGGTCTTGGCAGGGCCGCTGGTGCTTATTGTTCTATTTGTTACATGGTTAATCCTTCTCTGGATGTTCAAACCTGAAACTGAATCCATCCCAATGGATCTGAAAGGTAAGTTTCAAAAAAACTCTTCAGCTATTCTTGTCTATGTAGTGTTCGGAGCTACCGTTCTGCTTTGGGTGTCTGAAAGCCTGCATGGAATTGGAAGCAGCATCATCGCCTTGATTCCAGTGACAGTTCTCGCTCTTACCGGTATCCTTGATAAAGACGGTATTCGTCAGCTACCTTGGGAAGTTCTCTGGCTGGTTGCCGGCGGAATCTCTCTGGGAATTTCGATGGAGAGCACCGGACTCGCAGAATGGATCATCACCAACATTGAATGGAGCATCTTTTCACCGGTATTCATGATCATCATCTTCAGCCTTGTGGCTATTGTGATGTCAAACTTCTTGTCGAATACTGTTTCGGCAACCCTTTTGATACCTTTGGCTGTAAGCCTTGCTACTTCCGGTGTTGCAGGTGAAGGCTTCAGTCTTGTGTTGATCAGCTTGGTGATTGGGGTCAGTGCCAGCCTTGCTATGATGCTCCCAATATCAACCCCACCCAATGCTATTGCAATAAGTACCGGTACGCTTAGAACCAAACATATGACGCGCGCCGGTTTTGTGATTGGAATCTTTGGTCTTATAATGGTAACTCTCTATGCTTTATTCTACTGGCCGTTAATCTTAAATTAGAAAACCATGGATCACAAAATTTACATATTGATCGTTGAAGACGAGCTCGAAGTGATGGATGCCCTTGTCAAAGATCTTGAAAACTTCGAAACCTTTTTTCCAGTTGAGACAGCAAATGATACGACCGAAGCCAAAAAAGTGATCGATTATATCCTTGATCACGGACATCAGATCGGGTTGATCCTCTGCGATCATGTCTTACCCGGCAAGAATGGGGTTGATCTGCTCATCGAGCTTCAGAAAAATGAGGATACCGAAAAAAGCAAAAAAGTATTGGTCACCGGTCAGGCAGGACACGAAGATACCATTCTTGCCATCAACAAAGCTGATCTGGATCATTATGTAGCTAAACCATGGACTGAGGAAGAGTTACAGGAGGTTGTCAGAGACCAACTGACTGATTATGTGATCGAAAACGAAAAAAACCTGCTAGCGTTCATGCAGATCCTTGATGCCGAAAAACTTTCAGAGTCCATGCGAAAACACAAAATGACCGACCATTAGAATGAGTGACCATCCAGGCATATCATGGCTTAATGATACAGAAGCCATTCTTAATTTTATCCGCAGGCTGATCAAAGAACTTCCTGAATTGAAGGAACGACTTATGGATCTTAATGAAGGAGATCTGCTATTTTCTCAGGGTGATCCGCTTGAATACATGTACCTGATCCTTGAAGGCAATATCACTTTAACCCGTATACAACCTGATGAATCAGAAGTTAAACTCATAACCCTTGGCGCCGGCAGCTTTGCCGGACTGATCGCTTTCACTACTGGCGAACCCACTCTTACGAGTGGCCGGATATCACAAAAAGGTCAGGCCTTGAAAATGCGACCGCAACAGTTTGAGCAATATCTGAATGATCACCCACGGTTAAAACACCCGCTGCAGCAACTGATGCTGAATAATATGATTCAACGGTATAAAAGTAACCTCAGGCTTCAGACAAGAACCCACCTGCTCAGTAAAGAGCTCAATAAAGAACGTAATGATCTAAAGAAAGCCTATGCTCAGTTAGAAGAAACGCATCAAATGCTGGTTCATCAGGAAAAAATGGCTACACTCGGTGAATTAGTTTCAGGTTTTGCCCATGAGGTCAATAACCCGGCCTCTGCTTTGATGAGAGCAGCTGAAAATCTGGTTGATATCTACTCAAAATTTGAAAGCAGCCACTATTCGTATAAACTGTTTAGACTGGGGCTACAATCTGAACCGGTAGACAGTAATACCCAGCGCGATCGTATGTTGATGATCGAGAAACGCTATCCATGGATCCACGACCGATCATCAGTTAGAAAGTTGGCCCATATGTCTGATGAAGCCTTGAAATTAATTGATGATAACCGAAAAAAAGGTGAGATGGATACCCTTATCAATCATTATGAAGCAGGTAAGATGATCCACAATATCCGTATTGCAAGTAAACGGATCGCAAATCTCGTTAAGAGTCTGAAAAGCTACAGTCGTCAGGATCAAAACAAGGAGGAACTGGCAGATATTCGGGAAGGCATCCAAGACACCATCCTTGTTCTCAGCAACCGACTCAAGTTTATTGATCTTGAGCTCAAACTAAACGAAATACCCAAAACGTGCGCTAATATCGGAGACCTCAATCAGGTTTGGACCAATATCATTGTGAATGCCTGCGATGCCATGAATGATCAGGGTAAACTGCAGATTTCTACTGAAACAGATCAGGAAAATATCATTGTTAAGATTTCAGATTCCGGGCCCGGTATTCCTGAGCATATCATCCCTAAGATCTTTGAACCGAATTTCACGACTAAAAATCAGGGCGCGGAATTTGGTTTAGGACTAGGATTGGCTATTTCAAGTGAGATCATTGGGCAGGCCGGTGGGAAAATTGAAGTTAGCAACAAGACCGATAGGGGAGCGGAATTCTCTATCTCGATTCCTATTCGGGACGATTGTTAGTCTCGCTTACTTTTGTTCCAACTTTAACTATCCGGCCCCCCTCATGAATAAAAAACGAACAACGCCTTCACCGAGTGAAATTGATCATTTAGATTCTCTGCTCCAAGAGATCATCCAAGCAGAAGTATATCATCTGGGCTCCTATAACCATTCCGTAAAACGGTATGATAAACGAATAAATATGTATGGCGGCACCGGGATTGTATATCTTCTACAGATGTTTGAAGAAAGTGAGCTTGTCAATAATCGCATAGGTGCCTATATGATCTTACCAACAGCTGATGACAGTTGTGGCTTTCATACCCACGGCACCCGAAAAGAACAAGAGATCTACCTGATAGTTCATGGACAGGGTAAATACCTGGAAAAAGATGACTGGGAGAGCGAAGTTCGCACATACCCACTTAACAAAGGAAATTTGACAACTGTGCGGGGTGATGCCTTTCATGCTGTAAAAAACACCTCTGACGAGCCATTGATTATTTTTGTACTTACAACCAATGAGCCTGAGTAACCAATTTTCTGTTAGCCGTTTTTTTTCGCTGCCTCATTCGCCATGAAGTATAGCTGCATAATTCGGATCTGATCATACCCTATCTTCTTTTTCATTCGATCATATACCACTTTTAACATGTGTGATCCCTTCTCATCAAATATCTTGATGATCTCGTCCTGTTGGCGCAGAGAAAGACTGGTTGAATCTGTTATACCATCCAAACGCAGATCATTGCCTTCTTTTAAATAATCTTTCAGATGATTCAGAATAGTGACTTCCTTTACCCCATATTCTTCGGCTAGATGAGCGATCGATTGCCCCTCATTAAAAGCTTTACCGATCTGCTGATGCAGCTCTATCTTCTCGAGTTCCTCAACTTTTTCCTCTAGCTTATCCTTCTTCGACTCAATATCATGTTCAGATGTGTATTTTTTGATCACTCCAATAAAAGCAGATCCATACTTCTTCAATTTAACATCACCGACACCGTACAACGGTAACAAATGTTCCTTATCCTTTGGATAGTAGAAAGCCATTTCCATAAGAGTAGTATCCGGGAAGATGGTATAGGGCGGTATGCCTTTTTCATCTGCTAACTTCTTGCGTTCTTTTCTGAGGATCTCAAACAGATCTTCATCATACTCTGCCTCAACATCACTTGCTACGCGTGATGCCTCTTCAGTACTCATAGCTGTAGCGGTTCTGTCCAATGTTCCATACACGTTCTCATCACCTTTCAGAACAGAGTGACCTTTATCCTCAATGATCAACTCCGCATGGTCTCCTTTTGAGAGATAATCCTGCCGAATCAGCATTCTTGAAAGCTGCTCCCACTGATTTTTCGACCACTCTTTACCCGAGCCATGCGACTCCAGTTTATCGTGCTCAAGTTCCAGAACTTTTTTTGCTTTAGAACCTCTCAAAACATTTATAACCTGTGTTTTTCCAAAACTTTCATCCAACTCAGAAATACATTTCAACAGTTTTTGCGCCTGTAGTGTAAAGTCTTCCACATCCTCATCTTTTGAAAGACAATTATCACACATCCCACACTCATCCTTGGGATATTCTTCCCCAAAGTATTTCATAAGCGGTATTCGACGACATTTTTTGGTCTCTATGAATTTCACCAGGTCTTGCAGATGTTTTTCAGCAACTTCCTTTTCCCGTCCTTCTTTTTTATTGATGAAGTATTTGATCTTGTGGCGATCATTGTAGCTGAACAGCATTACACAATCGGAACGCAATCCATCACGTCCGGCCCGGCCTATTTGCTGGTAATACTGCTCAATATTTTGCGGCATATCGTAATGCATCACAAATCGAACATTCGGTTTATTGATCCCCATCCCAAAAGCGATGGTAGCCACAATGATCTGCACATCATCCCGAATAAATTGCCGCTGATTTATTGCCCTGTCACGGTCAGACAACCCCGCATGATAAGGCTTCACGGAATAGCCCTCATCATCCAACGCCTGGTAAAGCTCATCAACCTGCCTGCGTGAAATACAGTAGATAATACCGGACTGGTTTTTACGGGTATACAAGAAATCCAGCACCTGATTGGTGGCGTCCTCTTTATCCGCAATTTTCAAAAACAGGTTTGGACGATCAAAACTGGCAATAAATTCCTCAGATTCACCAAACTCCAATGTGTTCTTGATGTCTTCACGGACCCTTGGTGTAGCTGTCGCCGTCAAAGCCATACAAGTTGCTTCAGGAAATATCTCTTTTCTTACCCGGGCAAGCTCTCGATAATCCGGTCGAAAATCATGGCCCCACTCAGAAATACAGTGTGCCTCATCTACTGCAAATAGTTCTACTTTTATGTCCTTTAAAAGCTCTCTGGTTTTATCCATCAATAGGGTTTCAGGAGCAATGTAAAGCAATTTAGCTTTCCCATTCAGTACCTGTCGACGGTTGTATCCATAGGCTTCGGGAGATAGTGAACTATTTAGGTGAACCGCATTGATATCATATTCACGGAGCTGCTCTACCTGATCTTTCATCAGCGATATCAGGGGAGATACCACAACCGTAAGCCCATCAAATATGAGCGCCGGGATCTGATAACAGAGTGATTTACCACCACCGGTTGGCATGATTACTAGTGCGTCTTTTCTCTTGAGTGCCTGACTGATGACATCTTCCTGAAGGGGACGAAAGGTATCGTAACCAAATGTTTCTTTTAGGGTCTTCTTAGCTTCTTGGATCACAGATTTGTAGGGTTTTGGGATTTCACAGATTGATTTTTGTCTTTATTTATCTGTGAGTTCACTTTTAAATTCTTATAGTTTTTGAGTTGAGCTATACGCTTAAAGGTAAGGCTGTTTTCGCCAAAATTTAAAAGTAATGCTACTTCAAGTTTATAAGCTTTTAAATAGTTTAAAACCTGAGAGATTATGCTGATCATTTATTTCTCCAACTGCTTTTAATTCAACCAATATTTTCCCTTCTACGAGAAGATCAACTCTCCTGCTTCCGACTTTAGCACTCCGATAGAAAAGTGGCATGGAAATTTCACTTTCAAAGCTTAACCCCTGATTTGTTAATTCATGACGATGGTATACAATTTCCGAAAAACCATTGCCTAATTCAGAGTGAACTTGCATCGCAGAGCCAATGATCTTACCTGTCAGTTTTTTGTATTTGAAATCAGGAATTTGAGTATCCGCCATAATAAACTATTGAATTCTTGTTCATTAGTAAGAGTGGCCTCAACTCAATTCCTTACACACTTATCAAATTATTTTGGATTTTAAGATTGCACATGACAATCGTTGACTCAATAATAATCCCAAAATCCATCCATCCTATAAATCTGTGATCCTTATTTTGACAGATACAAGCTCTTGAACTCATATGGCTTCTTGAAGTGCTCATCATTAAAGTCCTTAGCAAAGTAGATACTTTCACCGGTTGATTTCATTTCCGGGCCGAGCTCTTTCTTCACTTCAGGAAATTTATCGAATGGGAACACCGGTTCTTTGATGGCCCAATTCACCAACTTTGACTCCAGGTCAAAATCCTTGAGCTTGGCACCAAGCATTACTTTTACACCGATGGCAGCTTCTGGTCTTTGTGTGGCTTTGGCCAGGAATGGAATGGTTCGGGTGGTTCGTGGATTGGCCTCCAACACATAAACTTTATCATCCTTTACGGCATACTGCACATTAAGGAACCCAAGAATTTCCATATTTTCTGCAATTTTCAGCTGATGATCTTCAATGGTTTTGATGACTTCATCACTTAGGGAGTAGGGTGGAAGTACTGCAGTTGAATCCCCGGAATGAACTCCGGCCGGCTCAATATGTTGCATGATTCCGGCTATGTGAAGCTGGTCACCATCGTATACTGAATCCACATCCACCTCAATGGCATGCTCCAGATATTTGTCGATCAGAAAGGCGTTTTCAGGATGAGTTTTGAGGATATTCGCTACATACTTTCGCAGCTCTTCTTCTTTAACCGCGATGCGCATACCCTGACCACCAAGTACATAACTTGGTCGTATCAGTACCGGATACCCAATTCGGTCCGCAATTTTAATAGCTTCTTCCACTTCATGTGCTGTTCCATATTCAGGAAAGGGAATATCCAGTTTTTTCAAAAATTTAGAGAACTCGCCACGATCCTCGGCAAAGTCTATCATCTCAAAATCAGTTCCGAATATATTAATTCCTTCTTCCACAAAACGTTTCCCGAGCTTCAGTGCCGTTTGACCACCAACCTGAAGGATCACACCTTCCGGTTGTTCGTGATCTATGATATCCAGCACGCGTTCCCAATATACCGGCTCAAAATAAAGCTTGTCGGCAAAATCGAAGTCGGTCGATACAGTTTCGGGATTACAATTCACCATAATGGCTTCATAGCCCATTTCCTTCGTGGCTAAAACAGCATGCGTACAAGAGTAATCAAACTCGATCCCCTGCCCAATTCGGTTAGGGCCACTGCCCAGGATCAATACTTTCTTCTTGTCTGTGACTTCACTTTCATTCTCGCCTTCATAAGCTGAGTAGTAGTATGGAGTTTGTGCCGGGAATTCAGCCGCACAGGTATCTACCATTTTAAATGATGGGGTGAGACCAAGTTCTTTACGTTGGTTACGTACTTTTTTGTCGTCTACTTTCTCACCGCTCTTGCTCAGCAAATATGCGATTTGTGAATCTGAAAATCCGGCTTGCTTTAGTTCAAAGAAATCCTCTTTTGAGATCTCTTTCAATGTCTGCCCTTCGGTTCTGTTTTCCAGTGAGACCATGTATCGGATCTGCTGCAGGTACCAGGGGTCTACTTTAGTAATGTCGGCTATTTCCTCTACGGACGCAGCCATTTTAAAAGCATTTCGGATCTGCATAGAGCGGTCCCAATAAGGCTTCAGTAGGCGTTCACGGACTGTCTTTCGATCGAATTCTTCATAACCGTCGGCTCCCAACCCATCGCGACCTACTTCCAGCGACTGCCATGCTTTGTTCAGTGCTTCAGGGAAATTTCGCCCTATCGACATCACCTCACCCACAGCTTTCATCTGGGTTGAAAGTTCTTCATCCACACCGGGAAACTTATCGAAATTGAAGCGCGGTATCTTACACACTACATAATCGATACTGGGCTCGAAACAAGCAGATGTTGTTCCGGTAATCTGATTATTCAACTCATCCAAGGTATAACCAACGGCTAGCTTTGTTGCCACCTTTGCGATCGGATAACCTGTTGCCTTAGAGGCCAGCGCAGAAGAGCGACTCACCCGTGGGTTTATCTCGATAGCTACTAATCGGTCTGAGCCGGGCTCCATGGCAAACTGCACATTACAGCCGCCAGCAAAGGTTCCTATACTGCGCATCATCTTGATGGCAGCGTCCCGCATGTTTTGAAGCTGTTTGTCGCTCAGTGTCTGGGTTGGAGCCACTGTAACTGAATCTCCAGTATGGACTCCCATTGGATCCATGTTTTCAATGGAGCAGATGATAATGACATTGTCATTAGCATCACGCAGAAGCTCAAGCTCGTATTCTTTCCACCCGAAAATGGACTCCTCGATCAGCACCTGATGGACTGGACTCATTTCCAGTCCGCGCAGTACTTTTCGTTCAAATTCATCCTCATTCCAGACAATACCGCCACCGGCTCCGCCCATGGTGAATGAGGGGCGGATCACGATCGGCAAACCACCCAATTCTTCCTTAATTTCTTTGGCATCAAGCAGTGACTGTGCCGTACGACTCTTACACTGTTCGATGCCGATCTCTTCCATTTTATCACGGAATAATTGGCGGTCCTCGGTCAGCTCCACTGCATCGATATCCACTCCAATGATCTTAATATCGTTTTCTTTCCAGAAATTCTCTTTTTCAAGATCACGGCAAAGATTTAGTCCCGTTTGGCCACCCATGGTTGGGAGTACAGCATCCGGGTTTTCCTTAGCTACAATTTCCCGGATGGAGTCAGTGGTCATAGGCAGCATATACACTGCATCGGCCATGATAGGATCCGTCATAATAGTAGCCGGATTCGAGTTGATGAGCACGATCTCATATCCTTCTTCCTGAAGAGAGCGGCACGCCTGTGAACCGGAGTAGTCAAATTCGCAAGCCTGACCAATTACAATAGGTCCTGAACCAATGATCAATATTTTTTGGATGTCGTCGCGTCTGGGCATGTGTTTAGTGAGTGGTTATTTGTTATTGGTGAAATGAGTTAGTTCAATGTTGGATGTTCCTTGTTCGATGTTCACTTCCGCATCATATCTATGAATTGATCGAACAAATAGGCAGAATCATGCGGTCCAGGGGATGCTTCGGGGTGATACTGAACCGAGAACCCCGGGAAGTTTTTGAATTTTAGTCCCTCAATCGTTCCGTCATTCAGATTTATGTGGGTAACTTCAGCGATCTTTTCGTCAAGCGAATCCTCATCAACGGCAAATCCGTGGTTTTGAGTTGAGATCTCTACGAGACCTGTCTCAAGATTTTTCACGGGCTGATTTGCTCCCCGATGACCTACATACATCTTGGTCGTTTTTAGTCCTTCGCTGAGCGCCATCAACTGATGACCGAGGCAGATCCCAAACATTGGCTTGCCTGATTCCTTGGCATAATTTACAGCTTCAAGTGCATATTCTGCTGTCGCAGTTGGATCACCTGGACCGTTACTAAAAAAATATCCGTCAGCTTCCCACGCTTTTATTTCTTCGAGTGGAGTCTTTGCCGGGAAGATACGAAGTGTACAGCCACGTTTATTCAAGTTGTTGATGATATTCTGCTTGATGCCGTAATCAAAAGCAGCTACACGGTAATCATCCGAACCATTTACAGTTTGAGCTTCGGTACGGCTGACTTTGGTTGCCAGTTCCAGACCTTCCATATCATCCCAGCCCTTGGCCATCTCGACAAGCTTGGCCTCATCCATTTCTGTACTTGAGATAACTGCATTCATCACCCCTTTTTCACGAACGTGACGTACCAGCTTCCGTGTATCAACTCCGGTAATGCCGGTGATCTCATTGTCCTCCAGATATTCCTGAAGACTGCGATCGGCCATAGTGTTGCTATATTCATGAGAAAACGCCCGGCATATGATACCGGCCACCATAACCTTTCGGGCTTCATCATCCCGGGGTTGGGTACCGTAGTTCCCAATATGCGGATAGGTCATCATCATCAGTTGACCGTAATAACTTGGATCAGTAAAAATCTCCTGATAGCCGGTCATACTGGTGTTAAAACATAGCTCTCCACCGGTTATGCCTTCATGGCCAACGGCCTTGCCATGGACAACGGTTCCGTCTGAGAGTGCAAGTATGGCTTTTTTTCTTTCGTTTAGTGACATGGTTTAGATATAGTTCTGGGTTGGTGAAATTGGTATTTGATGAGAATCTGGATTGCAAAACACAGGTTGGGCCTTGGCTACTTTGACCCACTTTTTAATCCCCACACAAGCGTGGAAATTTCCTAAATCATTGAAAAAATCAATTAAAGAGTCTTCCTCTCCCGGGATAGGAAACGAAGGTGAGGGTCGATGGGGCCAAGGTTTCTGCCTCAGAACACCAAAAAAAATGGTATATAAAAACGAGGAAAGAAATTTTAGCCCAAAAAAAATCCGACTACGGAAACCGTGTCGGATTTGAAAAATGATATGGGCAAATAAAAATGCCATCAATCGCGCGACCTCCATTTGTGGGCGTGCGCCGGTAGTGCTTCAAAGCTATGGATTGCTAAATCGTTAATTTTTGGTATGAGCTTTTTTGAAGTTTGCCTAAGATAAGGAGTGGAGGAATTGGATTCAATTTTTGATTACAGTATTTATGAATCTTTCCGAAAATTTCACTTTAAATGTTGGGTTTTGAACCACGGATTAATCGGATTTTTTGATGAACACGGATTTACATTCTTATCCGTGAAATCCCCTAATCCGCTTAATCCGCGATTCAACACATTTTATTATATTCTTTTCAAAATTCGGGATAATGGGGAGAAGAATGAAATCAGATTTAAAGTATCATGATCTCACAGAGAAGATAATTGGAGCTTCCTTTGCGGTTCACAATTTTTTAGGAAATGGATTTCAGGAAGTCATTTATCAGAGAGCATTAGCTTATGAATTTCAAAAGGCAGAGTTAACTTTTGAACGGGAAATTGACCAACAAATTTATTACCGAGACCTGGAATACCCTATCGGAACGCGTAGAGCAGATTTTGTAGTAGACGAAAAAATATTAGTTGAGATAAAAGCCGTTTCTGATCTGGAGGATGTTCACATGGCTCAAGCTCTTAATTATCTGAAAGCCTATAGATTGGAAGTAGGGCTGCTAATCAATTTTGGCTCAAAAAGTATGGAGTTTAAACGGTTAATTCTTTCGCAGGGGAGAATCACGGATTAATCGGATTTAAAGATGAACACGGATTTTCTAACTAATCCGTGAAATCCCCTAATCCGCTTAATCCGCGTTTCGAAACCTCATCCAAAATCCCTCGGAGTCTCTTTCACCAAAGAACCCGTCAGCGTTGCCAGGCCACTTACCAATCCGCCAAGTATTGCAGTAATAAGTACTACTAAAATTGGTGAACCCACCGAAAGTATTTCTGCAATTCGAGAGGAGAGAATTCCATCATTGGCTACATGTATGTAGAGCGCTTGCCCTCCCCAAAGCAGGAAAAGGGCTAAAAACCCCCAGGCAAATGAAGACAGCGCTTTTTTATTAAATATGTACCCAAAAATGAGCCCCGGAATGGCAATGCTCCACCAGGGCAAAAATAGGTTCAGTAGAAAAGCAGTAATAATGATCAGGGCTGTGAGCAGCATCAGGAGTTTATGTTGGTTGAAATGATGCCTGAGTGTAGCAATTATTTTGGAAAACTGTTACCTATCTCTACGATGTATACGTTTTTTGTACCGTAGCCATTTACGCTCTAATTATATAAACGAACTTTAAATACATACAGATAGCCTAATTGTATTCACGCAAAAAGTTCCTCATAAGTATAATATTTATTCTTTGGCCAATATATACCGAACTACATATTCAACTTGATCTTCATCGGTAAATACAGCCCAAACCTTGTCACCCTTTGCTTCTAGAAATACTGCTCCCATTGGCAAAGTAACATTTCCGTAAAAAGAACCGTCTGGGTTGAAAACATCAAATACAGGAGGCTCCCACACTTGTATTCTATCAGAGAATATTCCTCCATCTACCGGTTGCGATTTCGCGTATCTCCAAACCCATATTCTTCCCTGTAAATCCGCCAACAGTTCTTTAAATGGAGGTTTTTCTTCCGGGATGGTGGCCTCAATATTATATCCACTTGAAGTAAATCTATTTTTGAACTCTCCCCATAGTTTCTCTTCTTCAGAAGTCACTTCTAATGGAGAATATTCTCGTTGAATTGTTAACGGCTGTTCTTTTTTATGCAAAACAATTTCATATCGATCATTAACAGCGGTAATGATATATCCGCTTGGGCTAAAATTTTCCATCATACGTGTATTGAAAGGATATCCAGCCCCCGCATCAGTAAAAATTACAAAATGTTGAGGATAAGCCTCTTCATTCTTAGGCACATGTACTGTATCAACCAGCTCCCCGTCAGATGAAATTTTATACCAGGCCATGGGAGGGTCTGTGTTGTTTTGTGGATTATCAGGATCAAAAAACACGTTCTTCACGTAGAAATTACCGTCATGATCTACCTCAAAAACCTTGTAAGATGAAAGGAACCCTGATTGTACTAAAAAACTTTCAAAGAAATCTCCACTTGCTTTATACACGTTAATTCGTTGATTACCCAGATCCCAAATAGCCAACCTTCCATCCGGGAAAGATCCTATTCCTCCAATTCTTTCATATTCTCCGGGTCCCCGGCCATCTCTGCCTACATATTTTATAAATGAGCCCTTACTATCAAACATTCTAACAACAGGCTTCCCTGCAGGAGAGTCAGCCACAAAAATAGCTCCGTCAGCGCCTACTGCAAGGTCTGAAATTCGTGCAAATATATATTCAAATTCTCCATTCAAAGTTCCAATACGTAATTCTTCTTCTGCTTTATATGTGTTTTGGGCTTCGGATCGGACAGGAAAAAGCCACACAAAAATGCTTATAAGGAAAAAAATAGAGTATAAGGCCTACTCTGTTTAGTGCTTAGCATGACAAAATCATTTAATTACAAAACCCCGTTGTCTTTTATAAACTATTTATGTCAGAGTGTAGTAAAAATTTTGAAAACCTGTAACACCTTTTGGAATTCTTCTCGATTGCTCTGAAATTAGGGCAAATCTAAAAACCCCCTATCAGATGAAAAAAATCCATCTCCTACTGCTTATACTTTTTTTACTCCCTGGAACTCTTATAGCCCAAGATATTTATTATCCCGGCACCTGGGGAGATTGGGAGAATAAATCGCCTGAAGACCTCGGATTAAATGCCGATAAGATTCAGGAAGCCATACAATACGCACAGGAAAATGAGACGAGCAACCCCCGCAGCATGGAAGAGAATCACTATGGGACTTTTGGTCGCGAACCCTTTGGGGATGGCATCGGTCCTTTTAAAGATAGAGGACCACAAACCGGTATCATCATTAAAAACGGATACATTGTAGCAGAATGGGGTGAACCGTTTCGCGTAGATATGACGCACAGTGTTACTAAAAGTTTCCTCACTACAACCATTGGAATTGCCTACGATCGTGGATTGATCCGGGATGTAAATGAAAAGGTAGATCAGTATATGGCTCCCATCTATTTCATGGAATGGGATAACAATCAAAACAAAGCGGATACCTTCAAAGAACCCAAAGTATTTGAGCCGTTCAAAGGAGATCACAATTCCAAGATCACCTGGAATCACCTGCTCCGGCAGACTTCCGACTGGGAAGGCACCTTATGGGGAAAACCTGACTGGGCTGATCGCCCTTCCGGAGAACGCTCGGATTGGATGACCCGTGAACGACATGAACCCGGTACTGTATTTGAATACAACGATGTGCGCGTCAATCTTCTGGCTCTCGCTGCTATGAATGTATTACGCGAGCCGCTTCCCAAAGTACTTCGTGAAGAGGTGATGGATAAGATCGGAGCCTCCCCAACCTGGCGCTGGATGGGATATGAGAATTCATGGGTTATCATAGATGGACAACAAATACAGGCCGTAAGCGGTGGAGGTCACTGGGGCGGAGGTATGTTCATCAGTGCCCGGGACCAGGCCCGATTTGGTCTGCTCACCCTTAGAAACGGAAAGTGGAAAAAAGAACAAATTATTTCTGAAGAATGGAATAAAATGGCCCAAACACCCACCGAAGCCAACACTAATTACGGCTTTATGAATTGGTTTTTGAATGTTAATAAAGATCGTATACCCAGTGCCCCTAAATCCGCCTTTTTTCATCTTGGTTCTGGTGTTAACATGGTTTATGTAGATCAGGAGAATGACCTTGTTATTGTTGCCCGATGGATCGAAAGTGATGCTATGGATGGTGTAGTTAAAAGAGTTTTGGAGGCTCTTGAATAATCTATGAATAAAACCGCCATACTTATTGGCGCAACCGGATTAGTCGGTTCAGAGGTATTAGACCTTCTTTTAAAAGATGAACATTACGATACTGTCAAAATTTTTCACAGGAAAAGTACCGGTAAACATCATTCAAAACTGGATGAGTATGTCATCGATTTTAATAAGATAGATGAGTGGAAACACCTGATAACAGGCAACGAACTTTACTCTGCATTGGGAACAACTATCAAAAAAGCCGGGAGTGAGCAGCAGCAGTATACTGTCGATTATACCTATCAATATGAGGAAGCGAAAGCCGCTGCTGAAAATGGGGTTAAAAAATATTCGTTGGTTTCATCAGCCGGTGCTAATCACCGATCCCGGGTTTTCTATTCTCGCCTGAAGGGTGAGTTGGATGATGATGTGAAGGACCTCCCTTTTGAAGTAATCACCATTATGCGGCCTTCTATATTGGCCGGTGAACGCAATGAAAAGAGGCTCGGTGAATCTGTCGGACTTTTTTTAATGTCATTTCTAACCAAACTGCCCGGCTTACAGAAATACCGCCCTATTTCCGGTAAAACCGTGGCTCAGGGAATGATACATTCGCTACAAAAATGTCCACCGGGTTACCATATATTTGAATTTGACGAGATCTTTCACCTGTAAATCGTTAACACCTCTCCTATTGTTGCGGTAGATACACGATACATCACCTCTCTCACCCTTGGAATGCCATTTTCAATTTGCTTGCTGATTACTTACTATCTCTAAATTGCAATTTCATTCTCCCGCTATGAAAAAATCGTTACTGCTCGTCTTAATCTCTCTTATCTCAATAACTGCCAATGCTCAGGAACTGAAACAGATCATTGACCAAAAAGCTGATGAAATTGAGGAACAGGTCATAGAATGGCGCCGGCATTTCCATGAAAATCCGGAGCTCTCTAACCGTGAATTTGGGACTGCGGCCTACATTGCAGATTACTTGAATGAACTAGGGTTAAAAGTTGAAACCGAAATCGCCCATACCGGAGTGGTTGCAATTCTGAAAGGTGGCAAACCCGGCCCAGTGATCGGTTTACGTGCCGATATTGATGGCCTGCCTGTCACAGAACGTAATGAGCTCCCATTTAAATCCATAGCCACCGGAATGTATCAGGGAAAGGAAGTTGGAGTGATGCATGCCTGTGGCCACGACACGCACATCGCCATCCTGATGGGCGTGGCAAAGATCCTGACCGACATGAAAGATGAGATCAAAGGTACAGTTAAATTTATTTTTCAACCCGCTGAAGAAGGTGCGCCTTTGGGTGAAGAAGGTGGAGCTGAGTTAATGGTGAAGGAAGGTGTTCTCGAAAACCCGGATGTGGATGTAATCTTTGGTCTCCATATCAACGATGCCACACCGGTTGGAGTCATCACTTACCGCCCGGAAGGAATTATGGCTAGCGTCAATAGCTATACTATTCAGGTCAAGGGAAGGCAGGCCCACGGTTCTGCACCCTGGAATGGCGTTGATCCTATTGTGACTGCCGCTCAAATGATCAATAATATTCAAACCATTGTGAGTCGCAGCATGGAGTTAACCAAACAGGCGGCTGTAGTAACCGTTGGAGTTATTGAGGGCGGTGTACGTCATAACATCATTCCTGAATCCGTGAAAATGGAAGGCACCATCAGAGCTTTGGATGAAGACATGCGTCAACTCATATTCCAGCGACTGAAAACCATTGTCCAAAATACCGCTGAAAGTAATGGTGCGGAGGCAACCCTTACCATCCACGATGGGTACCCCATTACTTATAACGATCCCAAACTTACATCCATCATGGCACCTACACTTGAGGAAGTTGCCAATGGAAATGCAATTGTTATGGACGCCATCACCGGAGCTGAAGATTTTTCTTTTTTCCAGAATGAAATTCCCGGATTATACTTCTTTGTAGGAGCTAAAGTACCTGATCGTGAACCCGCCGGCCATCACACCCCTGACTTTATGCTGGATGAAAGGGGAATGAAACTTGGTGTACGGGCTATGAGTAATCTCGTGGTTGATTATATGAACAACGTCGCCGGAAACTAATTTTTAAATCTCCCAGATAAAATCATGAAAAGACTTATAATTCTCCCCATTTTACTCCTTTTTAGTCTTAACCTTTCAGCTCAGCAGCTTTCAGAAACCGAGCAAAAGATCCTTGACCGCATCGATGCCAATCACGCCGAAGCCCTGCAGTTACTGGAAACCAATGTGAACATCAACAGCGGAACCCTAAATTTTGATGGGGTCCGAAAAGTTGGGGAAAATTATATCCAAGCCTATAATGAACTCGGCTTTGAAACCCGGTGGATCCCTCAGGATGAGGTAAACCGGGCCGGTCATTTCTTTGCCGAGCAAAAGGGTAAATCAGGCAAAAAACTACTCCTCATTGGTCATCTTGACACCGTTTTTGAGCCAGACAGCCCATTTCAGAAATTCAAAATGCTGAATGATTCCGTGGCTACGGGCCCCGGAGTAAATGACATGAAAGCCGGTAATGTGATGATCCTCTATGCACTAAAAGCGTTAAAAGAAGCGGGTGCCATTCCTGATGCACAAATAATTGTAGCCTATACCGGAGATGAGGAAAAGGCCGGAAGTCCAACATCCATTAGCCGCAAAGACCTGGTTGATGCCGCCAAAAGAAGTGGTGTCGCTCTAGGCTTTGAAACGGCATCCGGATTCAGTTATGCTACGGTTGCACGACGTGCTTCCTATTCCTGGAAACTTGAAGTTGAAGGTCGGCAAGCCCACTCTTCGGGTATTTTTAGCGACGATACTGGAGCCGGATCGGTATATGAAGCTTCCAGGATTTTGAATCGTTTTTATGAAGAGCTTAGAGAAGATAACCTTACCTATAATGTGGGTGTTATACTGGGAGGAAATGAGGTTGATTATGACGAAGAACAGATCAAGGGAACCGTAAGTGGCAAAACGAATATTGTTCCAAAGACAACTATCGCTCATGGCGGGATACGGTTTTTAACCACTGAACAGGGCGACCGAGCCTTCGAGAAAATGAGAGACATTGTATCCGATCACCTGCCGCAAACCTCAGCTGAACTTACTATTTATGAAGGCTACCCACCCATGGAACCAACGGAAGGAAATATGGAATTGCTGGATGTTTTGGATCAACTGAGTCAGGATATGGGACTAGGTGAAGTTGAAGCTTATGATCCCGGAAGACGTGGAGCCGCAGATATTTCATTCGTGGCCGAATACATAGATGGATTGGATGGACTTGGAGCCATGGGAAGCGGTGCGCACGGACCAAATGAAACCATCAATCTAAAGACCTACAAAGAGCTTACTAAACGAGCTGCTTTATTGATCTACAGATTGACACAACAAGAATAACAGCTCGATCCAAATCCAAGATCTTAGCCTCTTTCCCAACCACCCGGTAGTGAATGCCTTGCGGGACCTCCCGGTCCCAATGATAAGATGATGGGCTGAAATTAACTCTTACAAACCTTGGCCACACCGACCACCCCTTAATCCCCGCCCAAGCCGGGAAACCCCTGATTAGGCAACATAAATTAATTTAACCTTCACTCCTCACATCGGCCTTAGAAAAAAGAGTGTTAAGAAGATGACGGAGTGGAGCGTTAAGAAATAAATCCCATTCACCACCTCGTCATCCCGGACAAGCTGTAGCAACAGCGAAAGCGCCGATCCGGAATCTCCCTAATTCGACCCCGTTCTTGCAGTCAGGAGATCCCTGGTCTGGGCTAGGGATGACTGAACTTTTATTGCATTGATTTATTTTAGTGGAATGAAGTCAGCTTTAGCTCTTTTTTCGCAGCCGGTAGTTTTTTCTTTTGCCTATCCCGTGCACACTTGTCGGGGTCGGCATAATGGAAAATAAAGATATAGTGTCAGTTTACTTTTATTAGGATCAACGTTGTGATCCGTGCCGACGCAGAGCGTCAGGTACAAGGGTTAATAGAAAACCTAAGTTTGGATAATAACACGACTTAGCCACACCGCCCCTTAATCCCGAGCCAAGCGGGAAACCTCAAACTTCACGATGTAAGCATTTACATAAGAAAAAGTCTTGAGTGATCTTTATTATTCCGCACTAAGAATTAATCAAAGATCGCTCATGAAAAGACTATTCTCACTCATTCTAGCACTTTTTCTATTTGTTCCTGCACTTCAGGCTCAATTACCTGAACAAATTCAATTGGTGGATCCTCCATTCTGGTGGGTCCAAATGCCTGTTAATGAACTGCAACTTCAACTTTACGGTGATGATCTGGGTTTATACCGGGCAACCACAGACTACCCCGGCGTAAATATCACCAAACAACTAGCCGTTGACTCGCCTAACTATCTATTTCTCTACTTTGATATTTCTGATGAGGCTGAAGCCGGAAATATGGAGATCGTACTCACTCACCACAACAAGGAAATTGTATTTGATTACGAACTGAAAACACGAGAATCCACAGAAGGCCGGAACAATGGCTTTGACCCTTCGGATGTGATCTATCTGATGATGCCGGATAGATTTGCCAATGGCGATCCTACCAACGATTCGATAGAAGGAATGCTCGAACCTGCCGACCGATCTGATCCTCAGCGCCGGCAAGGTGGTGATATTCAAGGGGTAATGGATCACCTGGATTACATTGAAGATCTGGGTATGACAGCCATTTGGTTCACCCCCATGTTCGAAAATGACATGAGCGTAGAATATGGAGCCTATCACGGATATGCAGCCACCGATCTTTACAAAGTGGACCGCCGGTATGGAACCAATGCTCTTTATAAGGAGCTCGTATCCAAAGTTCAGGATCGTGATATGAAGGTCATCATGGATATGATCCACAATCATATTGGTGACAAGCATTGGTGGATGAAGGATCTGCCGACCAACGACTGGGTGTTCGATTATGAAGAAGTCGGACAAACCAATTATCGAGGGGTGGTTGCTTCTGATCCTTATGCATCTGATTACGATTCTACGAAATTAACGGATGGATGGTTCGTGCCGGAAATGCCAGACCTGAATCAAGACAATGAATTACTGGCCGATTACCTCATTCAAAATACACTATGGTGGATCGAATATTCCGGAATTGACGGCATCCGTATGGATACCTATGTTTATCCAGACAAAGATTATATGGCCCGTTGGTCAAAAGAAGTTATGGCTGCCTACCCTGATTTTAACATTGTAGGTGAAGCGTGGGTTGAAAACGTCCCCGCTGAAGCTTATTGGCAATATGACAAAGCCGGCGTAGATGATGGCTACCAGTCACACCTTCCAAGCCTGACTGATTTCCAATTTGCCTTTGCGGTCCGCGATGCCTTTAATGAGGAATTTGGCTGGACGACCGGGCTCAGCCAGTTGTATTATGTGCTCTCCCAGGATTTCCTGTATTCTGATCCGATGGGCAACGTTATCTTTCTGGACAACCATGATATGAGCCGCTATTTCGAGCACATCGGCAAAGATGAAGATCATTTCAAAATGGCATATGCGTTTCTGATGACCACCCGTGGAATTCCACAGGTCTATTACGGTACCGAGCTAATGATGGCCCACGAAAATCGTGGCGGAGATGACGAAGTCTGGCGACAAACCATGCCGGGCGGCTGGCCTGATGATAATCGTAGTGTATTCACTGAGGCAGGACGGACCAATAAAGAAAATGAGATCGTCGATTACGTTACTAAGTTGACACAATGGCGAAAAGATGCGGTCGCAACTCATGAAGGTAAATTGGTGCATTTTATCCCCGAGAACAACACCTATGTTTACTTCCGTGTCCATGAAGAACAGACCATTATGGTAGCCATGAATGCGAATGAGGAAGCAGTGACCTTAGACCGAGATCGCTTTGCAGAGATTCTGGATAAATTTGAGATTGGGGTTGATGTGATTTCCGGAGATGAGATCGATGTATCGGATGATCTTGAGGTGGATGGGAAAACCGCCGTAGTTTGGGAGTTGAGATGATTCCTGAACCTGTTGGGATAACTGATGAATTGAGTCTCTGAACCTGTCCCGTTAGGACAACATGTTTGTAAAAAAAGAGAAAGTAAAGATAGGTGTGTGCAGTAGGTACACATCCAAGCTCTTTCAGGCAATACATATCGTACCTACGGCACGAGAGCTATTGGTTAGGGTGTTGCTTTTTACAAACATAACGTCCCCACGGGACGGCAAGTTCGTTAATCTCGTTCCCAACCTCCCGGTTGGTAACGCCTTGCGGGACCTCCCGGTCCCAATGAAAGGCAGAAGATGCTGTAAATAAATTTCTTAAGCCTTGGCCACATTGACCCACCCCTTAATCCCCGCCCAAGCGGGGAAGCTCTTGATTAGACATCACAAATAAAACTGGTAGTTTTATTAGGATCGACGCTTTTATTCGTGCCGTCGCAGAGCGTCAGGCACGAGGGTAAAGGAGAGGGTGGTTGTCACCAAAGCATCATTTATTTAATTACAGCGCCACATTTTTCACTCCTCACTATCTACTACAAACTTCACTGAAAAGGCCGTATCTTTAAGGCTTCAATCAAGCTGAACGAGACACTATGAGCACGGCCACTGCCGAAACTGAAATTACCAAAGAAGCGAAAAAGCGACGAACTTTCGCCATTATTTCCCACCCTGATGCGGGTAAAACAACCCTCACTGAGAAGCTATTGCTATATGGTGGAGCCCTACACGAGGCCGGATCTATCCGTGCCCGAAAAGCTACCCGTCACGCTGCTTCCGACTGGATGTCGATTGAGCAGGAACGCGGTATTTCTGTAACTTCATCAGTATTACGTTTTGAGCAGAACGGCATTAAGTACAACCTGCTGGATACCCCGGGTCACAAAGACTTTTCTGAAGATACCCTTCGGACCCTGGTTGCAGCTGATTCCGGCCTGATGGTTATTGACGTTGCCAAAGGTGTTGAGGAGCAGACCGAGAAATTATTTGAAGTATGTAAGCTTCGAGAAGTTCCCGTCATCACCTTTGTTAACAAGTGTGATCGCCCGGGTATGGATCCGCTGGAAGTGCTAAGTAATATAGAGAACAAGCTTGGTATTGAAGCCGTGCCTGCAAGCTGGCCCATGGGCTATGGCCGTAAATTTCAGGGTATATATGATGCTATAGCAAAAAAGGTACACATCTACCAAAAAACAGAACACGGGGCTAAAAAGGCCGTAACAGATGTTCTTAGTGTTGAGGAAGCTATTGATTCTTCTACTCTATCTGATACGGAGAAAGAAGCTTTTCGGGAAGAGGTCATGCTGATCGATGGAATGTATGAAGGAATGGATCGCGACGAATATGCTTCAGGAAAAGTAACTCCTGTATTTTTTGGTTCAGCTCTTCATAACTTTGGTCTGGATGTATTTTTGAATTATTTCCATCAGCTGGCTCCGCACCCACAACAGTATAAAACACCTGATGGTATAGCCCGAGATCTTAACGATGGTTTTTCCGGCTTCATTTTCAAGATGCAGGCCAACATGAATCCTGATCACCGCGACTGCGCGGCATTTATTCGTGTGGCATCCGGAAAGTTTGAACGTGGCCAACAGGTGACGATCGCATCCACAGGCAAGAAAATTAAAATGTCAACGCCACACACCTTGATGGGTGATGACCGACAGCTTATGGAGGAAGCATATCCCGGTGATATTGTCTCTATCTTCAATCCGGGCTCCTTCAGAATTGGCACCACCATCTATGAAAAAAATGAAGTAGACTTTGATGTGATACCACTTTTCACACCGGAGCATTTCCAGAAAGTAGCAACAAAAGACCCCTTTAAACGAAAACAGTTAAGGGAAGGATTGAAGCAGCTTTCTGAAGAAGGTGTAGTTCATGTATTTGAAGTACCCAATGGAGTAGGAAATGAGTTGTTACTTGGAACTGTAGGAGTGCTCCAATTTGAAGTTGTAGAACACAGAATGCTTACCGAATATGGAGTTGAGCTTATCAAAACTCCAGTAACCTATCACTGCGCAAGATGGCTGCCCAACGAGAGGAATGACATCATCAAAAAACTGGAAGCCAGCTATTCAACCCACGTCACCAAAGACATGGAAGAAAATCCTATCGTACTTTTTGATTCCATGTATGCTTTAAATCAAGGGGAAGAAAAAGTAGGTAAGGAAAACCTGTTCAAATTCAAGCAAGGATAATTCTCGCACAGAAATCCTGACCTGGAATAAAATATTTTATCGAAAGCCTCTCTTTTCTTGTTGAATTGAGAGGCTTTTCTCTATCTGTTCATAAAGGTATCAAAAAAACTTCTCGACTATCTCATCGAAAAAACGCTTCCAAATTAATTTCACTTAGATGCAACTAAGTTCCTGATTTTTAATTCAAATAATTTACTCTGGCTGTACTTAACCTTTGAGATGTTGCGTAATTTATCTTCGTATAAATAATTCAAAGATTCTGAATATCTCACCTAAATAAAAGCTCATCCCTTACCAGAATCTATCCCAACAATAAATTCACACCACCAGTACGACTAAAACTATATGAAAAAATATTTAGACCTTTTTGGTCTCAATGATAAGATTGATTATAAAATTGAAATTTTAGCTGGCATTACCGTTTCGCTGGCTCTGATTCCGGAAGCCGTTGCTTTTGCAATGATCGCCGGACTTTCTCCACTTACCGGATTGTATGCTGCCTTTATGGTTGGGTTGGTCACTTCAATTATTGGAGGACGCCCGGGCATGATATCAGGATCAACGGGAGCGGTAGCCGTTATTCTAATAGCTCTGGCTTTATCTCACGGACCCGAATATATTTTCGCTGCAGTTGTTTTGGCCGGATTAATTCAGATAACCGCCGGTTTGCTTAAGCTGGGTAAGCTAATGCGCCTTGTTCCACACCCTGTAATTTTTGGGTTTGTGAACGGTTTGGCCGTCATCATTTTCATGTCCCAACTGGATCAGTTTAAAACACCAACCGGACAATGGATGACCGGACAATCACTTTACATATTACTCGGATTAGTGATTTCTACTATGGCTATCATTTGGTTGATGCCTAAGATCAGTAAAAAGATCCCGGGATCATTGGTCGCTATTTTGACCATTTTTGCTGTTGTAGTAGTGTTTGGGATCGAGACTAAAACCGTTGGTGATATTGCCTCAATTCAAGGTGGATTTCCGCCATTCCATATCCCACAAATTCCATTTACCTGGGAAGCATTCATGGTTATTCTTCCCTACTCAGTGATCATGGCCGGGGTTGGACTGATCGAAAGTTTACTGACGCTTAACATCATTGATGAGATCACTGAAACTCGTGGAAATGGAAATCAGGAAGCAGTGGCACAGGGCACTGCCAATATCTTCTCCGGTTTCTTTTCAGGAATGGGTGGTTGCGCTATGATCGGCCAAAGTTTGATCAATGTGTCTTCAGGAGCCAGGACTCGAATTTCTGGTATTGTGGCCGCGGTGATGTTACTTGTTTTCATCATGTTTGGCTCAGGAATGATAGAACTGTTGCCAATGGCCGCACTGACCGGCCTGATGATCATGGTAGCTATAGGGACCTTTGAGTGGGCGAGTTTAAAAACCTTTAACCGAATGCCTATCTCTGATATCTTTGTCATGGTGATGGTGACCTTGGTAACAGCGGTATTGCATAACCTGGCACTTGCTGTCTTGGTTGGGGTGATCATTGCTGCATTGGTCTTTGCCTGGGATAACGCCAAGAGGATCCGTGCCCGAAAGCATATTGATGAGCAAGGAATAAAACATTACGAAATCTATGGCCCTCTTTTCTTTGGGTCTGTCTCGGTATTCAACTCAAAATTTGATGTACTGAACGACCCTGATGAGGTTATCATCGATTTTGAGGAAAGCAGAGTGGTAGATATGTCAGCCATTGAAGCTTTGAACAAGATCACCGAGCGCTACAGTAAGGTCGGGAAAACGGTTCACCTAAAGCATCTAAGTAAAGATTGCCGAAAAATGCTACATAACGCCAATGCCATCATTGATGTAAATGTAATGGAAGACCCAACCTACAAACTAGCTTTGGATAAGATCTAAAGTATAATATTAAGAGGCTCTTTAGTGAGCCTCTTTTACTACAGCTATTTACCACCGTTTGCCTGAATATCAGCGATACAATTGGCATCAAGTACCGGAATGGTTTCGTCGTTGAACAATTGTTCAATGAGGTCAGAACGCTGCATGGCATAGTACATCAGGCAGCTTTCATTATCACAATGGCTTCCGTTTTGCTCATCTTGATGATCTGTCTGCATATCTGTTCCTGATCCAGGTACATTTACAAGGCCTAATAGGTGACCAAATTCATGCCTGAATGATATCGCTTCTACCTGGTAACGCGTTAGTGAACCAAAACCGGTTGAGGCATCATCATAGGCGGGGCCAAAGAACGCATTAGAGGTATTGTAATAGGCTATACCAAGTACGTTTTGCTGAGTATAGTAACCATCTGTTATTAGCAGATAGGTTGCCAATATGCCTTCTTCTGAAAAGTTATTTCTCCGCTGACTTTCAATTTCTCGCACATCATTAGCTGAATAGGAATTTTGATCACCGGATGGAATCTGGGTTGGCGCAAGAATAGTTACAGATGTTTTATTCAATCTCTGTTCCAAAAAGGCTCTCAAACTATCAAGTGCTCTAGTATTCGGAGCGTATCCGGGCATATAATCGATCTCGACGATCAATTCTGAAAAGGATTCATCCGAAAGAAGGTCGTTGGCAGAAAGCCCCGGGTTCTGCTGATGATCATAACTAAATTCGCCACCACCACCTCCACTGCCTGGCGGATTATTTGTACATCCATAAGAGACTGTTAAAATGATTAACAGGGAGAGAATTCCGATAAATTTAGATGGGATCATGAAATTCATATTTATTGGATTATTTTTGTTACAGCTAATTTAAGCATCAATAAAACTCAATTGTTCCAAATTTAACTTCTGATCTGCTTTTATACTACAAAGTATATGTGTAATTTATGTTATGGAACTGAAATTTCCCATAAGAAAGATCATTCATGTAGATATGGATGCCTTCTACGCTTCTGTAGAACAGCGGGATAATCCCACTCTACGGGGAAAGCCTGTAGTTGTAGGTGGTTCACCCAGCGGGCGAGGAGTTGTGGCAACTTGCAGCTACGAGGCTCGAAAATATGGGGTTCATTCAGCCATGCCAGCCTCACAGGCAATCCGGCTTTGTCCTCATGCCATTTTCGTGAAAACACGATTCGAGGCCTATCGGGAAGTTTCGAGACAAATTCGGGAGATTTTTTTTGATTATACCGATCTGGTTGAGCCTCTTTCTATGGATGAAGCTTTTCTGGATGTCACCCAAAACCATAAAGATATCCCATCCGCCACGTTGATCGCAAAGTACATCAAGGATCGCATTTTTGAGGAAACCCAATTGACGGCTTCTGCTGGCGTGGCACATAATAAGTTTCTTGCTAAAGTTGCATCAGACATTAACAAACCAAACGGTCTCACACTCATAACCCCTGAAAAAGCTGAGGACTTTTTGGAGGAACTGGATATCAAAAAATTCTTTGGTGTCGGCAAGGCTACTCAAAAGAAAATGCATGCCGTTGGAATAAAAACCGGAGCAAACCTGAAACAATGGAGTGAGATCGATCTGGTTAAGGCCTTCGGTAAATCAGGTCGATTTTACTACAGAATTGTAAGGGGTATTGACCATCGGGAAGTAAAACCCCATCGTATAAGAAAGTCTTACGGTAAAGAACGAACTTTCTCGGAAGATATAGATAGCCTGGAATGGATCAATAATTTTCTCGATGAATTGACGCAGACCATAGCCGAAGGAATGAAAAAGATCAACGCAGCCGGCAAGACCATAACCCTGAAAGTCAGATATAAGGATTTTGAGACCATTACCCGAAGTTACTCCTTATCCCATTACACCAATAGGTATCAGGATATTATGGATGTAGTACGTAAACTAATGGCTGAAACCGAAGTTGGAAACCGCCCTGTAAGATTATTAGGAATCACATTGTCTAATCTAAATCTAAATGAGAATACAGTTTGGGAGCAGTTGGAACTTTCGTTTTAGTATTCAATCAGGAGTTAAAGTGCGAATGTTTTACGGGTTGCAGTGGCAAGCATAAATCACTGTAACACCCTAACATTTTAACACAGGCACACAATACCTACTATCATTTTACCGATATTATCGTGAATTTCCCCACAAACCATTCAACAATAAGAAATTTATAAAACATGAGTGACGGCTACGGATTATTAAAAGGGAAAAAAGGAATTATTTTCGGCGCTTTGGATGAGCGCAGTATTGCCTGGAGAATTGCTCTGGCATGTAAGCGTGAGGGAGCTGAGTTTGTATTATCTAATGCCCCCGTCGCTTTGCGATTGGGAGCTCTTGATGCCTTGGGCGAAGAAACCGGCGCCCCTATCATACCATGTGATGTAACAAAGGATGATGAGATCAAGGACCTGATGAGTCAGACCAAAGAACATCTGGGTGGAGTTGACTTTATTCTTCATGCCATTGGTATGTCCCCTAATGTGCGCAAGAAACAGGAATACGCCGACCTTAATTATAACTGGATGCAGCAGACTTTGGATATTTCTGCGATCTCGTTGCACCGCGTTTTACATCATGCAGAGCAAGCCGAAATCCTGAATGATGGTGGAAGCATCTTAGCCCTGTCATTTATTGGTGCACAACGCATATTCTCAAAATATTCAGATATGAATGATGCCAAGGCTTTACTCGAAAGTATTGCCCGGAACTATGGAAGCCGCCTTGCCCCAAGAGGAATTCGGGTGAACACTGTTTCTCAAGCTCCTACAAAAACCTCTGCCGGTACAGGTATAAAAGGCTTTGATGGCATGTATACCTTTGCCGATATGATCGCCCCGATGGGTAATCCTTCCGCAGATGAATGCGCAGATTATTGCGTGACCTTATTCTCTGACCTTACCCGAAAGGTAACAATGCAGAATCTATATCACGATGGTGGATTTGTGACTTCCGGTATCTCTGAAGAGATGATCAACGACTTGGCGAAACTCTATTCTGAAAATGATAACGGCAACGACGAATAATGTATGCCTGATATAATCCTCGGTATTGATCCCGGCTCCCGTAACACAGGCTATGCCCTGTTAACGGAAGAAAACGGAAAACTGATCGCCTTAAGGTGTGATGTGATCCGTATGGCTGATATCGATGATCATGCCGAGCGTTTACAGGTTATTTTTGATAAAGTCTCTGCCATCATTCGCTCTAACAAACCAACATCATGCGCAGTAGAAACACCGGTTTATGGAGTAGACCCCATGGCTATGCTGAAGTTGGGACGGGCACAGGCAGCTGCCATGCTGGCCATCACTAACAACGGGCTACCGGCTGTTGAGTATTTCCCAAAGGTGGTAAAGAAATCCATCACCGGAAATGGAAATGCCAGCAAAGAGCAGGTTGCTTTTATGCTGAACAAGATGGTGAAGCTTCCCGATGAAAAACTGTCCAATGATGCGACAGATGCACTTGCCGTAGCTTGGTGTCATATGATGAAAGGTCGCGGAATCCCGGGTTCATCAAATAAGAAAACGCACCAGAATAATAAGAAAGGAGATTGGGCGAGTTTTGTGGCAGATAATCCGGATCGGGTTAAGGGAATGTAGCTGGAGGCAGAGCCTCCATTAGGCATTCCGCAGCAGAGCTACGGAACGAGATACAATGAAATACCGTAGGGGCGAATCGCATTCGCCCTGATGTTTGAATCTAACAAAGGTGTATGCAATACACCGCTACAATAGAAATGAATAACACATGATCGCATTTTTAAAAGGTTACATCGAAGAAAAAAGAGAAGGACTTGTGATCCTTGATGTCTCCGGTGTAGGGTACCGGGTTGAAATTTCCTCAATTACCCAGGAGCAATTGGAAAGCGCCGGTTCAGAAGTAAAGTTGCTCATCTACCATCACATCACCGACAGCGATCAGCGTTTATTTGGTTTTTTCTCTTCGGATGAAAAAGCTCTTTTTGAAAAACTGATAACCGTAAAAGGCGTTGGGCCCAAATTAGGACTTACTATTTTATCCGGATTACCTGCTGATCAACTTATTGGAGCTATTACAAACAGCGAAGCCGCAACCCTTTCCAAAGTGCCGGGCATTGGCAAGAAAACGGCAGAGCGAATAATTGTAGAATTGAAGGACAAGCTTGCTGAATATGCGGCCTCTGCAGGAGTTACCCCTACTTCTTCATCCGAATCCAGCGTTACAGGTGAAGCCATTTCTGCCTTGGAATCACTAGGATTCAAGAAAAAAGAATCGGAGCAGGCAGTGATGAAAGCTCTCAAAGAAACCGATAGTGAAGATGCTTCGATAGTCATTAAAAAAGCCCTGGCGAGTTTGAATAAGTAGTCTTACATATCTAACTCTGTATCCAGATCTTTCTTCATCATCTTAATAAATAAATTCATCGAGCTTCTGATGGTGTAGTATTCTTTGGAGGCGTAAAAAACTATTCCTACCAGACCTAACCAACATCCGAGGCCAATAGTAAGATCAAACCAATTTGGTTCTTCACCATATTCAATTAGGCTAATTATTCCATACCAGGAACAAAGTAACAATGAAAATGATACGGACAGAAATATTTTCTTTGCTTTACCTAACTGCTCTTCAGCAAACTCAACATAACGCCCTTCATTGAGCAGTTTCTTGTCTTTATATAAAAAATATTAAGAAGTGTCTCCAAGTTGCTCTTCAAAAAAAGTTTCAATGATCTGTTTGGGTTCCATGGCTAAATGCTGAATTCACTTTTATAAACCAAACAAAAATAACGAAGAATTTTTCTACTAAAGCAATAGGTGAACTTTCGTTGAAACCTATTATTCTGTAGCCAATTCATGCTTTTCTGCAAGCAGGTTCTCTTTGAATGCCGATATCAAATCTTCAAGGATCATATACAGACATGGAACCAGAACTAAAATAATTGAGGTCGCAAACACAATTCCGAACCCTAGAGAAATTGCCATTGGGATCAGCTGAGTAGCTTGAATCGACGTTTCCAGGATTATGGGCGTTAATCCTCCAAAGGTGGTTAGGGTAGTAAGTATTATAGGACGGAAGCGTCGAAGTCCGGCCTCGTGGATGGCATCAAACACCGACTCACCTTTTTTACGCTTTTTATTGGCATAATCGATCATAATGAGGGAGTCATTTAGAACCACTCCGGAAAGTGCGATCACACCCATCAAACTTACGAGCGAAAGGTCGTAGCCCAGTAAAATATGTCCGATCACAGCACCCACAATCCCAAATGGAATAGCCCCCATTACAATAAGCGGCTGGGCATAACTGTTGAATGCGATAGCCAGTAATGCGTAAATAATGAGCAGTGCTAGAAAGAAATTACCCCAAAGAGCTTGGGTTGATTCCCGCATTTCAGCATCACTTCCCTCAAACGACCATGTTATTCCGGGGAAAGCTTCCTGTAAACGTGGCAATTCTTCGGTTTGAATGGAAGACAAGACCTGATTGATGGCAGCTGCCGGCTCCACATGCATGCTTACTCCCACAACCCGGCGTCCATCCCGGCGGTTGATGCTCGTAAAGGCTTCTCCGGTTTCAAGTTCTGCAATATCATATAGGGGGACTTCAACACCATCTTCGGTTCGAATTAGGTATTCCTCCAGATTGTAAAGCTCTTTGCGTTCTTCCTTGGGAAGTTTGACCCGAACCTCAACCTCATTGGTTCCACGAAGTTGCCTCATAGCTAACGCACCAAAAAACCCGTCCCTCACTTGCTGTCCCACTTCATCAGATGTAAGGCCAAGTTTACGTGCTTCCGGTAGAAGCTTGAAATCAAATTGCTGCTTTCCACGATTGTAATTATCACTTAAATCGGCCGTATTTTCATACCCCTCCATTCGCTGAAGGAAAACCTGACTTGCTTCTTCCAATACATCAATATCGGAGTGACTGAGATCAACACTTATATCAGGAAGATAACCACCAGGTCCGGCTTCTACATCAAATGTGATCTGGTCGATTCCTTCAATATCACCAATGCTATCACGCCATAATTCCATAAGCTCCCGTGTACTCATGGTACGTTCGGCGGGCGGTTTCATCACAATTTCCACGTCGATGAAACTTTGTCCTCGCACATTTGTCTTAATACCTTCTGCTTGCTTAAAAAGATCATTTTCCTCGAACATTCGATACGATGCCGCCGTGATCTCTTCCGCCACTGTTGCTGCCTGATCGTTCGTCGTACCCACGGGTAGGGATGCCCCCGCTTCGATTTCATCAGCAGGCTGCTCAGGCATCAGTACAATTCCCATATGATCACTATATCCAAATCCTCCCACAACCAATAGCAGCCCTACAGCCGAGCTAAGGGTTACATATCTGTTTCGGATACACAAGTCCAAAAATCTTCGATATTTTGTATTTATGAACCCATTGAATTTATCCGCAAAAGATCGCTGAAGGGATTCAAATTTCGCAATGAATTTTGAGGACTTTTTTTCTTTAATGTGAGCAAGGTGAGCCGGAAGTATGAACAACGCTTCAAAAAGGGAAAGCGCGAGCACTATGATAACCACAGCGGGTAAGGGCCACCAATATTTCCCTGTTGTACCGGGAATAAGCAACAATGGAACAAAAGCAATGATATTGGTGAGAATACTGAAAGTAACCGGTTTACTCATATCTTTTGCGCCGGCAATGGCAGCTTCAAGATTTCCCATGCCCTGCTGCCGATACTCAAAGATATTCTCACCCACTACGATCGCATCATCCACTACAATTCCCAAGACAACAAGGAAGCCGAACATCGAGATCATATTGATACTCAAATTCGCCAGTGGCATAAACAGTACAGCCCCTACAAATGAGATCGTCATACCCATCATCACCCAAAAGGCTAAACGGTACTCAAGAAATAATGCCAGAATCATTAGTACTATCAGAATGGCAAGAAGACCATTTTCCGTTAATAAAGATAAACGCTCGCGATAATCTTCGGCTGAGTTTCCATCTACGCGATATTGCACACCCGGAGGGAAACTTTCTGATGCCTGATCCATAACGCTGATCACTGTTTCCTCAATATCGAGTGGTGATTGTTCTCCAATTCTTGAAACCTGTATCTCAACTGAGGGTTTTCGATTAAATTGGGAATGAAAGCCTTCCTCGACAAAACCATCCCGGACCTCGGCTATATCTCCAAGCAGAACCGTTCCTCCCGAATCAGAAGAAATAACCTCGATCTCAGCAAATTCATCTGCCCATTGCTTGCGCTCTTTTATGCGAAGCAGGATCTCACCAGAACTTGTTTCCACAGCACCGGCAGGTACATCTTCACTTGAAACGTTGATCAGTTCCGCTACTTCCCCTAAAGTTAGATCATATTCCCTAAGCGTTTGCCTGGGTATCTCAACATGGGTTTCATAATCCGGAACATTACCCAATTCCACCTGAGTTATATTTTCCTGACTGAGCAATTGATCCCGAACCTGCTCTGCGAGCTTCCTGAGTGTCCATATATCAACATCCCCATAGAGACCCAGCTCCATTACTTCCCTCTGATTTGATTGTAGCCGCACTTCCGGCTGTTCAATATCATCGGGAAATGTGGTGATGCGATTGACGGCCTGATCAATATCCTGAAAAACCTGCATGCGATCGGAGCCTACAACCAGTTCTATTGAAACCGATCCGGAACCTTCTCCTGCCTCCGAAGTGATCTCCTCAATGCCCTGTACACCACGGATAGCCTCTTCAACAGGTCGCAAGATACCCTGTTCAACTTCTTCCGGAGATGAACCGGGATAGGCTACACTTACCTCTACAATATCCAATTCATATTCGGGGAAAACCTCTTTCTGAATGTTGAACATAGACCAGATCCCACCACCCAGCAGGATGATCATTAGTAAATTGGCCGCAATAGGGTTTCTGGCCATGAAGCTGATCGGGTCCGAAAAGAAACCTTGCTTATTTTCTTGCCTGTTCATTCACCTACTCCGCTATCATTAGACGCAGCTTCCTCTCCTTCAAGCCTAAGAGGAGCTCCCTGGGTTACATTGGCCAGGTTGGTAGTGACTATCTGATCTCCATCTTGCAGCCCGGAAGATATATAGGCAAATTCTGAATCTTGGAAATCGATCTCGATATCACGAATATCCAGTGAGTCGCCTTGCATTACCCAGGTCGTTTCATTATTTCGAATGTGGTCCCTATTTACTTTTACGACCTCATCAAGAGCTTTACCCTGAATGTTTACTTCAACAAATGAACCAATGATCAACCTTGGTAGATCCTCATTCCCTGGCTGTATAGCCATCGGATCTTGAATTTCTACCAGTACCTGCGCCATTCTGGTATTGTTTTCAAGCGAACCAAGCATTTTGAATAAAGTCCCTTCTCGATACTCATTTTCTGCCCAGGCTGTTCTGCTTCTGATTTGTACCGGTGACCCTCCTCCGTCCCCTTCAAAATCAAACCAACGCAGTTTACTTAATGGCACTGCCGCCTCGACCCAATACGTGTCGATCCCCACTAATTGACCCAAATCCTGTCCCGGTGATACTAACGAACCCGTGTTCACATATCGATCTAAGATATAAGCATTGAAAGGAGCACGAATAGTTGTACGATCAAGATTTAGTTGTACCTGATTAACTGTAGCTTGCGCTGACTCAACCTGGGCGCGAGTTGCTAAAAGCTGGGGCTGCCGTAATACCAGTGCGCGGTTAGCTTCGGATAAGGTATCATCCAATAGTTTATATTCCCTTTTTGCTGCTTCCTGTAAACCCATTTCACGCTGAAGAGCAGATTCAGCCTGCCGCAATTGACTTCTTGCCTGCATCAGCTCGTTCACATAATCTGTAGAATCGATCTGCATTAATATATCCCCTTTTTCCACAAAGTTGCCCGGCACAAAATTGGGTGAACGATATATGACTTCACCTTCTATTCGTACACCCAACATAATTTCTTGTGAAGCCTGCACCGTACCAGTGGCTGTGATAGTTGGGTTGAACCTACCTTTTTCAACAGTTTCCACTTGCACCAGCATCGCGCTTTCTTTTGCAAGCCCGGAACGCTCAGCTTTGGGCTCAGTAGAGAAGATCAATCCCAACACCGCAACCGATCCTATTAATATTGAAATAGAAATAATAAGTGTCTTTTTCCAACCCATGTAGATTTTAATTTACTTGATATGCACTTATTTAACTTGAGCCCTCTTTAAAGCGTTCAGGATATCGTGTAAAACCTTTTATTAAAGACCTTATCCCCTTTATTCCTCTATCGGCTGACGTAGCGTGTCTACAAATTCTTCTGAATTGTCAGGTGAAATTACTATCTGCTCGTTAGCATTAATCACTACAGTCCGTTTGGTATGAGTAGAGTAAGCCTTATAACTACCTAAAATTCTGTTACTAAATTCCCGAGGTACCCGAATAATCCCCCAATACCACCTCCTAAATGAACTTAACATAGTATTGGGCTTTTCTTCTACCTTATTTATTTCTGAGAAGGGGATATCTTTTGACCGTCCAAGGCACAAGATCTTTAATTTTCCATTTTGTATGTTGTAACCGTATACCCAAAAGTGGCACTTCCTAATACAGTACCCCATAAAAGAATACTGGGCCATAGGTTCGGAGTTGTATAGTCCAGGCCTCCAAAAACGATGATCACTACTGAAGTGATTACAATGAGTTTAAGATCCCATGGAGCTCTGAATTGTTTTCGTCTATTCATGATCTGATTATATTAAAAAGGTTTTGATACTGAGTTAGAGCCGTTGAAAATCAGTAAATAACAAATAGCACTGTTCACAGCATGCATATATACAACCTAAAAATAAAACAAAGACTACAATTGCCGTCTGTATCAGACTGACCATTTATTTTAGGATTTCTCATTTTAGTGAATTTATCTTTCCTTCACATCAGTAAGGGATATTCGTGCATATTTAAAATTTTTCCGCTAACAAAAAAGCGCTTCCAATGATCGACAATATCAAGATTGCCCAGCAAGCTCCTATGAAACATATGCGGCATTTTATGGCCCAGCTTCAATTGGATGAGGATAACTTTGAATTCTATGGTAAGTATACCGGTAAAATTCGCCTCAACGTGTTGGAGAAGTTCAAAGATCGTCCGGATGGCAAACTGATCCTTGTGACCGCTATCACACCAACTCCAACAGGGGAGGGAAAGACTCTGACCTCGATCGGGTTGAGTCAGGGTTTACAAAAGCTGGGAAAAAGTTCATTGGTAGCCTTACGGGAACCCTCGTTAGGGCCCGTTTTCGGGATCAAAGGGGGAGCCGCCGGTGGTGGTTATTCGCAAGTGATACCTATGGAACGCATAAATCTGCATTTTAACGGCGATATTCATGCAATCGGTACGGCCCATAATTTACTGACCGCCATGCTGGACAATCATATTTACAAAGGAAATGAACTGGATATCGATGTCACGAGCCCACTTTGGAATCGTGCCATGGATATGAATGACCGAGCCTTGCGGCAGATCGTGGTTGGTCTCGGTGGTCCAGTAAACGGAATACCAAGAGAATCCGCCTTTATGATCACGGCTGCTTCTGAGGTCATGGCCATACTGTCTTTAGCTACTTCAAGGAGCGACCTTAAAAAACGACTTGGAAATATTGTTGTTGGTTACAAACACTCGGGTGAGGCAGTGAAGGCAAAAGACCTAGGAGCCCACGAAGCCATGGCTATGGTTTTAAATGAAGCTATCATGCCTAATCTTGTTCAAACACTTGAACACGTTCCCGCTCTCATTCATGGTGGACCTTTTGCCAATATTGCTCACGGAACCAGTAGTATCATAGCCAATAAGATCGGTTTAAAGCTCGCTGATTATGTAGTGACTGAGGCCGGTTTTGGTGCCGACCTGGGAGCAGAGAAGTTCTTTGATATTGTAGCTCGCACATCAGATATCTGGCCATCAGCCGTAGTTCTTGTGGCCACCGTTAAAGCTCTTAAATATCACGGCGGTGTAACCGTGGAAGAAGCAAAGGAAAGTGGAAAACACATCAGGGAACTTCAAAAGGGACTTGAAAATCTGGCTGCCCACGTCCAAAACATGAATAAATTCAAAACCCCGGTTGTAGTAGGTATCAATAAATTTATTGGTGATACAAACGAAGAGGTTAAAATGATTAAGGACTTCTGCGCCAAGCTCGGTGTTCCATGTGAGGCTCACAATGGCTTTGAAAAGGGTGGAGATGGAGTCACTGATTTAGCCAATGCAGTGGTGAGACAAGCTGAGTTAAACAAAAAGCCTGATAAGATCATGCTCTACGATACTCAGGAATCCATTGAGGATAAAATTGAGACCATTGCAATAGAGATCTATAACGCAGATGGTGTTTATTTTGAAAAGAAAGCCCTCAAAAATCTGGCGCATTTCAAAAAACTTGGATATGCTAAACTCCCCATTTGCGTGGCCAAAACGCAATCCTCAATTTCTGATAATCCTGCTCTGAAAGGAGCTCCAAAAGATTTTACCCTTACCGTCACAGATGTTCAGCTTTCTGCCGGCGCGGGTTTTCTGGTGATCATTTGCGGAAACATGATGCTTATGCCCGGCCTGCCCAAAGAGCCGGCAGCCGTTAATATGACAGTTGACGATGATGGCGTTATATCCGGATTGTTCTAAAACAAAAGGCCCTGAACTTATTCGGGGCCTTTTAATGGGTCTCTGAATTGATCCATTCTTAAACATCATCCGAGATGTCGTTATATAAACTTCGCAAATAATTGTGCTATGCCTTGTCAATAGCCTCTCGCCAATCATTTGAAAGTTCTGCCGCTATATCACTGATCTCTCCGGATGCTTGTTCTTTTGCTACGCCAATGACTTGTTGAAAGGCTTCGTTAGCTTGTTCGTTATCAATTTTAAAATGATCCGATAATATGTCTATCGTCTCGCCTGCTGTTGTTGGGGACGGATTAGCCTGATGTCCGCGTAGGTTTTCATAACTTAGATAGTCAGGAAGTTGAGCCGTGAATTCTTTGGCTTCTTGCTCTGATAGTTTGCTTGTTAATACTCCAAGTACTCCTTTTACAACCTCTTCAGCCATCTCTTCATCTTTAACAAAATCAAGGGTCTCCAATGCTTGTTTGTAGTAATCTTGTGTTTGTTGAATAGCCATGAAATTCTGCAATTTTAAATTAAAATGTCTTACGTAATTTACTAATTAAACATTATTTAAAATCAGAACGTTTCTCATTCATGCTTCTTGACAGGAAGGGCAGTAGAACCCTGATCTTCCTCCTACAGTAATCTTTTCGATAGCTCCTTTGCAGTTGGGGCATTCAGCGCCTTCCTCTCTATCTTTTAGCAGAAAAGAATCCGGTAGTTCCCGGTTATGATCTAAAGCTTCGACCTTCTTCTTTATAACTTTTCGCACGTTATCAAATATTGTCTTCAACTCATTTTCCCTTAGGCTTTTTACCTTTTTTTTAGGGTGAATGCGGGATTGAAATAAGATCTCATCAGAACATTCATTACCTATACCGGCCATCAATTGCTGATCCATCAGGGATGATTTGATCATGCCACCCCGATCTTGCACTAGCGCATAGAAAGCTTCATAATCAAACTTTTCATCGGATACATCCGGGCCTAAATCTTTTGCCTTGATGAAAGCTTTTTTGTCCTTTATCAGGTCCAATTCTCCCAGCATTCTCATACAGTTAAAAGCGAGCTTATAGCCATTCTCAAAATGAACAAGGACCCTGGGAAAATCTGGTGTCTGTTCTTCATTTTTGAAATAGACCGGATTTCCAGTCATACCAAAGTGCATCACTAGATCGTGTGACCCTGTAGAATGAATAAACAAATATTTCCCATAATGAGATGTCTTTTCAAACATCTCACCTTTCAATTTTGCACTAAGTTCAGCTGTAGTGCAATTACTTAAGACATCTTCTTTTCTCACTTCAATATCTGAAATTGTCTGTTTTAAGCATGTCGAATCCACATAGTGTTTAAAATGAATGATTTCCGGTAATTCAGGCATATCGCGGGGTCTTAATTCTAAGTATGTACATTTATAACTCTTCTTAAAGTTCTGGCATTCAATAGTTTTAAACGAAACTCTTGCCTTTTTTTGTTTAGGCTACAAGAATGAATTCATAATCTATTTTTTATGCCTATACACAATAGTGACATTTCCGACATTCTTCGCAAAACAGCTGATCTTCTGGAAATAGAAGGAGCCGATGAATTCCGTGTTCGTTCGTATCGGCAAGCTGCCCGTTCTATTGATAACCTCACGATAAAACTGACTGAAAAGGTAGAAGAGGGGAAGGATCTAACCAGCTTCTCAGACATCGGTGAAAGTATTGCTGAAAAGATCGAAGAAATTGTAAAAACGGGTTCGTTGCAACAATTGGAAGAAATAAAAAAGCGTGTCCCTGAAGAATTAAGCGAGCTGTTGAATCTGGAAGGTATCGGCCCCGAACGTGCTAAAGAATTATATGAGGAACTAGACATCGATACAGTGGATGACCTCAAAGAGGCTGTTAAAAACGAAAAACTGCGCGAACTGGAAGGATTTGGAAAAAAATTGGAAGAAAAAACCCGAAAAAGTCTAGAGCGGCAGAGGGACCAGGAATCTCGATCCCTGCTAGCCCGAGCTGAAGAATATGCCGAGCCATTACTTGACTACCTACGAAAGTGTGAGGAGGCAGATGAAATAAAAATAGCCGGAAGCTACAGGCGCCATAAGGAAACTGTTGGAGATATTGACATTTTGGCCACCGGATCTGATGAAGATGCAATATCAAATCACTTTACAAATTTTGAGGATGTAAAAGATGTCATTAAAAAAGGAGAAAAGCGCACTTCAGTTCATCTGAATTCAGGCTTGCAAGTGGATCTAGCCGTCTTATCAAAGAAATCTTACGGAGCTGCCCTGCTCTATTTTACCGGATCTAAATCACACGGTATTCAACTCCGTGAACGGGCCCTGGATCAAGATCTCAAAGTAAACGAATATGGAGTCTTTAAGCAGAGTAGTGATAAGCCAATTGCCAGCAAAACTGAAAAAGAGGTGTACGAAGCTCTCGATCTGGAATGGATACCACCCGAATTGAGAGAAAACCGTGGAGAAATTGAAGCCGCGGAAAACGGATCGCTACCTGATCTAATAACGCTGGACGATGTGAAAGGAGATCTTCATATGCATACTAACTATACAGATGGTAATGCTTCTATTAAAGAAATGGCTGAAGCCGCCCATGAGTTAGGCCATCAATATATTGCCATCACCGATCACTCAGAGCGGGTAAATGTTGCCGGCGGTCTGAATGCGGATGAGTTAAAAAAACAGCTGGATGAAATTGAAAAAACAGACCAAGAAGTTGAGGGCATCAGGATTTTAAAAGGAGCCGAGGTGGACATTTTAGAAGATGGTTCCTTGGATCTTCACGATGATATATTAGAACAGCTGGACCTATGCATATGCTCGGTTCATTATCATTTAAATATGAAGAGTGAAAAGCAGACTGAGCGAATCTTGAAAGCCATGGATAATCCCTATTTCGATATTCTGGGCCACCCAACCGGTCGCCTGTTACAGGAACGCGAGGGAATGGAATTTGATATGGATGCTATCATGAATAAAGCACTTGATAAGGATATCATTTTTGAAATCAATGCAAGTCCCGAACGGCTTGACCTTGATGACCGTAATTGCAAAGCGGCTAAAGAGAGAGGCCTGAAAATGGCTATATCCACTGACTCACATAGCATTGGGGAGTTACATCATATCAAATACGGGGTTTACCAAGCAAGGCGAGGTTGGCTTGAAGCTGAAAATGTTATAAACACCCTTGATGCTGATGAATTACTGAATCATTTAGGCAAAGGTTAAAAATTAATCTTAATCAGATTATAAATCTCCGATTTTCCTATGAACGATACAAATAAAGATATTGAGCGAAAGCCGGATATTGATCCGGGTGAAATCTCTTCTGAAGATGAAGCGCGAAAAACCATTAACAGCCTGCGTAAAGCTATACGTTATCATGACTACCGTTATTATGTAAAGGACGACCCTATTATTTCAGATGCGGAGTATGATCAGCTAATGCAAACTCTCGAAAAGCTGGAGGAAGAATATCCCGGCTTGAGAACCGAGGACTCACCGACACAGAAGGTTGGAGGTGAACCAAATGAAGAATTAGGCCTGGTCGACCATCCGGAACCTATGCTAAGTCTGAAGTCAGTTTCTTTAGAACAAGATGTCAGGAACTTTGATGAGACCTGCCGCAAAGAACTTGATACCGATGATCCTGTTTACATTTGTGAACCAAAGTACGACGGACTTGCAGTAGAAATTATTTATGAAAATGGCAGACTGACTCAGGCAAGTACGCGTGGCGATGGCCAAACAGGAGAAGACATTACAGACAATATTAAAACTATTGGAGAGCTTCCGCTACACCTACTGAAAGAATCTGAAAAAGATGTTCCTGAAACCTTGGTTATTCGCGGAGAAGTATTTATTCCTAAGAATGAATTCGAGGAAATGAATAAGCAAAGAGCCGAAGAGGATAAAAAAACCTTTGCCAATCCTCGCAATGCTGCCTCAGGGTCACTTCGGCAGCTTGACCCAAAAGTTACGGCTGAACGACCGCTCCATATTTACATATTTCAGATGCTGTCTCCACAAGATCATGGTTTTAAATCGCATTGGAAGGTACTTCAATCATTGCCAAAGTGGGGATTGAAAGTCAATGAAGAACTGAACAAAAAATGCTCAAATATTGATGAAGTAATAGAAGCTTATAAGGAATTCTCCGAAGCACGCGAAGACCTTCCTTATGAAATTGATGGAATGGTATGCAAGATAAATAAATTTGAGCATCAACAGGCCTTAGGAGTACGCAGTAACAACCCGCGCTGGGCACTGGCCTGGAAATTTCCGCCCAAGCGTGAAACTTCGAAGATAAATAAAATTAAAATTCAGGTCGGGCGAACCGGTAAACTCACACCTGTTGCACAGCTTGAACCTGTAAACATTGCAGGAGTAACGATGACCCGCGCATCTCTTCACAACCAACATGAAATTGATGAGAAGGACATCCGAGTGGGCGACACAGTACTAGTGGAGCGCGCCGGCGATGTGATTCCACAAGTTGTTAAACCAATCAAAGACGAGAGGGATGGTTCAGAAGAAAAATTCAGTATGCCGGAAGAATGCCCTGTCTGTGGGGCTGAAGTGGTAATGAGCGATGATAAAAAACAAACCCATTGCCCCAATATAAACTGTGAAGCTCAGGTCCTTGAGCGTTTAAAACACTTTGTATCAAAAGATGCAATGGACATTGAGGGCCTCGGTGAAAAGCGAATAAAAAAACTACTTGATCATGATTTGATATCACAGCCTCAAGATCTATATAGTATCACCGAAGATGAGCTGAAGAAGCTGGATGATATAGCAGAAAAGACTGCCCAAAATTTATTAAAGGAAATTGAAAATAGTAAAAATAAGCCATTCGATCGTTTTCTTTACGCCCTCGGCATTCCACACGTTGGCAATCATATGTCACGAGTACTGGCAAGGAATTTCACTACGATAAACGATTTGGAAAAAGCTGATAAAGGTAAGCTAACCGATATTGACGAGATCGGGCCTGAAGTTGCTTCAGCCATCACTGTTTTTTTCGCGGAAGAGAATAACTTGAAAGTTATCGAAAACTTAATGGAATCCGGTTTAACACTGGAGAACCCATATTCAGAACAAAAAGAGCAGCCGCTCGCAGGTCTCAAATTTGTTTTCACTGGTAATCTCGAAGAGTGGACTCGCGACGAAGTGAAAGAGTTGGTAGAGCAACTAGGCGGACGAGCCACATCCAGCGTTAGCAATGAAACAGATTATGTTGTAGCAGGCCCGGGTGCCGGCACCAAAAGAGATGATGCCAAGGAAATGGGCGTCCAAATTATCGATGAAGAAGAATTCAAAAAACTAATTGACTAAAAAGGTCAATTTGGTCTGTTGAGGCATTTCTAACAGTTTAAGTTCATATTAAACTCCTAGCCGCCCTTTAAATAATATCATTCAATAAAAAAGACCTCAGGTAAAACCCGAAGCCTTAAAATAATGCTCATAATTCCCTGGATGATTCTTCTATATATCCAATGTAGAGTGATCACCTATATCCATAGTTCCTTTAACGTTTTTTAGTGTTGTGTGGGCACCGATAGTTGATCCTGATGTCTCCACACCTTCAAGGAAAGCGTGATCGCGAATGATCGTATTTTTCAGTTTGGAATTTTTGATAACTGTATCACTCTCAATACTCACTTTTGGGCCAACGGTACTGTTCTCGATCTTTACGCCCTCCCCAATATAAACCGGAGGAATAATGGTTGTACCGGGATATTTATTCTCATCTACACCGTCAAATTCTTTTTCGGTAATGATACCGGTCGTTTCCAGCCATGCAGGCAAGGTTCCGCAATCAAGCCATTCATCAACCGTAGCAGTCTTAAAAATCTTCCCATCTTTGATCATCTTATCCAGAGCTGCAGTAAGGAAATATTCACCACCAGGGCCTTTCATATCATTATCCAACACCCATTCGATCTGCTTCTTGAAATAATTACCATCTTTAAAATAATACACACCAATGATAGCGAGATCTGAAATAAACTCTTTAGGCTTTTCCACGAACCCTGTGATCTTGTCTCCCTCATGCACAGCCACGCCAAATCGTGAAGGATCTTCTACTTTCTTCAACCAGATAACACTGTCGGCATCTCCAAGATCAAACTTTTCTTTGCTGTCAAAAATGGTATCAGCGAAAGCAATAATAACCTCTCCATCTAGATGCTCTTTGGCCATAGCGACAGCATGAGCAGTTCCCAATGCTTCAGCCTGAACTTCAAAAAGAGCTTTTGCATTATGCCGCTTGCTCATTTCTCGTAAAGGCTGTTTGATATCTTCACCAAAATCGGGGCCTAATATATACACGATCTCGGTAATGTTGCGGTCGAGTGTCCGGTTAAAAGTTTCGACAATGCGCTCCACGATCATGGTACCGGCAACCGGTAACAATGGCTTGGGAACCGTGTGAGAATGAGGTCGGACTCTGGTACCCCGACCGGCCATTGGGATAATTAATTTCATATATTTCTCTTTCTTTTATTGAAACATTTACATTTAGTGCGCGGTGAATATACCAAGCTTATAAACCGATTTCGAATATTGGTTTATTTCATAACTTAGTATCATCATAAAAGGCTATTAATCACTTAAACAAACCCTCATAATTTGAATTGGTACTACACGACTCTTAATGTCGGCGCCATCCTTATTAGTGCGATCTTTTTGCGTTATATCATTTACAGAATGCGTTTCTTCTTGCACGCCTATCAGCAGGTGGGTTATAAGAATAATGAGTTCTGGCAGTGGTTAAAAGACCATTGGGAGGAAAAAGTTGTACCTCCCTCCCTTTCTATGCTCATGATACTGATCTTCATTTTGGTCTTGGGCGGTAGCTGGCTGTTAGAATATCTGACATACACATCATTAACACTGATCGTTTTTATTTTAGCGTTATTTTGGTTTGGTTCAGTCAAGAACTACAGATCTGAAAAAGTTAAAAAACCACTTGTTTTTACCCCGCGGCTATATAGATTAATAGTACCTTTTGTACTTTTGACCTCCTTGTTTCCTCTTTACTTTTCGTATATGGCATTCACGGGGTTTATGCCTTTTACACAACAAGCAATCCCGTCTTATTTTGCCGGTGTCTTAAATTTTGACCTGACGATTCTAATAGCCGGATGGGGTTTTGGGGCCATTTTGGTTCCCTTTTTTATACTCCTGTCCGGTTTGTTTACTCGACCCGTTGAAACTTACATCCAAAATGGATTTAAAAAACAGGCTCGAAAAAAGCTAGCTTCCATGCCTGACCTTGACGTAATTGCTATCACAGGCAGCTATGGTAAAACAAGTACCAAATTTATGATCAGGGACTTACTTAAGGAGCGGTTCAACGTATGTTCAACCCCAGGCAGCTATAACACCCCCATGGGAATTTGTAAAGTCATAAATAATGATCTACAGGCCAACCACCAAGTCCTTATCCTTGAAATGGGCGCACGATATCAGGGCAATATTCAGGAACTCTGCGACATCGCCAAACCAGATATCTCAGTTATAACCAATGTTGGTGTGGCTCATCTGGAAACCTTTGGTTCGCAAGATGTAATTGCAAAAGAAAAAGGTACTTTGGTCGATAACCTGGAATCAGGGGATGTTGCCATTCTTAATGCCGATGACCCACGGGTCTCTGAAATGGGCAGTGACAGACAAGACATCAACCGGGTCCTCGTGGGTTTAAACAATGGTGAGATTCAGGCTTCTGGTATCAGCTATAACACCTCAGGCATGTCATTTAATGTTACCTTGGGAGATGAAACTGAGTCATTTCAGACGAAACTACTTGGTGCACATAATGCCCAAAATCTTCTGCTGGCTATAGGGGTCGGCCATCACTTTGGACTGCGATTAAAGACCATGGCCATAGCAGCCCAAAAGATAGAACCTGTCGAACATCGCCTTGAATTAAAACAAAATGGAGATCTATTTATTATTGATGATGCTTTTAACTCCAACCCTGTTGGAGCAAAAAATGCCGTTGAAATCTTAAGTCAGTTCGACACAGGCAAACGTATTATCATAACACCTGGAATGATAGAGCTTGGGGATATCGAAAAGGAAGAAAACTATAAATTTGGTCAGACTATAGGCAAAGCCAACTTGGATCTTGTGGTTTTGGTGGGTAAAGATAGAGCCAAACCTATTCAGGAAGGTATCCGATCAGAGGATTCTGCATCCTTGAACGTCAGAGTTGTTAATAGTCTCTACGAAGCCAATGAGCTCATCCAAAAAGTAGCACAACCGGGTGATGTGATCCTTTATGAAAACGACCTGCCAGACGTATATAATGAGTAAATTGTTAAGCTATATATATTTTCATCACTCGAAGCGGACGGCATCTGCCGGTTGAATCTGGGCGGCACGATGAGCCGGATACCAGCTTGCCAACACACTTAACAATAAGCTGACCACAAGAATTAGTACTATATCCAATGGGTTGATCTGTACCGGATAAGCATCAATTATAAAAGCCGATGATAACTTCACCAATCCAAATTTCATCTGAAGCCAGGTGATCAGTAAACCAAGTGACCCTCCAATTCCGCAACCGATCAACCCGATGTACAGACCCTGTTTTCTGAATATAGACTTAATACCCGCTTTACTGAATCCCATCGACATTAAGATTCCAATATCTCTTTGTTTTTGGATCACGATCATCGTTAACGACCCAATAATATTTAACACAGCTACTATCACAATGAGGATCAACACCACGAAGGAACCCCATTTTTCCAGGTACATGACATCGTAAAGAGGCTTCTGCAGGTCATACCAGGTTGAGATCTTGTAGTCAGGCCCTAATAATTCAGTTAACCTCGATTTTACTGCTTCTGCCTTTTCATTATCAGTAAGTTTAATATCCAGCCCGGAGATCTCATTTCTTACCTTGAACAGCCTTTTTGCCGCTTCAATATCCACAAATACTTTTGGCCCGCCTGCTATCTGTTGCAAATAATAGGCTCCACGAAGATCAAATCTATATGTTTGAGGAACCGTGATCTGCGTAAGCGCATTTTTCATACCTGCTGCACTTAGCAAAGCCAAATCATCGCCTAAGTTAATGCGAAGCCTGTTTTTTAATTCCTCATGCAAGATTATACCCGGAGTTCGTTCACGCACACTTACATCAAAAACGCCGGTAGTTACGCTGTTTTCGATATCAACAAGCTGAAAAAAAACATCTCGCTCTACTCCTTTAACATCTACGACTTCATTTTGAACACCTTCCATGGCAAGTAATGCTTTGCCCTCAACATAAGGTGATATGATACGCACTTCAGGAAGTGACCGGATCTGTTCCATCATTTTCTCATTTTGTGCGAAGGTAGAGGCCCCCGAAGCTTCGATCCTGACATCCGGATCATATGAAAGCAGAAAATTTTTAATGACATCAAAGAACCCATTGAAAACTGATAGAACCACTATCAGCAATGCTGTACCAATGGTAATACCGGTGATGCTAATAAAAGTAAGGGTAGAGATCAGCGATATGTGTTTACGTGAAAACAGATAACGCCGCGCTATAAATCCGGATTTATTCATGACAACAAAATATAGAAACAAGCAATTGAAAGCACTTTAAATGACCTCATACATTTGATAAACTTTTAGTATCTTTTATGCCCTTTCGAATCCAATAACGGTGATGAGTTCAACACTTACAAAAGAAATTATTTCTTCCATATCAGACGGCTCTCATGGAGATCCGTTCTCAGTTTTAGGGTTACATGAAATTAAAATTAACGGTAAGACTAAACTCGTGCTTCGAGCATTCAGGCCGGAAGCAAAAACCGTAACCGCTCTCATTGACAAAAAGTCTTATGAACTGGATCAGATCTCTGATGAAGGTCTTTTTGAACGGGTCTTCACCCGACGGAAGAATCGGTTCAGCTATGAACTTGAGATCAATCCCCACGATGGTAACACCTTTATTATCACGGATGCGTATGAATTCGAATCTTTGATAAGCGATTTCGATCTTCAGCTTTGGGGTGAAGGAAATCACAATCAGGCTTATGAATTTATGGGTGCGCACCCTCGAACCATTGATGGGGTAAAGGGAACTCATTTTGTGGTTACAGCGCCGAGTGCTACCCGTGTAAGCGTGATCGGGGAATTCAATAGCTGGGATGGTCGAGTTCACCGTATGAGAAAATTTCACGACCAGGGTATCTGGGAGATATTTATCCCTCATGTTCAATCCGGTGATTACTACAAGTATGAAATAACAAGCCCCGTTCAGGATCCGCCGCTTAAAAAATCCGATCCTTTTGCTTTTTATTCTGAATTACGTCCGGGTACCGCTTCCATTGTTACAGAAATTGACGACTACGAATGGGATGATGAAGAGTGGTTAGAGTCAAGGGCAGACCGACAAGCCCTTGATCAACCCATTTCAATTTACGAAATGCACCTTGGTTCCTGGAAACGCAAAGTTGGAGAAGACCCCGGTTTTCTAGGTTATCGTGAAACAGCCGACCAATTAGTGCCTTATCTCAAAGAATTAGGCTACACCCATGTAGAGCTCATGCCGGTAGCAGAGCATCCTTACGATCCTTCATGGGGATATCAGATCACAGGATATTATGCTCCAACCAGTCGCTTTGGCGCCCCTGAAGATTTTATGTATTTCGTTGACAAATGCCATCAGGAGGGAATAGGAGTACTCGTTGACTGGGTTCCGGCTCACTTCGCAAAAGATGATCATGGACTTCGCCGATTCGACGGCACCGGTTTATTTGAGCATGATGACCCACGCAAAGGAGAGCACAAAGACTGGGGCACCTGCATTTTCAATTATGGCAGGACTGAGGTTCAGAACTTTTTAGTTTCTAATGCCGTCTATTGGTGTGATAAGTTTCACATAGATGGCCTCCGTGTTGATGCAGTAGCTTCCATGCTCTATCTTGATTATTCAAAAGATGAAGGTGAATGGGTTCCCAATAAATATGGTGGCAGAGAAAATATAGAAGCTATCGATTTCTTGAGAAAATTTAACGATATCGTACATCATCATTTTCCCGGAGTGATCACTTTTGCTGAAGAATCAACATCTTGGGGGGGTGTTTCCCGCCCAACTGAGACGGGGGGCCTTGGTTTTGATTTCAAGTGGAACATGGGTTGGATGAATGATACCCTTACCTATATTGAAAAGGACCCTATCTTCAGAAAATATCATCAGGATCAGTTGACCTTCTCTCTCATCTATGCATTTTCAGAGCACTTTACCTTGCCTTTTTCGCATGATGAAGTTGTTCATATGAAACAATCCATGATATCGAAGATGCCTGGTGATGACTGGCAAAAATTCGCCAACCTCAGATTGCTCTACACTTATATGTACGCACACCCGGGTAAAAATCTTTTATTTATGGGATGCGAATTCGGACAATGGTCCGAATGGAACGAATCAAATTCCCTTGACTGGCATTTATTGGAATGGGAGAAGCATAAGGGATTACAACTGTTAGTTAAAGACCTTAACAAGATAAATAAAGCTGAAAAACCCCTTCACCAACTCGACTTTGACTGGCGTGGATTTGAATGGATAGATGCCAGTGACGCTGATAACAGCATTATTTCTTTCATTCGTCGTGCTGAAGATCCGGATGATTTTTTGATTATCTTATTAAATTTTACTCCAACTGTACATTATGGCTACAAAGTTGGTGTGCCCCATGCCGGAGAATATGAAGTGCTTATAAACAGCGACTCAGAATATTATGGTGGCAGCAATGCCGGAGATAATAAGATTCATGGCGAGTGGGGTGAATGGCATGGCCAAAAAGCAAATATATCAATTACAATACCGCCTCTTGCAGGTGTAATTTTAAAACCAAAGAGTTAGATATTTCATGAGGTTTCCACGCTCTTGCGGTACACTGGTACATCCAACATCTTTTCCCGGTAAGTATGGAATGGGTGATTTTGGATATGAAGCCCGCAATTTCATCGACTTTTTAGAACGAACCGATCAAACCATATGGCAGGTACTGCCATTAACCCCCACAGGATATGGAAACTCACCATATGCCAGTTATTCTGCTTTTGCAGGAAATGTATACCTGATAAGTCCGGATCTTCTCCACAAAAAGGGCCTGCTTACACAGAAAGAAATTGAAGGCATTGAATTGCCTTCTAAGACTGAAGCAGACTACGACACTTCCTTTGAGAATAAAGACAAAGTTTACAAACTAGCCTCTGACCGGTTCTATGAAAAGATGACCAAAGAGGAAGAGAAAACCTTTGATGCCTTTAAAAGCCAGAATAAACACTGGCTTGATGACTACGTACTTTTTATGGCATGCTCACTGCATTACAATAAACAACCATGGAATACCTGGGACGAAGATATTGCACAAAGAAAACCGAAGGCATTAAAAGCCTACCGTAAAAAATTCAAAGATCAGATCGACTTTCAGTATTGGTTACAATTTGAATTTTATAATCAGTGGATCGCCCTAAAAGAATATGCTAATAACCGCAACATCAGAGTTGTTGGGGATATACCGATTTTTGTTGACCACAATAGTGCCGATGTTTGGGCTAACCCGCAATATTTCGAGGTTGATAAAAAAGGGAATCGTCAGCTTGTTGCCGGTGTACCTCCTGATTATTTCAGTAAAACCGGACAACTTTGGGGCAACCCTCTTTATAAATGGGATGAACTTGAGAAGGATGGGTTTTCATGGTGGGTCGATCGGTTCAAACACATGTTTGAAGCCTGTGATGCCATACGTGTAGATCACTTCCGTGGTTTTGATGCCTATTGGGAAGTAAAAGCAACTGAAAAAACGGCTGAAAAGGGAGAGTGGGTGGAAGGCCCGGGTGAAAAGCTCTTTGACACGATCTTAGAAAAATGTGGAGAGCTGCCGATAATTGCCGAAGATCTTGGATTTGTAACTGAAGGTGTTGAAAAACTTCGTGACAAATATAATTTCCCGGGAATGAAGATCATACAGTTCGCTTTCGATTCAGACTCAACAAACAGTTTTTTACCACACAATTACTCGCAGAACAGTGTGGCTTATTCTGGAACTCACGATAACGATACCGTAATTGGCTGGTATAATTCTGCTGATGAAGCTGAACAACACAGAGCAAGGATCTATACCCGCACTGACGGAAAAAATATCCATTGGGAATTTATTCGCTTGGGTATGTTGTCTGTTTCTGATCAAGCGATATTTCCACTTCAGGATTATATGGGTCTCGATGATGCACACCGCATGAATATTCCCGGCACATCATCTGATAACTGGCTTTGGAGATATACATCTGACATGATGGAGGCAGTTGATGAAGATCACATTCGCCACCTCATTGAGCTAAGTAACAGGAACATAAACCGAGATAAATAACTATAGTTTAGCCCGATTTCATATACAGGTAGTGTTTTTGTATATTTCAGGCTTACATATTTCAACTAATTTATGGCATTTACACTCAAAAATTTACCCTACAGAACTGAAAAACCCAGAATAAAAGGCCTAACACTAGCCTTGGACAAAGGTTACAGCGTAAGGCAAGCCGAAGACCTTGTTGAAACCAGCTCTAACTATATTGATGTAGTTAAACTTGGATGGGGAACTTCATACGTAACTCAAAACCTCGAAGAAAAGATCGCTGTTTACCAGAATGCTGATATTCCGGTTTATTTTGGCGGCACTCTTTTTGAAGCCTATCTGCTCAGAGACCAACTTGATGCTTACGTAAAGCTGATGGAAAGATATAACATATCTCATGTTGAAGTCTCTAACGGAACCATTTGGCTTTCTGATGATCGAAAACAGTCTATAATCAGCGAATTAAGTAAAGATTTTACGGTTTACTCAGAAGTTGGGAGTAAAAATCCTAACGAGATCATTCCTCCTTACAAATGGGTAAAAGTTATAAACGAAGAATTAAATGCAGGTTCTGAAAAAGTAATTTGTGAAGCTCGGGAGAGTGGAACAGTGGGTGTTTTTCGACCAAACGGGGAAGTTCGTTCAGGTTTGATCGAAGAGATCACAGATCAGATCTCTCAGGACAAACTCATTTTTGAAGCACCTCAGAAAGAGCAACAGGTTTGGTTCATCCGAAAATTTGGAAGTAACGTAAACCTTGGGAATATTGTCCCTGCTGATGTTATAGCATTGGAAACATTAAGACTCGGGCTACGAGGTGACACCCTCCTGGATTTCTATTCATTGGATGATGACGAAGACTTAAATCAAGTAATAAAAGACAATAATACAATCTCTAACAAAGAGTAATCACTGAGAGTATATATTTATGAAAATTCTATACGTTGCAGCAGAAATTTCTCCATTTGCACGCATGACCTACACAGCAGACCTACTTAGGTTTTTGCCTGCATCACTTCAAGACAAGGGATTTGAAATTCGGATCTTGCTTCCTAAATACGGTACTATCAATGATAGGAGAAACCGTCTGCATGAAGTGATCCGTCTCTCCGGTATTGAAGTTGAAGTAGGGGATAAAGTTGAAACCATGAAGATCAAGGTGGCCAGCATTCCCAATGCTAAACTTCAGGTTTATTTCCTCGATAATGACACCTATTTCAAAAGAAAAGGATTATTCAGAAAGCCTGATTCTGAAGAATTTTATGAAGATAACGACGAGCGCTTAGCCTTCTACAATAAAGGCGTGCTGGAAACAGTTATTAAGCTTGGCTGGGAGCCGGACATCATTCACTGCCATGATTGGCCTGCAGGATTGACGCCATTATTGGTTAAAACCCTGTATAAAGATGAGAAGATCTTCAAAGACACTAAGATCGTTTACAATCTCCATCACCCAATTAACGAAGGTGATTCAGATTCAGCACGGGTGCTAGAACTTCTAGGATTACCGGCCGATACCGACATTGATAACCTGACTGAAGAAGGAAAGGTTGATCTATTAAAACTTGGACTTAAATATAGCGATCACGTCGTCACCGGAAATTATCTGAAGGATGAATTCGATGACGTATTTGATGAACTTGGCATTACACCAGAAAAAATTCAGGGCTCTCCTGAAGACGTTTCTGACAAATTTGCTGAATACTATCGTACAATTTCTGACGCAGAATAACAGAAAGAGAACTTTTTAAATATTTTCTTAATGACAACACACAATAAGGGTTTTGTTTCCTTATATATTTCGCTGTTAACTTTAATATTAGTTTTTAACGGATGCGAAGACCCCGGCAGTGTAGGAAGTGGCTTTATTAATGAGCCCTCTATCGTTACTGATACCTTAACACTTGACAACACTGCTTCTGAAAATTTTATAGGCTATACCGGGAATTTTAGCCTGTTCAGTATCGGCAGTTACTCCGATCAGCTATTTGGTGATGTAAGCACAGTTGGTTTATTAAAACCGGTTAGAAGCGTTGACATCCCTGATAGCCTTGGCATCGTAGGTGATAATTTTTCCATGAAACTGGAAATTCAACTTGATAGTCTCAACACCTATGGTGATACGCTTTTCTCATCTGAGTTTTCAATTTATGAAGTCTCTGAAACCTGGAGAGGTAATGAAATAAAAACGGATTCTGAAGTGACTTATAACAGTGCTTCACCTATCGGTTCATTCACCATTGGTCAGGAAAAGAACATCATAGTTGACCTGAATGAGGCCTGGAAAGATCAATACTATACCTATTTTAGTAGCACCGAAGCAGACGCAGATTCAACCTATCGCTATGAATTCCACGGTTTGGCTATTGTTCCTCAAAATAATACCAATAAGATCTCATTCGTTAGTTCCTCAGCCAGTCAGTTTCTGATACTTAGCCCTGATGAGTCAGACACTGTTAGTGTTGGCTTAAACAACTGGGCTTATTTATTAGAGAGAAACGGTAGCACGCAAACTGCTGAAACAACCTCTCTTCATACAACGATAGAGGAAATGATGAGGATCGATCTTCCCCTTGAAACACTGAAGGCAGAATACAGCGCTAAAAATATTTTAAGCGCACGGTTGTTAGTTCAGGAAAATACTAATGACTTAACCAGCACACTTGCTGCCAACCATACCCGGCCTAATATCAATTTGTTAAACCTACATCTTGGTACTGAGTTTGACGAATCTTATGAATATCAGCTTACACAACCTGAGTTTAGTGCTCTAAGAGACACCGTTGAAACCGACACTTTCAAAAGCAACATCACTCTTCTCCTAAACAATGTGTTTTACGGTAGTGAAGTCACTGACGAAATATACGTCGGAATTGGCTCTCTGTCCGGAGTTATTCGGTCCACACAGGTTTATAACGGAAACGCACCTGAAGAATTCCGCCCCAAATTAATTATCTCATATATAGTGAATGAATAAATTGAAATTACAGACCTATTTCACTTCGTTATTTATATTACTCTTCGTTCTAAACAGCAACACTTTTGCCCAGAGCGATGAAAGCAGCATTAGTAAAAGTGGCTCCTTTTATTCTCTGTTTGGAATTGGATTTCCGGTAGAGGCCAATACCTCCCGTGAATTGAGCATGGGTATTTCCGGGATTTCTTTAGATAATACCCAATCCAATGGATTACATAACCCGGCATTATGGGGAACCAATACTTTCTCCACAGCTTCTACCGGCTTCAGTTTTTCAAAGATCCTATCAAAAGACAATACAGCTGAAAGTAAAAATACCGCACTTCAAGCCGGGTATTTACAGCTTACCTTTCCCATTTATCGAGAAAAGTTTGGGATCTCAGCTTCCATGTACCCGGTTACTCGTTCCAACTATCGATTTTTCAGCACCAGCAGTATTTTGAATGAACAGAATCAAACTATAGATTATGCCTCTGACGCTTACGGAACCGGTGGCATAAACAAACTTGAGATAGGATTTGGATGGAGTATAAATAAGAATATTTCCTTAGGCTATGCTCCATCACTCGTATTTCTATCTCAGAATAATACAAGAGAACTCTTTTTTGATGACGGTTCTTTTACGACCAATGTTATTGATTCTAAGATAACCGGCTCAGATTTTAGCCATAAATTTGGATTACTAGCCTCCATCCCAACAATATTCAATTCAGGAGACAGGTTAAGTTTTGGTGCTACTGCAATACTACCGGTAGATATTGATACCGATGAGGCCATTCTGAGTAGAAGACGTGTTAACAACCAGGTTCAGGAAGTTACTTTAGATGAAAATATTGGCGGAGGTGCAAAACTTCCATTAGAACTAAACAGCGGCTTTACGTATTACCCAAGTACACTTTTCAATGTTTCTTTAGAGGGTAAGTTTCAACAGTGGAGTGAAACAAATTCAAATTTAAATACCACTAATGACACTTTTGAGCTTTCAGACCGATACAAGTTGGGCTTAGGCACAGAATATCACGCTTACAGAACTAATTCAGACAGTTTTTTTTCCAATTTTCGGTATAATGCCGGTTTATCCTATGATTCAGGCCATCTCAAAACCGCACAAGAAAAAATCAATACACTTTGGTTTTCTGCCGGTTTAGGAATAATTTCATCGTTCTCCAATTCAACCATCGATCTAAGTGCCCGTTACGGTTTGAGAGGAACCACGGCTAATGACCTCATACAGGAAAGAATTTGGTCTTTCAATATTTCTGTGAACTTAACTGAGCTTATGTTCTTCAGACCTAAATTGAACTAATTATTCCTTTATTATAATAAATAAACACTCTGATTAGTTTTATAAACTAACAGCTCTAATTACAGTTAAGAAAAATGAAACAAATAATTACGCTTTTAGGGATTCTCTTTGTTAGTTCTCCTATCATCAACGCACAGGCAGAATGTCAAGCAGAGCCACCAAGTGGTTTATCACCTCTGGCAGCCTATTCTATATTCTATGAAAATTATCGTTCCGGCGACTATGAGTTTGCCCTCGACTATGGTCGGTGGATGGCTTGTGCTAAACCGGAAACACTTGAGGGTAATCCTCGCTTCAGCCTTAAAACTCAATACGAGCGTCTTGTTAAGATCTATGACGAGGTTGGACGAAGTAAAGAAGACCCTTCCATTAAAGCGGCTTATATTGATACCGCTGAAACGTTGCTAAATGAGGCTATTGAATTATTTGGTGAAAATCCACAAGACAGGTTTGACCTTGTATTTGATAGAGGACGATTCTACCAGCAAAATTACAATGTTATTGATGGTGGCCTTCAGAAAGCCTATCAAGACTATGTAATGCTCTTTGATATCGACCCTGAGCGAGCAGCAAACATGGGTAACGGTTATTACCTCAGACAAGCCCTCAATTATATTATTGACGAAGGACGTAAAGAAGATGCCCAGAATCTTATAGACACCGTAAAACCATTGGTTGATGGCGAACTGGCAAATTTTCTTGAAGAGAAACAACAAGATATTCTTGGATCTCCGCAAGAACAGGTTGCATACTTTACTCCTATAGTTGAGGAAGATCCAAATAATCTGAAAGCCTGGAAGGCTCTTGAAGATGCCTATGAAAGTCTTGATCAACGAGATAAACTCAACGAGGTCAAGATGAAGATCAATGAGTTAGAGCCTACTTATGAAAGTGCCTATAATTTGGCAGAATTCGATCGTAGTAATGCTGACTATCGTGAGGCTATCACATACTACGGACAGGCCCTTGAAAGAGCCGAAACAGACCAACAGCGCAAGCAAGTCTATCTGAGACTGGCAGATATGAATATTAATCTTGAAAATCTTCAGGAAGCTAAGCGGTACGTGCAACAAGCACTTCAGATAGATCCTAATGATGGTAATTCCATCATTAAGATGGCAACCATTTATGGCGCTGCAGTTACGAAGTGTACTCAAGGCAGAAAACTTGAAGCCTCTGACAAGGTAGTATATTGGGTGGTTATCGATTATTTAAATAAGGCCAAGCGTGCCGATCCTTCTGTTGCCGGAACTGTTAATCAACAGCTTTCAACTTATCAAGATGTGACTCCAAACTCTGAAGATAAGTTCTTTACCCTCAATCTTGAAGACGGAGATACAATAAGAGTAGATGGTTCGTTAAGAGACTGCTACAGCTGGATCAACGAAACAACAACTGTTCGTTAGTTTGGTATCATTAAAAACATTTGTATCTTTTCTCATCCACTAAGATTTCAGGTGCGGATCTTGGATCCGCACCATTTTTTCTCTCCCTCCTATCTAATTACTAAAACATTTCTGGTTTTCACTTCGATATCGGGAGAATTTCATAATAATTCGCATCAACTATATGGCACGGAAAAAGAATTATAAAAACCGTAACAAGAATCGCAATAACCGCGGTAGTAAAAATAATAACGTCTTTATACCAAAGTTTAACTGGAAAAGTAACCAGGGTGTTGCGGGCCGATATGCCGGCGTGTTAGAAATAAACTCTAAAGGTTGGGGCTTTATCAGAAAGCTTGATTATGAGTTTACCTATCAGCCTCAGGACCCTTTCTTAAAACCAGATGAAGTTAAAGAGCTGGAACTACGCCCCGGCCTCATTTTAGAAGGTGAATTCGAAGAAGATAATAAAGGGCATAAACACGTTTCTTCCGTTGATGTTATCAACGGAAGACCGGTTGAAGCCTGGAAAAAGTCGAGCCGATTTGAGCGTCAAACTCCAATTATGCCGGTAGACTGGATCAAACTTGGATATCAGCCGGATGATGTTGAAATGCGTGTTATCGATCTTGTTGCCCCAATTGGCAAAGGACAGCGTTCTTTGATCGTTGCTCCTCCTAGAACAGGTAAAACCGTGTTACTTAAAAAAATTGCCAAGTCGCTTACAGATAATTATGATGATATTCATGTAAGTGTGCTATTAGTGGATGAGAGACCTGAAGAAGTTACTGATTTCATCAGAACCACACAGGCCGAGGTATTTGCTTCCTCAAACGATAAAAACACCGAAAGTCATATCCGTATTACTGAAATGGCTCTTGGATATGCCAAAAGAAAAGCAGAGATGGGTGAAGACGCAGTTCTTCTCGTTGACTCGCTGACTCGGCTTGGTCGTGCTTACAATGCCATTCAGACAAACAGTGGCAGAACACTTTCAGGTGGTCTCGATATAAGGGCACTTGAGATACCTAAAAAGATATTCGGTTCAGCACGTAAAATTGAAGGTGGCGGTTCACTTACTATTATTGCGACCTGCTTGATCGAAACGAATTCACGAATGGATGACCTTATCTTTGAAGAATTTAAGGGAACAGGTAATATGGAATTAGTTCTGGATCGTGAACTGGCAAATGATCGTATTTATCCTGCTATAAATATTCAGGCTTCCGGGACTCGAAATGAGCATAAATTCATTACAGATTCTCTTGAAGAACGTAATATGGTGAGACGATATCTTCTTAAGAAGTCACCAAAAGAGTCAATGCTTGGATTACTGAAAGTACTTAAGAATACAGACAGCAATCAGGAACTTTTGAATCAAATAGCAGCCTTAGCTTAGATCAGGTTAACAATTAAATAACAGGCAGTGAAGGGTCAATTTCTTTGGCCCATCGCTTCATTCCGCCTTTCAGGCTTATCACATTTTTAAAGCCAGCTTCCATCAGCTTTTTACAGGCGTCAATACTGGTATTACCCGAACGGCACATCACAATTAACTCTACTTCCTTATAGTCATCAATCTCATCCAATCTGTTATCAAGATCATCATAAGGGATATGATAGCCACCTACGTTCGAAACTAAGTATTCATGGTAATCACGTACATCCAACAAGAAAAAAGAGTCCCTATTTTCTTTTTTTTGTTTCAGGTTCTGAACTGTGATCATTTTCATAGACATTAATCTGAAGTGTATCGGTCTAGTTTAAATTGTTTGCCTAAGTATAATTTCTTTGCCTTTTCATCTTCAGCCAGCACATCCGCCGAACCTTCCATCAGAATCTTTCCTTCAAACATGAGGTATGCACGATCAGTTATAGCTAAAGTTTCGTGTACATTATGGTCTGTAATAAGAATACCAATATTCTGATACCTCAATCCAGATACAATTTGTTGAATATCTTCTACAGCGATGGGATCTACACCGGCAAAGGGTTCATCCAACAGAATAAACTTTGGATCGGTTACGAGGGCACGGGCGATCTCACATCTTCGGCGTTCACCACCAGACAAACTGTAACCCTTGCTGTTTACAACTTTGTGAAGGCCAAATTCTTCTATTAGCTTCTCAACCTTAAGATCGATCTGTTTTTTTGGAATCGACAGAAATTGTAAAACCGACTCTAGGTTTTCACGAACAGTCAGATTTCTAAAAACACTGGCCTCCTGCGACAAATATCCGATACCCATGCGGGCTCTTTTATACATTGGCATCTTCGTCAGGTTCTTTTCATTTAAAAAGATCTTACCTCTGTTTGGTCTCACCAAGCCAACCATCATATAAAAAGTAGTTGTTTTACCTGCTCCATTTGGCCCAAGCAATCCTACCACTTCACCCTGTTTAACTTTTATAGAGACTTCATCCACAACCGTACGCTTCTTATAGCGCTTAACCAAGCTTTTGCTATGCAACGTAAGTTCAGGTTGTGTTTCTGTACTCATATTAAAGTTTTAAGCTACAGAAAGTGAATTCAGAATAGATTCAAAAATCGGTTTTCCATCCTCTGAACCAAGTAATTTTTCCATCGCACGCTCAGGGTGGGGCATCATACCCAATACATTACGCTGTTTGTTAACGATACCGGCTATATGATCTACAGACCCGTTGAAATTAGATTCTTCTGTCAGCTCGCCATTTTCATTGCAATAGCGAAACAAAATTTGATCATTATCCTGCAGAGATTTCAAGCCATCTTCTTCGATAAAGTAGTTTCCTTCTCCATGCGAAACAGGAATATCAAGAATCTGACCTTTTTCGAGGCCTGAAGTAAAAATGCTATCCGTGGATTCCGTACGTATATACACATTCTTGCAAACGAATTTGAGCTTTTCGTTATGCATCATGGCACCTGGGATCAATCCGGCTTCCAGTAATATTTGAAACCCATTGCATATTCCCATCACAGGGCCTCCTTTTTCAGCGAACTTAATTACCTCTTGCATAACCGGTGAGAACCGCGCTATAGCGCCTGAACGCAAGTAATCGCCATAAGAAAATCCACCGGGAACGATCAAGAAATCAATTCCGGAAAGGTCGGTGTCTTTGTGCCAGAGGAACTTAACATCAGAGTTCATCACGTGTTTCAAGGCATGATAGGCATCATGATCGCAGTTAGAGCCGGGAAATACTAATACGCCAAATGTGGCCATTTTTCTATCCTTTTATTTCAGTAACAAGTTGAATTTCTTTGAGCACACTGTCAATTTTTAGGCATTCTTCAAACTCGCCCTCATGAACAGTTGCTTTGCCATCATTATGCACTTTCCAAGTCATGTCTTCAGCCTTTTCTAAGCTGCATCCGGTGGCTTTCATTAGTTGTGCGATGACCTCATCAAAGGTGTGAATATCGTCGTCATAAAGAATGAGTCGCCAAGGTGTATTAATGGCTTCCTCAACATCGGTTTCCTCTTTGGTTTCCGCACCATAGTCAACGCTTTCTTCGCTCAGTAAAATATCAATGATATGTTTTTGAGCAAGAGGACTCATGAATCAGGATTCAATCGTAATTTCGAAGTTTTCCATAACTTCATTGGCCAGCAACTGAGCGCAGGCTGATTCTACAATTTCTTTAGCCGCAGCTTCATCTTTGGCATCCACATCAAGCTCAATGAATTTACCTATGCGAACCTGCTGAATTTCATTCAATCCAAGGTTTTGAAGTGCATGATGTGCGGCTTTTCCTTTGGGATCCAAAATTGACGGGCGGAGCGTCACATTTACTTTAGCTTTGTACATAGTCGGGCTTCGTTTTAAATGAGTTCCAAAGTTAACCTTTCTGTGACTTAGCTGCTAACTTCTCTTTGAGAATACAAGAGTGAGTGCTCAGGATTCAGAATTCTTCTCTGAGTACTGAATTCCGAGTTTTGACTTCCTTTTAATATTTACTTAGTCAGTTCAATTCATTAATAATTTTTTTCTTCATCCTCTCAACACTCATCTCGTCCGGCTCCAACCATCTAATGAAATCCCAGCGTTTGTACCAGGTCATTTGCCGTTTAGCATATCTTCGGGTACTCGTTTTAATCTTTTCGATGGCTTTTTCCAGTGTCCATTCTCCATTCAGATATTTTAAGATCTCCTGATACCCTACCGTATTCAGGGATTGGAGGTCTTTAGAATGACCTGCTCCAAGAATAGACTCTACTTCATCAACTAAACCTTTTTCAACCATTTGATCTACGCGTCTGTTAATACGAGCATACAACTTTTTTCGAGGCCACCTCAAGCCAAACACGATAGTGTTTTCATCTGGTTTAATCTTGCCACTTTGATGAAAACTGCTGAAGGGCTTCCCGGTCTGCATCCATACATCAATCGCGCGAATGATTCGCTGCCGATTCATCCCGTCCATCTTTTTAATATACTCGGGATCTATTTGTCTAAGCATTTCATATAGCGATTTGAGTCCTTCACTTTCAATTCTTTCATTTAATTTAATAATGTTTTCTTCATTCGCTTCCGGCATTTTATTGAAAGGTTGAATAAGACTTTGAACATGAAGTGTACTTCCACCCACATACAATACATGATCAGAGTTCTGCAAAATTCCCTGTTCCCATTTTTCAGCTCTGCGCTGAAAACTCATGGCATTATCATCTTCTTCCAGGTCCAAAAGAGAAATGTTATGATGACTCACTCTTTGTAGCTCTTCAGGTGAAGGTTTTGCAGTTCCAATATCTATATGCTTGTAGCATTGCCTAGAATCTGCTGAAATGATAGACGTGTCCAGTTCATCTGCAAGTTGAGTGGAGAGCTCGGTTTTACCGGAGGCAGTAGGGCCTAAAATTATAATGCGCAAAATATAAATAGGGTTTTAATGTGATTGTATTAAAGTAAGAAGGTGTTATCAAATAAAAGCTAAAACTCCATAACACCATCACCCTGAGACAGGATCTGATATAAAATAAGACACCCTACAGCTAAACCAATATCAGTCCTACCCGTTACTAGGGCGATGACACCAATTTATACAGACAGAAAATCATTCCTCTACTTAGTTTGTTAGTTTGGCCAAAATGTGCCATTGTTGCAATGGTCAAAATTAAGAGAACCCAAAGCGTCAGATGAAAGCAGCTTTTTTAATGGTTAAAGTTTTAAATTATAATTACGCTAATTAGTTACAATCAGTTACTTGACGAGCGTAGAAATTGCACTTTCTGTGGTTGCAGAGAGAGTCAGTATTTCTTAGTATAAGCACACTTCAATGAAAGGGCAATATCGGATTAAAACGCCCTTAAACCACATTAAAACCTGCGTATATGAAATTTTCCGTATCGAGTAATGAACTGAACAAAGGACTTTCGGCCGTTATTGGAGCCGTTCCTTCTAAAGCCACTTTGCCCATCCTGGAAACCATTCTTTTTGAGAGTGAAGACGGAAAGCTTAAACTGACCGCCACCGACCTTGAGATCTCCATCATTGAATACATCAATGCGGATATTGAGGAAGAAGGTGCCGTTGCCATTCCTGCACGTCGTTTGCTCGAAACCTTACGTCAGCTTCCAAACATTCCGGTGTTCTTCGTTGTAGATGACCGCAAGAATATCAACTTCCGCACCGATAAGGGTACTTACAAACTGGTTGGGGATGATGCCGATGAATTCCCTGAAGTTCCAACTTTAGATGATGGAACTACAATCAGCACAACAGCTGACCTCATGCACAATGCCATTCATAAAACACTATTTGCCGTTTCAAGTGATGACCTGAGACCGGCCATGATGGGTGTTTATTTTCAGATCGGAACTGATGAAAGCAAGTTTGTAGCAACCGATGGCCACCGTCTTGTTAAGTACACCAATCGTGATATTACTGCAGATAACGATGTGAATTTCATTGTACCGGATAAAGCCTTGAGTCTCATCCAAAAAACCATTGAAGGTGATAACTGTGACCTGACCGTAACTGAAGATCACGCACGGTTCAAAAGCGGAAGTACTATCGTAATAACCCGACTGATAAATGAACAATACCCTAATTACGATTCTGTAATTCCAAGAGACAATGACAAGTTTTTAACGATCAACAAAGAACAAATTCTTTCTACCGTAAAGCGTGTATCTATTTTCTCAAGTACGACTACCCGTCAGATCAGACTTCAGCTTGGATCGGATAAATTGACTATCAGAGCAGAAGATCTGGATATGAGCAGTGAAGCTAAAGAAACCATTGAATGTGAATATTCAAATGATGAAATGGAGATCGGCTTTAATGCAAAATATCTTGGAGATGTACTAAGCAATATTGACGATGACGAAGTAACGTTTGAGTTTTCTTCACCAAACCGCGCCGGTATCGTAAAGCCATCCGAGGAAAATGAGAACGAAGATATCCTAATGCTTGTAATGCCTGTTATGCTCAACAGCTATGCCTGATGAGTCAAATAATAACCCTCACAACTGATTTCGGTTTACAAGACCATTACGTGAGCGCCATGAAGGCGGTCATGCTGGGGATTGCTCCTAATGTCCGTTTTGTGGATGTATCTCACGAAATTCCTGCTCAGGATATCATGGCCGGAGCCTGGGTCGTTAAAAACACCGCTTTTTTATATCCATCCGGAACCGTTCACCTCGTGGTTGTTGACCCCGGTGTTGGCACCTCTCGCCACCCCATTGCGCTCAAAGTCAAAGATCAATATTTTGTCGGGCCCGATAACGGCATCTTCTCTCTTCTGTTCAAAGAGTACAATTACGAAGCATATAAACTAAGCAATAAAGAATACTGGAGGCAAGGGCTCTCAAACACTTTTCACGGGCGAGATATTTTTGCTCCTGTTTCTGCTCACCTGAGCTCCGGAATACCCCTTGATAAGATCGGTGAACCCATCGATGATCTGGTCACTTACCATTGGGCCGTTCCCATTGCTGATAAAGATGGGCTACAAGGGTGGGTCGTTCACATCGATCGTTTTGGCAACCTTATCACGAATATCTCGGATAATTTGATCGAGGATCACCTAAAAAGGAAGAGTGTTAAGATATACGTTGGCAATACGATGCTTAACAAAGTTGTCTCGACTTTTGGGGATGTTGAGGAAGGTGAGCCGGCAGCTTTTATTGGTTCTTCCGGCATGCTTGAGATCGGCATAAACAAAGGAAATGCTGCCCGTATGCTTAGTGTTGATAAAGGAGCCCAGATTTCGATCGTGCTACAGAAGTAGTCGCTTAATTTATATTCTTATTTCAGTCTTTTATAAAGTAGCTGAAACACACTCATACTCAAAAGCGTATGCCCATTAAAAATGACCTATTATGAAATTAGAATTACGCTCGCCCATAGATGAACGTGCCGGAATCTCAGTCCCTGATGAAGTTGAAAAGCTTTCCACACCATTTAACGGTACACTCGGTTCCAAAGAGGGAGATGAATATCAGGTTAAGAATAATATCATTGATCTTTTAGGGAAAGAACCTGAATTCACTTCTATCGCCCAAAGCACCAATCACTGGAAACTTACCGCGGCAATGTATGAGGATATCTGGCGCAAGCGATCACTCTCATTATTATCAGGAGAGGATTTTCCCATTGAAAAAGAACATGAACTGCTGATCGATTGGACAGAACCAAAAGAGGGAGGGTGGTATCTGGATCTTGGCTGCTCCACTGCTCTGTATGGCAGAGCCCTTAAAGCAGCTCAAAAAAAATCCCATATTGTAGCACTCGATTTTTCATCTCAAATGCTGGAAGAAGCTCGTCTCAAAGCCGAAGCCGATGAAACCGACATGTATTTTCTTCGTGCAGATGGCCGGGAATTACCGTTCTTTTCTAACACCTTTGATGGTATTGTAATGGGTGGCACTCTCAACGAACTCACTGAGCCACTCAAGGTTTTATACGAAGCCAAACGAGTTCTGAAAAAAGAGGGGATCTTCTTTATCATGCACCTCATCAGGTCAGATGTATGGTATGGCCGCCTTTTACAGGAATCAGCTGCCCTCGGTGGTATCAAATTCTGGTCAGTCAATGAGAGCAACAAACTATTCGATCAGGCTGGATTTAAAGTTGAAGAGCAACTGGTCAAAGGGATTGTTTGCTTTACGAAATTAAGGCCGGCGTAGCTGAAATGAGAATTTTTAATGTTGAATGTTAAATTCACTCAGCGCCAACGGCGCAGTAACATTTAAAATTGGCTTCAGAGTGGAAACACTCAATCTATTCCTCAAACCTTTTAATCTCTGTTCAAAACTATTTTAATAAAAGAATTAGGAACTTCTGCTTCTCTATTTAGGGAATAAAGCGTATCTGTTTGATGCTCGTTGAACAGAATTAAGGGTACATCCGATGATTCTTTTAATAATTCTCCACCATTCGTAGTCAACATAAAGCTTACCGACTTTCCACCTTCTCCGGTTAAGTTTTTCATAAACTTAATACCAACATCGCCATTACGCATACAATACAGCCCCGCAATCCAAGAGGCTTCTCCATATTTTTTAACCGTTTCATTCGGGTTATTTGGGTTTTCTACTGTTTCCATCACTGAAAATAATTCAGAATCGATAGCTTTATTTTCAATTTTTCTTCCTTCAAAATCAAAGAAAAAAAGTTCTGGAAGCATCGAGTGGGTCGCAATAACTCTATCTCCACATACTATAGCGTAGGAAGACTCTGCCAAAGTTAATGGTTGCATGGCATACTTTTCCGGATCAAAGGGCAATGGAAAGAATTCTTCATTTACAACCATATCATCCGGGTCAAAGAGGTAAAGTAAGTAATGATCTTCAGCTGTGTATTTATTACCGGTTAAAAGAACTTTTCCATTTGGCAGGAGTAAACTTTTGTTGAGGCGATTTATTTTCGTTGCTACTATATCTATCACTTTTCCTGAAAATGAAAATTTAGTAATCCTGCCATTAAATTCCGTAACTAAGATATTACCATTCGGGAGTTTTAAAGCTGACGTTGGTTGATTTAGATCTCCGGGCCCATTTCCTTTTCTTCCCCAAAAAGATAATAGATTTCCGTTTCTGTTGTAGGTAAGCAGGTGAGATTGAGCTTTATCAACAACCAGAATGGTATCATCTTTAACGTTTTGAATTTGTGTATTTCCACTCAACAAAATCTCATCAGTTTCCTCAAAAACCAGTCTATCAATCGTCTTAAATAATTGAGCGTAAATATTACAAAATGGAAACAAAACGAGAATTAATACCGATAAGAATAGCCGCTTCATTGAGTCCTGTTGATCATTATTTAGACGAAACTAATCTTCAAATATCATAATTCAAAAGTTATATAACACATGGATTAAATTAAAATATTGACTTTAAGATGAGTCCGGCTCCATTTAACATTCAACATTCTCTCATTTAAAATTACCTACATCTGTTCCGGTGCCGAAATACCTAAGATTCCCAGGCCATTTCTTAGAACCTGTGCAGTTGCTCTTGCCAATTCCGTTCGGGCTTGAGCCAGTTCTTTATCTTCACCCAAAATCCTACAATCGTGATAGAATGAGGTAAAGTCTGATGCCAGGTCATTTAGGTATGTTATAACATGATGAGGTTCTCTTAATCTGGCTGCATTTCCTATTGTCTCAGGAAACTTGAGCATGGTTTTTATAAGAGCGATCTCACTTGGATGATTCAGCAAACTTAAGTCTGCCTTTCTCGTGATGTCGTATTCATCAGTCACCTTTCTAAGTATACTTGAAATTCGAGCATGAGCATACTGCAGGTAAAACACCGGGTTTTTTTCACCGGCTTCCTTAGCCTGAGCGATATCAAATTCCAGATGAGTATTTGGGGAACGCATTAGGAAGAAGAAGCGGGTTATATCGGCTCCAACTTCATCCATCAGGTCATCCAAAGTAACAAAGTTGGCCTTACGGGTACTCATTTTGAACGGCTTACCGTCTTTCACCAACGTAACGAATTGATAGACCACAACATCTACTTTTTCCGGATCGTAACCCAACGATTTGATCCCGCTTAGCACGTCCGGATATGTTGCTATATGATCGGCTCCAAAAACATCCACACATAGATCATAACCCCGATCCAGCTTGTTGGCATGATAAGCAATATCCGGAAGTCGGTATGTCGGTTCACCTGAACTTTTCACTAAAACCGTGTCCTTTTCTTTTCCAAACTTCGTGGTTCTGAACCACACCGCTCCATCTTCATCATAAGCGAGGTCTAGATCACGTAACTTCTGAATAGTGTCCTCGATCTTACCATCTTCATAAAGGCTGTGCTCATTGAAGTACGAGTCCATTTTGATATTCATTCGCTTTAAAGTAGCACTGATATCAGCAAAGATCTCTTCTTCTGCTTTTTCCTTGAAAGGTTTTTCATCCTCTGCACTTAGAAGTTCTTCACCAAGTTCATCAATCAGGGCTTTTGCAATATCTTTGATATACTCACCTTCATATCCGCCTTCAGGGAACTCTACGTCCTTACCCAAGAGCTCGAAGTAACGGGCACGGACACTTTCACCCAATACCCGCATTTGTCGCCCGGCATCATTGAAATAATATTCTCTATCTACTTCGGCGCCGGTCCATTCAAGCAAGCGAGCTACTGTATCTCCTAACACTGCATTTCTGCCGTGACCAACTGTCAATGGTCCGGTTGGGTTTGCACTCACAAACTCTACAAGAACTTTCTTGCCTTCATTTGTATCACTTTGTCCAAATGATTCACCTTCTGTCAGGATCTCACTCAACTCATCAAACAGATAATCATCCGAATACCGGAAATTGATAAATCCAGGTCCGGCTATCTCAACGGCCGATATTTTATCGGTGTCATATTCAAGTCCATCAACGATCTGTTGAGCTATAGCCCGGGGATTGTTTCTAAGAGGCTTAGCCAGCATCATGGCCACATTTGACGAGGCATCTCCGTGTTCCGGTTGATTAGGAGCCTCAATTCTGATCTCAGGCTGCTCTTCCAGATCAAATTGTTTCAGTGAATTGCTGATAATGTCAGCTAAATATTTCTTCATGGTAAATAAGAGTTTCTGGTTGTTATAAAGATAAGACAAAAACAGACTATGAATCAGCTTCCTTTATAATCTCTGCAGCATAAAAAAAGGGACAACATTTCTGATGTCCCTCAAGATCTTCTACAGTTAAAATTAGTTCATATGACTCTCAACGAGTGCTTTGAATTCCTCAAAAGTACGAGGGTTTTGTTCTACTTTTACTCCGTTGATGTAGAATGTAGGAGTTGAATTTACGTTGAGGCGCATTCCTTGTCTTTTATCAGCCATTACAATTCGCTGCATGTCAGCAGAATTAAGATCGGCCCGAAATTTTTCGATATCCAGATCCAGGCTATTAGCATAACCGATGAACATAGATTCTGCATTGCCACGTGACCACTGCTCCTGACCCGCAAAGATCATGTCGTGCATCTCCTGGTATTTCCCCTGAACCCGAGCGGCCTCTGCTGCCCGTGAGGCAAGCTGAGCATATTCGTGCATATTCAGCGGAAAGTGTTTGGTAGTCATTGAGATATCATCACCGTATTCTGCTTTCAATTGTTCTTCGATGGGAACGTAATACTTACAGGCCGGACACTGGTAATCACTGTATTTAACGATCTCAACTTTTGCATTCGAGCCCTCACTGCTTTGAGCCATAAGTGAACCACTGAACATCAACGCAAAAATAGTGAGTAAAAATAATCCTCTTTTCATGATCCTATCCTTTCTTTCTGTAGAAATTTACTTTATCAAAATGTCGTGCTAAGATAACACTCATTTTCTCAATTATCTGTGGAATTTGACCAACATTGTTTCCTTTTCCAAAAGATAAACGTATAAACTCCCTGGCTTCTTGCTCACTTTTTCCTAAAGCCATCATAATTTTGCCCGGCTCTTCTGAACCTGCCTGACAGGCGCTGCCCGTTGAAACTGCCAAACCGGCCTGATTACATTCCAACATTAAGTATTGCCCTTCCATACCGGGAAAACGGAGTCCCAAAATATTAGGAACACTGTCACTTAAGTCTCCTTCAAAACTTACCTCAATGCCCATTTTTCTGATCTCACTGATCAGTTCTTTTCTGAATTTTTTTATGCGCTCCTGTTCTAAATTTTTTTCATTATTGATCATCTTTGCTGCTGTTGCAAAGGCCGCAATGGAAGGCACATCCTCCGTTCCCGACCTCAATACACCAGGCTTGTCAGGATTTGGAATAACAGGTTTTCGGCTAACATTGGGATCTATCCAAACTGCACCCACACCTTTTGGACCATAAATTTTATGAGATGAAATTGTGATCGCATCTACATTGAAGGCCTGCATATCTAAAGGCAGGCGACCGTAGCTTTGTACACAATCACTGTGAAATACAACTCTTTGCTTCTGTAAAAAGCCTCCGATCTTTTGAATATTCTGAATTGTACCGATCTCTGAATTCACGTGTTGTATTGAAACCAAAATGGTGTTCTCTCGGATCGCCCTTTCGAGCTCCTCAAGATCCACTCTTCCTTTCTCATCAACTGAAAGTCTGGTTACCATGTAGCCTTCTTCTTCTAGTTTCAGAAAAACATTATTAACCGATGAATGCTCAATTTGTGAAGTGATAATATGATTCCCCTCCGTTGCATTTAACAGGGAGTTGATTGCCAGGAAGTTTCCTTCTGTTGCTCCCGATGTAAAAAACACATCCTGCGCACGTGCATTCAGCGTGGTGGCAATAGTCTTTGCTGATGCCTCAAGAATTTGCTTGGCGGCAGAGCCTTCGTCATGCAAACTGTTTGGGTTACCAAAATAATGCTTGGCTACGTTAACATATACTTCCAGAGCTTTGTCGCTCATTGGCGTTGTAGCCGCGTGGTCTAAATAGATCATCAAAGATCGCTCTTGAGATTAAAAACAGGTATCTTTATCAGCCTCAAAAATAGATAAATTAAACGCCTCAATCATAATGATGCATCTACTTGAGCTAACAAATATTCTTGAAAAAGCTTTTATCGAAGATATTGGAATGGGTGATATAACCTCGGAGCCCATTTTTTCATCTGAGGCAACCGGGAATGGAGTTTTTACCGCTAAGGCAGATGGCGTCGTGTCAGGACTTCAGACCATCGAAACAGGCTATCGTATTTTAGACCCAAATATTCAGGTTACCTTATTTAAAAGTGATGGAGACAATGTTATAAAAGGAGACAAGATCGCAGAGGTTTCAGGTGCTACCCGAGCACTTCTGACCGGAGAACGCGTGATCCTGAATCTGATCCAGCATCTCAGTGGAATCGCAACTTCTACGCAGGATGTAATTACCCTGCTTGATGATCCATCCATCAAGGTTACCGATACCCGCAAAACACTGCCCGGATTGAGGGTTCTTCAAAAATATGCTGTGCGATGTGGTGGAGGCAAGAATCATCGATTTCGTTTGGACGACGGTGTGATCATAAAGGATAATCATATCAAAGCGGCAGGCAGTCTTACACAAGCTGTAGAGTTAGCTCGAAATCATTGTGGGCACATGGTCAATATTGAAGTGGAAACTGAAAGCAGGAACCAGGTTGCAGAAGCAGTCTCAGCAAAGGCTGATGTGATCATGCTCGATAACAGATCAGCGAAAGAGGTTAAAGAACTTAGAAAAAATATTCCTGAAGGCATCTTAGTTGAAGTATCGGGTGGCATCACTCCCAAAAATGTCGGTAGCTATAAAAACTGTGGCGCAGACATAATATCACTTGGCTGGCTTACTCATTCTGTAAAAGCTCTTGATATCAGTTTTAATCTTAATTAAAAGCCTGTTTACAAACCTAATTCAACGAATATTTTCATACCTTTATGGTTGACTCAAATTGAATTAGCTGTAACACAGTTGTTGTTTTCAAAGTATCTGAAAAGTTTATGGAAGTTTTAGACCTGTTAGAGATCGAATCAGAAGTTTCCCTACCTAAACGCTACAGTGAATTAACTGTGGTAGAAATGAAAAACAGGGTAAAGGAGATCAAGGCTAAATTTGGAGAACGACTTTTCATTCCGGGCCATCATTACCAAAAAGATGAGGTTATTCAATTTGCTGATGCTCGCGGTGACTCTCTGAAACTTGCCCGGATCTGTTCTTTAATGCCCGAGGCAGAATACATCGTTTTTTGTGGTGTACACTTTATGGCTGAAACAGCAGATATGCTTACCGGGTCCGACCAAAAAGTGATCTTACCGGACCTTCGCGCCGGCTGCTCTATGGCAGACATGGCCGATATCGATCAAACTGAAAGTGGATGGAGTAAAATGCAAGAGATCTGGGGCGATTCTATTTTACCTCTTACCTACGTGAATTCCACAGCTGCCATCAAGGGATTTGTTGGTAAACATGGTGGAGCTACGGTTACCTCATCCAATGCCAAAAAAATGCTGGAATGGGCTTTTACTCAAAAAGAACGCATCCTGTTTTTACCTGATCAACACCTTGGGCGAAATACCGCTTACGATCTTAGTATTCCCCTCAAACAAATGGCCGTTTATGATCCAATACAAAGAACGTTTGAATGTGAAGGGAAGCTAGAGGATGTGAAAGTGATACTCTGGAAAGGTCACTGTTCCGTACACGAAAAATTTAACGTGAAGCATATCCACAACCTTCGAAATCAGAAACCTGATATGAAGGTCATTGTGCACCCCGAGTGCACCTTTGATGTAGTTCAGGCTTCGGACCTCAATGGGTCAACCGGCTTCATTATAAACACCATTGAAAATGCGCCTTCCGGCTCTAAATGGGCCATAGGCACAGAAATGAACCTCGTGAATCGGCTGGCTCAGGAGCATCCCGATAAGGAGATCATTTCCCTGAATCCTTTTATGTGTCCCTGCCTAACTATGAACAGGATCGACTTGCCGCATTTATTATGGTCTTTGGAAAAACTCGAACAAGGAGAGGTTGTAAATCACATTACTGTTCCGAAAGAAATTACTGAGTATGCTGTTCTTGCACTTAACCGAATGCTTGAGCGGTCTTGATGATCAATCCATGGAGGTGCTGTGATGCTTCATTCCGGAACAATAGGCCATACTTGCAGTACATCTTTTTCATTAGCTAAGCCTTAAACCTTCTCTCAATTTTTAGTACATTCAGGAAACGCAATTCTATGATGAGTAAAACACCTATATTTTTTCTTTTTATTGCATGTTTATTTCCGGCTATCACTATAGCTCAAGACCGTCAGGCTGGAGCAGATAATACACTTTTACCGGAGATCAACCCACAGGATATTGAGATCCGCAGTGAATTTAAAGCTCGCTTTCCTGGGCTTAGACGGCAGCCTATTCTTGGTTTCAACCCAACACCGCGTGTATTTCAGATCGACCCCAATCGAATTCCATTTATTGAAACACGAGAAGAGGCCGTTGCTAATATTGCTGTAACCCAGCTTGGCCGTCCTGAGCCTCCAACCCGTTCCGTATTGAGAGATCCTCAGCGAGTGAACGGTTACCTTCGCTCCGCTTTGGGCAGCTATTTATCTCCTGATATTAACGGTTATGGTTATTATGCTCTCAGTGAAAATAGTGCCGTTAACGGAAACGTGAACTTGCGCGGCTCAACAGGCCACCTTGATGGCCCTGAAAGTTCCTTTCGTTACCTGGATGCCAATGCCAGTTTCGTCCACAAACTGAAAAATGGCATTCGCCTTTCTTTCGATGTAGGAGCACTAAATGATTTTAATGATCTTTACAACATCGATGATCCAAACATTCAAAGCCAGATCGGAGAAACTGCCTCCAAAGATTATTATGGCTTTAACGGACAACTACGCCTCCAAAAAGTTAAGAATACATTGAATGGATGGGACCTGACTTTAGGTGGTAATTTATTTAACACCACTCTTGATGCAGGTTCAACCGCACTTAGTGGTGAAACTGATGAAAAAGTAAGTCACTTATCCTTTTCATATTATTGGCCCGGCCAAAAGATATACGAAACCATTAGGGTCACGGGTAATCTGGAATCAGCGACCTATTCGGCTGATACTTTTGATCCTGAAACCTGGGTAAACGCAGAAGCAGCTCTCACCTATGAAAGGCTGTTCAACTTTTCAACCAGGGTTAAAGCTAAAGGAGGCGTCAGCTATATTACTGATGCCTTTGACAGCAAGGTTATGCTGAGTCCTGAAGTAGAAATTATTCACTATTTGAATGAACGGTTATCTGTGACAGGGACTGCATTTGGCCGACCGAAACTAAGAACCCTTCAGGAACATCATCAATATAATCGTTTTCTTTCCGCTGATAATCTTCTGAGGCATTCCTATGATATTGGAGCAGGGGCAGAAGCCAACTTTCAACTTTTTGGAGGCAACAGGGTCTTTGGAGGAGTTACATACACCCGCACACAAAATTACGCCTTTTACCAGCGAACACTTCTGGCACCAAATGACACTCCCGGTTTTTATTCTTTAACCTATGGTGACGCGAACATTTTTGAGATCTATGCAGGTGCAAATCAACAGTTAGTACCTCATAAATTCTGGGCTAATGTTAAAGCCTATGCACGAAGCCCTAAACTATCTGCAGGCGGAGATATTCCATATGAGGAAAAAATTGGCCTGGAAGGCGCTCTTTCCTTTAAACCGGTCAAAGAACTGACGTTGAATACCTGGGTGGAATACCTTGGAAAGAGACAATCACCGGAAACCGGTACCGAATTAAAAGCATTTGCATTACTTAACGCAGGTGCCGAATATCAGGTTAACGACAAAATTGGCGTTTTTGCTAAATTATTAAACATCACAGGACAGGAATACGAGATTTGGAAAGGCTATCAGGAACGTCCTTTTCAGATCTTTGGCGGTATAACCTTAAAACTATAATTTCTTATGACGGATAAATTTTTAGAGGCATTAGGTATTGTAATACGGGATCAGATCATAATGAAAAATTCTGTTGAGATAGATGGACTTGGTACATTCAAACCGGTTCATCACAATCAAAAACAGGAAAAGCGGGCTGATGGCACAAATGTAATGCAGCCTCCTAAAGATACCGTAGAATTCACATCCGCTAAGAAGGGATAAGCTATGCATATAGATCATTCAAAACTTGTAGAACTGCTCGTTGAAACTTCAGGAATTGAAAAAGAGAAGATAGAAAACCAACTTGCCGATCTCGTTGAGGAGATCAATGAAGCTATCGATGAAGGTGAAGCCTATGAAGTGGAGGGCTTTGGTGTATTCAGCGCTATTGGTAATAATGTGGTATTTATTCCTTCCGATGAGCTTGCCACAGAGATCAATTACAAATACGTTGGCATGGAAGCCATCGAAATGGATGAAGCTGTTGGAACTGCGGATGAACCTGATGCTCAGGATCAGGATGATCCTTTTGCCGGATTGCTTGATGATGAACCTAAAGATACTTCAACGCCAAAGTCTGATATTATAGACGAATCGGAACCGAAAAGTGAAGGCGACGCAGCGAAGGAACAAGATGATATGGATGGTGATTCACCTTTTGGTTTTGAAGATGAAGACCAGCCTGGGACGGAAGAAAAAGACCTTGAAGAGAAACCCGGCCCTGATAAATGGGGAATAGACACTTACAAGGATGAAAGTGATGAAAATATGTTCTCCGGTCTATTAGGTGACACTCCCAAAGAAGAAAGTGAACAGGAGGAAGAACATTTTAAAGCAGTATTCGACCATGAAGAGGATGGGGACGAAGATCTTGAACGAATATCCGAGATAGAGCGTGAACTTTCTGGCGAGGCTGATAGTGACAAAGGATCCAAAATTGATGAAGAGGATGAAGACGATATTGATCCTTTTGCATCATTGGCAGGACTCGATGAAGGGGATAATAGTGAAGAAGAAAAAAACCTGGATCGAGCACTTGAGTCTTCAATTTCAGATGATAAAGACGAAGATGATCTGGAAGAGGCTCTTTCTTCTTCTATAAGTGAGAAAGATGACGAAGATGATATTGAACCGGTTCCGGTAATAAAAAACATAACTTCAGGTAAACCCGGAAAGGAAGAAGAGCCAAAAACAGAAGACAAGAAAAAGGATAAAAAGCGTAAACCTTTTAAACGTCCGCAAAAAGCCAAAGGGCCGGGTAGTCAATCAGCTATACTTCTTATAATTATCATAATTATAGTACTTGGAAGTGGCATCTATGGGCTCGGTTATTTCGGCTTTGTCAATATTCCTGGAATTACACCTGCTGAGATTCCTGCAACAACTCAAACAACACCACCTGCGCCGAACCCTCAAGTTACTGAGCCTCTGCAAGAGTCAACCGAGTCAGGTGAACAGTCACCGTCTGAAACGACTACGGATGAAACATCACCAACAGAGCAAATTATAAGTGAAACGGAACAAGAGTCCGAAACTCAGGTATCAGAAACACAAGAGATACAGGAACAAGCACCTGCCGGAGAAACCTCGTATGGTTTAAGAGGGACACTCAATGAATCAGCCAATGATGGTTATACAATCGTTGTTTATTCACTGACCAATGAAGATAATGCCCGGGCCAAAGTTTCTGAATTATCCGAACAAGGATATCGTGTTATTTTAGCTTCAATACCGCATCAACAATATGGAACGCTTTGGAGAGTTAGCTTAGGGCAGTTTGAAACCATGCGCGATGCAGCCTTGGCAGGTCAAGATCTCGGCGATCCTTTTACAGACAATTATTTCATAACTCAAATTCAGTAAATCTAAAGATCATCTACATGCACCCTTTATTGATATTTTTGCAGGACACTACTGCAGTTGACTCCCTGATGGCTATGCAGGAAGAAACCATTTCATTCTTTGACCTTCTTATGGAGGGAGGCGTTTTAATGATCCCGATCGCTCTCTTATTTATGATCGGTATGTATGTTATTGTTGAACGATGGAGGGCCCTTAACCGCTCTCATGTTGATCCCGACAAGTTTCTGAATACCATAGGAGATATGCTGAAATCCGGTAAAGGGGGAGCAAAGAACGCAATGGATTACTGTGATGAATTCGACAAGCCTATTTCCCGCATCATTAAAGCAGGTATTCGTCGCCTCGGCCGACCAATAAGAGATATTGAAGATGCCATTGACAATGCAGGTAAGAAAGAGATTTTCTTCCTTGAAAAGCGCATGAATTGGCTGGCTACTATTGCCGGTGTGGCACCATTGCTAGGTTTTACAGGAACCGTAACAGGTATGATCGAAGCCTTTATGGATATTCAGTCGCTGCAGGGAAATGTAAACCCAAGTGTTCTTGCCGGCGGTATATGGGAAGCCCTTATAACTACAGCTGCAGGACTTATTGTTGGTCTGATCGCCTATGGTTTTTACAACTTCCTTCTTGGTAAGATCAGTCGGTCAATATTTGAACTTGAAAATGCCTCTGCTGATTTTCTGGATCTGTTGCAATCACCTGCTAAAAAAGAGAATAACTGATTATGTCACGCGATTTCAGAAGAGGAGATAAACGGTTGCCACCCCTGTCATTGTTTTCACAATCGTCACTGACGGATATCGTGCTCCTGTTGCTTATTTTCTTTCTCTTAACATCTTCTTTTGTTACCAACTTCGGCATTCGTGTTGAAGTACCTAAGGCAGAAAGCAGTGCGGCTACTGAACAGCAGTTTATTTCTGTTGCTGTTACCAAAAATGGCGAGTTCTATGTGGATGGTGACCTGACGGCACGAGGTTCTTTAGCTTCCGCAATCAGAAACGCTCGAAATAATAAGCCTCAGGGAACCGTTGTATTAAGAGCCGACAAGGATGCCAAAGTTGATGACGCTGTAAGAGTGATGAATATCAGCAAAGCATTGAATCTAAAAATTATCATGGCTACAGAACAAGGATCCTAACCGTTATGGGCCGCTATAAATTCACAGAAGATGATCGTTTTGCACTAAAGGTTACCCTTGGTGTAAATGCCGTACTCTTGATCTTTTCTCTGATTTACACCTTTGAAATGAATGCCAACGTACGGCCGTCTTATATTGAAGTGGAATTTGGTGAATTCAGAACCGGACAGCTTGCCGAATATTCTGAAGTGCAAAATGAAGAAGTGGCGCAACGACCGAATCCCTCTGAAGTTGAGCCTGACGAACCGGTAGAAGAAGTTCAGGAGCCAGAAGTTACCCCACAAACAACAACCGAAGAAGATACCAAACCGGTGGACTTACCCGATCAGGTTGAAGAGATTGAAGCAGAAGAAGTAACCACTCCTGATACTGAAAAGATCGATCCTTCTCAACAAGAGACCCAACCCCAGGAAGAGGAAGTTGAAATTCCCCCCGTTTCCCAAGAAAATGAAACTATTACCGAAGGAGCCGATGAAAGTGGTGATGTTGATGGAGCTATCGGAGATATGCAATCCGATCAGGGAATTGGTAATGATGAGGATAAAACATCTCCTTATGAATTAAGCTGGGAAGGTGAAATTGATCGCTCACCTATGGTCCAACCCCTCCCACAAAACGCCACCAATTCAGAAGCTGTTATTACAGTACGATTTGAAGTAAGACCTGATGGAACTGTAGGCCGTATCATCCCTCTTAGAAAGATGAATCCTGAATTGGAACGTGAAGTAATGAGTACATTGCGATCCTGGAGGTTTTCAAGGCTGCCGGGTGGGGTACCCCAACAAACTCAATGGGGAACCATTACTTTCCGTTTCGTAGTCCAATAAATTGACCCCAATATGAAATTTTCGCTATTAATATTGCCTGTATTGCTTTTACTAAGTATAGGGTGCTCAACAGGTCAATCAATAGATGATTCAAACTATGAGACGGTTTTACCTGAACAGTTAGAAGTGATCGAACAAAATGAACGTTCTGTAACCTTCAAAATGTCTAATTCCTGTGGATCAGCTTGTTGGGCAAATCTTCAGGAATTAATTGAACGGGATGAAAATACCTTTGAGATCAAGACCGTTGCCGAGGTAACTTCTGAAATTTGTACGGAACAATGTGTTCCTTATGAGAGAGAGTACACGCTCGAAATTCCGGCACCAGGTTATTATACCTTTCAATTCATTCACCGAGACAGTGTTTATCAAAGTCTGGATCTCAGCTTCCCTTAAGTTTCAGTAAATAAAGTTATTTATCGGAATCAGTTTTTGAATCTTCCGAGCCGTGTTCAGTGTTCTTTTTCCCCTCATGCAGTCCTGATCTAACGTGTAAATCGCGCTGTGGGAATGGAATCTCAATATCATACTCAGCAAATTTCCTTACGATAGTCTGATTCAGATCATTCTGAACCTTATATCTTTTTTTCACATCTGGTACCCACACTAATAATTTCATGTCCCAGGATGAATCCCCAAAGCTGCGTAAATGCACATCGTGTTCCGGATATTTAAGAACGTCTTCACTCTCTTCTGCCACTTCATTCAAGGCTTTCAATACTTTATCCAGATCTGAAGAATAAGAGACCCCAACATCGATACTCAACCGGTACGTTGTATCACCATGAGAAAAGTTGATCACATTTCTGGAAACAAATTCAGAGTTAGGAACAATGATTGAAATATTATCAAGTGTTTTTACCTTGGTCGACCTAATATTGATCTCCTCAACATCTCCCTCTATATCACTTACAGAAACACGGTCACCAACGCTAATAGGGCGCTCAAATAACACGATCAAACCTGAAATAAAGTTTGAAGTAACATTCTGTAAGCCAAAACCTATCCCTACAGAAAGGAAACCGAAGATCACAGCGAGTCCGGTCATATTTATCCCCAGAAACTGGAAAGAAATAAATATTCCAATTACTATAATAATGTACTGAGACATCCGAGATAGGGTGTAGCAAAGGCCACTGTCTTTGATGAAACGAGGCAGTATTCGGTTATTCAGTGTCCGCTTCACAAATGAGGCGAGCAATGAAAATCCGATCAGAAGTAAAACAAAAACGATCACTTTCATAAAAGTGACCGGTGTATTTTGAATTGTGAATAATTGTACCTGAAGAAGATCCCAGATATACTCAAATGTATCACCAACTGTATATTCGGATGGATCGGGCAAATTGAGTGCAGAATCAGCTGAAATAATGTTATCGGCACTGTCAGTTACCAAAGAATCAACTTGTGGTGTGGATGTTGTTATCTGGAATTTTTTCATGGTTCTAAGATAAAATTTTTATCATGACAATCGAATATGGTTACAAAAAAAAGAGGCTAACCAAATGGCTAACCTCTTTCTCAAATACCTTTGCAGGTAGCACTAATTATTTCAGGCTCTCTTTCGGTGCCTTCCAGATCTCATCATTGTAATCATTAATGGTTCGATCACTTGAAAACTTACCGATATTGGCGGTGTTGAGTATCGCTTTGCGGTTCCATTCTTCCTTATCTTTAAAAGCATCAGATATCTCATCTTGTTTTTTAACATAGGCCTCATAATCTGCCATTACCATGAAGTAATCACCTTCATGTAGCAGGGCATTAATGATCGGTTCAAACAGCGACTTATCTCCGTTACTGAAAAATCCATCACGGATCTGATCCACTGCCTGCTTTAATTCAGCATTGGAATTGTAGTAATCCCATGGATTGTAGCCTTCTCGCCGCACCTGTTCAATTTCTTCTTCCTCCAATCCGAATATGAAGATGTTTTCATCTCCAACTTCTTCCTTGATCTCAACATTAGCACCATCCAGAGTACCGATAGTAAGCGCACCATTTAAGGCAAACTTCATGTTACCGGTTCCTGAGGCCTCCATTCCTGCCGTTGAGATCTGCTCAGATAAGTTTGCCGCAGGAATCAACTTCTCAGCCAATGTTACGCTGTAGTTTTGAAGAAATACACACTTAAGCTTTTTATTCACATCCGGATCCTTATTCACAATTTCGGCAATACTGTTGATAAGCTTAATGTGCAATTTGGCCATCGTGTAGCCGGGAGCTGCTTTACCCGCAAATATTACCGTTCTTGGTGAGATATCAAGATCCGGATTTTCTTTAAGTCGATTATATAACGTGATCACATGAAGGGCTGCCATCAGCTGACGCTTATATTCATGTATCCGCTTGATCTGAATGTCGAACATGGACTTTGGATCCACATCAAGATGGTTATTTTCTTTTATGTAATCAGCCAGGCGTTTTTTGTTCTCCAGTTTTATATCAGCGAACTGCTTTCTGAATTTCTTGTCCTCAGCATATTCATTGATTTTTTTGAGCTCATCCAGGTCCGTTACCCAATCCTCACCGATCTTTTCAGATATCAAACCTGAAAGCGCCGGGTTGCATTGCTTAAGCCAGCGGCGTGGGGTGATGCCATTGGTTTTGTTGGTAAATTTATCCGGATACATCTCTGCAAAGTCCTTGAACATGGATTTTTTCAGCAAACGGGAATGCATTGCTGCAACACCATTTACTTTTCGGGCACCCACAATCCCGAGATGGGCCATATGTACCACGGGTTGCTCACCTTCACTTACAATGCTCATTCGGCTTTGAAGGTTCTTGTCATCACCTAGCTTAACCTTTACATCGTCAAGAAAACGCCTATTGATCTCATAGATGATATTCAGATGACGTGGCAACAGATTTCTAACCAGAGAAACCGGCCATTTTTCAAGTGCTTCAGGCAGTAAAGTATGGTTGGTATAAGCCATTGAGTCTACTGTAATGTCCCAGGCTTTATCCCAATCCATGTGCTCTTCATCCAGCAGGTGACGCATCAGTTCAGGGATGGCAAGATTAGGGTGAGTATCATTGCACTGAATGGATACTTTATCAGGAAACTTCGTGAAATCGTTATACTGCTTTTTGAAACGGCGTATTATATCCTGCATAGACGCTGAAACAAGGAAATACTCCTGCTTCAGTCGCAGCTCCTGACCAACGAACACCTTATCGTTCGGATACAATACTCGTGAGATATTTTGTTCAAGCTGATTATCCCTGACTGCATCTATATACTGCCCCTGATTAAAACTCTTCAGGTCAATAGACGAAGAGGATTCAGCTTTCCAAAGGCGTAAATAGTTTACAATACCATTATCATAACCGGGAATTGGAGTATCGTAGGCAACGGCTTTAACCCGATGTGTGTTTTCCCATTTATAGTAGGTATTACCGTTGCTGGATTCTTGAACACCCTGATTCCCGTAAAACTCAACAGGATACTGAACCTTAGGTCGAACTGTATCCCACGGATTTCCATATTTTAGCCACAGATCCGGCCTTTCAACCTGGTAGCCATCCTGAATTTTTTGATAGAAGATGCCGTAGTCGTAACGAATGCCATGACCAATTGCAGGAATTCCAAGTGTTGCCATGGAATCAAGGAAACAGGCAGCAAGCCGGCCAAGCCCTCCATTACCGAGTCCAGCATCCCATTCCTGATCGCGAATATCTTCGTAGGAAAGATCCAACTCATCCAAAGCTTCAGCCACCAGATCTCGGACATCTAAATTCACCAGCATATTATCCAACAGGCGACCGATCAGGTACTCCATGGAAAGATAGTAAACGCGCTTGGCATCGGTCTTATAATAATGTTGCTGAGTATTGAGGAGCCGATCATTTAACCGGTCCATGATAGTGAGAGTTACGCTTTTGTAGCGATCCCAGTTTGTTGTGGAATATTCATCCTTAGCCAATGTATGCCGAAGGTGGAGTTTAATGTCTTCACGAAGAGAATCTTTGTCCATCCCTGAGCGAGTGTTCACGCTTGTTGTTTTTTTCTTACTCATAATTACTTTTCTGATCTAAATAGTCTTTTACTTGATGAAGTGAGGAGTGATAATATAAGATGTATTATGATAACTGATTATAACAGATAACGTAAAGCTGTTATAGCTTCTTTATTTTCATAGGAGTTACTAGATTACTCCTTATTCTATTATCCTTCCTTTAAATAAATTCCTTGGTCCGGCTTAAATTTTGGTCTGGTAATATTGGCCGGAAAACCGAGCTTATGAAACGATTCATACGCATTAATTGCAACAAAATCCTGTTCAAAAACACCAAAAACACTGGAACCGCTTCCACTCATACTGGCATATTCAGCACCGAACTCATAGAATTGATCTTTTATATTTCCAACTAAATGCAGCCGGGAAAAGATTACCTTTTCCAACTCGTTCAGCAGCAGGTATCGCCACTCCTCCGGTTCCTCGTCCAAAAGTACATTCTTCAGTGAAAATTCAGGTTCTGGATTCGGTTCACAATACTGGTAGGCCTTTTCGGTACTGCTTTCAATATTTGGATAGACGGTAACAATAAAAGCATCGGGTTGAATATCCAAGGGTTCGATCTCATCGCCTAAACCGGTTGCAAACCCGGGCTCTCCTTTAATGAAAAAAGGTACATCGGCCCCGATATTTTTGCCTAACTTTATGAGGTCATCCTGGGAAAGACCGAGGTTCGCTATCTTATTCATCATTCGCAGAGTAGTAGCGGCATTACTGCTTCCGCCTCCCAAACCCGCTCCCATGGGTATATTTTTCTCTACTTTAATATTATACTCATCCTTTAAACCGGCTTCTTTTTGCAGAAGTTTAATCGCCTTTACGATTAGATTTGTATCATCAACCGGAATTTTTGGGTCGCTCATTTCCAGATGCATCCTGCCCGGTTTTACCTCAAAGCGATCTTTCCATTCTATGAAACAGAAGCCCGTTTCGATGGAGTGATAACCGTTTTCAAGTCTCTCAAGTATATTCAGACCCAGATTTATTTTACCATAGGAATCAGAGATCCAAAGTTCAGCCATTGTTTAAAAATTCGTTTTTGTGTTCCATCATATAATTAAAAGCCGCATCATGATCGTTTGGGATATCTCCGTTCAGGATCGCCTCTTTTATGGTGTCTTTGACATCGCCAACTGTTCTGCTTGGTTTGATATCCAAAGCTTTCATTATCTCCTCACCGGAAAGCGGGTTCTTCCAATTTCTGATTCGATCTTTTTCCTCTACTTCTTTAATCCGTTGTTCTACATAATCGAAGTTCTGCTGATACTTCACCTGTTTATAATCATTCTTTGTGGTGATATCTGCCCGGCATAATTTCATCAGGTCGTCAATGTCATCTCCCGCTTCGTAAATTAACCTGCGTATAGCAGAATCCGAAACCTCATCTGACACCAAAGCAATAGGCCTTAGGTGCAGACGCACCATTTTTCGCACGTACCGCATCCGTTCATCTAGAGGCAGGCCAAGCCGGCGAAAAATTCTCTTGGTCCATTTAGCACCCAAAGCATCGTGGCCGTGAAATGTCCAGCCTATTTTTGGATGGAACCTCTGAGTAGGCGGTTTGGCAATATCATGCATAATGGCGGCCCAGCGTAACCAAAGGTCAGCCCCAAGCTCGATCACGTTATCCAATACTTTAAGTGTATGCCAAAAATTATCTTTGTGGCGAATTCCCTTGATCTCCTTAACACCATGCAACTCGTGCATTTCCGGAAAGAATTCTTTCAGTAAACCCGTCTTAAAAAGCATGGTAAAACCTAGGGAAGGATTATCGCTTAATATAATTTTATTCAACTCATCAATGATCCGCTCTTTAGAGATGATATTGATACGCGAAGCCATTTCAGTGATCGCGTTAAAGGTTTCTTCCTCTATCCTGAAATTGAGCTGAGAAGCAAACCGTATGGCCCGCATCATTCTAAGCGGGTCATCACTAAAGGTTTGGTGGGGATCGATCGGCGTTTTTATATTCTTATTCTGCAGGTCCTCCATTCCGCCAAATGGGTCAACCAGCTCACCATAATTATCTTCATTAAGCGACCAAGACATAGCGTTGATGGTAAGATCGCGCCTGAGCTGATCATCCTCGAGCGTTCCGTCTTCCACGATCGGCTTTCTGGAATCTCTTCGATAGCTTTCCTTACGAGCACCCACAAATTCCAATTCCAGTTCCCCGGTTTTTACTTGAGCGGTTCCAAATTGTTTATAAACAGCCAGCGAAGAGTCTTTTATCTTATTTGAAACAAGGGTAGCTAATTTTATTCCGGAACCGACTGTAACAAAGTCGATATCCATAGCTCCTTCTTTTAGTCTGTTTAGGTAATGATCGCGAACATAGCCACCTACCACATAAACAGGGTAGTCTAGTTCCTCGGCAGCTTTGCTTATGATCTTAAAGACTTCTTGGTGCGACGTTGGTATGTTTTTCATGTGTTTCAAAGCACATCAAAGATAGGAATGTTAAGCATTGCTTTCAGAGGATTACTGAGATATTTTTATTACCATGGTACATTAAACAAAGACGTCCATTAAGACAATAAATTGATATGGGAAATACGAATACATGGGTTATAGCAACAAATGGAACGAAATACGCCAGTGAAGCTGTAAAATATGCAGCTGAATTATATCGAGACCTGAGAACAGAACCTGAAATATACATCTTGGTAGTGGCAACAGATGATACCGCCGTCACACAAGCCAAAGCTATCCTTGAAATGGCAAAATTTACATTTGAGGACATTGCCGGAAAGGAAGGAACCCTGACAACCCTAGTTGAAACCGGTGAACCGGGGGATGTCATCATCCATCAGATGAATGCCCTGAAAGGAGACCATTTATTCATTGGTGGTTCAGATTTCAAGTGGGATATAAATGAAGAGGGAGAGGGTGGTATCAGTAACTACATTATTGAGAACATTTCGGGTGGCATAACTCTGATCAAGTAAAGTACTTACGTACAAAAACAATTTGTTAAAAAACCTACTGATTTAGATTTTACATATAATATTCACATCTGCCTGTATATTATATAGTAAATAAACTTTATGCATCATGGAAGCTCATTTACTTTTGGAAGCAAGACTACCGATGCTGGGCTCTGCCACGGATTTCACCTACAAATGGTGCGTGAACATGGGCTTGGAGCGAAATGATGCCGCAAAAATGGCTTTGGCTTCTGATGAAATCCTTACGGATGTGCTTCTTCATGGCTATAAAAATGAATCTGGCTACATCGAGATCTGGTTTCAGTACACCTTTTCAGAAATTGAGATCGCCATTCAGGAAAAGGGAGAGCCATTCGATCCGGAAAAACACACCTATGATGCTGAAAAAGCAATCAATGAGCATGATTTTGAAGGAGCTGCCTTAAAGACGGTTAAAAAGATGACGGATCAGTTTCTTTTTCTGAACCGCGGAAAAGATGGGAAGGAATTTCGACTCGTCAAGCAATTCACTTCTTCACACATCAAAGATATGCTTCCCGAGCACTTTGAGCCTGAAGATCTGGATGAACCTGAACCGGATAGTGATTACCTGTTAACCCCTGCTACATCAGAAGATGCGGAAGATATTGCAAAGCTAATATACCAATCTTACAGTTATACATATTCAAAAGAAGACCTGTATTTTCCAAAACGAATCGAAACAGCTATCAAACATGAATATAAGTTTGGTACCATTATTCGAACTGAGGGAGGTGGTCCTGTCGGTTATTTTGCGGTCATCAGGAGTACAGATTCTATGATCGGCGAGGTTGGTGAAGCTGTTGTCTCACCCAATCACCGCGGCCGTGGCCTCATGAAAAAAATGATGAATGAACTCATAAAAATGAGTAAGCAAAGGGGATTAAAGGGCTTATTTGGTATGGCATCCACCTTTCATATCATAAGTCAGAAGGTAAATGACAAGTTTGGCTTCAAGAGCACCGCTCTTATTATTGCAAAATCACCCAGGAAGCTTTACAAAGGTATGACCTCAGAAACCTCTGAAATTGTAAGTGTTATCATGGATTTTCTCCCACTTACAAAGCTCTGGAGGAAACCGGTTGTACTGCCTGAAGCTTACAAAGAGATATTAACTGAGATCTATGCTCAGTTCACCGAACAAAACAATTCTATAAGTTCAGGTAAACCAACCTTCGAACAAAAAGATAAAACCGATCTTAGCCTTACCATTAATTATGAAACAAAAAACGTATTGATCACTGTTAAACAATACGGTAAGACCTTTGAGACAAGCTGTCTGAGATTATTTCGAAGCATAGAAGAGCTGAACCTGAATGCGGTTTACATTGATCTGCCCCTTAATAGCCCTCGAATAAATAGAGCCCTTGAATGGCTCAAAGAAGAGAAATTCATTTTCAGTGGGTTAATGCCTCTTTTCCATCAGGAAAGCGACCATATGCGTATGCAGAAGATCAAGGTTGATATGGATTTTGAGCAGATCAAAACTTACACTGATCTTGCTGAAAAAATGAAGAAACTCATAAAGCAGGAGTATGATGCATTACAAGAAAGATAGACGTAAGATCGAAATTGAACTGCCGGGTGATTTTAACCTGAATGCTGTTCGCCTCATCAGTGAACAGCTGGGTGAGCGTAAAGATCTGCGTATCGATCTTTCGAAAGCTCATTTTGTAAACAGCAAAGCTATCATATTTTTGCATAAACTTATGTTCGGCGAAAAAAAGGTAAGGGTAAGGCTTAAAGATCCTCCAAAATTATTTTTTGAAATCCTTCAAACTCTCGGCCTCCACCATAAGTGGAAACTAGATGAAATTGTAGAACCTTAAAGGACACCCTCATGGTAAATAAAAACGAAAATGCTATAACACGGCTTAACCTTGAGTTTCCTGTTTGGGACCAGATATTTACGGTTCATCCCCTGGTTATCGTAGGAACGATTGAGCCGGATTCTTCTCCCGATTTCGCCCCCAAACACATGGCTTTTCCTCTTGGTTGGAAGAACTATTTTGGCTTCGTATGCACCCCGAATCATTCAACCTATCAGAATATAAAACGTACCGGCGAATTTACGGTAACTTATCCAAAACCGGATCAACTGGTTTTAACGAGCCTGACAGCTTCTCCACGCTGTGATGATAATACCAAACCCGAATTGAAAAGCATAGAAAGCTTTCCCGCCACTGATATTGATGGTAAATTTATACAAAATGGCTACATCTTTTTAGAATGTAAACTCAAACGCTTTGTAGATGGATTTGGTGAAAACAGTCTAATTCTGGGTGAAGTTGTTGCTGCTCATGCTGCTAACGATTTCATCAGGAAGCCATCACAACCGGATGATGAAAAGCTTATCAAAAACCCACAGTTGGTGTATGTATCTCCGGGACGTTATGCCACAATCGATGAAACACAAGCGTTTCCGTTTCCCAAGGACTTCAAGAAATAGGTTATGAAGAAAGCCGCAATCAAGATATATGATATTGATATTGAATCCGGGTATAGATCCTATTTTCTAAAGCTTCTAAAAAAATTGGTTGAAACTGAAACACCACCCGCTAACGCCTCTTCTCATCAAAAAATATTCTCTATCCTTCAGAAAGAACTTGAGAGGTTTGATTATGACGTACAGTTGTTGAAAGGAAATAATAGCGGCGGGCAGTTATATGCCCGGCCTAAGACAACGCAAAGCAATTGTTATCAGATGCTACTTGGTCATGTTGATACGGTATGGCCAAAGGGTACCCTTAAAAAAATGCCATTCAATATTGAAGATAATATTCTGACAGGGCCTGGAATTTATGATATGAAAGCCGGCATCGCCATGATGCTGACGGCGCTCAAGATCATCCGAGATGATAATAAAATAAATCCTGAGGTTAGCCCTATACTCTTTCTTAACTCAGATGAAGAAAGCGGCAGCACTGAATCAGCCTCAAGAGTCAGATTACTGGCAAGACCCATGAACCGCGTTTTCGTTCTTGAACCGTCTTTGGATCCTGATGGCAAGATAAAAACCCGGAGAAAGGGAGTCGGACATTTTGATATTATTATTAAAGGAGTTTCATCCCATGCCGGTATTGAACCTGAGAAAGGCAGAAGTGCTATTCTGGAGTTATCCTATCTTATACAAAAACTGCATAAGCTAAACGATCCTGAAAATGGGGTGTCTGTTAATGTAGGAACCATTGATGGAGGTATCAGCACAAATGTGGTAGCAGCAGAAAGCAGGGCCTCAGTGGATGTAAGAGTACAGACCAAAGCAGATGCCAAGCGCCTTACTAAAGCTATCACCTCCATGGTTTCTGATACCGACGATGTAACACTTGAAATCAAGGGCGGTTTTCGACGTCCCCCACTGGTTCAAAATAAACGTAATCGAGCCTTATGGAATTTAGCTCAGGAGATCGGAAATGAACTTGGACTCGAACTGAAGGAAGGCACATCCGGCGGTGGCTCAGATGGCAGCTTTACCAGCCTTTATACGGCCACCCTCGACGGACTGGGAGCCGTAGGTGATGGAGCCCATAGCCCAACTGAAAGGGTCTTTCTGAATGAGTCTCTCGACAGAATTCCCCTCATCGTAAATTTGCTGATTCAGCCACCTCTAACAGATTGAGGAGCGATGTCAGGAATTATTCAAAGATGAAACCTTGAATATTTCCGGCAAAGGATCCTGAAGCGCATAATACAAACCGGTTTGCCGGAATGAATATGAATGTTCTTTATTAAATTTAAACATTTCTTTGATAGCCGATCTTGTTAATACAAAGTGAGTATCATCGTATTCAGGAACCGGAAATGTTTCTCCAAGTGCACTTTGATAAGCCAAGTATGGAAAGTTTACGCCTGCTACCAATGAACCGAGAAGAGTGGTCCAGAACCGAGCATTAAAGTCTATCAGTTTATAGTTTTTTTCCCGTTCGTCATACCGGAAGTCAAGATGGCAAATTCCTGACCATTTCAATTTATTGATGATCTGTTCTATCTGATCGAGAAATTCAATATTATGGAGAAGCTCTATCGCCGGGGAATATTGAAGTGGCTGCAAGATAAACCCCTTTTGTATAGTATGAGCCAATATTTCTCCTTCCTTGCAATATAAACTACAGTCAATATCATAACCAGGTATATATTCCTGAAGGAAATAATCATCAGAACTTATTTCGTTCTCGCCAAAATAGTTAATCATTTCTTCCCTGCATCGAAAAATATTGATAAAAAGTGCATCAATATCTCCGCCTCGGTCCCAAACTGGTTTAAATAGCACTGGAAAGGTCAAAGAATCCGGGATATCAGCCTCTACATCTGTTGGAATCGGCCAGATCTTGGCATATGGTATATCATTGCTCTCCAACCATTCGTTCAGGGCATTCTTCATGACCATCTGATGGAAAGTTTTTAGGTCGGCTAGATGGGGGATATTTATGCTATCTGTAATTTTGTCTCTATTTTTAATAACAAGCCTTACCGATCTTTCGTCTATAGGTATTAGTACTTGTGATCCCGTATTGTTGATAATCTTGATTAGGCTTTCAAGTCTTTCCTGCTCAGTTGTTCCGGAAATCAGCTGAAATGAACTTAAGTACCGACTGAACCTGGTAGTTGTTTTTTTAATTGCTGCATAATGAATAGGTATTCCAGAAAAATACCCCAAACAACGGATGACCGGTAAGCCTAAATTCTCCTCACCGCCAAATAATAAAACTGATTGTTTTTCCCTATTCAAAATACCCCTTTCTTAAATTTTACTTACCAAGTGTATTGCCAAATCTAATACTCTAATCTCATTATTTCTTTGATCTTATTCAATGGCCAAAAATTAAATTCATGTAATCTGAATAAGTGGTTTGAAGAAAGCCATATATCTGCCATATTATGTGCATGAAGCAACAAACAACTGATAATACCAAACTGATCAGAGTTGCAGCCCTGTTGATCATCGGGGTATTGACGGTCTATATCATGATCGAGGCTCAATTCATTTTGTTGCCGTTAGTTTGGGCTGCTTTCATTGCTCTGCTGATCCTGCCTCTGACTGAAAAACTTGAACAGATCAAGTTTCCTCGCTGGTTATCCATCATCACTGTTCTGACCATCGTTACTGCAACTTTAAGTGTGATCTTATACCTTTTATCCATTCAGGTAGCCGGATTATTGGGAGACATACCTGCTGTGACCGATACGGTTGATGCGTGGATCACAGACCTGCAGCATTTTCTTGAAGTGCAGGTTGGAATTTCTCATGAACTACTGACCCGTCAGGCAAATAACTCAGTTTCACAGATCATCAACACTGGACTGACGGAGCTGAGAAATTCATTGTTTTCTGTATTCAGATTACTGACTGTTATCAGTGTGATTCCCCTCTACATTTTTTTTCTACTCTATTACCGGGATGCCTTTTACCAAGGTTCCCTCCAGCTATTTATCAATTACCACGACCAAACCCGGTCACTCTTCAACAAGATAATCAAAGTAGCTCAGCAATATTTGAGAGGACTCATGCTGGTTACCCTTATCGTTGGGATTTTGTTTTACATTGTCCTGACAGTTTTAAATATCAAATACGCTTTTTTCTTTGCCATACTTCTTGCAGTATTCAACCTGATACCTTATATCGGAGTTTTTATTTCATCACTGCTGGTTGTGCTGTACTCGATCACAACCACCGATTCCATGTTCTATCCTATAGCCATTCTTATATCATTATGGCTTATACAGCTTCTGGAAAACAACCTTATCACTCCCTACGTGGTGGGCTCACAAGTAAGAATTAATCCATTGGTCGCACTGATAGCCGTTTTTATGGGAGCCTCTATCTGGGATGTTTCAGGAATGATCCTTTTTATACCCTTGGTCGGTGTACTTAAAGTGGTTTTTGATGAATTTGAAGGGCTGAAATCTTATGGTATATTTTTAGGTAAGTCTTGAATCGTATACGACTCAGTAGCTTTTGAGTTTTTTGAATTAGTTTATGTCATCGATGATCCACTTAACCTACTTTCCGATCCTGTTAAACAACAAATAACGTTATGAAAAACACAGTCATTTTCCGCACATTTCTTCTTTCAACCATCTTATTAACAATATCCTGTATTTCAGACGAACAATTTTCCCTGAGTTCTCCTGATGTTGTTACCTCCGGCTATCAGTTTACGGAAGGCCCTCACTGGCTCGATGACGGGAGCCTGATCTTCAGCGACATTCCGGCTAACAAAGTCTATCAGTGGCGACCCGGCTCTTCTGAAACCTCTGTGTTTATAGATTCTTCCGGTCGATCCAATGGTATTGAAGGCATGCCCGACGGTACCGTTGTTCTTACTCAACACGACGGTCGTGTTTCAAAGTTGCTGGAAAACGGAAAGTTAGAAATTATCGTCACAGAATATAAGGGAATGAGACTGAACAGCCCTAACGATCTTGCCATTCGATCAGATTCACTTATCTATTTTACCGACCCGCCTTTCGGCGTTTCCTCTGAAGATCAGGAGCTGGATTTTGCCGGTGTTTATAGAATAGATAAAAACGGTGAATTGATACTGCTGTACGACCAACTTGCCCTGCCTAACGGGATCGCATTTTCACCTGATGAGTCCTTCTTATACCTTAGTGATTCTGAAACCGGAGATATCCTTAAATTTGAAGTTCTACCTAACGGAGATCTTTTTAATGAAATGCTATTTGCTAACATTGACCCCCCGGGTGATAAAGGTGCTGCTGATGGGATGATCACCGATTCTGATGGCCGGCTTTACACCACAGGACCCAATGGTTTAACCGTTTTTGATACAGAAGGCAAACAGCTTTCGAATATAAGTTTTGAGGAACAGATCACAAATGTAGAATGGGGAAGCGATGAATCAGAACTATACATTACAGCAGCTAATTCAGTTTATCGAGTAATGGTAACTAAGTAATAATCTAACTAAAAGTGACTCAAAATTAGTTTTAATTATTTTGAATCTTTTTTAATCAATATGATCATTGAAACTTAATTTATTATAATCACTAACTCAGTTACGTGGTCTCTTTGCTCGGTCTATTTTTTGTATAGATTCCTTTCCAATTCGTTTAACTGAATGACAACTTTGGTATTTCCAGGCTTAAAAACAGATAGCTCATTCCTCACAGTATAAATCTTTATCAAGAAAGACGAAGCGAACGCTAAAGTATTCATTTGGAAAAGTCAGGGTCTCATAAACTTTATTGAATGTACCTCTTATCGTCGGTTCTGATGACGTTACATTATTTTTGCAACTAGTTATCAAAAATGTAGGAAGAATAGCATTTTTAAGGACTCTCATATATTTCCTGCCTTTGAGGTTTCTCCCATTTAAACTTTAGTTGCTTTATCGATCATGTGAAAACCCCATTTTCTTTATAAGCACTTTTAAGTAATCCATGATAACCCTAAAAGAACACCAATAGGATCCATAAAGGCTGAAAGTTTCCTTCAGACTTTTGAAACGACCTTTCTACAGCATAAAATGTTAAAATAATACTTATTTAACTGATGTATTAAGGGCTCCTCATGTTACCTTTTTTTAACTCAGTAAATGAGATTTACTTTTACTGCTCCTACAATCGATAGACCTAAAATGCTTTATTAAGATGTATTCTAAATATTTGAATATTCATGAATCATTCACATCTGCCTAATATAATACAGCGTAGTTAGTACTAAAAAATCTAGATCTTAGATTTTTTTGATCATAAAGGTAATACAGACAAGCCTGAACATTTTATAAATCGAATAATATTAACCCCCATAACTATGAAGAAATTTATTTTATTAATGGCCTTTACGTTTTTTTCAACAATGGCTTATTCACAAGTAGGTCATGTCATGCAGGGAGTCGGTGCATTTAATATGTCTATGGGTGGTGCTGCAACCGGTCAACCTCTTGATATATCAGGAGCTTTACAATGGAACCCCGCTGCCATATCCAGCTTTGACCAACAAATATTGAATGTGGATGTTGGTCTTTTCTTTTCCTCACCTGAATTAAATAGCACAGTCCCAGAATTTGATCAAAATGGGCAACCAACAGGAAACTATTTCAGTGGCACTACTGCCGATGACCGCGGAATCTCCCCAATGCCTGCGGTGGCTTATGTTTGGGCATCAGAGAAGAGTAAACATTCATTTGGTTTATCTGTCTTTGGAATCAGTGGTTTCGGCGTGACCTTCCCTGAAAACATGGCGAACCCTATTAACATGCCCCAAAATATGGGTGGCTTTGGTCATATTGAATCCGACTACATGTTGTTGCAAACAGGTATAACGTATGCCTACCAACTATCTGATAAGTTTTCTATAGGTGTGGAACCTAATTTCAGTTTATCATCCCTTGAATTAGCTCCAAATCCAACAGCTTCACCATCTCAAACTGCCGGTTATCCATCCACCAACAAAGCAACAGCCACTGGTTATGGAGCACAGGTTGGATTATTCTTTGATTCGGGATCCGGATTTAAGTCAGGTATTGCCTATAAAACAAATGTTCATTTCAGTGATTTTGAGTTTGAGAACACATACCTGGATGGATCAACTTCAACCAATTCTTTTAATATGGACTATCCATCCATTTTTTCTGTTGGCCTTGGCTATTCAGCTGATGTACTGGATCTGGCATTGGATTACCGATTTGTAAATTATGAGAATACGGATGGGTTTTCTGAATCAGGCTGGACCAATACAGCATCTGTAGCTGGTTTTGGATGGAAGAATATTTCTGTCATATCAACCGGTATTCAGTATAAAGGCATTGACAACCTACCATTGAGACTTGGATATACTTACTCCAGCAATCCAATTGATGAAGAATTAACCTTTTTCAATATCCCGGCTACTGCTGTGATAGCTAACGCTTTTCAGGTTGGAGCCGGTTATAACATCGGAAATAAGATAAACTTTGATATCGTATACCATCGGGGAATGAGTGCTGGTAAAACCAGTGGCCCTGTCCTCAATCCTCAATTAGCTCAGCAATACCCTAATGGGGCCATTCCCGGAAGTGAAATAAGTTATGATATGAACACTGATCTTATAATGGTTGGCTTCAAATATCTATTTAGCAGTAAATAAACTTATCTTTGCTATATCTGAGGCATCTTAGTTTTTCTAAGGTGCCTTTTTTTGTTAAGTAAACCTCCTAAATCCGGTGGATATTGAATCTCGCTTTCCCCTATTTTATCTACTGTTTTAGCAATCTTAATAATTACTCTACGTGACCTTAGATCTGTTTGAGCCCGCGGCCGTCACCCAGAAAGAACGGGTAAATAATGCTATGGGGGATGAGTTACCTCCTCATGAACCCGGTGTATATACCATGTACGACAGGCATGATCAGGTAATGTATGTGGGAAAAGCCAAAGACCTGCAACAGCGAGTCACTTCCTATCGCTATTCCAAGTCTAAAAAAATACAGCGAATGATCGCGCACCTCGAAAGAGTTTCCTATGAGGTCTGTAATTCTGAAACGGATGCAATTCTGTTGGAGAATCTGCTTATACGTTCACTGCGTCCTCCCTTTAATCATGCTAACAAAAAACCGGAGACCTACTACTATATTTCTACCACAAGACGGGGCAACAGCCGGGAATTTCGCCTTTCCATGCGTGTGATGGAAGATTACCCCAATGTGTATGGCTGCTTTAAAGGTCATCTCAAAACTCGGAAGGGACTAGGTGCCATGCTGAAGCTGTTGTACGTGATGAACCGGCCGATCCTAAGTGCCACATACTTACCAAGTCAATTATTGAACCGTATCACCCCTCAAAAATTTCACATCAAGCTGGATACTCAAACAGGTGTATTGGTGGACCAGTTTCTGAAAGGCAGCTCCGGGTTATTGGCTGACCAACTTGAGGAACACGTTATGGGAATCAAATTCAAAGATCGGTTCACCGTAAATTATTTCGACAACGAACTGGAGCAACTCCGTATGTTCTACACACTGGGACCCAACAGGAACTTTAGACTCAAACAAGAACTAGGGCTGGATACCGTGCTCATAGATCAGGATGAGATCGATGACCTGATGGCGCTGATGGGTTCAGCATCCAACAAGGAACATTCAACATCCATCTAAGAAGAATGGAAATGTTTAGGGTACAGAGCTATCTGAGCAAACCCTTTTAGTTTATAACCATTGCCTAGCTCCAAGGCAGAGCGTAAGTAGAGAGGCGTTTTAAGTTGAATGTTGGTTATTCGATATTGGCTGTTTTCACTCCGGCTCCACCCAATCCATATAATCACCAAGCCCGCCGCGGTTTGTTACATTCTTTCCGATTTTTGTTTGAACCGATTCAGGATACTCATTGGGGAAGATGAAGATAGCTCCCAGCAGGATCTCATGTTTTGGTATGCCCAAATATTTCAGCAGTTTAGGCTTTCGAAGGCATCCACCTGATGACCAATACGCATTTATATCGCAAGCAGTGGCCGCCAGTAAAAGATTCTGTATCGCTGCGCCGGTGGCTGCAATATGTTCCATATTCTTTACGTTTGGATGATATTTCCTTCCTTTCTTCCGGCTCTTTTCAGGAATCCAGGTTCCAAGTATAAGTGTGTCTGAAGCAGCCAGCATCTCTTTTATCCCATCGCTGGACTTCACCGGTTTTTCATCAATAAGTTTGTTTAGAAGTGTTCTGCAACCCTTTCCGTCTAAAGCGTGAAATCGCCATGGCTCTGATCCTTTCAATGTTTCGGATCGCTGCTTCTCAGGACTTTCGTGATGAAAGGGTGCTTTCCCCGCCAGCTCGATCAGTTCATTTATAGTGTCTTTGAATCCTTCTCCCTTGGTTACCGGCAAAGGGTTTTCAGGGTCGGCTCTGAGCTTTAGAGTTTTTCGGACGCGAATGGTTTCATCGGTGGTCATTTTGATCTTTTTGAAATGGATTTTGAACCCAAAGATACGGAAGAAATTAATGTATCTTATCGTAACAGAGATAGAGTGAAGAAGCTCCCCGTAAGACGTAGCAAGCTGCACTTACTGTCCCTCCAGAGGGACACAAATTCGAGGCCTAAACAGCCTCTTTAGTTAGATTTAAATTGGTTTATATACCAAGAACTTGTCTCTCTTTGGGGAGAGACAGGGTTCAGCTCTGCTGTAATTCAGAGAGAGGAAAGTGGTTGATATATGCAAAAATGCTAGAACTGGAAATAATGCACCCATTTCACTACAATTTAAAGAAGAGAGGGTTCAATATGACTAAAAATATTTCAAACCATCATTACAATAAACACTTAAAACCGATCGCAAAAACGTTGCGAAAGAATATGACCAAAGCTGAAGCTGCTCTTTGGAAATATGGGCTAAGAAAAAAACAACGACGAGGTTATAGCTTCAACCGTCAGCGCCCTATTCTAAAGTATGTCGCCGATTTTATGTGTAAAAAGCTCGACTTGATCATTGAAGTAGATGGTTGTAGTCATGATCACGCTGAAGCACAGCAGCAGGATAAGGATCGGCAGAATACCTTAGAAACAGCCTGATTTACCATTCTACGTTTCACCGATGAGGATGTACTTCAGAATATGGATTCCGTTTGCCGAAGAATTGATGAAGAGATTGTCCTTTTGGAGAACACGAAACCTAAATAACCACTGACCTCCCCGCAAGCAACAGCGATCTGCTCTTGCTGTCCCTCCAAAGGGACACAGGGTTCTTGGCTTTGGCTAGCAAGTTTAATCAAGTCCAGACTGCTTAATCTGCCAAGAACCTGTCTCTCTTCGGAGAGAGACCGATTTCAGCTTTGCTGGAAATCAGAGAGAGGACAGTGTTCGGTATTGGCTACCTACTCGCTACACCAGAATATAATTCTTCGCCACCTGCTTGTATTCCTTCACTTCCTGTTTCACCCAAGCCTCATCTTTGCCGAATTCGCGGGCTATGAGCCTACCAACTTCCGGTGCCATTTCCACACTGGCTTTAGCATCCAGCAGTAAAGCACGGGTTCGGCGAGAAAGTATATCCTCAATGGTTTGTGCCATTTCGTTTCGAACCGCCCAGATCACTTCGGCTTTCAAATAAGGCAAGTCAGGGTGAAGTCTTTCTCCCAACTTCGGTTCGTTTTTTATGAGTTTTTCCAGGGCTACCTTATCAGATCCATACACATACAAGTGATCATCCCTATTTACATTCTTCAGCCAACCGTGAATGCGAAGTTCTTTGGTAGGCGTTTCTTTAACATCCAGACCGGCAACCATCGCAGCCTGATCGATCGTATCCTCCGCCATCTTTCTATAAGTTGTCCACTTTCCGCCGGCTATGGTAACCAAGCCGGATTCGGAAACCTGAATATGATGACTTCTTGAGATCTCGGAGGTATCCTTGGCATCAGCCGGACTTACAAGTGGACGAATTCCAGCAAATACACTTTTCACATCCTTTCTTTCAGGATCTTTGGTCAGATACTGAGCTGCGTGCCGTAATACAAACTCTATCTCTTCCTCCAGGGCAACCGGCTCGAGGGTCGCTTTATCAACCGCAGTATCTGTTGTGCCAACAATCACTTTATCATGCCACGGAACCGCAAATAATACGCGCCCGTCATCTGTGTGGGGCACCATAATAGCAGAATCACCCGGCAAAAACTCCTTATCCAATACAATGTGAATTCCCTGTGCATACTGTATGATCTTAGTGTGGCCTTCCTCATCCATTTCCAGGATATCATCCGTAAAGATACCAGTTGCATTAACAACCACACGTGCGCTTACTTCAAAGTCTTCTCCAATAAGCATATCGCGGATCTTCACCCCTTCAACAAGATCCTGACCATTTTTTTTCAATCCCGTTACCTTCATATAGTTAAGAGGAAAACCTCCTTCATCATGCATAGTCTGTGCCAGGTTTATGGATAAGCGGGAGTCATCAAACTGACCGTCATAATAGATCACGCCACCACGTAAGCCTTCAGGTTCCAAAGTAGGGATTTTCTCCAGTGTCTTCTCCTTGGACAGGTTTTTTGACTTATTGATGCCCAATTTACCTGCCAATGCATCATATACTTTCATTCCTACACCATAAAAAGGCCCATTCCACCACTCATAACTTGGCACAATAAACGACTGATGACTCACCAAGTGAGGGGCGTTTTGTATCAGTAATCCTCGTTCATGCAAGGCTTCTATCACCAGAGAAACATCACCCTGTTGCAAATACCTGACTCCGCCATGTACAAGTTTTGTGCTTCTGCTTGAGGTCCCTTTCGCAAAATCATGCATTTCAAGAAGTAAGGTTTTATAGCCCCGTGATGCGGCATCAACTCCAACTCCCAATCCGGTAGCACCCCCACCTATAACCACCACATCCCAGTAATCGTTGAAATTTTTAACTTCTTCAATAATCTTAGACCTGTTCATATAGGCTCCTTTTTTCTATAGTTGGTTATCTGAAATAATATGAAACAAATAGATATAATCTGGAAATAAATTAGGTTCTTAGGCAAACCCTTTTATCATATATGCTAACCTAGAACTTTTTGATAGGAGTTCTTTCCAATATCGTAGACCCGTTTCCCCTGATCGAAATCAAAGACCCCGCACGCATTTCTTGGGATGTCGATGAGATGATCCGGTTTGTACATTTCGATCATTAGGTCCGTTAATCTATCCTGTGTAAAACTGAAAGTACTGTCCATCAATTCGATCAATGAAAATGATTCCTCTTTGGCCGGTAATTCTGCTTTTTGTTTTGTCTTACTTTTCGATTTCATAGAATCTGGCAGTACTTTATTAAACCATTTCTGAACTTCATCTAAAGTATCAGGCTCAGTTTTGGGTTTTTTATTAAATTTTTGATCCGGTTTACCATTAAGGTTAACAGCTACAATTATTGCTTCTTCCTGCTTTTTAACAAGATTAATGGGAAGAGGGTTAAGTACACCCCCATCCACTAAAACCATTCCATCTTCAACCACAGGAACAAAAAATCCGGGTATGGAGACTGAGGCACGAAGGGCTTTATACAGATCTCCTTTTGTGAAATGTACCTCTTTATGATGACGCATGTCGGTTGCTACGGCTGTAAATGGAATAGGAAATTCATCAATTTGTTCTTGACCGGTTACCTCTACATGCTTGGCAAAAAGCTTTTCCCCTTTAACAAAACCCTGCTTGGCAAAGGTAAAATCCAACAGATCAAATACAGCTTTCTTATTAAGATTAAGTATCCACTCCTTATAATCCTTTAAGTGACCGGCTGCATAAATGCCTCCTACCACAGCCCCCATTGAACAGCCAATAACCTCTATTATCTCATAACCGGCCTTTTCAAGTTCCTCTATCACTGCTATATGAGCAATTCCTCGTGCTCCGCCACTTCCAAGTACTAAATGAACCTTGCCCTTAGTCTTTTCAGGTTCTCCTTTTTCGTTGTCTTTCATATTAAACCATGGTTGTTCAACATTTGCATATAGTCATATTTTCTATAATCAATATCACTAAATAAACGAAATAATCCCGTCTTTCACATCAACCAGACTTTCTGTCTTTTCAAATTGATGAACATGATTTCCCAAAACAAATAATGGTACTTTATTTCGGGTATGCGTTTTAGTGGAAAGATCTTCAAGGTTACCATGATCACTGGTAATGACCAAAGTATCCGAGCTTTTCATCTTATTTATAATATACAGCAGAAACTCATCCAGAGGTTTCAATACGCGTTGTGCATCCTCATTTTTTTGGCTATGACCTGCTTTGTCAGTCAGATAGTATTCATATAGTATAAGGTCATGTTCCGGTACCACATTCAATAGTCTTTTAGCTGCATCGGTTGGAGTGATTTTTGGTATATCAATTCCAAGTTTTTCCCTCCAGACATTTTGTACGATCTCTGCTGTCAGGGCTGTCTCATTCAGCACATCCTCGATGGTGTTCAGTTTTATGCCGGAGCTTTTGGTCATAAGAGTGGTACAGCTCCATCGATTACGCTTTTTTGCATGTTCAAAGAATATCGGAGGGTAGGCATTCAGAAAGTATGGCCTTTTATCTCTTTCCAAGACCGCGTGAAATACACTTTCCTTTTTCAAGAACCGTTTTATACCTGTGTGAGGAAAGGGACCAAAATGCTTTCCGATTTCCTTTGCAGCATTTCGACCGGTGAACAGAGTGGTCTGTCCGGTTCCGCTTTGGGGCAGACCTTCTATGCCAAGGTTGGCATCAATAGGTTTAAAGAGTAGATCTTTTTCTAATTTTGGTTCTGCTCTTGAGTTAAATGATCCATTGGTTAGAATTTCAAATGACTCATATCTGTTGTTAAAAAATGGATTTTCAGGGGATTCTTTACCCAAACCGACCCCATCAATAAATATGAATATAACTGACATGTATATTATTCTTAATTCAATATTGAAATCCATCTAATCAGACAATTGGTCAGACCGACTTTGAATCGTCAAACCAGAAAGTATCTCTTACTTCTCCAAAATGATCGTTACCGGGCCGTCATTAACTAGCTTTACACTCATCATAGCACCAAATTCTCCGGTTTGGATGTCGAGGTCAGTATTAGCTTTAAACCACTCGATCATTTCCTCATACATGGGCTCCGCTTTGTCAGGTTTAGCTGCCTCAATAAAACTTGGCCGGGTTCCCTTATCTGAATTGGCATATAAGGTAAACTGTGAAACCAATAATATTCCTCCATTCACATCCTGAACAGATCGGTTCATTTTTCCATCTTCATCCTCAAAGATCCGCAGTTTAGTTATCTTGTTACAGAGCCACTCCATTTGCTCTCTTTTATCATTTTCATGGATGCCGATCAAGATTAAAAGCCCCTGATCTATGGCTCCGGTGATCTCATTATCTATCATGACGGATGATGAACTAACGCGCTGAATAACTGCCTTCATAAACTGTTGATATGTGGATTACTATGTGGATTACTCGATAACAAATATTGGATAACTAAAAACACTCATAATTGTGCACATGATTCCACAAACATTCAAGACTATCAACATCCAAAAAGAATAACTTTTGGTGTTAACAGCTATTCGATCTTTTTTATGTATAAAGTATATAGAAATGTGAACAATTTTATGTTACCCCTGTTAAAGTACTGATTTATATGAACGAGTTATAAACAAATCTATCCACAATAATTATCAGTAGGTGATATAAAATTGGATAAAAAAGTTATCCACTTATCCACAGCCTCTACTACTATTACTAAACTATATAAATCTCATACTTATAATCTCTTTGGTGTGGAAAAGAATCGGAAAAAGTACTTAAAACACTCTGATAATCCTTCTATATTTGTGTGTCATGAATAAGCAATATCCCATAGGAAAACTTTCGTTCTCAGAAGATCATTCACAAGAAGATCGTGAATCCTGCATGGATGATATTGCCTTACTTCCAGAACGTATCAGGAATGAAATTGAGGACTGTTCTGATGATGTTCTCATGATCCCTTATCGGGATGATGGTTGGACTATCAGAGAGGTGATCACTCATTTACTTGACGCCCATACCAATGCTGTTATCAGAATTAAAACGGCTCTTACTGAAGATGATCCGGTAATAAGAGTTTATGATCAAAATGCTTGGGTGAGAATTGAGGATCAATTTGAAATACCACTGGAGCTTACCCTTCAAATGCTGGAAGATACTCATGAAAAGATGATCCGCATTTATGAATGTCTGGATGAAGAGCAATGGAAACGTTCTTACACTAAGCCGGGAGCAGGTTCATTTACTCTGGCAAAATCTGCTGCGCTATACGCCTGGCATTCAAACCATCATTTAGCACACATACGACTAGTAACCCAACACGAAAAATCATAGCGATCTATGTCTGATAAAAAACAAATGACCTACAAAGATTCCGGAGTTGATATCAAAGCCGGTGAAGAAATGGTCGAATCCATAAAGGGTGTAGTTAAAGACACTCATGGTCCGGAAGTACTTACCAATATCGGTGGGTTTGGTGGTTTTTTCAGACCGGATCTTGGTTCATATAAAAAACCAGTATTTGTAAGTTCTGTTGATGGCGTTGGAACAAAATTGATCGTCGCTTTTAAAACCGGTAAGTATGATACCGTTGGGCAGGATCTGGTAAATCACTGTGTAAATGATGTTGCTGTGTGTGGGGCCAAACCTCTTTTCTTCCTGGATTATTTTTCAACCGGAAAGCTTGAGCAACATGTCGGTGTGGATGTGGTAAAGGGATTTGCCAAAGCCTGTAAAGAAAATGGAGTAGCCCTGATAGGTGGTGAAACAGCTGAAATGCCGGATATCTACGATGAAGGTGAATTTGATCTGGCCGGAACCATCGTTGGTATTGTAGATGAAGACGAGGTGATCAATGGATCGGAAATTCAAAAAGGCGATGTGCTTCTGGGATTTAAAAGTTCAGGCTTACATACCAACGGATACTCCTTAGCCCGAAAAGTGCTGTTCAGTAAGTACAAAGTTGAGAATTATGTGGAAGATCTTGGCAGTACGGTTGGTGATGAACTTCTAAAGGTTCACCGCTCTTATTTGTCATTGATCACAGAATTGAAAACACTAAAAGGTGTGAATGGGTTTTCACATATCACCGGTGGTGGTATTGTTGGAAACACAAAGCGTATTCTCCCTGATGGACTGAAACTCAATATTAACTGGGATGCCTGGGAACGCCCTCCCGTCTATAATCTGATCAAAGAAGTTGGTAACGTACCCGAAGATGACATGCAGGCTACTTTCAATTTAGGAATCGGGTTGATCGCCGTGGTTTCTGAAGATGAAATAGATGCTGTGAAGAAAAAAGCAAAAGATTTGGGAGAAGAGGTATTTGAAGTTGGGGCTGTAGAGTAATTTTATATCTTTAATATGAAATACTCTAAGTAATTATTTAATATAGCTATAAAATAGGTATTGATAAGAGAGAGTTAATGCCATAATCTGTGCTAACTGCTAATTAAAATAAGTTTAGCACATGGATATAAAAGACATATTAAAATTAGATCAAGAGCAAAAAATTGTTGCTCATTACACAAGAAGAGAAACTGCTGTTAATTACATACTTAAAGATAAAAGTATCAGATTTAATCCAATCATTTATTCAAATGATCCTTTTGAGTATAAAGGAAAAATAAATGGAATTAGTGCACAAAATTTAACTGAAGAAGTTTTACAAAAACTAAGAAAAGAGATTAATAATGAGACTGATTTAACTACTGTAAAAGCGAAAAGCTTTTGCTGTTCAATATCAAATCATAAAGATGATTTTAAAGTAAAAACAAGCTCTTTTGGTAACATGATGATGTGGGATAGGTATGGAGAAAATCATCAGGGAATTTGTCTCATTTTTAGTAAGGAAGAATTAGATACGATTTTTTATAGAAAAGTATCTGATTATGAAATAATTAGGAGTAAAGCCCTCACATATGAAGATATTAAGAATCCTTTTGTCGATTTAAAAACGGTTAAGATTAATGAAAATAAAAGTGGCAAAGAATTGGTCTTTGATCACTATGAAAAATATATGGACGACTTATTCTTTTATAAAGATTCCAGCTGGTCAAATGAAAATGAATACCGTTATTTAATAATTGATCAAAAGGAAAGTGATATAAAAATTAATTTTAAAGATGCCCTGATAGGAATAGTAGTTGGTGAAAGATTTGATGATTTACTGTTACCTCAGTTATATCAATTTGGATTACCAGTTTATCAATGTTGTGTTACTAACAGGGCTGATGAGATAGATTGGGTATTGTTACCTTTATATCCAAATAATCCGCAAAATCAACCTCATTCGTGTTCCATTTATTGAATTGATTCCGGTTCTAGTTTTCAGCTCTTAATTACTCGCCTTATTTTCGTTTTATGGAAAATGAAACTCAGTTCGATCAAAAGAAGAATGATCTATCGGGATTAACCACCGGAAAGCTGTTGATCATGTCGGTGGTTTCGGCCAATATCTACCTTTTTATATCACTGCTCATTATAAAATACTTGCACGAAGGCTGGGTGGTTGATCTATTTGACAGTAACTATATGGTTTTTGAACAGGTTGGTTTTGGGGTGGGGGCCGGTTTACTATCATCTGCTATTATATTTCTGATCATCAAAATACCACCAGTCTCAAATGTGCTTTCTGATTTTTCAGTCTTTAAAGCTCTTTCAACAGTCCATTTTTCTCTCTTTGATAAGATACAGATATCAGTATTTGCCGGTGCCGGTGAGGAAATATTATTCAGAGGAGCAATTCAGCCACTGATCGGAAATGTATTTACATCCATCATATTTATTGGGATCCATGGCTATTTCAAGTTCAAGTCACCGGGACATATTCTATTTGGACTGATGATGTTCGGTCTGAGTTTGATGCTTGGATTTCTTGCTTTATATGTTGGACTGATCGCAGCCATGATAGCTCACTCTGTTTATGATCTTGTTATGCTCATATTGATCCAAAAGAAGTAAAAAGGACCATTATTTTTAAACTTATATGTATGCAATGAACCCTGTTTTTGGACTGTATTGTGCATTTGACTGTAAAATTTTTTTAAAGGACAGACTAAAAAGTTAATATATTTTGAATATTAAATCATCATAAAAATATAATTAATATGTACTTATATAATTTATTAATTTTTATGATCCGTCCTGTCTTTTCTTATTAGGCTATTGAGGTTTAGCTCTCATTTAGGTAATTAGCGTGACTTCCAACTAAGGAAGTATTTAGATGTGCACTAACTAACTCTAACTTAAATTCACGCTATATGAAAAACTTCTACAAACACGCGTTGTCATTTGCATTGTCGCTGTTTGTTCTTACTGCCAGTGCTTATGCACAATTTACGGTGACAGGTACGATCACCGATGCAGAAAGTAATGAACCATTGTTTGGTGTTACCATACTGAATGTAGATTCAGGTGGTGGTGCTGCTACAAACATTGATGGCGAATTCTCTTTGGAGGTACAAGGAGAATCAGCTACCCTAAGAATAACCTATGTGGGTTATATAACAAGAACTATGGAGGTCAACCGAGACGGTAATTCAGTTGTTGAACTTGATATTGAATTGCGTCCGGATATTTCCAGACTTGATGAGATCGTCGTTTCCGGTCTTGCCTCAAATGTGAAACGAAGTAACCTGGCTAATGCTGTAAGTACAGTATCTGCTGAGGAACTTGCCGGAACAACTGTAAATGAGTCTGTTGATGCCGCTTTATCGGGTAAACTTCCCGGTGTTAATATTGTTGCCAGTGGTGGTGCTCCCGGTGGTGGTAGCAACGTACAGTTACGCGGTATTTCAACGCTTGGTGCAGGTTCATCTCAGCCACTCTATGTTATTGACGGTATCTATGTCGATAACTCAGTTATCTCAACTGGACGTTCTTCTGTAAGTGGTGCCGGTGGACCAAGTCAGGATGGTGTTGCCAGCCGTGTATCTGATCTTAATCCGGAAGACATCGAATCTATTGAGGTTCTTAAAGGTCCTTCTGCTGCTGCTATTTATGGTAGTCGCGCCAATGCCGGTGTAATTATCATTACAACCAAAAAAGGTAAAGCAGGAGACACCAGAGTTAGTATTAAACAAGACGTTGGTTTTGCCAGTGCTTTGAATCTGCTTGGATTTGATAAGTGGAGTGAAGATAAGATCAACCTATTATACAGTGGAGCTAGTCTTACAGAAGAATTAGCAAAATTTCAGCAAAATGGAAATCTCCTGGATTATGAGGAAGAGATGTATGGTGAGAACGGTTTACTTACCAACACCCAAATAAGTGCCTCCGGTGGTAGTGATAAAACACAGTTCTATTTAAGTGCCGGACTTCAGGACGAAGAAGGTATAATTAAGAATACCGGGTTTAACAGAAATAATATTAGGTTGAATGTAGACCATTCGATAAATAATAATATTTCAGTTTCATCCACTTCTAACTTTATCAGAACTGATTCAGATCGCGGATTTACCGGAAACCAGAATGGTACCGGTGGTAGTATTGGATACAATATCGCATACGTTCCCAGTTATGCAGATCTGAGACCTGATGAAAATGGTGTATATCCAAACAACCCTTATTTCGCAGAAAATCCATATGCGCTGCGCGATCATGCGGTTAACAATCAGATCGTAAATCGGTTCTTGCAGAGTCTTGGACTGGAAGCCCAGCTTTATTCTGATGAGAATAGCTTCCTGAGTTTTAATACGCAGGTTGGTTTTGATTACCTGAATGCAAACTCTGAAGTGTATTTCCCTGAGTGGTTTCAGTCCCAGCAGGCAAGTTCTACTCCAGGTGATGTGATTCATGGTAAGCAGGATAATTTTAATCTGAATTTGCAAGCCTTCCTGGTTCACAATATTGATGTTGAAGGATTTAATTTTAGTACGCAGTTGGGTTATACTCGTATCTATGAAGAATCCAATCGTCTGTTGAATAGAGGTAGAGGTTTGGCTCCGGGTCAAACGAACTTAAATCAGGCTCAGGTACAGTCTGTCTTCGGTCAGAGATTCCAGGAAGTTTCTGAAATAGGATTGGTTGCACAAGAAGAGATCAACTGGGAAGACAAGTTGATAGGTACTTTAGGTGTTCGATTTGATAAATCAACACTGAATGCCAAGCAAAATGAGTTCTATGCTTTTCCAAAGGCTTCTCTTGCAGCTAACCTTACCAATTTTGGTTTCTGGAATATCGATCAGATCGATCAGTTAAAACTGAGAACAGCCTATGGTGAAACAGGTGGTAAAGCCTCTTTTGGTTCTACATTTGAAGCACTAGGCGGTGTTAATATTGGTGGAAATCTTGGATCCGTTATCTCAACAAGAGCTATCGATCCTAATCTGAAACCTGAAACAGCCAGTGAGATCGAATTTGGTGCAGACATTAGCGTATTCCAAGGTAAGATTGGTTTAGAAGCTACTTACTACATCAAAGAAGTACGTGATCTGATCCTTGACCAAAGCCCCCCTGCCTCAACCGGTATCAGTGCCATTGCAACTAATGCTGCTGATCTTGAAAACAAAGGTTTGGAGCTTACTTTGACCACATCTCCTGTACGAACAGCTAACTTATCGTGGGTTTCCAAGTTGTTGTACTGGAAGAATGATTCAGAGATCACAAGATTGGATATTCCATCGTATGAAACCGGTGGATTTGGACTTTCACTCGGTCAGTATCTGATCCGTGAAGGATATTCACCGACTACGATCGTTGGTAATCCTCAGGATCCCGGTCTCACTTTTTATGGTGATGCTCAGCCTGACTTCCAGATGTCTTGGTATAATGAGCTTAACTTCCTTGCTAATTTTGAGTTTAGTTTCTTGTTTCAATACAGCAAAGGAGCTGATAACATTGACCTGACAAGATTCTTGCTTGATGGTGGTGGAAACACACCCGATTGGAGTGAAGATTCTGATAATGATGGTGTTCCAAACGGCCTTGATCGTGGTCCTTTTAATCCTAGTCGTTTTGTTGATGATGCAACTTATCTGAAGCTAAGAGAAGTTGGTTTCTACTATACGGTACCAACTAACTTGGTTGAAAGTTTAAACGTTGAACGAATCAGATTAGGTGTTTCAGGTAAGAATCTTCTCTTATTCTCCGATTACAACAGCTATGATCCTGAGGTTTCTAACTTTGGTGCTCAGCCTGTGGCTCAATCGGTAGAGGTTACTCCTTATCCGAGTTCAAGGAGAGTTTTCTTTCACATTAACCTCGACTTTTAAGAATGATTATCATGAAAAATATTAAACATTACATATTTAGTACTACTATTGTACTGTTATCAGCTTTTATGATGACAGGTTGTAATTTAACGGAGGTTGATGAGGTTTTAGATCCTAACAACCCATCCGTTGCAGGCGTCTTACAAGATGCCTCTAAAGGTGAACTCCAAAATATGGTAACGGGTCTCGAAGCTCGTCATCGTAATTATGTGGATAATGCTACGGAACTCTACGGATCATTTGGCCGTGAAGTGTGGGCATTTTTTGAATCAGATCCACGATTTACCATTGACTGGTTAGGACAGGAGGGAATAACTCCCTATCCAAATTTCTTCGGATCAGGCGGAGTTTATAACACACCTTATCAGACAATAAAACAAGCTAATTTGCTTATTGGAGCAGCAGAAAACACAACCAGTGTTACTGATGCAGAAAAGAATGCAATTTTAGGTTTTGCCAAAACGATCAAAGCGTTTCAGTATTTGATCCCGCTACATGGCCAATATCAGAACGGAATCCGATTTGATGTTGACGAGCCACTTAACCCGGGACCATTTCTTGGTTACGATGAGGCTTTGACAGAAATACTGAATCTACTGGATGAAGCGAATTCTGATCTTAACGGTGCATCATCAACATTGCCCTTTAGTTTAACAGAAGGCTTTGGTGAGTATGGTTTCGATTCAGTTGCAGGTTTGCAACAGGTTAATCGTGCTATAAAAGCACGTGCTTCTATTTATGCAGAAGACTGGACCGGTGCACTGGATGCTTTAGATGATTCATTCATGGATCTCACTGCAGGTGAGGCTAGCATGAATGTTGGTGTATACCATGTGTATGGAAATCCACCGGATGCATTCAATCCTCTGTTTTATCCATTGGATGCTAATACCAACCAGATAATGGTGGTTCATCCTTCAATGATCGATGATGCAGAAGCGGGTGACCAACGTGTTGCCAATAAATTTTATCAGCGAGCTGATCCGGTATCAAACGCTAATATTCCTGTAGATGCTGAATACCAGGATGCGAGATGGGCAAGTAACACATCACCTATCCCGTACCTGAGAAATGAGGAGTTGATCCTTATTTATGCTGAAGCTTTGGCTCAGAGAAATCAGGGAACGGATATTGCAGATGCGGAAGCAGCGGTTAATCTAATCCGAGATACTTGGGGACTACCTCCGGTTGCCTTAGCAAACACGGGAGAAGTGATCGACCAAGTATTGTTTGAGCGACGTTATTCTCTTTGGGCAGAAGGCGGTCACCGCTGGATAGATGCCAGAAGATATGATCGTCTCAACGAGATCGATGCTCGTTATGGAACGGTGTTTACACAGTTAGAAAGACCAACAAGTGAAACAAACTGGGAAAACAACAACTAAGGAAATTTAAATTTTCCAATTATTAAAAAGGCTGTGTTTAATAACACAGCCTTTTTTAATGTCTTTATATTTTGGTTTATCTGATCAATTCTTAACGATTGGAAGCCTGATCTGGCTTGGATACTCCCTGGAATGATGAATCGAATTGGTAGCTGTAACTCCTTCAGTTTCATCGTAATTATTGCCGCCGGTATTAAGGTTTCGGTCAAACCGCGGGAAGTTGGAACTGGTGATCTCAATTCTTATGCGATGACCTTTCTCAAAATAATTACTGGTAGACATCGGTGTCAGGTTAACCTCATATACCTTTCCTTCTTCCATAAACACTTCTTTTTCATATCCTTCACGATAGCGAACTCTTTGTATGGTTTCATCAAGATTGTATGCCCTTCCATCAGGATAAACGTCTATCAGTTTTATGGTGATATCTGTGTCTTTTACATCTGAAGACAGAAACAATTTTGACTCAATAAAACCACTGACTTCAATTCCCTCTTCAAGCGGTTCGGATGTGTAAACCAGGATATCATCTCTCAATTCCATTTTCTGCTGATCAAATGCCCCTCCTTGAACGGCATTTCCGGTACAGCAAACATTTCCTCCATAGGAAGGAACCGGATGCATTGGGTCGTAGGTAAATGAATCAGGATTATCACTGTTTGGTGCAGAGTCAGTTAAAATACCATCTCCCAATCTCGAATTGGCCCTTCCATCACTGTCTAAATAATACGTCGTCATTTCTGCATTTTTTGGTGGCCATTGATCGGCAGTTTGCCATTCATTCATACCCATAGTGAAATAGCGAACTCTTGGCATTTCTTCGGTGACATTATTTTGTTCTCCTTTAAGCCAAAAATCGAACCAGTCGTAGACCATCTCATTATAGGGCAGGGTTGCATCACCTACACTACGTTCACCAACAACGGTATTTTCAGTAGCACGTGTATAGCCGCAATGTAGGGTCGGAGCAATAACAAGGTATTGGTTATCTCTGATCTCAGGATCGGAAGCATTTTCTCTTACATAGTTGAAAAGCGCCAGATTTGGGCTTGAGGAAACGTCATACCAGGAAACAAACCAAAAACTTGGAACACCAAAATCCATATCGTCATGATACAAACCACCTTGATACCATTCTGGATCGTTTGGCTTTCGGGTGATCATATCTTCATAAATACCTTCGGGTCCATTTACATTTTCTATGATATCTTCCACCGGCAGATGCCTTAATGCTTCTGACCAATCAACTCGTGGATATTCAGGAGCCATATCATAAAAACGTTGTAAACGAAGCAGATCTTCCTGTGATATACCTTTTGGTAATTCCGGTGCCATAGGATCGTGCTGGGTTGAATATAGCCAAGCTGTAAAGAGCATTTGTCCTGCGCCGCCCCGGTACCAGTTTCCTTGCTCGTAGTATTCACCGATACGTCCAACACCGGCACCGTAGCCCTGAGGGACCATAGCAGCATGTGCGGGGTGATCCATTGCTGCTACAGCCATTTGCCATTCCGCGGTTGAAGAACATCCAAGTGTTCCCACTTTGCCATTGCTCCAGTCTTGTTCAGACATCCAGGTAAAAGCATCGTAACCATCTGTTAGAGGTGTTCCAAGAATATTCCAGTTACCTTCTGAAAAGAATCGGCCACGTTCATTTTGAACAACATAAGCATAGCCCCTTTTGACAGCTTCCAGGGCTGTATTTAAGGTTCTGGTTGATAATTCACCATCACGGTAGGTATTGAAATTGTAAGGGGTTCTAGAAAATATGATCGGAACCGGTCCGTCTGTTTTTGGGCGATAAATATCAGTTGCCAGTCTTACGCCATCACCCATAGGCATCATGACCTTTTGGTCGATAACGGCGATCTTTTCGAGTTCCTCAAGGATATTTACTTCCTGAGCGAATGAATTGATCGATAATGAAAGGGTGAGAATTACTAGGAGGGAAAGGGATAAACGTTTCATAAGGAAGGAGTTAGTTAGAAATACAAACGTAATGTACTTTATTTGTACAAATAATAAACTTGTTGTTACAATTATTTATGAATCGTTCGAATCACTTGTAACGATACTCCTTTATGATCGGATTTAGAATGTCATCAAGGCCATTGGTTTTGATCTCAAACATAGTGGCCAGGTATTGACCGAGCTGCCCGTTCGGAAACCCCTTTCTTGAAAACCACTCAAGATAATGTACAGGCAGGCTAGTAATATATCGGTCTTTGTATTTACCAAAGGGCATTTTAGCCTGAACTAATTTGATTAGAAATGTTGAGTCGTACACCGGAAATGTTAAATGTTTGTATTAGCTGTGATGGTGGTTGCTGAAGTTTGCATAACAAAATGAAATGTAGTAAATAAGATGCTTTATGGCTGAGTATTCTGAAATTAAATGAGATAACTTTATGCAGGCAAGCTGGGTAGCGGCACTTTCTCTTTTTCTATTCTTTATTGGTTACCGGTATTATTCGAAGTTTTTGGCTGAAAAGATCTATCGGCTAAATCCAGATTATATGACCCCGGCACACGAATTCCAGGATGATGTGGATTATGTGCCGGCTAATAAATTTGTTCTTCTCGGGCATCACTTTACATCTATTGCGGGGGCAGCCCCCATTGTTGGTCCGGCTATTGCTGTTTACTGGGGTTGGTTGCCGGCTATGTTGTGGGTTGTGTTTGGGACTATACTTGCTGCCGGTGTTCATGATTTTGGTACTCTTGTCTTATCTGTGCGTAATAAAGGGCAATCTGTTGGTACCCTTGCAGATAAACTGGTTGGTCACAGAGCGAAATTGCTATTCCTGTTTATTATTTTGATCCTAGTCTTGATGGTAAATGCTGTTTTCGCATGGGTCATTTCTAATCTATTCATCAATTTTCCGGCCACGGTCTTATCCATATTTATTCAAATACCTCTTGCCATCTGGATCGGGATCAGAGCCTATCGAAAGAGTGGGAATATGGTAGTACCGTCTATAGTGGTATTATTTGTGATGTATTTTACGGCCATTATTGCAAGTTACGTTCCTCTGCTTCAAATTGATCTGGTTCAATATTTTGGCGGAGCTGATTCTAATGTGATCTTCGGCTTGACCGGAATAGAAATGGCCTTTTTTGTATGGATCATGGTGCTGATGGTCTATGTATATTTTGCTTCCACCTTACCCGTTTGGAAATTGTTGCAACCCAGGGATCTGATCAATGCTTATCAGTTGGTTTTGGGACTTTTGATCCTCTATTTAGGTTTGTTTGTGAGTAATCCTGAAATTACCGCACCTGTAACAAACACGGAAGCTAATGATGTAAGTTGGTTTCCCTTATTGTTTATAACGATCGCTTGTGGTGCCATTTCCGGCTTCCATGGATTGGTTTCATCAGGAACAACAGCCAAGCAGCTGGATAAAGAAACAGATGCACGGTTTGTTGGATATCTTGGGGCTGTTGGCGAGGGAGCGCTGGCATTGATCACTATCGTAGCCGTTGTAACTTATTTTAATACCACGGGTGAGTTTACAGATGTGTATCATTCCTTTTCAGAAGCAGGAGCCGTTGGGTTGAATATTTTTGTGGAAGGTGCTGCGCAACTTGCCACATCATTGATGATTCCACTTGAAGCCGCTAAAACCATAATTGCGGTTATTGTGATCAGTTTTGCTGCAACCACTCTGGATACTTCTGTTCGGTTGATGCGATATATTCTTAATGAGCTGGGTGGGGAATACAATGTTAAACCGTTGACTAAAGTGCACACTTCAACACTCATTGCTGTAGGAGCCAGTGCAGCTTTGGTGCTGATACCTGAAGGGCCAAGGGGAATCGGTTCAGGAGGATATCTATTATGGCCATTGTTTGGTACATCCAATCAGTTATTAGCCGGTATAAGTTTGCTGTTAGTTACCATATGGCTGAAAAGGCAGGGTAGATCAATTGTCTTTACTTTGATTCCTATGATATTTTTGATGGCCATGACACTGTGGGCTATGACAGAGCAAGTGATCTTTGACTGGTCGGGCTACAGCGGCAACGATGCAAACATGCTGTTATTCATATTTGGTGCCATTATTCTGGGTTTTACCATTTGGATCATTTTGGAAGCGGTAGTTTTGATCCGAAAAAAAGAGTAAAGGCTATTCTTTTTTATAATATTCAATAAAGCGTTGCTCATCTTCTGATTTACCGATCAAGATGATCTCACTGTTTGGCGGGATAGGATCATTTGGATCAGGGTTGATCCGTTGCTCTCCTTTAACTTGATATGCAATTACATTACAGCCGGTCTTATTACGAATGTCCATCTCTACCAATGTTTTGCCGATGAGCTTTTCAGGGGTTTGCAGGCTAAATACATTAAGTCCCTGGGCTACCATTACAATGTCATTATCTTCAAAAATATTGAATATAGCATTGGCACCCATAGCGGCATAACTCATCACAAAATCGGCACCTGCGCGGTGAAGAGTATTGACATTTCTCTCAAATGTAGATCTTGATACAATATGAATATTTGGACGAAGGCTTCTGCAGTAAATAGTAAGATAAATGTTAACATCATCCTGATTAGTGGTGATTATGACGTTTGGAGCATTATCTATACCGGCTTTTTTAAGTGTATCAAGATCTGCAGCATCACCCAAAATGAAATCTTCAGTATCCAGAACACGATCGGGATCTTTATCTATGATCCTGTATTTAATGTTTCTCTGTTTTAAGTGACGTGCTGTGGCTCTGCCAACTCTTCCGGCACCTATTATGATAAGTGGCTCATCACTTATACCATAAATACCAAAAAGCTCATCATACTTTCTGAGTTGGTCTACCGTTCCTGCAAGTACCAATACACTGTGAGGGTGGATCTCAAGATCCGGATGTGCGCTATAAAAATCCCCTCTTTCCCAAACACCAACAACATTTATTCCAAAATTCTCTCTGATCTTACTTTCTTTGAGCGTTTTGCCAACCAGTGGGGTATCAAAAGTTGTGGCTTCTGCGATAATTAATTTACCGAACCGACCAACGGTATGTACTCTCGCGTCTTGCCCAAGCGTTCTTCGTGAAAGCGCCCGCCCTAAAATATTCCCCATGTGTAGTACATGATCGCTTCCGGCTAACTTCAAGACATCCATTGAGTCATAGGAATTTGCCGAGGATATGATCTTTACTTCTTCTGTTAGTTCTCTGATCGTATGTGCAATGTTAGAGTTAAACATATCATCCCCACCGGTGTAAACCAATGCTGCTTTTTCAACATGCATTTTCCGAAATGTTTCGGGATCATCCGGTTCACCTACCATAACCCTATAACCTTCATCGTAGAGGTCTAAAGCCTGTTCAAGTTCATTTACCAGCAGTACATACTCATGCCCGTATTGATCAAGTTTTTGGATGAGTGACCGCGTGATAGCATCAAAACTGGTAATGATGATATGTCCACTGGTATCGTCCGGCAATTCACGGGGAGCTCGGGCCCTGTGTTGTGCTTCCATCCATGGAGCGTAGAAAAACTCAATAAAAGTGAATGGCAGCATGATCAGAAGTGATATAACACCGGTTCCCAAAACTACGATAGAAAACATTCTACCCAGATCAGACTGGAAGGTTATATCACCAAAACCGAGCGTAGTCATGGTCGTTAACGTCCAATAAAAGCCTGTTAACCAAGAGTGGTCCTGACCTTCCATAGCCATGATCTCATGAAACAGAACACCGAATACAAGGATCATGGCTATCAGTATCAGCACAAAACGGATGAGTCGCTTTATGTTAATCTTGGTATTACGGTTAGCAACAAAATAGCTGAGCTGTGAGGTAAAGAATTTCATTTATATAATATGAGGGTTAGCTTATTGAAAAGAAATAGCTTTAGGTGTTTTGTTTAAGAAAGTCATAATTCGGAAAATAATATATGCGTCTATACTTTCCTTTCTTAAAACAGGTATATTTATTTTGATTCAAGAGAAACCAACAGCTTATCAAAAAATTGATCCATGCATTATACTGAAGAAAAATGGCTGGTTTGGATGGACCAACTGGCTAAAAATGATTATGTGATCGTTGATGATTTCATAAGTGAGGCCTTGTTTTCAAACATCATGGATTTTTTTCATGAAATGGAATCAGCCGATAAATTAAAAAAAGCAGGCATTGGTGCTCAGCAAGATTTTTTAGTGAAAGCTGAGATACGAGGTGATTTTATTTATTGGCTTGAAGAGGAAAGAGATACGGTGTTAAAACCATTTTTTGAGTTAAAGGATGAACTCATCCAAATGTTAAAGCGATTTTGCTATTTGAGTTTATCAGGTTCTGAATTTCATATCGCCAAATACCCTGCAGGTTCCCATTACCACCGGCATCTTGATCAATTCAACGAAAGAACAAACCGGCAGATCACCGTTCTTATATATTTAAATAAGGATTGGAAAAAAGGGGACGGTGGGGAACTCGTTATCTATAATGAAGGAGAAGAAATTTTAGTAGAACCGGTGGCAAAAAGACTTCTCTTATTTAAAAGCGATGTAATAGAACACGAGGTGCTTACCACTAATGTTCCAAGGTATAGCCTAACGGGATGGCTTTTACATCAACCTGCAGGTATTGGGTATCTGCTCGGTTAAAAACATTGACCGTGATCCCATAACAATTTCTTAATGGCTACAAATTTTCTATTAATACAGTACATTAGTACCATTGTATAATTAAATCCCAGCATCTAAATCCCGTTATTGTGGCTGATAAAACAATTCTTGTCGTTGACGATGAAAAAGACCTTTTAGATCTCATTGAATATAATCTGAAAAAAGAAGGCTTTAATGTTATAAAAGCTGAAAATGGGGAAGAAGGTATTGAGAGAGCAAAAGAATTTAATCCTGATCTTGTTTTAATGGATATTATGATGCCTAAGATGGACGGCATGGAAGCTGTTGAAAAAATGCGCAAGGATGATCAACTGAAATCAATCCCTATCATATTTTTGACGGCCCGCAGTGATGAGAAGACCGAAGTTGAAGGGCTAAACAAGGGTGGGGATGACTATATAACAAAACCCATAAGTACTACAAAATTGATCTCAAGGATCAAAGCTGTCCTCCGTCGATTTGATGAAACTGAAGAAGAAGTTAATCGCCTTGAAGTACATGACCTCGTTATAGATAAAGACAGGTATATAGTTACTCGAGATGATGAAGAATTTCAACTTCCCCGCAAGGAATTTGAACTTTTATATTATCTGGCAAGCCGAAAGGGTAAAGTCAGAGATCGACAAACTCTTCTCAATAAAGTATGGGGAGATAATATCTATGTGGTAGATAGAACTGTTGATGTTCATGTCAGAAAGATCCGTGAAAAATTGGGCGATCATTACATTGAAACCATTAAAGGAGTCGGATACAGATTTAAGGAATGAGTAAATCCACAAAGACAAATAAAGGGATTTATAGACTCGGAATTCGGTTAGGCTTTTTAGTTTCGATAATTTCTTCCGTCGTACTGTTTTTGATCTCATTGCTTGGTTTTGACATTGATGCTTCAGATGCAGCCTTTCTCTCCGCAATTTCAGCTGCTTTAATTTTTGTAGTTGGCTATATAGTTACGTTGAGGCTTACGGGGAAAAGATTTGATATCATCGAAAGAATGTTCAAAAACATATCTCGAAAACGATTTATTGAATACAACGATATCCCCTTTGGCAAGAAAGATGAATTGGATTATCTGATCAAGCAGGGAATAAAATCCAGTCGGACTACAGAAAGAGAGATTCAGCGTTTAAACCGTATCGAAAATTATCGTAAGGAATTTATAGGGGATATATCTCACGAGCTTAAAACTCCCATCTTTGCTATTCAGGGTTTTATAGAAACTCTGCTAAATGGTGCTCTTGAGGATGAAGAGGTCAACAGGGATTTTCTCAGGAAAGCCATGAGAAATGTAAACCGATTGATTTACCTTACCAAGGATCTCATGGAGATATCTAAATTGGAAACCGGTGAACTAAAGTCTGAAATAGAAGAGGTTTATCTGTTTGAGATTTTGAATGATATTATTGAAAGCCTGAATTACAAAGCTGAAAAGGAAGGCATTCAACTTATTATCAATGATTTTGATCGTAGTATCAAGGTCAAGGCAGATAAGAATCAACTCAAGCAAGTATTGATAAATCTTATCGAAAATGGCATTAAATATAACGTACCCAAAGGGAAAGTCGAAGTATCGGTGTTTACAAAACCGAAACAGCAGGAAAAAGTTTTTGTTTCAGTAGTTGATACAGGAATGGGTATTGATGAGAAAGATATTCCCAGGGTCACGGAAAGGTTTTTTAGGGTAGATAAATCCAGATCACGTGAGAGAGGTGGAACCGGGCTGGGATTAGCGATCGTAAAACATATCATGGAAGCTCACGGGGAGAAATTCACTATTAAAAGTGAGCCTAATAAAGGATCCACATTCACGATCAGTCTTACAAGAGCAGACCTGGTTCAGGTTTGATCAATAATATCTTACCTTCTTTGCTAAATAAAGTAATATAAAACGAAGCTGATATTATGATATACGCAGTTATAATGGCCGGGGGATCCGGAACTCGCTTTTGGCCAAGAAGCATAAAAGAATTACCTAAACAATTTCTTTCTCTGTTTGGTGAAGGAACCATGATTCAGAATACTGCCAGGCGGATAGAATCCATGATACCTCAGGAAAGGATACTGGTTGTGACTAATGACAACTACGTAGATATAGTTAAGGATCAGCTTCCATCTGTCCCTGAGGAAAATATAATAGGTGAACCGGTTGCAAAAAACACTGCCCCTTGTGTAGCTATTGCAGCTCAATTACTCTATAAAAAAGACCCGGAGGCAGTGATGGTCGTGTTGCCCGCTGATCATCATATTGAGCAACCTGATGCTTTTAAGGAATATCTCACTGCAGCTATAGAAAAAGCGAAGTCAGGGTCAAATCTTGTTACTATCGGGATCGAACCTGACCGACCGGAGACCGGCTACGGATATATTCAGGGTGATATATCAAAATCAGAGAAAGTTAATGGTAAGGATGTTTATTCCGTTAAAGCCTTTAAAGAAAAACCTGATCTGGAAACGGCAAATAGATTTCTTCAGGAAGGTAATTATTATTGGAACAGTGGTATGTTTATTTGGAAAGCAGAGACTATTCTGGATGAATTTGAAAAGCATTTACCGGGAATGTATAAAAAGGTATTAAAAGCCAATGATGGTCTCTTTGAAGTAAATCATAAAGAGTCTATCGATCAATTTTACCAGTCATGTGAATCCATTTCTATTGATTATGGGATCATGGAGCACGCTAAAGAAGTATTTGTAGTGCCCGGAGATTTTGGATGGAATGATGTAGGCAGCTGGACAGCTGTATACGACCTAGGCGAAAAAGATGAAACCGGTAATGTAGTTAAATCACAAAATTCTACATTCAGTGAAACAAATAACAGTTATGTCTATTCTGAAAGCGGTAAAATGATTTCATTGGTCGGCGTGGATAATGTAGCCGTTGTAGAAACCGAACACGCTATATTAGTTTGTAACCTCGAAAATGCCCAAAATGTGAAAGATATTGTAGAACAACTTAAGTCAAACCCTGATTTGAAGAAATTTTTATAGATCAAACGTTAATGACCTGTTGGTCATAGGCTAGTTTAATATGATCAGGTAAATTTTTATTAGTCTGCTCATGATCTACATAACTATTCATATGTATAAGATAAGCTTCCGGTATCTTCAGTTCTTCGATGATCTCTACAGCTTGTGGAATAGTTAGGTGAGTGGGGTGTTCAGGATTCCAGCGGAGGGCTCCTAATACCAGGACTTTTGAACCTCTTATCTTTTCCAGTGTTGAATCAGGAATATCTTTCACATCAGTTACATATGAAAAGTTATTTATGCGATATCCGAAAACTTCAGTTTTACCATGCATTACCGGTAATGTAGTGATTTTTAGGTTTCCCAACGAAAACTCATCTTCTGCTTCAATTAATTTTAATGAGGTTGAGCCCGGATATTTGTTTTTACCAAACATATAGTCAAATCTTCTCCTTACTGACTTAATACAGTTTTTGGAGGCATATGCCGGTATAGCAGATTTGTTGATATAAGAATAGATCCTAAGGTCATCAAGGCCTGCAACATGATCCATATGCTCATGAGTTATCAACAGATGATCGAGCTTCTGTAATTTTGCCTGTATACTTTGAATTCTAAATTCGGGCCCGGCATCTATAAGAATAGATTGACCTTTGTGCTGTATCCAGGCAGAACATCTTGTTCTAAAATTTCTTGGATCATGAAAAAGTTCTTCACTCCTGAATCCTCCTGCAACGGGTACGCCCATGGAAGTTCCGGTACCTAAAAATGTTACTTTCATTCTAACTTAAAATCTTCCGTGGTTTCTACGGGCGTGACTTGTAACTGTTCCCATAGGTCTTCTAATTTTCGTCTAACTGCCGGTTTTATATATACGCCTGAAAGATCTATTTCACCTAATACCCTCCCCATAGTACCTAGTTGAGACTCAATTGGTTTGTTTTTATTTACAACAACGAGCTTTTGGCCTTCTATTATGCATTCGTCTCCTTTAAAGGATCCTCTTTCTTTTCTTAGAGTATATCCTGCCTGTTCAAGAACCTGTTCCAATTCAAGAAGTAATTTATCGGGTTTCAAAATGATACTCCTAACGTTATTGTGTGGCCTGAAAGATCATAATCTAATCTCTCTTCATCAATATCATATGAATCAAAAATGTAGTCATAGCCAAAACTTATGTTCTTACCGAATAATAAATTATAAAAATTTATTCGGGCATTTCCGTTTAAACTAAATACACTTCCTCCCAAAAACCCCCCACTTGCTGAACTAAAACCGTATGAGGTGAGAAATTCACTCGTTATACTAAATCTATTCTGTTTTATAATTGCAGCCGTTAAACCTGCACCCGCACTTAAAGATGTTTGTGAAAACTCCTCATTAATATCATCATTTCTTACTGATACCAAACGGCTGTCTAATTTTACCGGTATACCCGCTTTAAAGCTTTGACCATTGATCAAATAAAAAGGGTTTATGAAGTTTAAATTCAAACTGAAATACTTGGTGTTGTTTAATCCTGTTATGGTGTTACCCAAAACTGCATTTATATTAAAACCTAAGGATTCATATGCTATATAGGCTGCTTCCCCATTAAATGTTAATGGGGTATGTATCAAATTATTACCAATATTTGATCCTTTATATTTAAAATCAATGAATTGAACACCTGCACGAGCATAGGGTGAATATATATTTCCAAAATTGGTACGGTTATCAGTTCCAACTGAAAACATCTGTGCCTGTGAAGAGAATGGTAAGATCACCAAGATAAGTGAGCAAAAAAGGATTAACTTAATTTTATTCATTTTGGAATGATTTAGATTCTTATAACAGTTTAAACAATACCTAACTAAATAATTAATCGGTTATGAAAATATTATCAATTTTAATAGCACTGTCTTTGGGATTTAGTATGAATACAACTAATGATAGTATCTTTAATTATAAGATGAAGGATATTGATGGCAAAGAAGTTTCCTTAGATAAATATAAAGGTAAAGTAATCCTTGTTGTGAATGTAGCCTCAAAATGTGGTTACACTCCACAATATGAAGGGTTGCAAAATCTCTATGAAAAGTATAAAGATGACGGATTGGTAATTCTTGGTTTCCCTGCCAATAATTTTAATGGACAAGAACCTGGATCCGATGAGGAGATCAAACAGTTTTGCACTCTTAACTATGGTGTTGAATTTCCAATGTTTTCCAAGGTTTCTGTTAAAGGGGAGGATCAATCGAAATTATTTACTTACTTGACTCAAGCACAGAACCCTGACTTTACCGGAGAGATAAAATGGAATTTTGAAAAGTTTCTTATCGATAAAGAGGGCAACTTGATGAGAAGATTTAGAAGCGATGTTAAACCTGAAAGTGATGAGATCGTTACTGCTGTCTCTGAGGCTCTTTAATTAATTATTTATTATTCATCCTGATCTAAGGAACATGGTTGTATCCGTGTTCCTTATTTTTTTGAATAGTTTTTAAAACTTCTTGACATCGAAGTATAATGGTCCGTATATTTAGTGCTCTCTCAAAAAGGTCCGGTAGTTCAGTTGGTTAGAACGCCTGCCTGTCACGCAGGAGGTCGAGGGTTCGAGTCCCTTCCGGATCGCAAATCAAAGCTTTCAACATTTGTTGGAAGCTTTTTTTGTTTAAGGAATATTTATATAAACATATAGTAATGCCTGCCATAAGACCGAACGTATAGTAGAGAGAACTGTAATTTCTTATCTTAGTTATCATAGCGGGTTTAAATAAGATATAAATAAATAAAAAACAGTAAGTAATGGATCATATAAATCCAAAATACGATGTCATTGTTGTAGGTGGTGGACACGCTGGTAGTGAAGCGGCAGGTGCCGCGGCCCAAATGGGAGCCAAAACACTATTAATTACAATGAACCTGGAAGCAATTGCTAAAATGTCTTGTAATCCTGCCATGGGCGGTGTTGCGAAAGGACAATTGGTTCGAGAGATAGATGCTCTTGGGGGGCTCTCCGGAAAAGTAAGTGATGAGACCGGTGTTCAGTTCAGGATGTTAAATCTTAGCAAAGGACCGGCCATGTGGAGCCCCAGATGCCAAAGTGATCGTGTGCTCTATAATCAAACTATGAGGGAGAAACTTGAAAAAAAGGAAAACCTCTTTTTCAGACAAGATAATGTTGTTGATCTAATTGTTTCTGAAGACCATAATAAAATCGATGGTGTAATCACTCAAACCGGTCAAAAGTTTTATTCTCACAGTGTGATACTTACCAGCGGGACTTTTTTAAATGGTTTGATCCATATTGGGGAAACTCAATTTGGCGGTGGCAGATCAGGTGAGCGAGCTTCTGTTGGTATATCAGCTTCACTGGAAGATCTTGGCTTTGAAGTAGGTAGATTAAAAACAGGAACACCGCCAAGAATTGATGGAAGAACCGTCGACTATTCTAAATTAGAAGTACAGTACGGTGATGAGGATCCTTCAGGTTTTTCCTTTATGACTGAATCACTGCCATCTCTGGAAGAGCAGTTAACTTGCTGGATCGGCTACACTAATGAGAAAGTGCACGAGGTACTTAAAACCGGGTTTGATAGAAGTCCAATGTTTAATGGTCGTATTAAATCAATTGGCCCCCGTTACTGCCCAAGTATTGAAGATAAAATTGATAGATTTGCTGATAAGGATCGGCACCAATTATTCCTTGAGCCGGAAGGATGGAGTACTTATGAGATGTATTTGAACGGATTCTCTACATCTTTACCCGAAGATGTGCAATATCAGGCACTTCGGACTATACCTGGTTTCGAAGAAGTTATTATGATACGACCCGGCTATGCAATTGAATATGATTATTTTCCACCTCATCAGATTCGTCGCTCTTTAGAAACAAAACTGGTTGGTGGGCTGTATTTTGCAGGTCAAATTAATGGTACTACAGGTTATGAAGAAGCAGCTTGCCAGGGATTGATGGCTGGAATAAACGCAGCCCTTAACATTCAAGGTAAAGATCCATTGATTCTTCAAAGATCTGAAGCCTATATCGGTGTACTTATTGATGATCTTATAAATAAGGGGACTGAAGAGCCGTATCGAATGTTCACCTCAAGGGCAGAGCATAGGATTTTACTTAGGCAGGATAATGCTGATCTAAGGCTTACTGAGATAGGGCATAAGATCGGATTGGCCACTGATGAAAGATTAAAAAAAATGGAAGTAAAAAGGGCTGCACTGAAAAAGCTTGATTCTATTATTAAAAACTACACCGTGCGGCCTGAACAAATAGACCCCCTTCTTGAAAGCAAAAATAGCTCTTTAATGCCTCAGCCCATGAAGGCGCAAAAAATACTGCTTAGGCCGGAAATCAATTTAAATGACATGATGGAGCATGATCAGTCTCTGAGGAATGAGATCTCTTCTGTTACGAATGACGAAAAAGTACTTGAGCAGATAGAGATCCAGATCAAGTATGCCGGATATATAGAAAAAGAATTCGAGATGGTTAAAGAGCTGGAAAAACAAGAGAACATGGAAATACCTGAACAAATTGAATACTCAAATATAAAAAGCCTTTCTACTGAAGGTATGCAAAAGCTAAGAAAGGTTAAGCCGGAAACAATTGGTCAGGCTAGTAGAATAAGCGGTGTTTCGGCTAGTGACGTGTCTGTTTTAATGGTTTATCTTAAAAATTAAACAAGGTGTTTCACGTGAAACATGAGATAAAATTTCAAAAATTTACTGATTTTGCCTTAGCAGAGAAATTGCTGCAAAAACATTCGGAAAAAATAAGAGAATACGTTGATCATCTTCTATGGTGGAACGAACGAGTTAATCTTGTAAGCAGAGATGTTTCACGTGAAACTATTGTCGAACACGTGAGGCACTCTTTGGTGATAGCCAGTTCTGATATCTTCAGGCGGGCCGATAAAATTATTGATGCAGGGTCGGGCGGGGGGTTACCGGGTATTCCCTTATGTATTTTAGATGAGGATAAAAAAGTTGTGCTAAATGATATCGTTTCAAAAAAGATCATGGCTTGTAAGCAAATGATTTTAAAATTACAGCTAAATCACTGTAAGGCAGTTAATGGATCAATAGCTGATATTGAGTTAACTGAAGGAGCATGTGTCGTTTCTAAGCATGCTTTTAAGATCAATGATTTATTTGAATTGATAGGAGAAAAGCCGTGGCTGGGCATTATCCTGTTAAAAGGAGGGGATGAAGTCGAGAAAGAATTAGAAGGAATTGTACAACCATTGAAAATTAATGTGTTTTCACTTGAGCAGAAGAATAATCCTTTTTATGATGGTAAGGCATTGGTTGAAATAACAAGGCTCAAACATGAATAGCTCTGAAAGAAGACTGAAATTAATGCTGTTGTTGCAGCAGCCCGGTAAGAGTAAAACAGTTAACGAACTGGCAGAACACTTTGGCGTAAGTAGGCGAACTATATTCAGGGATTTCAATGCTTTAGAAGAAATTAATGTTCCTGTGACGTGGGATAGGTACTCAGGGTATGGTTTGATCGATGGATACAAGATCCCGCCCTTAATGTTTACATCCAAAGAGCTCGCAACCATCATGGTTGGGCTTAATTTTGTGAAATCGCAGGTTGATGAAGGGCTTGTTGAAGATGCAAAAGGTGTTGATGTGAAAATTAAAAATGTCCTCCCTGATGAACTAAAAGAATTTATGGTCTCACTAGAGGGTAGGACCATTGTAGATCCTTACCTTAAATTCGGGGGCGAGAAAAAGAAAGGGGGAAACTGGTATTTGATCAGCAGTGCGATTGCCCAGGAAAAAAGAATGCAATTTAAATACACAACTAAGTCCGGTGAAACCGGGATCCGAAAAATTGATCCATATATTTTGGTTTTTTACGAAGATCACTGGAATGTAATTGGGCGATCTCATCTTAGAGGCGAAAGCAGGAATTTTATACTCGAAAGTATTGAAGAAGTTAAAATTCTCGAAGAGAATTACACACTAAAAGATGAAATTGATGTAGAGCGCCTTATTTACGGCTCAGAGACGACATCAGAAATGATAATACTAGATATCGAAAAAAAAGAGTTAGCGCGCTTAGAAGCCAATATACCGGCTAAAATTATTAAGAAAGAACCTTTAAATTCTGAAATTATTAAGGTGAGTTTTAAATTTGATAATTTAGCTTTTATAAACGAGTGGTTGCTTCAATTTGGAAGAAAAGTGAAAATTGTTGCACCGGAAAAGTTAATTGAAAAGAGAAAGTTACTTTTAAAAGATATGTTAAATCAATGATTCCTTGGGTATATGGTTTCAGAAGATCTTTAAAATGCAGGTAATTAAAGGGATTTGAATTTTGGAGTCCATCTAATGTTCCAGATGGGTGAACGCTAATACCTTCGTCTTATTAGGTTTTTTAGTTTGAGATGTAAAGGGATAGATCATGAAACTCCAAAGAGATCAAATTATCGAATGGTTTTATTTTGTGTCGAATTTTAAAACTGCAGACTTTGATGAATAAAAAAAGGGCTTCACTTCTGAAGCCCTTTTTAGGTCAATAAATTATCTGAAGATCAGGATGTTAATCCTCATCTTCCTCTTCACCTTCTTCCTCGTTAACAACCCGAGTTATAGCGGCTATTGCTCCATCAGAATCTAAGCGCATTATTCGGACACCCTGTGTATTTCTACCCATGGTTCTAATTCCACCGCAATTCATTCGAATCACTTTGCCTTTCTCAGTTATGATCATCAGATCATCCTGATCTGTTACTTCTTTAAGAGCGATCAAGTTTCCGGTCTTAGGAGTTATCTTTAATGTAATCACTCCTTTACCTCCTCTGGATTGCTCTCGATAGTCGTCCACTAAAGAACGTTTGCCATATCCGTTTTCAGACATTGCGAGAACCGTTGCCTCATGTGCATTTCGGATAACGACCATGTCCACGATCTCTCCGTCTTTACTAAGGTTCATGCCCTTAACGCCTGATGTGTTACGGCCCATATCCCGAACTTCACTTTCATGGAATCTGATAGCCCGTCCGTTTTTATTAGCAAGAATGATCTGACTGTCACCGTCTGTAAGCTGAGCGCCCAGGAGACTATCACCTTCTTTTATATTAATGGCGATGATGCCATCTCTTCTTGGCCGACTGTAAGCTTCAAGGGTTGTTTTCTTAACAAGCCCATCCTTGGTTGCCATGATAATAGAATGATCATTTATATAATCTTCATCATCAAGAGTTTTAACCGGAACAAAGGCTTTGATTTGATCATCCTTATCAATATCGATAAGATTCACGATAGCTCGTCCTCTTGCAAGGCGTCCACCTTCTGGAATTTCATAGACCTTGAGCCAGTAACACATTCCTTTCTCTGTAAAGAAAAGAATGTAATTATGAGTTGTAGCTACAAATAAATGTTCTACATATTCCTCATCGCGTGTGGTGGTTCCTTTCATTCCTTTTCCGCCACGACGCTGTCGCCGATAACCGCTTACGGGCATTCGCTTAATAAAGCCTTTATTGGAAATAGTAACCACCACATCTTCATTGGCGATCATATCTTCAATGTTAAAGTCCTCAGCAGAATGAACAACTTGTGTTCTTCTTTCGTCACCATAACGATTTTTGAGGTCTGCAAGCTCTTCCTTGATAATAGCTGTTTGTTCATCTCGATTGGAAAGTATCTCGCGATAGTCAGCGATCTTTTCAATGATCTCACGATATTCACCGTCAATTTTCTCTCTTTCAAGTCCGGTGAGTTTTTGCAAACGCATATCCAAAATGGCTTTAGCCTGGATATCTGTCAAGGCAAATTTCTTACGAAGTTCAATATTTGCTTCGTTAGGACTGTTTGAAGCTCGAATTGTTTTAATGACTTCATCAAGATTATCAAGAGCGATCTTGAGACCTTCAAGAATATGAGCCCTGGCTTCAGCCTGATCAAGATCATAAATAGTACGACGAATAATGATATCGACACGGTGCTCAACAAAATGATAGATGAGCTCCTTCAGATTCATAACCTTTGGTCGACCTTTGACCAAAGCAAGGCTAATAATACCAAAAGTGGTCTGCATTTGAGTGTACTTGTACAATTGGTTCAGAACCACTCCAGCGTTGGCTGATCGTTTTAAGATAATAACGATTCGAATACCCTCGCGATCAGACTCGTCTCTTACTTCTGATATTTCAGTGATCTTTTCATCGTTAACAAGAGCTGCGATCTTTTGGATTAAGGTACTCTTGTTAACCTGATACGGAATTTCGGTAATTACGATCTGTTCACGGTTTCCACGTAATTCCTCAGTATTGGCACGAGCACGAAGAGTTACTTTACCACGACCTGTCTCATAAGCTTCTTTAACACCTTCATAGCCATAGATAATACCGGCTGTTGGGAAATCAGGAGCTGTGATATGTTTCATCAACTCTTTGATCTCAATATTAGGATCATCTATATATGCCTGAACTCCATCAATGACTTCAGACATGTTATGTGGAGCCATATTAGTGGCCATACCCACAGCAATACCGGAAGAACCATTGATCAGAAGATTTGGCAGCATACTTGGAAGCACTGTTGGCTCTTCAAGTGTGTCATCAAAGTTAGGGGAAAAATCTACTGTTTCTTTGTTGATATCAGCCAACATTTCTTCAGAAAGTCGGTCCATGCGAACCTCAGTATAACGCATGGCTGCTGCACTGTCTCCATCAATAGAACCGAAGTTGCCCTGTCCGTCAGCCAGTGGATATCTGAGTGAGAAATCCTGTACCATCCTAACGATCGAATCATATACTGCACTATCACCGTGAGGGTGATACTTACCTAAAACCTCACCAACAATACGGGCACTTTTCTTATAATTTCTGTTGTGAAGCATGCCAAGGTCATTCATACCGTACAGAATACGACGGTGAACCGGTTTTAATCCGTCCCGTACATCGGGCAGGGCACGTGAAACAATCACAGACATCGAGTAATCGATGTACGAAGATTGCATTTCGTCTTCAATAGTTATTGGAATAATTTTTTCTCTGGCCATAAATCAGCTATAAAAGTCAGTTAAATTCTTAGTGAATTGATTCTAGTTTAGATGTCAATGTTGGCATATTTGGCATTACGCTCAATAAACTCTCGGCGAGGTTCAACATCACCACCCATGAGAGTGGAAAACAATTTATCTGCTCCCGCAGCACTTTCAACATTAACCTGTTGCAGTGTTCTGGTTTCAGGGTCCATCGTTGTTTCCCAGAGCTGCTCAGGATTCATCTCCCCGAGTCCCTTATACCTGGAGACATCAAATTTTCTTCGCCCTTTTTTCAGTTCTTTTACGAGTTTATCCCGTGTGTCCTCATCCCAGGCATATTCAATGTTCTTTCCGACAGTGATTCTGTATAGAGGAGGTGTAGCTATATATACAAAGCCATTTTCGATAAGAGGGCGCATATATCGGTAGAAAAAGGTCAATAATAGTGTGCGAATGTGCGAACCATCCACATCTGCATCTGTCATGACGATTATCTTGTGATAGCGAAGTTTATCAACATCAAAATCTTCATCACCATGACCAACACCTGTTCCAAGTGCTGTGATCATGGCCTGAATCTCTTTGTTTTCAAGGATTCGGTTGATCTTTGCCTTTTCCACATTAAGTATTTTACCTCTTAGTGGCAGGATAGCCTGGAAACTCCTATTGCGGCCCATTTTAGCAGAACCACCGGCAGAATCACCCTCAACGAGATAAATTTCACTATGTTCAGGATCTTTTATGGAGCAATCAGCCAGCTTTCCGGGTAAACCGCCTCCGCTCATAACACTCTTGCGCTGTACGAGCTGTCGCGCTTTACGGGCAGCTTCTCTTGCCTCAGCAGCCAGCACTACTTTTTCGATAACCTTTTTAGCCGCTTTAGGATTTTGTTCCAGGTACTCATTCAGTTGATCATAAACAACAATTTCAACGGCACTTTGAACTTCTGAATTACCCAATTTAGTTTTGGTCTGGCCCTCAAATTGAGGCTCCTGAACTTTGACACTGAGTACAGCAGTCATCCCTTCCCGGAAGTCTTCGCCTGATACATTGATTTTACTATTCGACTTTATAAGACGGTTTTTCTCAGCATAAGATTTCAGAGAACGGGTCAGGGCTCTCCGGAATCCGGAAACATGAGTACCGCCTTCTTTTGTATTAATATTATTTACATAAGAATGTACGTTCTCTGAAAAGGAACTATTATACTGAATTGCAATTTCTACAGGTACATTGTCAATGTCTCCGGTAATGTGAATTGGCGTTTCAAGCATAGATTCACGGTGTTCGTCAAGAAAATCGACAAAATCTTTTACACCGCCTTCGTAATGGTAAACTTCCTTTTTAAGGTCTTCGTCTTCTTCCCTTTCATCTACAAGGTCAATGGTTATCTCAGGATTTAGGAAAGCAAGTTCGCGCATGCGTTCTGCGATAATATCAAACTTGAATTCGGTTGTCTGGGTAAAGATCTCAGGGTCAGGAGTGAAGGAGATCTTTGTACCTGTTTTGTCTGTTTTTCCTTTAACTGAAAGAGGAATAGTAGTTGCGCCTTTGGAAAACTCCATCACATGAATTTCGCCGTCTCTGTGAATCTCAGCACGGAATTTACTTGCAAGGGCATTCACACAACTAACACCGACACCGTGTAAACCACCGGATACCTTATAAGAATCCTTATCAAATTTACCACCGGCGTGAAGTTTGGTAAGAACAACCTCAACGGCAGGAATTCCGAGTTTTTCATGAGTGTCGACGGGAATACCACGACCATTATCGAAAATGGTCATTGAGCCGTCTTCATTGATGGTAACATTTATATAGTCACAATAACCGGCAAGGGCTTCATCAATTGAATTATCTACAACTTCATTGATAAGGTGGTGAAGTCCGCGCTGTCCTGTGTCCCCGATATACATAGAAGGACGCTTTCTAACCGCTTCCAGCCCCTCCAAAACCTGTATGTTCGAAGCCTTGTAGTCAGATCCTTGTTTTTTTGCCATAATTTATGGAGTGATAGCTTTGTTAGATGAGTTGATTGATGGCAGAAAATAGAGCTTACACAGGCAAAATCAAAAAAAGGAAAGGTATTTGTTCAAATTAATAGAGGAGTGCGTTCTGGGTTAAAATACAGAGCCAACAAAAGGCTTCACAGTGTGGATAATTCAGAAAAATGTGGATAATTCAAATTTTCGTGTTCAAAATCATTGAACTTTGATGTTTATAGCTCTATCTTTGGTGTCTATTTTCATTATGAATTAACCTAAGAGTACGATGTCGCGAAAAGACGATATTACAGGCAAAGGAGCTTTGAACGGTTACCGTTCATCTAAGTCGAATAATAAAACGAAACACCGCTTTCAGTTGAACTTGCAAAAGCGTCGTTTTTATGTTCCTGAAGAAGATAAGTGGGTGACACTTAAGGTTTCTGCTAAAACTGTGAGAACAATAAACAAGAAAGGAATTTCTGCGGTGCTTAAAGACGCGCGGAAAAATGGAACTCTTTTAAAAGAAGTATAAAACCATGGCAAAAGGAAACAGAGTTCAGGTAATTTTAGAGTGTACCGAAAAACCCGGTTCATCTCGCTATGTTACGACAAAAAATCGAAGAACGACTACTGATCGACTTGAACTGAAAAAATACAATCCGGTTCTTCGTAAACATACTGTTCACAAAGAAATTAAATAACCAGAGATATGGCTAAGAAGCAAGCATTTGGACAAGACGCACTATCAGCAAAAGCAGCGCACCGAAAAATGGCAAAGGTTATTATGGCCACCAAGAATGACAAAGGTAAGTATGCCTATAAAGAGGTGATGATGGATCAGGATAATGTGCAGGAATATATTAAGCAGAATAAATCCTGATAGCTTATTCATAAAGAATGTCTAAGGTTACGCAATAATGATTGTGTAACCTTTTTTTTTGGTTATTTTTAGAGAGGAGGAACATATATGTCTATTAAAGAATTATTAGCATCGGATATTAAGAAAGCAATGAAAACTCAAGATCAAGACCGTCTTAAGGTTTTGCGTTCATTGAAATCGAAACTGATGGAAAAAGAAATCAGTGAGCGAAAAGAAGGTGAAGCTGAGCTTACGGATGAGCAATCTGTGGGGGTATTAATGAAAGCTGCCAAGCAGCGCAAAGAATCTATCGAGCAGTTTAAAGAAGGTGGAAGAGACGATCTTGCTGATATTGAACAGGCTGAACTGGAGATCATAGAGCAATATCTGCCAAAAATGATGGAGGAGGAGGAAGTGCGACGAATTGTAAAAGAAAAGATACGCAGTGTCGGCGCTTCCGGTATGCAAGATATGGGTAAGGTAATGGGCCCGATTATGGGGCAATTAAAAGGAAAAGCAGAAGGGGCAATGGTTAGTAAAATTGTAAAAGAAGAATTGGGAGGCTAATTCCCGAATGTTGATCCTGGATCTGATTATCGCAATACCTGTTTTGTATTTTGCCTATAAAGGTGCGGTAAATGGATTGGTCAAAGAAGTACTCAATATCGTAGGTATAATACTGGCGGTATTTATCACATTTAAATATTTAGACATGTTTACAGGCCTTATAGGCCCAATGTTCGAAGAGGGTGCATCATATGTACCCTTTATTTCAGGCACTATTCTTTTTGTCGGCACACTTGGTATTGTCGCAGCTATAGCATACGGTACCAAGGAGTTCTTAAAAGTGATCAAACTCAGTTCAGTGAATAGAATACTGGGTGCTACTTTTGGTATACTTAAAAGCTGTATAATAGTCAGCACTGTTCTGTTGTTGTTATCAGGTTTCAATATTCCTGCCGAAGAGAATCGAAAAGAATCTTATTTATATCCCGCAATTATTTACGTAGCTCCATTAGCCTATGATTCAGTAGCCTTGATCTATCCCGGTGCTGAAACTTATTCAGAAACACTTAAGAAAAACGTTGGAAGCTACAATCCATTAGATAACATTCCATTCTTAAACGATAAATAAATAAAATGGCATTTATACCGGTTGAAGACCAATTAGAGATCATTCGGAGAGGAACGGTTGAAATTGTACCACAAGATGAACTCATTGAAAAATTAAAAAGGTCTAAAAAAGAAAATAAACCTCTTAAGATAAAACTTGGCGTTGATCCGACTAGACCTGACCTACACTTAGGTCACTCAGTGATCCTTAGAAAAATGAGGCAGTTTCAGGATCTGGGGCATGAAGTCATATTGATCATTGGTGGTTTTACAGCTATGATCGGGGATCCAACCGGACAGAATAAAACCCGACCGGCATTAAGCCTTAATGAGGTGAATGAAAATGCGGATACCTATATAGAACAGGCTAAAAAGATACTCGATGAGGATAAACTTACTTTGACCAATAATTATGATTGGTTGGGGGAGATGGACTTTATGGATGTCGTTAAGTTATCCTCTAAGTTGACGGTTGCCAGAATGATTGAAAGAGATGATTTCTCAAAACGTTTTGAAAACAATGAACCGATCTCATTGCATGAGTTTTTATATCCCCTGGCACAAGGGCAGGATTCTGTTTACCTGAAGTCTGATGTAGAACTCGGAGGAACTGATCAGAAATTCAACCTACTTGTAGGACGTCAGTTGCAAAAGGAAGATGGACAGGAACCACAGGTTTGCCTTATGATGCCGTTACTGGTTGGTACTGATGGCAGTATGAAGATGTCAAAATCGTATGACAATTATATTGGTATCAATGAGGATCCAAATGATATGTATGGAAAGTCATTATCTATTCCGGATGACCTCATCTACACCTATTTTGAGTTAGTTACAGACATTGAAACAGAAGATCTTCCTACCGTCAAAGAAAAAATTGAGTCGGATCCACGAAACGCGAAGCATGATCTGGCTTATACTATTGTTAGAATGTATCATGGTGAAAAAGCGGCCAAAGAGGCTAAAGAACATTTTGAAAAAACGGTGATCAATAAAGAAGTTCCTGATGATGCTCCTGAGTTTAGTTTCCCGTCAGGAGAAGAAATTCGTTTGTTGGATATTGTAGCAGAAACAGGTTTTTCGCCAAGCAACGGTGAAACCAAACGTATGATAAAGCAGGGTGGAATCAGTATAAATGATAAAAAGATAACGGATAAAAATTACTCAATTACTTTTAAGGAAGGAGATGAATTTACACTGAAAGTAGGGAAGAGAAATTTTGCAATTATAAAAGCTAAATAAGTATAAGGTTTTGAAAAAGATTAGTTCTTATAACGTAAACGGTATCAGAGCAGCTCACCGTAAAGGATTTGTAGACTGGGTAGAAGAAAGTAAACCGGACATAATATGCATCCAGGAACTCAGAGCTACTGAGAAACAGGTGCCGAATGATATTAAAGACCTTGATTATCAGGAGTTTTATCATGTTGCTGAGAAAAAAGGCTATTCAGGTGTAGCTATTTACAGCAAGGAGAAGCCTCTGCAGGTTGAAACCGGAATTGATGTAGATTGGATAGACTCTGAAGGTCGAATCATTATGGCTGAATATGATAAATTCAGAGTCTTCAGTGTGTACGCCCCAAGCGGAACCACCGGTGATATAAGACAGGACATGAAAATGGACTTCCTGGATAAATTCATTCAATTTGGTGAGCGGTTCACGAATGATGACAAACCATCCGTCTTCTGTGGTGATTTTAATATTTGTCATACCGAAATTGATATTCATAATCCTGATAAACAGCATAAAACATCAGGGTTTTTGCCGGAAGAACGGCAATGGGTAAGTGATTTTCTGAAACGGGGGTATGAAGATGTATTCAGACGACTTCATCCGGATAAAAAAGACCTGTACAGCTGGTGGAGTTACAGAGCGGCCTCTAAAGATCGAAATAAAGGCTGGAGAATTGATTATCATCTGGCTACACCAAACTTAGCTGAAATGGCCACTCAGGCAGAGATCGAGAAGAAATGGGATCTTTCGGATCATGCACCGGTAAGCATCAGTTATGATATTTAAAAAATAAGCTGAATATGATAAATGTATTCGGCTAAAAACTTGATCAGATGGGAACACACTTTAAAGGCGATAAAGAAGAAAAACGAACGCTTAATGCGTTCATTAAGCTAACGCGAGCCAGTGAAAGTGTGAATGGCCGGCTATCCCGACATCTGTCAGATGCAAACTTAACCGTAACCCAATTCGGTGCCCTGGAAGCATTGTTGCATCTTGGTCCGCTGAACCAAAGAGAACTTGGCCAAAAATTACTTAAAAGCGGCGGAAACATAACACTGGTGATCGATAATCTTCTAAAAAATGAGATGGTTGAAAAGGTTACTGACCCCAATGATCGCCGTGCCGTAATTATCAGTCTGACGGATAAAGGGAGGAACTACATTGAAAATTTATTTCCACAGCATCTCGAAAGAATAAAAGAAGAATTTTCGGTACTCACCTCTGAGGAAAAGGAACAATTGGCTTACATTTGTAAGAAGCTTGGGCTAGAACGAGAAGAGTAGCTTTAAATAATTGTAGAATATTTAATAAAATAATAGGTGCCCAATGATGTTTAGTGTAAGTATTGGAAATGAAAAACAATCAAAAGAACAAAAGCTGATAAATGTATTACTTACGTTGGCAACTGGTGTTCTAACTTTGGCTTTCCCAAACTTTCTCTATTTGATCGCCGGTGGATATTTGTTGGCACTTGGGCTCATGTTTATGGCCTTTAAGTTTCCCGGTGCTGTAACGGCCTTACCTATCGTAGCGGGTATTCTGATCTTTATTTTTCCTGAGTTGATCCCCTTTACCTTTGCCGGCTTTTTGGGGCTTTTTGGAATCCTGATGCTATTTGGCCTTTCGTTCAGTGTACTTGGTATCATTACCATCATCATAGCGGTTATGATCATTATGAATCCGGATTCAGTGGCTTACTTCATTGCATTTTTTATGCTGACCTATGCTGTCTCAAACCTCATTCAGTTCTTTAATCAGTGGAATAATAAAGGCCCCAAAGAAAAGGGTGATGGGGAGATCATTATTGAATAGGGTGGCCTGAAGGGAACCTAACTTCATTTAAATAATGATCAAAGATCCCTAGAACTTCGTTTAATCTTTAATGGATTCGTAAATGAAGTAGGGGGGAATATTCTTCCAGCAAAATTCGGTGGTAAAATTACCGAATGCCTCTGTTAATGGTTCTTTAAGATGGCCTGAGGTCTGATAAGCTAAAAATGATCCTTCAAATTTTAGTACGCCTTTAGTTTTGCTTAGGATATCCATTTTCATATCCCAGTCGAAAAAAGAAAAAGGGATCCCTGAAATCACATGATCAACATTCCCGACCAAATCATCCGGAAGTAAAGTTAAAATATCTTCAACGGATTCATGAAAAACGGTTAAACGGTCATCGTCAATGCTACTGAGTAAATCATAGAAATTGTCGTTGGTCTCAAACACAAAAAGCCGGGCATTGGGGTGCATTTCTTTTAAAAAATGCTTGGTAAAAACACCGGTTCCGCCACCATATTCTACGATAACATCCGTTTTGGGGAAATCAATATATTTACAAAGCTGTCGAACGCAGTACTTTGATGAAGGAGTAATGGATGCGACATCTTTATCAGATGCAAATGATTTCAAAAACTCGATCGTCCCTTTCATGTAGTCTCTATTAATTTAAATATTTAATGGTTGTTTTCGCCCGGCGAAATTACTAATTACCATTAACTAACTATAGTTCATTTTCCAATTTTCCAATTTGATCGCGGATACGTGCCGCTTCTTCAAATTCCATATTTTTAGCTGCATGATACATGGTTTCACGTAAATGGTCTAACAGTTTGTCCTTACTTTCAAAAGTCACTTCTTTCATAGCTGGACTCGCTTTATACTGAATACCTTCATCTGCTACTCTTATGACCTCAAGAGCATCTTCTTCAGGTTCCTCATCTTTTCTGGCAAAGTCAAAACTTTGGCTGGAGATAAGACTAGGATCAACAAGAGGTTTTAATTCTTTCTTAATGGTTGAAGGAGTAATACCGTGTTTCTCATTGTATTCTTCCTGAATTTTTCGTCGCCGTTTGGTTTCTTTTACGACTTTATCAATGCTTTTTGTGATCTTATCAGCATATAATATAGCTTTGCCACCTACATTTCTGGCTGCACGACCAACAATCTGAAATAATGATGTTTCAGACCGCAAGAAACCTTCCTTATCAGCATCCATGATGGCTACCAGGCTGAGTTCAGGAATATCGATACCTTCACGCAGCAGGTTGATCCCCACAAGTACATCAAAATCACCGCGCCTGAATTTATATAAAACTTCAATTCTTTCAAGGGCATTTAATTCACTGTGCATATATGCCGCATTAATATTGAGGTTCTTGAGGTATTCACTCAGTTCTTCACTGAGTCGTTTGGTAAGTGTAATGACCAATACGCGCTCTTTTTTAGCGATTTTCTCTCGAATCTCCCCAAGAAGGTCATCTACCTGATTACCGAGTGGCCGGATCTCAATTTCAGGTTCCATCAGACCGGTTGGGCGTATGATCTGCTCAGTATAGACGCCACCTGATTTCTCCAATTCATAGTCACTGGGTGTTGCACTTACAAAAATGACCTGACTAACCAATTCTTCCCACTCATCAAATGTGAGAGGACGGTTATCGAGAGCAGATGGAAGTCGGAAACCATGTTCCACTAATTCCACTTTTCTTGAGCGATCGCCGCCGTACATGGCAGATATTTGAGGAATGGTTTGATGACTTTCGTCCACCACAACCAGATAATCGTCAGGGAAATAATCTAGTAGACAATAAGGTCGTTCACCTGGTTTACGGGCACTTAAGTACCGTGAATAGTTTTCAATTCCCGAACAATACCCGATTTCCTGGATCATCTCAATATCGAAAAGGGTGCGCTGCTCAATACGTTTGGCCTCCAGAAATTTTTCTTCGTCGATCAACACTTTTTTGCGCCATTCCAGTTCTTCCCGGATCTGTTCAATGGCAGTTTCCAATCTCTCCTTGGACGTAACATAATGCGATGCCGGATATACACGGAATTCATTAACGTTATCAATGATGGTACCATCATTGACATCAAACAGCTGTAGGGACTCAATTTCATCGCCCCATTGTGTAATACGCAAACCTTCATCAGAGTAAGCAGGATAAACATCGATCACGTCTCCTCGCACTCTGAAAGTACCACGTTTGAAATCGAGGTCGTTTCGGTTATAGTGGAGATCAACAAGATCATAAAGTATGGTATTGCGAGGGATCTCCTGGCCGACGTTTAAATTCAGGATAAGCTTTTCATATTCTGAAGGAGAACCGATACCATATATACAGCTCACTGAAGAGACAATGATCACATCGCGGCGCCCGGAAAGAAGTGAACTTGTAGCTCTTAATCTCAGCCGCTGGATCTCTTCATTGATGGAAAGGTCTTTTTCAATATACTTATCTTGTGTAGATAAATAGGCTTCAGGTTGGTAATAGTCATAGTAGGAAATGAAAAACTCAACACGATTTTCAGGGAAAAAATCACTGAGCTCGCGATATAGCTGAGCGGCCAGGGTTTTATTATGGCTCATCACTAATGTAGGCCGTTGTACATTCTCTATAGTATTAGCTACAGTTCTGGTTTTTCCTGAACCGGTAATTCCAAGTAAAGTCTGGAACTTATCACCGGCTTCTATGCCTTCAGTTAATTCGGCAATGGCAGCAGGTTGATCGCCAGCAGGTTTGTAAGGGGAGTGTAGTTTAAATTCAGCCATAAATAGCTTTTAAAGGTACAAACTGTAGTGTAACTTAGGAAACAATTTTATTCGTTAATTTATAACGTTAACAAACGACAAAACACATGGTTGTCATTATCATTCCTAAGTGTTTATACACTGTTAATAAAAAATTATTGGGTGTTTGCTAGACAATAAAATGCATAAGTATCCAAAGTACCACCAATTATTATCCTAATAAAAAAATATAAGCCAATATGTCCCACAGGCATAAAGAACTAGAGTCCCCACGTAAACGGATTGATGAAATTGATGAACAGATATTAGACTTGCTATCAGAGCGGGGTGATATTGTTCGGGATGTGATCAAGAGAAAAGTTGAAAACCAGCTTCCGGTTTTTGTGCCGAAAAGGGAGGATGAAAAATCCAAAGCATTTAAAAAGCTGGCCAAGTCAAAAGGAATTGATCCGAATTGGGCAGAAGATTTCTTGAGAATGATAATGACAGCATCGAGAGCGACTCAATCGCAGGAAAAATTTCCGATCGCAACCAAAGAACCGAAGCATATTTTATTTTTAGGTGGTGAAGGAGGGATGGGTAGTCTCTACAAACGCATTGCAGAGCAAACCGGACACATCACATACTCGATAGACAAAGGTAACTGGCATGAACTTGAGGAAGTTACTCCCGATCTGGACATGGTGATAGTGACGGTTCCTATAAAAGTAACTGAAAGTGTGATAGAACGGCTTGGTGGCAGACTTAATGAAGAAACAATACTGGCCGATTTCACGAGTAATAAAACAGCACCTATTGAGGCTATGCTGAAAGCACATGAGGGCCCTGTTGTTGGCTTACACCCTATGCATGGCCCCGATGTACAAAATCTGTCGAAGCAGCTAATGGTGTTTTGTGGGGCGCGTAAAGCAGACAAAGCAAGTTGGTTCATCGATCAATGTGAATTGTGGGGTATGAGGGTAATTGAAGCAGACCCGGAAAAGCATGATCACGTTATGCACTTGGTTCAGGGACTCCGTCACTTTGTGGCCCTGTTGCATGGTTCCTTCATGGAGGAATACGACCTAAAGCCAACTGATATGCTTGATTATTCCTCCCCAATTTATCGCGCAGAATTGATGATGACCGGCCGGATCTTTGCTCAGGATGCTGAATTATATGCAGATATCGTGTTTGCGAATAAAGAGCGCAGAAATCTGCTATTAAAGTTTTTCGAACATCATCAAAAACTCGCAAAATTGGTTGAAGAGAATGACAGGGAAGGATTTATAAGAGAATTCGAAGGGGTAACCGATTTCTTCGGAAAATTTGCAACCCAGGCACTTGAGGAAAGCGGTTATCTTATAAACCGGTTAGCGGACCGTTTTGCTTAGGTTTGTGCTAGAAAGCTAAAATAATTTAAATTGTTCAGGTATTAAGGAAACTGTTGTTCAGCTTTTCATCCGGCTAAACCGTAAAGCGCTTATCATCCAGTTAGGCAGGTTTTTTCGGGGATCACGTTTGGTCATGTCTATATACCAGCCTATCTTTTTCATGATAGGTACTTTGTGGGTTTCCACGAACTCGATCAGAGTGCCGTCCGGGTCTTCTACATAGGTAAACCGGCCGGCTGCTTCTCCCATATCAAAACTGTTTGCCGAATCGACTGTAAAAGGAAAGCCCTGAGCTTTGAGATCATTTTTAAGGGCATCCATACCCTGTATATCAAAGCAAAGATGAATAAACCCAAGGTCGCCCCAATATCGGTCTTTGTAGATCTTTTTGGGGTCACGCCCATGCACTTCAATCAGTTCTATTTCAGTTGGACCAAACAAATGACTGAATCCGCCCTCCCTGTTTTTAGAATGACGTAATAAAACCCTGCGTACTTCATGGCCAGCACCGGGTAACCCCATGAAATCTTTAAAACTACCGGTTTCGTCATAAATTACATGATCATATCCTAAAACATATGAATATAATTTACGAGCTTCTTCAATGTTTGTGGAACCGATCATAGCACCCACAACCCCACCGGTTGTTTTAGGCGTTTTCTTCTTAAAGAACTCTTCCCCACTTACAACCTGCCAGATATTACCATAAAGGTCTTTAAGAAAAAAGTTCAGCTCTCCACCCGGATTTTCTTCCAGTGAAGTAATGATATTGAGACCTGAAGATTTCATTTCCTTAAAGGTCTGCTTAACATCTATTGACTTTATCTTTCCGTAGTTAATGCCAAGATCGCCTAACAAGATATCAAAATCCGCAGGCTGAGGCTTTCGGCTTGTGTATTGCCAGATCTCGAAACCCCCTCCACCCTTCATATTCAAAGTCAAAATCGCTGTGCGGTCATGCGGTTTATTGCCGGTGTAGGGTAGCATCAACTCTGCCGTAGCTTCGTCCTCAAAAACCTTAATATCCATTCCAAAATGTTCTTTGTACCAGTTGGTGGCTTTGTGAACATCGGGTATGCCTATTCCAATTTGCTGAATCCCTGAGATGACTTTTTCCATATTCTTTTTGTGATCCTGAACGAGTTTTTTGGGAGTGAACTTAGAGTAAACTGTAAATCAGGATGCAGATAATTTTTTGAATAGTTTAATACGCTAACAAGCATAAAGGTAAGCTATTTAAGGAAGCTGATAAACTATTAATAAAGTGAGTAAACGAATTTTACAAGCTCGAAACTGATCTTAAGAACTTCTTGAATTCTTCAGTGTCATATTTGGCCATGCCCTGATGTTCCATGACGATATCTCCCTGTGGCGAAATGACATAAGTGGTAGGTACAACAGAGCTGTCATACACTCTAGGCTTTGCAATAACAGAGTAAACCGGAAAGGTAAACTCCTTCCTGGCCACGAAATCCCAGGCTTTTTGAGGATCCTGATCTAATGATGCCATCACAAAAACAATATCTTCATCATCAATATCATTATACAGGCGCTGAATATTGGGCATTTCAGCAATGCAAGGTGGGCACCAGGTAGCCCAAAGGTTCATGAAGATCGTTTTGCCCTCAAACTCAGATAAATAGATCCGGTCTCCGTCTATGGTTAGAAGCGGCATGCTGTATTCCGCTCGCTCCCCGTGCATGATTGAAGATTCCGTATTCGGTTGTAGTATACCGGTATAAAGCAGTACACTTTGTATTTTGCCGATCACTTCTGTGTGGTATCCACTTGCATACAGTGCACCACCGATCAAGAGGATGAATATCCACTGTGTGATCTCCTTCTTGAGAGATGATGACTTTTCCTTATTTGATCCTTTCTTGCTCATGAACTAAATATCGGGTTATTTATTCTAAATAGATCAGTTGTAGTAACCAATGATATAACGAGCGAGATCATAAAAAAGTGGCGATCTCATCCAGTGATTTTTTAGAAATTTCCGGGACCTGAACACCTTCTTCAGGATAGCCTACAACCAGTAAAAGAAAGGGTTTTTCATGTGATGGTCTGCCCATGATCTCATTCAGGAATCCCATGGGACTGGGTGTATGGGTGAGAGTTGCCAAGCCGGACTTGTGAAGTGCTGTGATAAGAATACCCGTAGCTATGCCGACCGATTCCTTCACATAGTAGTGTTTTTCCTTTTCGCCATTTTCATCAAACTTATAGTTTTGGGCGAAGATGCCGATCAGATAAGGGGCTTTCTCGAGAAAGGGTTTGTTTTCATTCGTGCCAAGGGGTTGAAGATCCTCCAACCAATCTTCCGGTGCGCGCCGGTTATAAAACTCGTGTTCTTCGTTTTCAGCTTCAACTCGGATCTTTTTCTTTGTTTTGGGATCACTCACTAACACAAAATGCCAAGGTTGTTTATTGGCACCATTAGGTGCGGTACCAGCAGCAAGTAGACAATTTTCTATGATATCGCGGGGAACTGTTCGATCTGAAAAATCACGAACCGTTCGGCGATGCTTCATATCTTCATAGAATTCAAAGGCACGTTTCTTCATTTCTGAGACAGGACGCTCTTCATAATCGGTATGGGGAACAAAATTGGGGTCTCGCATGATTGGTTATTTAATTGGTTTAGACTTTAGATAACAAAAAGGTTAATTGAGCTGTTATTATTAAACTACTTGACACCTGACCCTATAGCCAGCCACCAGGGATGTACTTCAACTCTTAAACGGACTGTTTTAACCATTGGATCATTTTCAGCATATTTTTTCACCTGTTCCATAGTGGCACTATTGTAGACCGAGAATCCACGGATATCACTGTCGCCACCATTTGGTCCATTTAGGGTGATGCTTTTCTCATGCAAACCACCTAAATAAGCAAAGTGTTCTTGCTGTAACTGCATAGACTTTTCCTTACACTGACTTCTATTCTCTCCATTCTTTAGGAACAAGATGAAATACTTTTGCATGGTCATTTTTTCACCGGCCCATTCGTACTCAAAGGTTTCAGGTTGAGCCCCAGAATCAGCTTCTTGAGCATAGGTAAATTGGCATATTAGAAATAGTAGGATAAGAAGGAGTAGTTTTTCATAAAGAAGTAAGGGGTAATAATATGGATTAAAAGCGAATATAAGATTCAGGGTTTATATGTGTACCATTTTTTATGATCTCAAAATGAAGATGTACTCCGGTTGAGGTGCCGGTATTTCCGGCGCGACCTACTTCCTGACCTTTTTTAACGGTATCGCCTTCTTTAACACTGATCTTACTCATATGTGCGTAAACGGTTTCATAGCCATTACCATGTTTGATGCGAACCATTTTACCATAACCACGTCCGGTTCCAGCCTTAACAACCACACCCGATTCAGCTGCTACAATCTTGTCGCGCAAGTTTGCTTTAAGATCAACTCCCTGATGCTCACTTCTCCATCGCGGACCAAATGCTGAGGTTACAAAGGTATTACCCAACGGTTCAGAAAAACTCACAGAAGAGCTTCGGACCAGCGGTGGCAGATCGCGATCTGGTTTAGAGCCTCTTCCTTTCGATCGGCTCCATGGAATACCGATTGAAATACCAACAGAAAAAGAGACGGGGCTGAAGTCAAAAGAGCGAAAAGCGGGATTTTCATTGAAGCTGCGTTGTGGCATGATCGAGGTAGGTGCATTATAAGTATGGTTCACCGTCGCCTGAAGCCTTACAAAATTGAGCAGGTAATATTTGATACCTACGGTAAAAGCACCGGTAATATTATTTTCTCCACCGGTTGTTTCGGTCCAGATCGGCTTATTATTCTGATCAGTCGACCGCATAGTGATATCCCAGATCTTCCCTGTTTTAACACCGCCAAATACCCCGAATTTTGGCCATTGTAAACCTACCGTAGCCCCCAAGTTAACCTGGTTGAAGTCTACCGGACCACCAATGAAAACATCCTGTTGATCGTGAATGAGAAATTCAGTTTTACCGGCAAAATAGAGCCTGTATAAAAGATATCTTTCCAATTCAATTTCAACCATGCCTTTGGAAACACCATCTATATCGTAAGGGTAAGTGTCATTGGGAATGTAATTCAGGCCGAAATTCTTGAAATTATATCCAGCAGATAGTCTCCAGTCCTGCCCCACGATGGAACTGTTGATCAGTAAAAATAATAACCCAAATATAATAACAGGCTTTATCATTCAGTCAGACAGTAGAAAATATTTAAAGAATTATTGACCAATATAGTTTCTGTTTTGCAAAAATGAGACCCAATTTAATTGTTCTGAAAGGCGCTCTCCATAACGAGCCCTGAGACTCAAATTGTTCATGTTATCGATCAGATTATTGGCGACCGTATATTCACCTATAAAAGCTAATTTATGAATGGCTTTTTCAATGATCTTGAACCAATGCTGCTTGTAAGCCGTGTCCGGCATTAAACTGAGGTAATCATGAGCTTTATCAAAATGGTTAAGATCCAGAGCTTTACCCAGTGAAAGCATTTTATTTGGAGTATTCATTTTCAAATAATCCTCATTACCAACCAGTTGATCCGAGTACCTTTGTTTGAGAAGGAAACTCCATTGTGTACTGTCTCTTCTTAATTCTAATGTAAATCTGAAGTTTTCAGCTGATGATTTTGTAATATCACTACTGTATTTGCTAAGATATTGAGCAGCTTGCTTATAGCCTTTTGATAGAAACAGGGCATCGGCCTGTAAAACTTTAAGGTTTAAAAGAGAGTCTGAATCAGATATCTGTTCAACAACAAGACCCGGTTCATTCAATTCGAGTTTGGACCGGATCCACTCTGCTTTAATTAAAGCATTCTCTGAATTCAATTCATAGAGATCGTTTAACACATTGTAAGCACGGATGGTATCTTTAGATGCAAGCAGGTAATTGTATTTATCCCAATGTTTTAACTCTTCTGATATTGAGTGTGGACAGTCCTTCTGAAAGAGGGAACGTTGCGCAAAGATGAATTCAGATACTTGCTGGTCCACCGAGTCGATTTCCGTGTTTTTTAAGGTTCCATGCCAGCCGTTTATCAATTCATTAAATGAAAAGGGATAAGCCTTTTCAATATTCGCTGTGTGATAAGCCTTTTTAAAGTACTTAACAGGATAATTGGTCAGTAAATATTTAACAAATGAACCGGATGTAGTGTAACTGATTGCTCCGGCGCTTCCATAAAATCCTGTTAGTGATAAAGCTGATCTCATTTCATCAGCATCTGGCCAGGGTTGCTCTGCTGCTACGATCTGATGCAGCGTAGAAAGAGGTGAAGCATCCCCGGAAATTCCTTCTGAAAGTCCCTCAATAAGACCAATGCTCCAGCTACCGTTGAACAAAGAATTCCCAAATTGTTTGGAGATCACATGTACAAGCTCGTGCCTAAGAACCTGATCCAGTTGTTGTTTAGCAATGTGAAGCTGATCTTGATCTAGCCAAATCGGAACATAACTGGTGAATTTGGCACCCGTAATGGTCTTCTTTTGCCATGCATGTGCATAAAGATAGGATTCTATCTTATGCTCTTCAGGCCACTCGATATCCAGCTGATGTATGATCTGATGAAAATTAAATTCGTGATGCACTGCCCAGTATCGGACCTCATCCGGTGAGTAGAATTCTTCATCGTAATAAAGCTCAAAATGTTCTGTTTGATGATGACCTCCAAGTTCCGCCTGAATGGATTTTGTTGGACTGATTATTCCGGCTCCATCCAGATTGAGGTAACTAATTGTCAATAAAACCAGCACAAATGCGGAAATCAGTTTTGTGGTTAATCCCTTGTTCCAGTCAGGTATGACCCACAACAGAATGATCCAAAGCAGGGTAATAAATCGAAAGAGTAGAAAAGAGTCGGTCAAATTCACTGCTTCATCATAAATAGGTCCCGGCCACAGCCCCCAAACATGATTGTAGAAGTAAACCTGAGGTAACCTAAAGAATTCTATCAGTAAAACCCCAACAGCACAAAGCAGCAGCGTTAAAATAACTATGAAGTTGGGATAAGGGACCTTCAATTTGCGTAGGAATCGCCCGGTGGCCGTTCCCAAGAAGACACTGGGTACGGGAATGAAGATCCAAAAACCTATACCGTTTAACGTCAGGCATCCTGAGATAACCGCAAATACGAAGAGCGGGATGGCAGCAATATATATAATACCGAGAATCCGAAGACTGTTAAAAAGATCTTGTTTTGAAGTGGACGAGGCTGCTAGAATTCCACCCCAAAAACACCCGATTGTACCTGCCAGCATGGCCGATTCAAAATGCAGATCTCGCAAAAGTGGAATTGGTAATAAAGTGATTCCAATTAAAAATGGGAAAACATATTTGAGTGACTTGTTCAAGTGTTGAAATAAAGTGATGAGTTATAAAATAAGTTAGGAAAACAGAATGAATGGATATAAAAATTCTGAAGAACATAAACTAATAATATAGCTTAACTTCATCGTTCATCACTTCATCAACCCTGCCCAGTACACCCACCATATCAACATAAATTGAAGAGGCAAACGAAATAATAAGGCCCAAACATATGGAGTGAATCCTTTTTTGCGATAGTATTTCTGAAACATCTCAATGTTGGCAGGGAAAACAGCGAGAAGAAGGAGTGTCAAGCCACAGGCAGCATAGATTTGTACAGACGGAATCATTAAGCCAATTCCACCCGCAATCTCAAAGAATCCGCTTATTAGAACCAGGGATCTATGCCATGGCAAATATTCCGGCATGATCCTCATAAAAAACGTTGGTTTCATAAAGTGCAATATTCCTGCAAGTATGAAAAGAGAGCCAATGAGATACCGATGTAGTTGAGGGTCTGAAAGAGTGTCCATAAATAATCTTAAAGTGCGATGGCGTTACAGTGTTAAAGTAGAAATTAACTTTAACACCGTAACACATTAACATAATCGCACTGTAACGACAAACTCACTTCTTAAACATCGTGCTTAGAACAAACCAGATATTTTCTTTACGCTCAGCAAGTCTGCGTGTGAAGTAGGGAAGCCAGTCAGTTCCAAAAGGAACGTAAATACGTGTTTTATAACCTTCCTCATTTAGCTGAACCATAGTTTCTTCCCTTAGGCCGTACAGCATCTGAAATTCAAATCGGTCTTTTGAAATATCGTTTTCTATGGTGTAATCTTTGATCCAGTTTACAAGTTCATCATCATGGGTGCCAAAACGAGGGAAATCAGTTTTTGCCAGTAATACCTTTGTCTGATCTTTAAATGCCTCCCGAATGTCCGCCATTTTTTGAAGGGCAATTTTTGCAGGCTCATTATAAGCACCTTTCACTAAACGGATATCTGAACCCATTTCGGCAAGTTCATTGATATCGTTTTTGCTGCGATAAAGCATAGACTGTATCACAGTGCCAACATGATTACCGTATTTTTTCTGAGCCTCTTTGAAGATATCGAGGGTGATCTGTGTGTTATCTGAGCCCTCCATATCAATTCGAACGAACTGATCGTGTTTTTGGGCTATGTCCAGTAGTCGGAATAGATTTTCACGACAAAAGTCCTCATCAATATCGAGACCCATCATGGTCAGTTTGATAGAAATACTGCTATCAAGGTCATGTTCTTTAATGCCATCCAAAAGTTTGATATAAGAATCGACTGTGTCGGTGGCTGTTTGCCTGTCTTTGACGTTCTCACCCAGAAGGTCGAGAGTCAGTTTTAGATCTTTATTGTTAAGCTCTTTGGCTTTTGGAACAGACTCAGTAAAGGATTCACCGGCAACGAATCGTTTTGCAAAAATGAAAGGTAACTTCATAAAACTCCAAAAATGGTTAGGCAAAAAAGTTAATCATAATTACAGACTCAATCATTGTTTATAGTGTAACTATCCAAAAAATTATTCGTGTAACATTCACAGGTTCAAACAAACGGATAAAATTATGAGTAGAAAAAGAAGATTTATATGGATTTTAGCGGTCTCTTGGCTGATCGTGGGTGCATTGCTTTTATTGGCAGTTCAAACTGGACTGGCTCAGTCCTCAAGTGATGTATACAGGTCTGAGGAATTCAGTGTGTCGGGAAATGTTAGCCTGGAAGTACGTACGGCCGGTGGTAGTATCAAGGCGATCGGGTCTAATGATGATAAGGTTAGAGTTGAGATGTACGTAAGAAAAAGAGGTCGGTACATCGAGCCCGGTGAAGCAGATCTAAGTAAATATGATATTGAGATCACTGAAAATGGTAACACTGTCAAAGCGGTGGCTGAAAGAAAAGGAAGCTGGATCAATAAGGATAATTATTCAATATCATTCATTGTCTATACACCAAATGAAACAAGAACCAGGCTTAGAACTTCCGGTGGAAGTGTTTCAGCAAATAATCTCACAGGCACACAGGAATTGAGAACCAGTGGCGGAAGCGTGAATGTAGAAGGTATTGATGGAAATATGGTTCTGCGGACTTCAGGTGGCAGTATTGGTATTACCGATGCAGAGGGTAATGTTGAAGCAAATACCAGCGGGGGAACCATTAGGGTTAAATACCTTACCGGAGCTTTGGATGCCAGGACATCCGGTGGAAGCATCAACCTGGAACAAGTTACAGGTAATATTGAAGCAAGAACCAGCGGTGGTTCTATCAATGCTGAAATTTTGAGTCCTGCTGATAAAATAGAACTTAGAACGAGTGGAGGGAATATCAGGATCAAAATTCCGCGTGAGAACGGATATGACCTGGATCTAGATGCCAACCGGGTTTATGCTGAGCTAATTAACTTTAATGGAAGGGCAGAAAAGGATAGAATAGTCGGAGATTTTAATGGTGGTGGAACCAAGATTGAAGCTAAAACAAGCGGTGGTTCCGTTCGTATAGAATATTTGTAATCAAAACAGGTACAGGTTAAGATAAAACAGAAGAGCCGGGCCAAGTGTCCGGCTTTTTTGCTTTCCTGAAGTTTTGTGAAGTAATCTAATATATGGTCGGTAATATCAAATAAAGTGTAAATTACGGATAGGTTGTGTCGGTTTTTTTGTTTGAACCTTATGTCGGTTTGCCGCCGGTAAATCCTTATATTCAAGGTTCGAAAAATTCAGGAAAGATCATACATGTCCAAAACTAAAACGGCCTCTAAAGAAGCAAAAAAACAGGAAGAAGAAAGACCCATCATTATTAAGGGTGCCCGGACTCACAATCTGAAAAATATCGATGTTGAGATCCCTCGTGGCAAACTAACAGTAGTGACTGGAGTATCGGGCTCCGGAAAATCAAGTTTGGCTTTTGATACGATCTATGCTGAAGGTCAGCGCCGATATGTAGAGAGCCTTTCAAGTTATGCGCGTCAGTTTTTGGAGCGCATGGATAAACCCGATGTGGATTTTATGCAGGGGATATCGCCTGCCATGGCCATTCAACAGAAAACAACCTCCAGCAATCCCAGGTCAACGGTGGGTACTACAACAGAGATCTACGATTACGTGAGGTTACTGTTTGCGCGCGTTGGAAGAACTATCTCTCCTATTTCAGGTGAACAAGTCAAAAAAGATTCTCCCAGAACCGCTATAAAAAAGTTATATAACACTCAGGAAGAAGGCAGCCGTTTTTATATAGTGCATCCCATACCTCATCACGATAAGAAAAAGCTGGATGAGGAGTTAAAGGTATTGAAGGAAAAAGGGTTGACCCGCTTGCTTAATGTTGAAGATGAGAGCATTATCGATCTGAATACTGACGAGATCGATCTGAAAAAGTTTAAAGCAGATAAGCATAGGGTTCTGATCGATCGATTGGTTTTGAAGGATGATGAAGCTACAAAAACCCGTATTGCTGATTCACTCGAGACCGCTTTTCAGGAGGGCGCCGGGCGCTGTTCCATCAAGATGCGTAATGGAGAAGAACTTCATTTTAGTGAGCGTTTTGAAATGGATGGCATTGAATTCCTTGAACCCACTCCGCAAATGTTTTCATTTAACAATCCTTTTGGAGCGTGTGATAAATGTGAGGGTTTTGGTAAAGTGGCCGGTATTGATGAAGATCTGGTCATTCCGGATCATCAGAAAACGATCCGAAACGGAGCCATTGCGCCATTTACTTCACAAAAATTCAGTATGCACCTGCGGGACCTGATCAAGGTCTGTGCCCGAGAGAAGATCTCGATTGATACTCCTTACGCAGACCTTCCCAAAGAGGTGAAGGATATTATCTGGAAAGGAAAAGACGAATATATCGGTATCTGGAAGTTCTTTGATGAGATAAAAAATCAATCTTACAAAGTTCATATGCGAGTGTTGTATTCCCGATATCGTGGTTACAGTCGGTGCCCGGAATGTGAGGGATACCGGGTTCGTAAAGATGCGTTGTATGTGAAAGTAGGAAATCTGCATGTAGGGGAAGTTTCGGAGCTGACTATAGGACATGCCAGAGACTATTTTGATAAGCTTGAACTCACTGATTTTGAAGAAGATGTTGCAGGACAGATCTTGTATGAGATAAGAAAACGACTCAAATATCTGGACGAAGTTGGGCTGGATTATTTAACACTTGATAGACTTGCCAACACCTTGAGTGGAGGAGAGTCACAACGAATAAGTCTTGCAAATGCTCTGGGGAGTTCACTGATCGGAAGTATGTATGTTTTAGATGAACCCACGATCGGATTACATCCACGTGATAACGACCGATTGATCAAGATACTCGAATCTTTACGTGATATTGGAAATACAGTATTGGTGGTAGAGCACGATCCCGAAATGATAAAAGCCGCAGATAATATCATTGATATTGGTCCTTTTGCCGGGGTACACGGAGGCGAGGTTGTCTTTCAGGGTTCGGTCGATAAGCTCATCAAATCTGATACATTAACGGGTAAGTTTCTAAGTGGAAGAAAAGAGATCCCGATCCCTAAGAAACGAAGAAAAGGAAATGGGAAAACTATTTCGCTGGAGGGTGCTTCTGAACATAACCTCAAAAATATTGATATAGATTTTCCGCTTGGCATGATGACAGTTGTGACAGGAGTATCCGGTTCTGGTAAATCTACCCTGGTTCACGATACTTTGTATGCAGGAATCCAAAATCATATTGGTTCTTATAATGATAAGGTCGGTCGCTTTTCTGACTTGTCGGGTATGGCTTCTATACACGGAGTGGAAATGGTAGATCAGAGTCCGATCGGAAGATCTTCAAGGTCAAACCCGGCTACATATACAAAAGCTTTTGACGGTGTCAGGGATCTGTTTGCCAATACTAAGCAGGCTAAGATAATGGGATACACACCGGGGCATTTTTCTTTCAATGTACCGGGAGGGCGATGTGAGAATTGTCAGGGTGAAGGTGTGCAGCGCATTGAGATGCAGTTCATGGCTGATATTGAACTTACCTGTGAAGTCTGCAATGGAACCAGATATAGAAAGGATGTGCTGAATGTGAAATACCGGGGGAAAAATATTCATGATGTATTGGAGATGCCTGTTTCTGAAGCCATTGAATTCTTTGTGGATGAAACCAGTATTGTTAATAAACTGCAGCCTCTCGAAGACGTGGGGTTAGGTTATTTGCAACTAGGGCAGAGTGCAACCACACTTTCAGGTGGAGAGGCCCAAAGGGTAAAATTGGCCCGTTTCCTGTCTAAGACATCCACAGATCACACACTCTATTTCTTTGATGAACCCACAACCGGACTTCATTTTGAAGATGTGGCGAAGTTATTGGATTCATTCAATGAATTGGTGGAAAAGGGACACTCGGTCATAATCATTGAGCACAATATGGATATCATAAAATGTGCTGATTGGGTGATAGACCTTGGACCTGAAGGAGGCTTTGGTGGCGGTCAGGTCATTGCTGAAGGAACACCTGAAGACATTATGAAAATGGATAAGAGTCATACAGGCCGTTTCCTTAAAGATTATTTAGGAACATAAAATAACCGAAACAGCAGGTACATCTGAAGATCAAATAATATTGTGAAATGGAGTCAATTTCGTTAAAATGATTAGATGAGGTTAAAGAGTTTAAAAAGCTGAATATCAATAAAAACAAGGGTCAAAATGAAAAGTAAAGTTACCATTCTCAGTATAGTAACAGGATTTATTCTTCTGTTCAGTATAACGGCGCATGCTCAGGTACTGCCTAAGTTCGGTGTTAAAGCCGGTCTAAACTATTCTACTTTCAATAATGCAGACGGAGCCGAATATAAAGCCGGGTTTTTAGGCGGAGTGTATGCCAACTTTAAAATTCCGGCCACGCCGATGGCGATCCAGCCTGAGATCCTGTATGCTCAGTACGGAGCAAAAGCCGAAGGTACAGACGTTAAATATTCCATTGATTATGTACAAATTCCGGTACTGGCTAAGTTTGGTTTTGGTGCACCGGGCGTTCCTGTAAGGCCTGAAGTATTCTTTGGACCGTATGCAGGATTCAATATTAACGCAGACGTAGAGAATAGTCCTTTTCAGGTTGATGCTAACGAGCTGGTCAAAAATTCTGACTGGGGAGTGGTGGTTGGAGCAGGAATTCAGGTATCAAAGTTGAACTTTGAGTTCAGATATACAGCCGGATTAACGGATGTTTTTGAGGATCAGTATGCTGATGGGGAGAAAAACGGCGCGTTCTCTCTGACAGTTGGTGTGAATTTTTAAATGATCAGATCGGTATCGATTATTCGATAATTTAAAAGGCAATGATTCATCATTGTCTTTTCTATATCTGATAGATTTTATTCACCATAAAACCTGATGGGGATATTGACCTGAATGAGACCCCATTTTAGTGACATGGTTGTCATATTGTGCTGTGCCTCTGAAAACTCGATAGTGAATGCCTCAACAGGATCTGTCAGTTGAGTGACGGGAAACTTCATGCGCTTATAATCTCTGTCAGGGTTATAACTAAAAGCGCCCCACTGTCCAAGATCATGATTCAGAATAACCGTAAAAGAATCAGGTTCGGGAATAGTAAATAAGGCATATGTTCCCGGTGAAATTGCCTGCTCACCCATCAGTACCGGTTCTGTGATAGTGATCTCGGTAGCTTCGTTAGCTCCGGTTCTCCAAACTTCACCCCAGGGCTGCAGATCTCCAAATATGGTACGATCACGTCTGTAAGGCTGCCCATAAACCACTTTAATGTATGTGCTGTTGCTCTTGATGGAAGCGATAGCGATCGGACTTTTGCGAGTTTCAACTATTCCATCTTCGTCAGAATTTTTATTACCACATCCAATTATGAAGGATACAGAAATCAAGAATGCTACAATATAAATTGAGAATGTACTGAGTGATCGATTCATTAGAATTGTCCAAATATGAATTGAGTCCGTTTTCTGGTTGGTTCGTATGCAAGTCCAACTCCGAAGTCGAACAGGACGTTCGACACCTTAAATTGAAGGTGAAGGCCTCCACCGAAAATACTTCGGCTGGCATCAAGCAGGTCATTTGAATCCATATCAGCCAAAGTATGAGAAAAGGCTGTTAAATAGATGCTGCTTAAATATAAAGGGACGGTCAGTCCGCCATTATCAGGGTAAAATAACGGGATGGTGTAACGTGTACTGATACGGCCAATGTGGCTGAAACCTTCACCGGAAGTGAGGTTGAAATTTGGGAATTCATCATTATCAAAACCAAGGGGTACAATGGTGTCGTTGCTGTAAATGGGTGAGTCGCTTTGCTGTAGAAACTGTAAGTCTAACCGAAGAGATTGATTCCATCTTCTGAGCGGGGATACAAATCCAAAAGCACCATAGTAGGCTGACCATTGATCAGAGAAAACACGGTTTGCAGGTCCACCGGGAAATTGAATAACAGCCGTGGGTTCATTGAGTGTCTTTTCATAAATACCAAAGAAAGAGATGCCGGAAGAAGGCTGTATATCCCGGGAAAGATTCAGGATACCAAGGCTTAACTGCGTGAAGACCTCGGCACTGTAGCGTGTAGAGAAGTCAGACAATTCATTGGGACTCAGATCATAATACTTGAATTGTTCGGCATTTATGGCGGGGTAAAAGCTCAGTGAGCTATAACGAGTATCACCGCGGAATGTGTAATTAAAGGGGAATGTCAAGCCAAAACCCCGATCCTGTCTCATTAACGAGAAAAGGTCACCTGAATTGGGATCCTGGGCAACAAAGAAATTTGGATCACTGTAAGCTGAAAGTTCAAATCCGGGATAAAAGGTTTTGTTCATGTAAGTAGCATCATACCAGATCCGGTCTTGAATACCAGAAACTTCTATGGAATAAGCTTGTGAAGAGAGGGGATCGATACTTGAGATAACGGCACCAATCTGAGCTGAACCTGATTTATCCTCATAGGATGGGAATATTGACCTAGGTTTTAACCAGCTTAGATCCCCTCGATAAGAGGTTTTCTGAATGCTTTTGATCTCATCGATGATCTTATGGCCCAAAAGTGGCCGGCTTAACTCTTCATTCAAATCATTACCGGTCAGGAGTGCTGAGGGTAACAATTTTTGGTCATGGAAGTTGTTTCTGTCGAGCACAGCCAGTTTGCGTTCGCTATTCTGTTGCAGGATGTAAGCAATGCTATTTCCATCTGGAGAATAGGATCCCTCAAAAGCATTGAATAGAGAGCTGGTAATTTGGGTTATGTCTCCGGTATCAAGATCATACTCGTAGATATTCATAGCCGGTGCACCATCCAGGGTAAACATGAGTTTGTTTTGTGTTGGGTGCCATTCAGGATCATGGACTGAAGCATCTTTAAAAGCAAGGGTTGGTTCCTCAATCAGATCGGTTGATATATTATTCAAAGAAGTGATCCACATTGCCTGAACGCCTCGCTGGTTAACAATAACTGCAATCTGATCCGGTTCATTGGGATTGAACTCAAGGCTGATCGGGTTGGCATCCGTGAACTCTTTAACTGTCCGGGTTTCCCCATTTTCCATTACTTCAACGATTCTTCCATTTGTACCGGCTGTTTGAAGGGCAAGTGTGATCTCCCCGTTTGAAGTAGGAGCAAAGGTTCTCTTATTTCGAGTGAGTTTTTGAGTTTTTCGAGATGACAAGTCTAATCTGTTAACATCAGAAATATACGTGCGCGGAAAAAGAGGGTCTCTCTGGTAGCTGCTATACAGGAGTTCTCCATTTTCGATCTCAAAATTGTAATCAGAAACGCCAAAAGTTTCTTTGAGGAGCTTGAGATCACCTGTGGTCAGGTCATATCGGTAAAACCCGACGCGGCCATTGTAAAAGGAACCATAGAATAAAAAAGAATTGCCATCGATCCATTTTGGAGCATGAGTTTCTTCACCTTTAAACGGAGTATCAATGATCTCGGATCGTTCTGTCGTATTTACCGAAATATTTGAAATGCGATTCTCTTCTTCAGCTTCCAGGTCGGCCTCGTACATATCATAAAGCTTACCGGGCCATTCACCTGTTTTCATGCGAAGGGCAAACCCATATCCCAGAAAGAAATTGTGATAGTGATAACGGATCGCATTTTTAGATACCTCATCACCGTACTTATTTTGCATCCAGTCCACAAATGAATATCCGGAAATGTAGTGTCGGTTAAATGGCTGTGTATAATCAGATGGGATAAGTGTTTGCCCCATGTTCCAGCGGTTTGGTCCTGCAAAGTTTGAGTTGAACCGGTTCATGGTAAAGGTGTAATTACCCCTTCCTCCCATAGGTGCTACTGATTCTGTTTCGTAATACACGGCAAGCCCTTCGTGTAATCCATAGGGAGGGAAACCATGGAAGGTCCGAGCCAGATCAGGCGAAAAGAGACTTACAAAATTGGGAATACTGATCTTCTTTTCCTCAAGTGGCATTTGGATATTGAAATGGGCTGCATGTACGAGCTCATGGGGTAATACAGTCTCAAGCCAATCGCCGGATTGAGGATTCATTCCCTTACCTCTGATAGACGGAAGTTCGATCTCAGAGCGGAAGTTGATAGAGGTCACATATCCATTCGACAGGTCATTATAATTATTCAGAATAACGGGAAAGTTCTTAAGCGTACCGCCCGTAAGTTCATAAGTTTTTGCATAGTGACTCTCAAGAATGGCTGCAGAGCGGTAAGCAAGAGAATCCTCACCGTTTGGAAAGATGATACGGAAGTGTTCGGTCCTGATCTCCTGCCAGTCTAGCCCACCCGGCCGGTTAACTGTCAGAGGCACATATAGTTGTGAAAAGACAACTGATGGAAAGAGTAATAATGCGAAAAGGATGGCAACCTTAAAAAATTTCATCATGCAACAAATTTAAATTCAGGCAAATAGTGATAGATCGCCCAATAATGTGAAAAAGCCCCGCCCATTACAAATAAGTGCCAGATCTCATGGAAACCAAATGCAGTTGGAATTGGGTTCGGTTTTCTGATGGCATATATAACAGCTCCAACGGTATAAAACAACCCACCCAATGCTATCCAGTAAATAAATGCAGGTGGCAGGATCTTCCAGATCTGGGGGAGGATAATCACAGATACCCATCCCATTAAAAGGTAAAGGGCTGTAGAAAGCCAGCGGGGGGCATCAAGCCAAAGAGTTTTTTTAAGAATGCCGGCAAGGGCAAAGACCCAGATGCCGATCAGCATACCCCATTGCCAGGCCCCTTGCAGAGCTATGACACACATTGGAGTATAACTGCCCGCTATCACAACATAGATCATGATATGATCGAACAGTCGAAATAATTCTTCTGTTTTATTTTGAACATTCAAAGTGTGGTAGATGCCGCTTGAGAGAAACATCAGGATCACAGATAACCCGTAAATAAAAAACGAGACCTGATAGGTGAGTGGACTGTCAGAACCCGCTTTCATTAAAAAGTATAACCAAACGGCTGAGATCAAAGCTCCTAAATAATGGGAATAGGCATTAAAGGGCTCTCTTGGAGGATATAACTGTTGCAAAACGGATAACTAATTATAGGCTAACAAATCAATATATGGTTTCTGAATCATATATAAACGAATGTAATAATAAGTATTAAAAACAGCTTACATGAAAAATCGCCAGTAGAAAAATATAAGGGCAAAAGTGGTTAGAAAGACCAAGCCGATCCAGCTGAGATAGATCAACCATTTTTTAGGTTGGAACCCTTCATCCACCTGATCGGAAGTAATGAGCTTGTAATTAATATAGGCCAGGGCCGGTGCCGTTAAAAATGAAAGGGAGGTGGCAAGATCAATGATGTATGTAAACTGACTGCCGGTTATGTAGAGCAATCCAATAGAGATTAATGAAATGAGAATCATAAGGTTCTTGTAAGAAAATAGTTTTGAAATTTTCACTGAATTTGGATCCAGCACTCTGATGATCTCCCGGCTGACTCTGGGATAGGAATCCGTAACGGTGAGTGTGGTACTGAACATGGTGGTAAAGGCACAGATGACAATGATCCAGTGCGCCCATTCACCAAGAGTTTGAGTATAAAGATCGATAAGCTGTCCGGCAAAAGCGGTTCCGGCAGATGAAAAGCTAACGCCTGCTCCAAACATGACCATGGCCCCGAGTCCCAGGAATATTAGCGCAAGTATCGCTGAACCGATATATCCGATGTTGAAATCCAGCAAGCTTTCATTGAGAGTTGACCGGTGGTTGGTCTGTTTACTGCGCTCAAGGGTCCACAGTGAATGCCAGGCTGCGGCATCGATGGGGATTGGCATCCAGCCCATTAAAGCGATCAGGAAAGTGATGCCCGCTACATTCCAGATAGAGGGGGCTTCAGTCAGGGATGGAGTGTGACCGTCAAAAAGAGCCACACCAAAAGCAGCAAGGGTAGATAGACTCAATACAACCATCACCACTTTAATGATAGAGTCTAAAGCGGAATATTGTCCCCGGATCAAAATAGTGACACAGATTGCCAGAATGATCACACACCAAGCAAGCAGTGGCAGATTGAAACCGGTTAGTTCAATGGCCAAACTAGCTGTTACAATAGTTACTGCCGCCTGTATGGCAAACATGGTTCCAAGCGTAAAAATGATATAGATCCATAATGCCCATTTGCCCATTTTTTGGTACCCTTCAATAAGGCTTTTTTCCGTAGCAACTGCAAAGCGTGGACCAAACTCTAGAAAAGGATATTTCATTAAGCTGGCCAGGATCACCGCCCACACAAGTGTGAACCCATAATCAGCTCCGGCGCGCGTGGACTGAACCAGGTGAGAGACGCCAACTGCCGCTGCCGCAAGAATAAGGCCGGGGCCAAATGCGTATTTAAAGGTAGAGTTTATCTTGATCAATGGTAGAATTATTAAGTATTCAAGGTTTGTGATGATACATAAACCATAGTAGTCTCACTAAATCATTTTAAAAACATTTTTCATTTTGAAGTAGTACCATACTATTCGTAATTAAAGATATAAACACTAATTAAATTAAAAGCCCATGAAAGCTATCTTTACAGCTGTTTTTTCGTTGCTATTTGGGGTGATGGTTCACGCTCAGGTATTGAATCCTGAGCCCGTCACGCTCGACTATTATTTACCCGATGATGTTACATATGACCAAAGTATTCCAAAGCCTGCCGAAATATTAGATGCTGAGCTGGGAGAGTGGCACGTTCGTCATGATCAGCTCGTGAATTACATGTATGCAGTGGCGGAAGCTTCTGACCGTGTAAAGATCACAGAGTATGCAAGGACCTACGAAAATCGTCCGCTCCTAATGCTTACCATCACTTCGCCGCAAAATCATCAAAATATTGATCAGATCAAGGAAGACCATCTGAAACTGACCGATGCTTCCGTGTCTGATGATCTGGATCTCTCTCAGATGCCGGCCGTAGTGACCATGAGTTATAGCGTTCATGGTAACGAGCCAAGTGGCTCCAATTCCTCTTTGGCGGTTGTTTATTACCTGGCCGCTGCACAGGGATCTAAGATCAATAACATGCTGGATAATACTATCATCAATGTAGATCCAAGTATTAATCCTGATGGTTTAGATCGTTTTGCTCACTGGGCGAACACTAACAAGAGCAAGAATGTGCTGGTAACCGATCCGCAAAGCCGTGAGTTTGATGAAACCTGGCCGGGGGGGCGTACTAATCACTATTGGTTTGATCTGAATAGAGATTGGATGCCTATGATCCATCCGGAATCACAGGGTAGAGTTGCTAAATTTCATGAGTGGGTGCCACAGATCCTGACCGACCATCACGAAATGGGAACCAACTCCACCTTTTTCTTTCAGCCCGGCATACCTTCCCGAACGCATCCTTTGACACCACAGCGTAATCAAGCACTGACAGGAGCTATTGCTGAATATCATGCTGAAGCTCTCGATGATATCCAATCTTTATATTACTCTGAAGAAAGCTTTGATGATTTCTATTACGGAAAAGGATCAACCTACCCTGATGTAAACGGCTCGATCGGCATTCTGTTTGAGCAGGGTAGTTCACGCGGTCATGCACAGGAAAGCATTCACGGAATTCTGGAGTTTCCATTCACTATCCGAAATCAATTTGTGACCTCACTTTCCACCCTTGAAGCTGCTCAGGGATTAAGAGAAGAATTGCTTGCAAATACGAGAGAATTCTATCAGGAGTCGGCTGAGGAAGCAGAAAATGCACCAATCAAGGCCTATATATTTGGAGAGGAAGCAGACCAGGCACGCAGTATGCACCTGGCAGAGATGCTGGAAAGAAATCAGATCGATGTGTATGAATTGAGTCGCGATTATGGAGATTTTAAAGCAGGAGAGGCTTACATAGCGCCAACAAATCAAAAACAATACAAGTTGATGACGGCGATGTTCGAACGCCGGATCGAGTTCACTGATAGCCTGTTTTATGACGTCTCTACATGGACCATGCCATATGCTTTCAATCTGCCATTTGCTGAATTGGATCGTGATTACGATTCTAATATGCTTGGTACAGATTTTACTTTAGAGGATGTTGAACTGAAAGGAGAGTTGATCGGCAATAAAGCTGAGTATGCTTATGCTTTTGAGTGGGATGAATACTACGCCCCAAGAGCTGTTTACAGATTACTGGCAAACGGTGCCCGGGTTAAGGTAGCTTCAAGACCATTTCAGTCAGTGATCACCAACGGAGCAAAACAATTTGATTATGGAACCATCATGGTTTCCATGGGTATCCAGAATGATCCTGACAAGGTACATGATATCATCAATACCATCGTAGAAGAGGATGGAATAACAGTATATCAATTGCCGACAGGTTTGACCCCATCAGGTATTGATTTGGGTAGCCGAAACTTTGAGATGCTACAGGAGCCAAAGGTAGCAATGATTGGAGGCGAGGGAACCAGTTCCAGTGAAGTGGGCGAAGCCTGGCATCTGCTTGACCAGCGGTATCACATGCCAATGACTATCCTTAAGAACGAGAATCTGAATCGTATGGATCTGAGTCGTTATAATGTGATCATTGCAAGTTCCTACAGTATTTCTGATGGTGCGGCTGAGAATTTGAAAACATGGGTTCGTCAGGGTGGCACTTTACTCGTGTTCAAAAATGCGATTCGCTGGGCTAAATCGCATGGACTGGCTAACGTTGAATACGTTGACCGTGGTGAGGATGAAGATTCAACGGTGACAGTACGTCCATATATCAAATCCGGTCAAGACCGGGGAGCTGATGTAATAGGTGGCAGTATCTTTAATGCAAAACTTGATCTGACACACCCATTGGGTTATGGATTCAATAGTGAAGACCTGACTGTCTTTAAAAATAATACCCTATTTATTCAGAAAGGAGAAAACCCTTATTCCACACCATTGTACTATGCTGAAGAAGATCCGCTTGCAAGTGGATACAGTAACGATGAAAATCTGGATCTGATCAAAGGTTCCGGTGCGGTTGTGGTAAGTGGATTTGGCCGTGGTAACGTCATTGCCATGACAGACAATCCAAACTTCCGTGCATTCTGGTATGGAACCAACAAGTTGTTTGCCAACGCTATTTTCTTTGGAAACAATATTAGCGGAAGTACTACGAACTGATATTTTTAATGAATAGGATAGATAGAAAGCCCCGGTGTTTATATTTACATCGGGGCTTTTTTATGTTTGTAAGGATTAATGGCTCAGCTAGCCGGTGTACATAATATGCAGAGTCGAAGACTCTTTAAGCCTGCCTATCACGATAATTAACCGATCTCAAATTACTTTTATCATCTTTCAAATTGGTCTCAGCGCCTGGAATCATATCTGTGTTATGGGTAGATTCGCAAAGCCATTTGTCGTCTTCTTTTTTGACTACAAAGCTGAAAAAATTATGTCTGAGAGACGGAGCCTCGTTTTCTTTTATAGGGGTTTGATCCTTTAGCCTCATGCGGGTATGAACAACAGCAATTTCATCAGATAGAAATTTTACAGAGGTTTTCAGAAACTTGAGATCTGAATTTTCAAATATATTCTCAAACCCATAAGCATGTGCTTTCCTGATGTCATCTTTGGTATGTCACCATAGTCCGACAACGTTTACAAATTCCGCATACTGTGTAAACAGGGACGCCAGGAACTCAGCATCTTTTTGCATCCGGCTTTAACAAAAAGAGCCGGAATTTCTGCCGGCTCTTTTAGTTGCTTTAAATGATGTATTCATATATGTTTACAGGTCATTTTACTTTTTCGCCGTTGATGATCACACCTGTTATGTTAGTAACGTATTCAAGCGGATCGCCGTTGAACATTACCACGTCCGCATCCTTTCCTTTTTCCAAAGAACCAACGCGTTCATCGATTCCCAAAAGTTTAGCAGCATCAATGGTTAATATATTAAGAGCGTTTTCTTTTCCCAATCCGTTGGCTGCTGCTACTCCAGCTTCATAGTGAACGACCCGGGTTTTGGGTACATATCCTTCATATCCACTTTGGAAGGCGAACGGGATACCGGCATCGTGAAGCTTGGAGGCTGTTTCCATGGATGCATTCTTGGCATCACCACCGGGTCGGATCATAGATGGGTGAATGATGACAGAATAACCGCCGGCCTTGATCTCGTCCATGACCATATAGGCTTCAGCTACTCCATCCAGTATCATCGGAAAGCCAAATTCTTCCTGTAGGCGAATGGCCGACATGATATCATTGGCTTTATGAACTGTGACGAGGGCTGTTTTCTTACCTTCAAGTAAGTCGGCTAAAGCTTCCATACCCAAATCTTTACTGTGTTCTTCCTCACCACTTCTCTTCTCGAGATAAGCCTGAGCTTTGACAAGCTCCTGTCTCAACATGGCAATTCCTTTGGCTCGTGTTCCGGGCTTACTAAAAGCACGGCTCAGATTATTACCCAAAGTAAATGCAAGCATTTTTGATGGCTCAATCAAGTTATCGTTAACCGTTTCGCCGGTGGTTTTGACGATCATGGTTTGGCCACTGATTAGAGCTCCGGGTCCATGTCCTGTGTGAACGGTTGTTACTCCATGATCACGCAAAAATCCAACCAAAGCTTCCTGAGCATTATAGGCATCAATGGCTCGTAATTCAGGTTGAATCGGATTGGATGTTTCAAGCTGATCCTGATCATCGTCTACATTTAAGTGGCCGGCAAGGCCAACCACTGAGTGAGCATCGATGAAGCCCGGAGTGACAACTTTGGCTTCATATACTTCGTAGTTTGAAGGAATATTGATGCCAGAACCTACGCGTTCAATTTTCCCATCTTTGATTAGAACCACGCCATTTAAAATAGGCTGGCCAGCCATGGTATAAACGGTTTCACCTTTAACAGCGATCTGTGCCTCGGTGTTGAAGCTGAATGTAAGTAAAAGTGCCGGCAGCAATATTAATTGTTTAAATAATCTCATTTCAAACCTCCTTCTCCGTGATGTGTATGAATAGTACCGGGATAGATCTGATATCCACCGGTGGCATATTTTTTATCCTCTTCGTTGCTGCGGTCCCAGACTTTTTGTCCCTCGATCCAGGTTTCCTGTATGTGTGTGTAAACACTAAAGGGATCTCCATCAAGAATGATAAAATCAGCATCTTTTCCATTTTCAAGAGTACCTACTCTCTCATCTATGTCCATCATAATAGCATTTGCTACAGTGACAGCCTTTAAAGCTTCATCACGGCTCATGCCTTCACGGATACCGAGGGCAGCATGGCGTAAAAACATTCTGGAGTCAGTAACGCCGTCATCGGTATGAAAACCAACAAGAGCTCCGGCTTCTTCCAGATGCTTACCATTGGAGTTTCTGATCTCAGCTGCCTCTACTTTACCGCCAAATGAATCCAGAGTGATGATGGAGGCACCGATGACGTGATCAGCATCAGCAATCTCATCAGCCACTTTCCATGCTTCACTTACGTGTTGCAATACAAGTCTGTAGCCGAATTCTTCAGCTAGTCTCATAGCCGTTAGAATATCCTGATGCTTATGCGTATGATTGTGTACAATTCTTTTGCCTTCAAGAACTTCAACCAGGGTTTCCATTCCAATGTCGCGCGCGGGCATTTTACTTTCGTCTCCGTCAGCGGCCTCGATCTTGGCTTTGTATTCCTGAGCCTTTACATATAACTCACGAACCATAGCGGCAGCTTTACTTCTAGTGCCGGCTGAAGGTGGGTTACCTCTGGGATTGGTTCCGTTGGCCATTTTAAGTCCGCCATAAATGGTTTTTTCTTCATCCGTGTATAACAGCATGTCTTCGATGACATTAGCTTTGCGCAACTTCAGATATACGGTTTGCCCACTCATTAAGTGCCCTGAACCCGGCATTACGTTCACAGAGGTTATACCTCCTGCTAAGGCTCGTTTAAAAGAAGGACTTCTTGGGTCAATAGAATCCAGAATGCGTACATCAGGGTGTAGCGTGGCTGAACGGTCGCCGCCGTCGCCATCACCAACGTGTGAATGTGTATCAACGAGTCCCGGCATGATTACATGTCCGGAAACATCATGAACATCGGCATCTGTTGGAATTCGGGTATTGGGACCACCAACTGCGGTGATCTTACCGTCCTCAACAACAAGAACGCCATTATTGATAGGCTCGCCTGAAATAGGTATGATCTGAGCGCCCTTAAAAACTTGTGGAGTGGATTGTGAAAATCCTTCTGCTCCAAAGAAAAGCACACAAACCAATGCGAGCAATAAGCTTCGTATCGGTTTTTTCATAAGAATATGATTAGTTAAAATTTAGATGTGCCCAATTTATAAAAAAACAGGTGTCATAAAAGAGTTGCTTCGTAAAAAGTGGAAAATGGAACAATCTTTAGTAGTTTATATAAATATTGTTACAAATCAGATAGACTAAAATCATGAAAAATAAAGGATTAAAAATATTAGCAGGAATTTTAGTGATTATTATAGCCGCGGTACTGGTAATCACGTGGTCACTAGATGGTATGATCAAATCCGGAATTGAAGAGAATGGCTCGGAATTATTACAAACCAGTGTTACGGTTGATAATGTAAGTGTTTCAATATTTGGCGGTAGCGGAACGATCAATGGATTCACTGTTCAAAATCCCGAAGATTTTAGTGAAGAACCGGCGTTTTATATTCAGGAAGCTTCCATGAAAGTTGATATTTTATCACTCTTCTCCGATCAGATCGTAGTGAATGAAATTATTGTAAAAAACCCAGACCTTTTTTTCGAGCAAATTGGTATGGGTGTAAATCTCAAAAAGCTAAATGATAACATGGATTTGGCTTCTGGTGAACCATCTGAAACCTCTTTAGTTATTGATTATTTGCTGATCGAGGATGCAGAGGTAACGGTGAGCAGTAGCTTGGAAAGAGATCGGACTACCGAGGTTACTCTTGCAGAGTTTACACTGAATGATATTGGGCGCAATGGAAATAATACCGTCAAACAAAGTGTACGGCAAATCTTAAAGCCTTTATTTCAACAGGCCATGGAAGAAGCACTGAAAAGCGGCGTAACCGAACAGCTGGAAAATAAAGTTAAGGATCTGTTTGACAATTGATTTCAAAAGAATAGTGTTCTACGAGAGATGATCCATTATTTGGCGTAAAGAGTTTCAATTTTTGCCAACCTTTCATCAATCATTTCTCTAGAGTACCATTTACCCTGCACCATCACACCGAAGTGATCCTGAATGACTGACAGATCTTCTAAGGGATTGCTATTTAATAAAATGAGGTCGGCTCGTTGTCCTTCAGCAATAGTTCCAAAATCGTCCCAGTCTGCAAAATATTCTCCCACGTTTTTGGTTCCGCTTTGCAGTATCTCGAAATTGGTCATGCCGGCCGACTGCATATGAGGAAGTTCTCTGTGAATCGAAATACCGGGTACGCTAAATAATTGCGGAGCATCGGTTCCCATCAGGATATTAACGCCGGCATTATTCATTTCAGAAAGGATCTTTGTACGAAATTCAGCCTGTTCGGTTGGATTTCCAATGGTATATCCTGTCTGAGGATCGTTAGCAAAATTGAAATAGTTCTGCCGTACAGCAGGGGGTATATACTTAAGCTCATTGTATTCTTTCATAGCTTCAAAGTCTGCGGCTCCTATAATGGTTTCCCACAAGGCCATTGTTGGGACGATACAAACGTTGTTTTCTTTGGTTAGCCTGATGACCTCAGCCAACCTTTCTTCTTTCTCATCCCCTACAAATTGGCTCAAATAACTCACATACCCGTCAACGTGGTCGATGGTGATCTGTCCGGATTCGATGGCATGTATCACGCCAACATCTTCCGCAACGTGCCCCCCAAAGGTAATGCCCACTTCATTGGCCGCCTCAACCATAGCATCATATTCTTCAAGGGATAGTCCGGGGTGGATCTTCAGCAGATCCCAACCCTCCTCATGTTGTCTTAGGACTCGCTCTCTTGCTTCTTCAGGCGAGGAAATGGTGTTGCCGTTAAAACTTGGTCCGGCGAGATATAAATTTGGTCCAATATAAGCACCCGAATTCACGCTGTCCTTCAGGGAGAGCTGATCTTCATACCCCAGCATTCCCCGAACGGTTGTGATACCGGCCGAAACGTACAAAAACAGGGTGTTTTTCACATATTCTTCATTGAAATAATCAGGCGCGTTCGGACCGGGATTACTTGGCGGAACATGGCCGTGCATTTCAGCTAATCCGGGCATTAGATACTTATCGGTTCCGTCAATGATTGTGGCATCAGATGAAACTCTAACTTCCATTGAAGGACCAATCTCAACGATGCGATCTCTTTCAATAATAACGGTTTGATCTTCCATGACAACATCACTGTCCATGGGAAGAACAGAGACATTAGTAAATGCAGTTTGTGGTTGATATGAGGTGCAAGACATTATGAAACAGGAACTCAATAACAGACATAAAGCAAGGTTTTTCATTGTAGGATCAATTAAGATTGTTTGTAGGTAAGAATATGAAATTTTAGGTCAATTTAAACTGTCTCTCTTTTAAAGTTCTTTTTCAAACTGTCAATGGCGTCGCGAACAGTTTTACTAAAAGAACCTTTATCTTCTTTGATATCTTCAGGTTTTAACACCTCCAGTTTACGTGCGCCTCGGTAAAAGAAATACATGCTTATGGCCATCACCGTATGTGCCACATCCAGATGATTGAACCATGTGTGTAATCCAATTTCACTGGTGTAAAAGAAGGCTGCAAGTGTGGCGAAGATAACTGTTAGGAAAAAGATACGGCTGCCTTCATTCCTGGTTCGCCAATAGACCAAAAAGTGAAGAGGTAACACTACTAATCCTAAACCATATGCAGAGTGAACTTGTATAAAGAAGAAGTTTAAGGTGCTAAAGGTGATAACAGCAAAAGTAAGTAATTCCACCACATTGGCAACCTCCAGAAACTTGCCAAATTTATCATTGATAACGGGTTGAGCGTGCATAATAGAGGCGCGCTCTATCGCCATTACGGCTAGCATACTGATAAGCCAGCCTGGGAGTTTCCATTCCAGACCTACAGCATATTGAAAAGCGTGCCCTAACACTCCGCCCAAAAAAGTAGCCACCGCCATGATGCCAAAATACCATCGCATGTACTGATGCACTTTTCCCTTTTTATTGAGCTTGATGAGTTTTAGTAGAGCAAATAAGCATACAGCAGTGATCCAAAGGTCGGTAAAGGTAACCATCGGTTCCATAATGGTGATACCAAATACTTCTATAGATGGCTGACCGGAGGCAGATTGTACGACGTCGTTTTCCATGTATGCACGAATTAAGAATTCACGGAAAATAACAGAAAAGAAGAGATTGTCGAAGGGAAAGAATATTATGTAAGGAACCGGAAGTTCAGTCAAGCATACTCAAGCGAGAAGTTGGGTATGAGTCTAATGAAATTTAAGAGTAAAAAAATGCTTCGACATAAAGTGTCGAAGCAAGTCAGTAATAATGCAATATTGAACACTCGTCTGTTCGATGTTCAATATTCTCTAGCCCAGTTTATCTACATAGTCCAGCTTTTCCCAGGGAAATTGTTCGCGACCAAAATGGCCGTAAGCTGCCGTTTCCTGATAAATTGGTGATTTCAGGTTAAATCTATCAATGATACCTTTTGGCGTACAATCAAAAACCTTTGAGATCATTGCAGCCATTTTGGTGTCGCTCATTTTACCTGTTCCATAGGTATTCACGTTTATGGAAACAGGTTCAGCAACACCGATAGCATAAGCCAACTGAACAAGACATTCATCAGCAAGGTCGGCAGCCAGGATATTCTTTGCGATATGACGGGAAGCATAGGCGGCACTTCGGTCAACTTTGGACGGATCTTTTCCTGAAAAGGCACCACCGCCGTGGGCACCAAATCCACCATAAGTATCAACAATTATCTTTCGTCCGGTTAGACCGGTATCTCCATGCGGGCCACCGATCACAAATTTACCGGTTGGGTTCACATGATAGATCGTGTCATCGTCTAAAAGATCTTCAGGTAACACCTTGTGGGTTAAATGCTTTTTGACATCGGCTTTAATTTGTTCCTGCTCTACACCTTCGTCGTGCTGAGTAGATAGAACAATAGTATGAATACGTTTAGGGTTCCCTTCATCATCATATTCGATGGTAACTTGACTCTTGCTATCCGGCGCAAGGTAAGGCATCAGGCGGGTCTCTTTACGGATACGAGCCAATTCACGAAGCAAGTCGTGTGAATATTGCAAAGGCATAGGCATGAATTCCGGAGTTTGCCGGGTGGCATATCCAAACATCATACCTTGATCTCCGGCTCCGTCCTTATCAACGCCCATAGCAATGTCAGGACTCTGAGTGTGAATAGTCGTTAGCACACCGCAGCTTTCAGAATCAAAACGGTAGGATGGTTTGGTGTAGCCGATCTCGCGGATCACTTCGCGAACAATTTCTTGGACATCCACATACGCATCGGTAGTAACTTCTCCGGAAACTACGGCAAGACCGGTGGTTACAAGGGTTTCTACGGCTACGCGGGATTCAGGATCGTCAGTAAGCAAGGCGTCAAGAATGGCATCTGATATTTGATCGGCAACTTTATCCGGATGTCCTTCGGATACGGATTCAGAGGTAAAAAGATTTTTCATGTGTTTAATAAACTTAAAATAAGGTGCTTTCGGTTAGGTATGACTATAGTTTATAGACTCAATAAATTGAGATGCGAAGTTAAAAAAGATTTATGGTTAAAAATATCAGGATTCAAATAAATTCCCATTTGGCTCTGATGTACTGATATTTAAATACCGGTAAGCCTTTTTAGTGCAAATTCGGCCTTTTGGAGTTCGCTGCATAAAACCTTCTTTGATCAGGAATGGCTCATACACCTCCTCAATGGTGCCTTTGTCTTCACCGACAGCTACCCCAAGGGTGCTCAATCCCACAGGACCGCCATCGTAATTTTCGATGATGGCTTTGAGGATCCGGATGTCCATTTCATCTAATCCGTTTTGGTCAACATCCAAGGCATTCAGGGCTTTATCGGCTATCTTTTCATCGATGGTTGTAACATTATCAACCTGGGCAAAATCACGGGTTCGGCGCAAAAGTTTATTTACGATACGTGGCGTTCCGCGACTTCTTCGGGCAATTTCATGGGCCCCCGTCTCGGTAATTTGCAGACCCATAAGGTGGGCTGTTCTAAGTGCGATTCGCTGAAGAAGCTCCACATCATAATAATCCAATCGCATATCGATTCCGAAACGCGCACGGAGAGGTGCGGTCAATAAGCCCTTTCTTGTGGTGGCACCCACCAGCGTAAAATGATTCAGTTCGATCTGTATACTTCTTGCATTGGGGCCTGAGTCGATCACAATATCCAACTTGTAATCTTCCATGGCTGAATACAGATATTCCTCTATCACAGGGTTGAGACGATGGATCTCATCGATAAAAAGCACATCACCTTCTTCGAGATTTGTAAGCATACCGGCCAGGTCTCCCGGTTTTTCTAACACAGGGCCAGTAGTGGGGCGAATCTTAACGCCCATTTCATTAGCTATGATATAGGATAAAGTTGTTTTACCAAGTCCCGGGGGGCCGGAAAGGATCACATGATCCAAGGCATCACCTCGTTGGCGGGCGGCTTTAATGAAAATAGAGAGGTTGGAAATAGCCTTTTTCTGTCCAATAAATTCCTCAAGTGAACCGGGTCGGACGGTCTGTTCAAAGGCTTCTTCCTTTTCCTCGGGATTTAAAAGGGGATTATTCACGTTATAATCGTGTATTTGTTAACGCTAAGTTTATATTATAATACTTAGTTTCAGAGCTAAATGCGCAGCTAATTAATCGAAGCAATCATGAAAAAGACGTCACTATCACCGGATGAAATGAGCCTGGATCCCTCGGTCACGCATAAGGCAAAGATTGCCAAGAAATTAGCAAATCCCAAAAAAAATGAGATCCTGAAACAAAAGGGAATGCATAAAGACCTGCGCTCCAGTAACCTGAAGATCTTTGGAAGTGAGTATTTCTTTAATTACGAATTAAGTTGGTTAAAGTTCAATGAACGTGTATTGGCTGAAGCATGGAATGAGAAAAATAAATTACTTGAACGGGTAAAATTCGTATCCATTGTCTGTTCAAACCTGGATGAGTTTTTTCAGAAAAGAGTGGGTGGGTTGAAAAGACAACAGCTGGCTGAGGTGAAAGAGTTATCAGTTGACGGTATGACGCCTACCGATCAGCTTAAAGCCGTACGCAGTGAGGTTCAGGACATGATCGAATCATACCGGGCCTGTTTCTTTGAAGACCTGGAGCCGAAGCTTGCTGAAAAAGGAATTCAGATCAAGGCCTACCAAGAGTTGACCGACTATCAAAAAAGCGTTAGTGACCGGTACTTTCAAAAACAAATTTACCCTATCGTTACTCCGTTGGCTGTGGATGAATCTCATCCGTTTCCTTTTATTTCTAATAAGAGCCTCTCTTTTGCTATAGAACTGATCAACAGGCGGTCCAATGAAAAAACCTTTGCAAGGCTTAAGATCCCTGCCAACAGAAACCGTTTTATTCAGGTTCACAGAAAAGGCAATAAGGTCATTCTTGTGCCTATTGAGGATATCATCAGAGAAAAAGTGAATCAGTTTTTTCCCGGTATGGAAGTGATCTCTGCCCATATGTTCAGGGTAACGAGAAATGCTTCAGTTGACCGTAATGAGGAAGAGGCGGAGGATCTCTTGGAAACGATCGAGGATGAATTACGGGAACGCAAGTTTGCCGAGATCGTCAGGCTTGAGTTGGATGCTGCAATGCCAAAGCACATTAAAAAATATTTGCTTGAGCACCTTAATATCAGTTGGAGTGATGTATATGAAATGAAAGGAACTATTGGGCTGGCTGATGCCATAGATATCGCAAAACTTGAGGGATTCAATCGGCTCAAAGAGAGAAATTGGACCCCTGTATTACACCCGGCCTTGCGCCATGCTCCTGATGAAGAAATGCCAAATATATTTGAGGTGATCCGAAAGGGTGATTTCATGGTACATCATCCCTACCATAGTTTTGAGCTGACTACCCAGCGTTTTATTGAGGAAGCAGCCAGAGACCCGAAAGTGCTGGCGATCAAGCAAACATTGTACAGAACATCACGAGATTCTCCTTTAATGCACTCACTGATGCATGCCGCAGAAGAAGGAAAACAAGTAGCCGTATTGGTAGAAATTAAAGCTCGGTTCGATGAAGAACGGAATATTAACTGGGCCCAGAAACTAGAGAATTACGGGGTGCATGTTGCTTATGGAATTCCAGGTTTAAAGATCCATTCAAAACTGACCATGGTGGTCCGTGAAGAAGGAGATGAACTTAGAACATACTGTCATATTGGGACCGGAAATTATAACCCGGATACTGCTCAGCTCTACGAAGACCTGGCCCTTTTCACTTGTGAAGAAAGCTTATGCTCTGACGTGACCGATGTATTTAATCTACTGACCGGTTATGCACCGGAACAAAAGTTTGACAGGCTTCTTGTAGCTCCACATCATATGCGCCGGCAAATGACAGAATTGATCGATTATGAGATCAAAGAAGCCAAAAACGGTCGGCCGGCAAGAATAATTTCAAAGATGAACAGCCTTGAAGACCCATTGATCATACAGAAGTTATATGAAGCTTCAGAAGCAGGCGTAAATATCGACCTGATCGTAAGAGGAGTTTGTCGTTTGATACCGGGCAAAGAGGGCTTAAGTGAAAATATAACTGTTCACTCAATAATTGGCAGGTACCTGGAACATTCAAGGTTGTACTATTTCAATCACAGGGGAGAACATAAATATTTCATTGGTTCTGCCGATTGGATGCACCGTAACTTGGACGCACGAGTAGAAGTGATCACTCCAATTGAAAATGAAACCTTGAAGAAGTATCTGCAGTTCGCATTTAACATATACTTCAACGACAACAAGCAGAGGTGGCTGCTTAACAGTGACGGAACTTATACGAGAGCCGAAAAAGAAAAGGGCAGTTCCAAACTAAGTGCTCATGAGTTTTTTATGAATCATATGAAAGAAGCAGGAGAACCCATACCTATGGCTGAAAGATAGCTATTGCATCAGTTCTCAATTGATGTGTTCAGTTTCTTCAAGATCAGAATAGCCCAGCTCTTCATTTAACTTATTAAGTAACCTGAATGCCGGGCTTGTGAATACCCCATCAAGCTGATACGTTTTAGTTACAGCATTTCTTGCATCTTCAAGCTCTCCGATATTTACAAACGCATTCGCAAGGTACCAGTATGCTTTTTCAGTTATCATGCGGCTGTTTTCGACCCGGTCAATGGTTTGTTTAAAAGAACGGATCGCTAATTGGTATTCGTAATTATTATAATGAATAATGCCCTTATTCAAATAAGCTTTAGATATATAGGGTTCTTCATTATGATCGACGATCACTTTTTCATACAAGTTCAAAGCTTTGTCATCATCACCGGATAAGAATGCCTGAAAACCCAAATTTAAAAGTGAGTCAGCTGATGTGATCCTCATATCCTTAGCTCTGACAGCGTTGGAGGTCTCGATCTGAGCTGGCTCAATAGTTTGCACTACCATCTGATCAAGGCTGACTGCATTATCGAGACGGAAAAGCTGTACCAAAGCCACCAAAATGATAGCAGCCGCTGCTGCATACCAAGTCCACTTAGGTAGTTTACGAGTGGATACCTGAGATGATCCTTTTTTATGTGAAGAACCTGATTCCTGCTCGATCAATTCTTTAATATTAACCTCTAGTTCAAGCAGTTCTAACAGTTCAGGGTCTTTGGCAAACTCATTCCAAAGTGCCTGGACTTGGTCTTCGCCCAAGTTGCCCTTTATATAGGCATCTATTTGCCGTCGAATTTCTTTTTCTCTCGAATCTTTCATTGTTATAATCTTTTATCAAAATGCCAGAATGTATTTTTAAATACATTCTGAGCTCCTATAGTTAGAGCGATGAGAAAGCAATTCCTTACACTATTTTTGAAATTTTTTTTCAATACACTCTTTTAAGACATTAATGATCCGGTGCTTCTTGGTCCATGCATTGTTTATGGAAATATCAAAGTGGTCTGCAACTACGGAAGTTTCGTATCCCGGATTCTGAAACCAGTATTCAATATATTTTCTGTAATCAGTCTTTAAAGCCTCCATGCATTGCTTTAAAAGCGACATTTTCTCTTTATCGACTAACCGGTGAAGTTGGTCTGCATTAGTGGAATGATGTTCCGGAAGGTCTTCATAATTTACTTCCCTATCCTTCGAAATAACCTTGAAATATTCATGTTTTGAAGTGGTAAATAGGTAATTTATAAGCGCATCAGGATGAGTTAATTCGTCATTTCGAATTTTTTCTACTGCGATAAGGAGTGTATTTTGTGCGCAATCCTGTGCGTCTTCGAAGGAGGCATTCATACGTACAGTAAGAAATTTAATGAGCACGGCAGTGATAACCTTGACCTGTTTTGTTATCACTGATTCATCATTTTCCAGGACCGCATCAACAAACTTCGAGTAATCCATGATTTTAATACACTTGTTAAATCAAACCCTAAAATAACATTAGCTGTATAAAAGAAAACAAGAAATTAAGTCCTCAACAGTGTAGTTTTATGAGTTATGTATAGAGTCCAGCTAAATAATTTTGAAGGCCCCTTAGACCTGTTGCTTTTCTTTATCAAGAGAGATGAACTGGATATTTACGATATTCCGATCTCATACATCACAAAACAATTTCTGGAGTATGTAAATCTTCTGGAAGAATTAGACCTTGATATAGCCAGTGAATTTATCCTTATGGCAAGTATGCTTATGTCTATTAAGGCGAAGATGATGCTGCCCCGGGAAGATTCTGATGAAGAGGAATTGGATGAAACGGATCCACGGTATGAACTGGTGCAGCGCCTGTTGGAATATAAGCGCTATAAGGAAATGTCTGAGAAGATGGCAGACATGGATGAAGAGACCAGAAAGAAATATATGAGAGGCTATCCGGAAGCTGATACTGTGGAGCAGCAGGCATCAGGAGAAGCGCTCCAGGATGTGACCATGTTCGATCTGATCGCGGCATTTAAAAAAGTGCTTCAGGATATTGAAAGAAAAAATATCGTGCATCATGTTGAAAAGGTCAGCACAACTGTCGAAGAACAAGCTGAATTTGTACTGAACCGGTTGCAGGAAAAAGGAAGGCAAACCTTTATGGAAGTATGCTCAACACTGCAAAATAAGATCTATGTGGTGGTTACCTTTCTTGCAGTTCTTGAAATGATCAAGGAACAGCAGATCAATCTGTTTCTGGAAGATGATCCAACTGAATTTTATATCGATCTCAAACCGGTAGATGAGATCATCGGTGCTAACTAATACTAAATCACATTAAAACAATGATAAAAAATATATTACTCTTAATTTTGCTCGCAGCATTTGTTTCATGCAGCACAATGAATGGATCTAAAAGTGCTCAATATGGTGATATCTATTCTTTTGCAGATGAAATAACTATTGACGGGCTATACAATGATCTGGCGGTGTTAGCTCATGACTCATTAGAAGGTCGCGAAACCGGAACCATTGGTGAGCAAAAAGCGGCAAACTTTCTTTCAAAAAGATATAATGAAATGGGGCTGAAGCCGGTGGGAGATGATAACTCTTATTTTCAGCATTATGAGTTGGTTCAACCTGCCATCGATGAGATCTCATATACTCTTACGAATTCTGAAAACGGTGAAGTCATTGAAAGATCGGTTCACAGCAAAAATGAGTATGCAGAGTTTGTGACCATATTTGGTGGAAATGATCCCTTGGAAGGATCTGTGGTTTTTGTTGGAGCCGGTATCAATGATGAAGAAACAGGGGTAAATCATTTTTCTGCAGACCTCTCCGATAAATGGGTGTTGGTGTTTTATGAAGAGGGTATAACGAATATGAGATACCTGCAATCAGTCCTTTCACGAGAAGGTGCTTTGGGAACAATAATTATTGTGGGAACTGATGTTGAAGACTTTGAACAAGAAGCTAGAAGCAGAATGTCAGGCTTCGGTCAGGGTAGAGGCCTTTCACTAAGATACCTGGACAACAACAACAACTCAGGTAATGCTCCTGCTTTTAATCGTGTACACCCTCTTTTGGGGGCTAAGATGTTAGGCTTGCAAAGCCTTGAGGCACTAGAACAAATGCAGGAAAGGATTTTTTCTCAGCCTGATTCATTTGAAGCTTATGATCTGAATTATGAGTTGGAGCATCGCCCACTGATCGATGAGAATATTGTACAGACCCAAAATGTCGTGGCTTTTCTGGAAGGATCAGATCCAGCTATGAAACATGAGGTGGTAGTTTTGAGCTCACACTATGATCATGTGGGTATCGGAAGTCCGGACTCAACCGGAGATAACATATACAACGGGGCGGATGATGATGGAAGCGGTACAACGGCCTCTCTTCAAACTGCCCAAGCTATGATGAAGGCTAAGAACGCTGGGGTTGGTCCCAAAAGGAGTGTGCTGTTTTTGAACGTGTCAGGAGAGGAAAAAGGCCTGCTCGGTTCTCGCTATTATTCTGATCATCCTATTTATTCCATTCAGAACACGGTGGCCAATATCAATATGGACATGATCGGCCGTGTTGACCCTGAACATGTTGAGGACAGCAGCTATGTATATATTATAGGTGGTGAAATCATCTCTTCCGGTTTGGATAGCCTGACCCGGGTTGCTAACGAAATGGGGCCAAACATATCACTGAGCAAACGATACAATGACCTTGAAGATCCGAACCAATTTTACAGAAGAAGCGACCATTGGAACTTTGGTCGGCTTGGAGTGCCTTTCGTGTTTTTCTTTAATGGGACGCATGAAGACTATCACCGTCCACAAGATCATATTGAAAAGATAACTTTTGGACCACTCCTTCAAAGAACTCATTTGGTTTATAACCTGACGGCTTTGCTGGCGAACAGCCCGGATCGGCCGGTTGTAGATAACCAGGAATTTATTGAGAAAACTCAGGTACAACCAAGATAGTCTTTCAGTAAAATACAGGCTTTTCAGGGATAGATTTAATAGTCTATCCCTTTTTATTTTCCGATCAGTATGAAAGGAGCCCAGTGAACCGGGTGACTGTAATAAGGGTGAGAGATCATAGACAATTTGGCGTCGCGCAAAGCTTTGGTCTTATAATCAAACAAAGGGTGTCGGTAAAAGCCGAACCAATCCAGTGTACGGTTCATGATCCCATAATCAGCAGCTTCATGAAGTATTAGCTTACTGTAAAATTCAGACATGAAATCAGCCGTGCTGCGGTCGTAGATATTCCATAAACTGACCATAACTGCAGATGAACCGGCCGACAGAAAAGAACGCTGAAGGCCGATCAGACCTTCACCCGATACGATCTTACCCATACCGGTATTGCAGGCACTTAGGGTGACGAGATCAGCATTAAGATTTAATCCGGAGATCTCTGTACTGTTTAAATATCCATCCTCTCCAAACAATGATTCAATAGCGGTTTTTTTTGAAAGTATTAACCCGCTTTGAGAGGGGTTCAACTCATCTATATTACCATGAGTGGCAAAATGTAAGAATCTGAATTGACCGAGGTTGTGTGATTTGAGTCCTGCTTCGGTTACATCATCATTCTTGAGGATCTTGGCCTTGTCAAAGTTCTTTGCGATAGATTCAACTTCTATCAGTGTTGACGGTAGAGAAGCAAAATTATCTTGTGAGCTTACCTCAGTACTTAAAGTGCCTTCCACAAACCCGGACCCAGCAACAGCAAGTATATCGAAACTGGTTGACCTATGTGGGGACTGAATAAATGGATAGATGGAGGCAGATGGAAGGTATTTGACGTTAATGTCCTCGATCAGATAATTTGTGCCATTATGAAGAGCTTCAAAAGGCAAAAAAGTCAAATTTCCTTCGGGAACAATGATCAGATTGCTGATCAGATCGTTTGAAATGGAAAGGGGGTGCTCTACCAATAACTCAAAGAGAGGGAGGGAAAGCTTATTTAGTTCGTTAACCGGCGCCTCCTCAATGATCCTGTTTCTGTATGAACTGATGAGGTTTGTAAGGTGCTCCATTGGATTTTTCCCGGCAATGCTATCTACAAGAACGGTCTTAAGATCATTTTCGGTAACAAGGAATACCATGAGCTCTTGTTTTGCATAAGCAAACTCAAGAATTGCAGTTTCTTCAGGAATCAAAGCCATTACCTGTTTAGCTGTCAAGGCTTCCGGGTACTCAAAATTTTTCCATTCGGGAATATCCTGGCGGATCTCATTTACAAAACTTTGATACTTGAATTCCAGGTCTTTAAGTTGATTCCTAGACGCACGAATATCGTTTTCATCCTGAGTCTGTTGAATTTTGTTATATAGCTGATCGATCTGCTTACCCATCTGTTGTTTTTTGATGAGCGTGGACTCGTCAAGTTGCTGAAAGAATTTGTTTTCAGCTTCTGCCAACTCATCCATCAAGACCCGTGCTTTGGCTGATTCAACCAGGTCATATGCCTTTTCAGATTCATTATCGGCGATATACCACGAAGCTACTTCATTGTAGAAACCGGCATATTGACTAAAAAAGCCGGAGCGAAAGGCTAACCCTGCCACATTTGTTCTTATAGAATCGATCAGCGAAAAAGCTTCACCGGCATAATAGTAGGAACTGTCTGAAGATATCTTTTGATATGCTCTAGCAAGGTCGATCGCCGGGAATATCCTGTTAGAGGTAGATCTTTCTTTTGACAGCATATAAGCTTTTGTGAATTCCCGGAGGCTTTCATTAAGATCACCTTGCTTGCTATAAAGTTCGCCTAGAAGTGAGTGCCCCCTGATCTGTTGATCCATATAAGCTTTTTCACCTGAAAGGTTAAAAACTTCCTTGATATAATTCTCAGCTTTATTGTAGTTTTGTTTTTTAATTTCAAGCTGTGCAAAATCCAGATAGAGATCAGCAAGGGTTTGAGGTGAGTCTGCTCGCTCCATCCAGTTTAATGCTTCGATATAGAAAGTCTCGGCATTTTCGAGGTCGTTAGTTAGAATGGCAACACCAGCAAGTTGCATGAGATTTTTAGCGATCGATACGGGGCGGTCTGTTTTGTAGTTAGTTTCCAGGGCCTCGTTGTAGTAAGCCAGTGCATTATCGTGATCACCGGAGCGCAAGTAAAGGTTTCCAATATTTATGAGTGTCTGCGTGATATCATAGGGGTTTTTCAGCATTCGGGAGAGTTCCAGTGATTTACTGTAATAAATAATGGAACTATCAGGCTGGCCCATATCATTATAACTGGCGGCCATATTATGGTAAGCAATATCCATCAGGTTTGGATTCCCCACTTTCTCACGGATAGCCAGACTCTGGCGTATATATTTATTTGCCTGGTTATGTAATCCCAATTCCCGAAGAGTTGCGAACATCCCGTTCAGCACAAATGAAAGCCGATACTCTTCTCCGGTTGCTTCATAGATTTCTTTGGCTTTTTTCTGATGAGTAAATGCTCTTTCATAATCTCCGGTATAGAGATATGCATAAGAGATATTATTGTTAAGCCTGCCGATAAGTACTGAGTCTTCTGATGAATTAGCAAAATCAATAGCCCGCAGATAGTATTCTTTTGAATTATCATATTGTTCAAGCTGACGATAAGCCCAGCCAATGTAATTTTTAATGAGTGCCTTTAGATCATCAGGGGTTTGCTCAGGCTTTAATTCATCAATAGTAAGAAGGGAATTCAAACCCTCCTGGACCTTACCCGAACTCATCAATGCATCACCATACCTATACATCGATCTTACCCAGTTTACAGAATCCTCTAGTTGCAGATAGAGTTGTCCTGATTCTTCAAAATTGTTTGCAGCTTGATCGTATTGAGCACTCTCATAAAAATCCTGCCCACTAGAGAATAGAGAATCCGGATCCTGAGCAAAGGCACTCACTGAAAAAATTATGCTACTGAATACAATTATTATATTCGTTGAAAACACCCTCATGTCATACCTTTCAGCCTATTGCATGTGAAAATAATATATTGTTTTTTGCTTCTGACCATTAATAAATAAAATATCAAATGAAGGATACGGTTAAGTATAATATTAATTATAAATCACCTGACGAAGATAATGAAACCGGTGGCGGTGATGACGATGATGGTGGCAAAGTTGATGGAAATACAGGATAAATACATAAATGTAAATGCATTTTATAAATAATAGTTGTGCCTGTATGTGATCCAATAATCTATTATTAGGAATCTGTTCATCAGGAAGCATGCCAATTTATATACTAATTATTATGGTGCCTGCTATATCAGGTTGTAGTAAATAAGAGACGCCACGGGCAAAAACGTTACATTACAAGCCGATTAATTCCGGATTTATTATTCACCAAATAATGCGTTGACAAAGTCAGCACGATCAAAAACCTGAAGGTCTTCGATCTGCTCTCCCAGGCCAATGTATTTTACTGGTACATTCAATTCATTTGAAACGCCTATCACGATGCCACCTTTAGCTGTGCCATCCAGTTTTGTGAGAGCCAGACCGGTGATGTCTACCGTTTCGGTGAATGCTTTAGCTTGTTGCATAGCGTTTTGTCCTGTTGAGGCATCCAGTACCAGGATGACTTCATGTGGGGCGCCATCAACTACTTTACCCATCACACGCTTTATTTTGGCAAGTTCTTCCATGAGAGCTTTTTTGTTATGCAGGCGACCGGCAGTATCGATGAGGGCAACATCGGCGCTTCGAGCTTTAGCTGCAGCAACGGTATCATAGGCAACAGAAGCGGGGTCAGCATTTTGACCCTGTTGTATGATCGGAACATCTGCCCGTTCACTCCAGATCTTTAATTGATTTACAGCGGCAGCACGGAAAGTATCAGCAGCACCTAATATCACATTTTTCCCTGCTTTTTTGTAGAGATGCGCCAGTTTACCGATAGTGGTTGTTTTACCTACCCCGTTAACACCAACCACCAGGATTACGTGTGGTTTGACCGGGAATTCGGCATCAAACTCTGCCGGCTTATCAGGGGCGTTGTCCTCTAGAAGGTCAACGATCTCCTGCCGTAACATGGTTTGTAATTCATCCTGTGTAACGAATTTGTCTCTTGCTACACGGTCTTCAATTTTCTTGATGATCTCTATGGTCGTATTTACACCGACATCAGAAGTGATCAGTATTTCTTCCAGATCGTCCAAAATAGCATCATCGACCTTGTCTTTGCCGACAAAGGCTTTTCCGATCTTATTAAGCAGGCCATCCCGGCTTTTTTGAACGCCTTCATCCAGCTTTTCTTTTTTCTTAAGTCCTAATTTTTCTAGAAATCCCATGTATCAAACTAATTGAATTTTGCTCCGCGCATAATGAGGCGGTAGCGGTTAAAATAATCTATCCACGATATAACCATTAGGGTTACCGAACAAGCCAGTAAAAACATGTGAACGTTCGTGGCTTCCTGGAAAAAGAACACAGAGATCCAGTACAGTGCCAATACATTCACTGATATCTTGCCCGACATAATAGCCATCGCCACTTTATCATATTTACTTTTAATGAAATATGAACCTAGCATGATGGATATATCGCGGAACATAGCAAGCAACAAGAACCATAACGGTATCCATCCGATCCACACAGTATAGATAAACAATACCAATGCACATAATTTGTCGGCAATAGGATCTATCATCTTCCCGATTTCCGAAATAGTGTTGGTTTTTCGTGCGATATAACCATCCAGATAATCTGAGATCACGCCGTAAAAGATCAGAATGCCAATGGTGGCATTAACCTGATAATCGTTAATGTAGTGTAAATATACGATAGGAAAGGCCACCAGAATTCTGGAAAAGGAGATCATATTCGACCAGGTCATAACTCGACCGGTCACCTTCACTTTTTTCCCGTCTATATTTTTGATTTTTGTAGCCAAACCTTGTTTTTATTTGCGATATTGCCCACCAAATTTACAGTCATTAATACTCTAAAACCAATATGAAGGACCATAAATTACTGGTAGAGAATAAGCTAAATTCTAAAGAGATATTTAAGGGAAAGCTTTTACACGTTTTTTACGATGATGTGGAACTTCCTGATGGCACAGTCTCTTCACGGGAATGGATAAAACATCCGGGAGCCTGTGCAGTAGTACCTGTTTATGAGAACGGAGAGATCATGATGATAAGGCAATTCCGCTACCCAATGGATCAGATATTCTGGGAAGTGCCGGCCGGTAAAATTGATGCCGGAGAATCTCAGGATAAAACAGCTGTGAGGGAATTAGAGGAAGAGGCCGGTGTTACAACTGAGAACCTTGCCTATGTGGGGCATTTCTGTCCTGCCATTGGTTATTCTGATGAGATCATTCACATTTATGTGGCATGGAACCTGGGTGCAGTACCCCAAAAAGTAGATGACGACGAATTTGTGACACGTCACAGAATGCCTTTCAAAGAAGCCGTTGAAATGGTTCATAACGGTGAGATCAACGACGGAAAGACAGTCATCTGCCTATTGAGAGCCTGGCACTGGTGGATGAAAAACTCACCTTTTAAGCTTGATTAATTGTTTGACTGAACTTGCTCAGTGTAGGCTTCAGTGTGCATGATCTCTCCGCCTTCGTAAGCCACATACATAAGTATACCGGCGGTTATCAGTGCCGTTACCAGTATCACGATATGTAAACCGGTTTCAAACCTGAGGTTCAGCTTTTTGGCAGCTAAAGCTGCAATGCTGAGCAAACCCATCACAATTGCGAACCACAAAGATAATTCTGCGGCTTCTTCATGATCATGAATGGCATCGTGAGAGACAGTAGCAACTTCTTCCACGATATCTTCAGCAGACTCGCCGGTTTCTATGGCTACATAGCTGCCGATGGCTCCGAAAATGAACAATACAAAAGCAATATTGCGAATAGACGAACTACTTTTATACATGCCCCAGATCAGGATGAAGATTCCGATCACAGTTGTAAAGATGGGAATGTGATTAACGATAAGATGTAAATGTGCGGGATTCATGACGTATTCCGTTTGATTAGAATTCCTGAGTTTTGTCCACTAATTTTTTCCCTTTTTCCATCCAGTGGTAGATGGTGGGCAGTACTAATAATGTGAGTAGAGTTGAAGTGACAAGTCCGCCGATAACAACGGAGGCGAGTGGGCGCTGTACTTCAGACCCGGGACCCACGTTGAAAGCCATAGGCAAGAAGCCAAGGCTGGCAACTAAGGCAGTCATCAATACAGGTCGCAAACGATCAGCCGAGCCTTGAATAACGGCCTCTTTTAATCCTTTTCCATTTATTCGAAGATCGTTGAGGTGAGATATCAGTACAATACCGTTCAAAACCGCAACCCCGAATAAGGCAACAAAACCGATACTCGCGGAAACCGAAAGATACAGTCCGCGCATCCAGAGTATGAAAATACCACCTGAGAGTGCAATAGGGAGGTTAAGGAAGATGAGCATGGTAAACCGGAATTTGCCGAACATCATATACAACAGACCGATAATAATAAGAAGTGAGATTGGGACAACAACATAAAGGTGATTCATGGCCCTTTGCTGATCCTCAAATGCTCCCCCATACTGCAGAAAGTAACCGGCAGGAACATCGATATTACTTTCAATGGCTTCCTGAAGATTTGCTACATAAGTTCCTGTGTCAATGTCACGAATATTAATACCGAGTATGGTTCGTCTCCAGCCATTCTCACGGGCTATTTCGCGCGGTCCTTCTTCAGCATAGATATGGGCCACTTGTTTTAATGGAATATAACCGCCGTTTGGAAGCTGTAATGGAACCTCCATGATATCCTGAAATGTATTACGAAGGTTTTCCGGTAAACGGACTACGATGTCAAATCGACGCTGGCCTTCAAAGATCTCTCCGGCTACACTGCCGCCAATACCGGTCTCAATCACACGTTGAACATCATTAACGTTCAGCCCGAATGAAGCGACAGCTTCGCGGTCTATTTCGATATTGAAATACGGTTGACCACTGCTTTGTTCCAGATAGTGGTTATCGGTTCCTTCAACATCATTCAGAATGGATGAAATATACCGCCCAACCTTATCCAATACCTCAAGTTCTTCACCAAATATCTTAACAGCGATGTCTGACTTAACTCCACTTGTCAGCTCATCTACCCGCATGGCAATGGGTTGTGTAAAGTTGTAGGATAGACCGGGTTCAGTCTCAAGATAGGGTCGGATGAGGTCAATGATATCTTCTTTGGAAAGTCCGTCACGCCATTCTTCACGGGGTTTTAATACTACCCAGATATCTGTTTGATGTACACCCATCCAATCGTTAGCGAGATCGGAGCGGCCTGTTTTTGGAACCACCGTTCTGATTTCAGGGATATTTTGACTGAGCTTTCCGGCTAGCCAATCGGCATTTTGGACTGATTCTTCCAGCGTAACAGAAGGCATTCGAACCTGTTCAATCAGGATGGAACCCTCATCCAATTCAGGTAAAAACTCGGTTCCAAGAAATGGAAGTAAGGTCAGGGAAGAGAGGAATACGACAACAGCAGAACCGATAGTAATGGTTTTTTTATTGAGACTTAGCTCAAGGAATTTTTTGTAGCGTGGGCGCAACCAGTTGATCACGTAGTTCTTTCGAAGCTTCACGCCATTCTTAAACACAATGGCAGACATAGCCGGTATATATACAAGGGCCAGGATCAAGGAACCGAAAACAGCCGTTGCCACGGTAATGGCCATTGGCCTGAATAGAATTCCTTCCATACCAGAAAAAGTCATAACGGGTACATATACCATTAAAATAATAAGGACACCGAAGAATATAGGGCGGGCCACTTCGTGAGCGGCTTCTCGGATCACAACGAGTTTCGGTTTGTCAGATTTATCTTTGTTGAGCCTGTGAACAACATTTTCAACCATGACCACAGATCCATCCACCACCATACCAAAGTCAATGGCACCAAGACTCATAAGGTTTGCTGCAAGTCCGAGTTGGTCCATCCCGATAAAGGCAAAAAGCATGGATAGTGGGATAACGGAAGCCACTATGATAGCCCCTGTTATCTCACCCAAAAGCAGTAAAAGGACAGCGATCACAAAAAAGCCACCTTCCACCAGGTTGGTGATGATAGTGCTTGTGGTACGATCAACCAGATCGGACTGATCGTAGAATTTTTCAATGGTCACGCCCTCAGGCAGACTTTTGTTGACCTCATCGATCTTGACATTTATATCATCGATCACCTCGCGACCGTTACCGCCACGAAGCATCATAACGATACCGGTTACTATTTCTCCTTTTCCATCCTGAGTTACCGCTCCCTGCCGAAGCTGACGCCCAAGAGTTACCTCAGCAATATCTTTTATATAGATAGGACGGTTATCCAGGTCTTTGACAATGATATCCTCAATATCTTTCGGATCACTGATCTGCCCAAAACCACGGATAATATATTGTTCCCGGTTATGTTCAAGGAAATTACCGCCCGATACACTGTTATTGTTTGCAATGGCATCAGTCAGGTCTTTTAGGCCGATCCCAAAATTTCGCAGCCTGTCAGGATCCACCTGAACTTCATACTGTTTTACAAATCCGCCAAAAGAGTTGATCTCAGTAACTCCCTGAACCGTCTTAAGTTGAGGTGCGATCAGCCAGTCCTGAATGGTACGAAGTTCAGTGAGAGTATGATTTTGCCCTCTTACTACATATTGAACGATCTCACCTAAAGCGGTGGAAATTGGACCCAATTGAGGAGATGATACGCCTTCAGGTAATTCACCGGAGATACTCTGTACTCTTTGACTCACCAATTGCCGCGCAAAATAGATATCGGTGCCTTCATCAAATTCAATGGTGACGGCTGAAAGCCCAAACTGTGAGATAGAACGAACTTCTTTGATATCCGGCAGGCCATTCATTGAGGTTTCGATCGGATAGCTAACGAGACGTTCAACATCGTAGGGAGAATAACGACCGGCTTTGGTAATAACGAGTACCTGAACGGGCGTAACATCCGGTTGTGAGTTAATTGGGATATCCTGCAGTGAAAAGATACCACCCACGGCCATCAGAACAACCAGCGAGAGGGCAACGAATTTTTGACGAAGACTGAAATCAATAATATTGTTTAGCATGGTATCGCTGATAAAATGTTAGTCTGCAAATTGCTCAAATCGTTCAAGGGCCTTCAGGCTGAATACCTGAGTGACAGCCACTTTTTCGCCCGGCTCAAGCCCGCTGCTAAGAATAGCATGCTCATCTGTGATGCGTGTGATCTTGACGGTTCTTTTCTCATATTCGAGCTCAGAAAGCTGCACAAAAACGGTAGCGTCTGATTGGTCGTATTGAACAGCCGTAATGGGTATGCTGATGGAGCTTTCTTCAGGTTTAGCCATATAGGTAAGCCGTACGCTTTGTCCGACCAAAGGCCAGTTATCCTCTGTAGTTACAATCGAGTTTAGTACAACCGATCTGTTATTTTGATCCAGAGCCGGGTTGATGGTAGTTACGGTTGCATTGAGAGAATGGGCAGAAACACCTTCCCGGCTAGCACGCTCATTTATGGTAAGTGAGGTACCGGGTTGTATGAAATAAGCATCCTCCGGTGCAATGAATCCGCGAACCAGTACCTCAGTGTTATCGATTATATCCAGCAGTTTCTGATAGGCTGTAACTGATTCCCCCATCTCTATAAGGTGCTCATTAAGAACGCCATCAATAGAGGCATAGATCGTTAACTTGGCGTTAGGATCTGATGCGAACGGATCCCATCGCCTGGTTTGACTTTCGGTGATCCCGACAGCCTTCAATCGGGCCAGGGCAGCACTTTGCCGGGTTTGGGCAAGTCTCAGATCGGCTTGTGCACGTTCCAAGTTTCTTAATGGACTGATCTTGTCTTCCGTTAAGACCTTAAGGCGATCCACTTGTTGTTGTTGATATGTGATCTCAGCAGTTGCTTCCAGATAAGCGGCAACAAGGTTTGCAAATTCCAGACTTTCAAGTTCCAGCAGAGGATCTCCTTTAGAAACGCGCTCACCCTCGTGTTCATAAATATTTGAAATACGCCCATCGATCGGGGCACTTACAACAGATATCCGCTCAGGTGCGGGAAAAACTTCACCCGGTGCCTCAATGGAAAATGAGACAGGTTCAGCAGTAGCCGTGTAGACTTGGATGTTTAAATTGTCAGCCTGTTCCTGAGTCAGTTTAACACTTTGAACCGTTTGTTCAGACCGTAATGAAGGAGGGGTTCCTGTTTCTTCGGTAGCGGGCGAGTCCGCGCTCTCCGAGCACCCGCTAAATGCCAACAATACGGATACGAAAAGTATGGCTGCAGCTTTTATTGGAATAGGGTTTTTGGAATTTAAAGGTTGTGCTTTCATAGCAGTAGTCTTGTCCTAGTTAAAAATAATGTCAGTTTGCAGGTAACGCTCCAGGTCTATCACCGTCAAATAATAATCCCTCAGAGTTTGATAGTAGGTTTCCTGTGTTCTCAGGTAAGTTCGTTGAGCTTCCAGTAAAGTGAGCAGATCAAGCTCACCAAGGCTGTATCCCTTTTGTGTCATTTGAACGAGCTCTAAGGATTTGCTTTGTATATTCTCCCTGAAACGTTCGATGTTATTCTTTGCCGATTCGTAACTATGCCAGGTCTGTTCAGCCTGTTTTTTTATGAGCAACCGGCTATCCTCATATTTCCATTCTGTGGCATTTTGAAGGGCATTAGCCTGCTTAACCTTAGGTGATTGGCGGGATGCAAACCAAAGTGGAACAGTTACCCCGATCTCGAAGCCGTAAAAATCATAGTTTTTGCCAAAGTCTTGCCGATAGTAACTCAGGTTCAGGTTTGGCAAGTAGGTACTTTTAGCAAGTTTTTTGCCATATTCCGAGGCATCTACTTCACGTTCAATTTGTTTTAATTTGGGATGATCCTGAAGCCGTTCCATTACATCGTCCTGATCGATATCAACAATCACATAACTAAGAGTATCGGTGAAGCCGATGTCATAGGTTTGTTCTTCAGGATCGAGCCCAATGGTTTGAAACAGATCATACCGTGCATTCATGATCTCTTTGAAAGTAGTCTCCTGATTGTTACGGGCTTCCTGAAGCTGAAGGTCGGCCTGCATGGCGTCAATTTCCGAGGATTCCCCCATATCAGCCCGGGCCTGAGCTGCTTCTCTCAAATTCTCAAAAAGCTGTACCCTTTCACCTGCAAGGTTTCCGGATTGAAGGGCGAATGCCAATTGTGTGTATACCGTTTTAACATCAGATTTGATCTGATTTTTCAGATCCTGAAGTTTCAGTTCAAGGGATTTGGTGGCAGATCGTTCCTGTTTAATTCGGTAAATACCTGTCAGTGGAAATTCTATACTTTGTGAAACAGACCATCTCTGTTCAGTAAATTCACTTCCCTCAATACCTTCTCTCATATAGGTAAGTTCAGGATCGGAAATGCCAAAGCTCAACACTTCTTGTTGTTTCTGAGCTCTGATCTGATACTGAAGACGGTTGATCTGAGGATTCTGTCGATAGGCGATCTCAAGTGCTTGTTGTACACTTAGGGACGAAAGATCTGTTGTATCAGTGGAGACGGGCGCGGTTTGAAAAAGCATCAAAACCACAAGTAATACAGATTGAAACATGACGACCTACTTTGAGCATTGTTGAATTTCACCTCAAGCTAATCATCAAATCTGTAGAGAAAATGAATTTAGAATCTGAGTCTAAATAAAGGGTTCAAGGAGTTGTCACCTTTGTAAGTGTCAGGTAATATGTTGACAGTTTAGTAATTGGAACGGACCTGAAGGGGCCACTATAAATCCCGGAGAACCATTAATCGAACTCAGGATTAGAAAAGCAGGCTGAAAGTCACACCCAACTCCGGGTTGTTCTCGGCTTTATACTCACAACCGTGGAGCTCACAGATACTTTTTACGATAGACAGACCGAGTCCGGGGCTGGAGCTGCTGTGCCCTGACCGTTTATCGCCCTTTTTGAAACGATCGAATACCTGACCGATCATTTTCTCAGGTATTCCCGGTCCTTCATCACTAACAGAAAAAACCGTTCTATCTGATTCATTTTTAGTAACAGAGATATAGATCTTACCTCCTTTAGGTGAGAATTTAATGGCATTTTGAATAATATTATAAATGGCAGAATGGATAAGCTCTTTGTTGCCATTAAACTCAAATGTTTGAGTCAGGTTTTTAACAATTTTCAATTCTTTTATCTCAATAAAATCCCACAGCTCTTTTAGGACTTTTTCTGTTACTTCTGTGACTTCTATCTCATCATCCATCTCAAACTGTCTATTTTCAACGCGACTTATAAGTAATAAAGCATTACTGAGCCGGGTGAGCCTGACGGCAGTTTGTTGTATCTCATGGAGCCTTTCAATGCTGTTGTGATTAAGATCTTCAGAATCAGAGATCATTTTTTCCGCTTTCTGACGAATGATGGAAAGTGGAGTTAATAATTCGTGAGAGGCATTCTGAATAAACTTTCTTTGATCATCGAAAGAAGACTTTATTTGCGTAAGCATAGTGTTCAAAGCATTATTCAGCACGCGGATCTCGTAGGTCTCCGGTTCCGGAAAAGGTTTTCCTACCTGAGTGGGGGAGGAAATTTGTTCGAGCTTATCCACTGTATCGTAGAAGGGTGCGAGGATCCTGCCAAAAACATATTGGTTTACTACATAAAGCAGAATTACCCAAATAAACAGCGCCGCAAGTATACTCAACATGACGGTCATGCTGATCTTATCCCACGCAGCTACTTCTTCATAGATCTCTAGTAAATAATGATCTCCCTCAACTGAGAGGGTAGTGGTTAGTTTTCGGTATGACTCAGCTAAATCAGAAACTTCTGAATATCGGACGCTGTCTATGGTGGAAAAGTGATTTGAATTGAGTGAAATGCTTTCGTCATAATCATGGATCTCAACCCACTCGTAGGAGCCGAGTCCTCCAAGTCGCCTGATCTCATCCAGACTGCCCGGGTCTTGTTGCAGTTGCTGCTGAATATCAAATTTATGTTGAAGCAGGTGAAAATCGAGTTCATCAAATATGGTTGTGTTAACCACGTAATAAGTTCCGAAACCGGTTACCACCAGCATGAATAGAGAAAGCAACGAGTTGCTGATCAGTATCTTGTTGTTAAGTTTCATGGTCCTTCACTTTGTATCCAACGCCATAGATCGTTTCGATCAGATCAGGGGCACCAGGGCCTGCCAGTTTTCTGCGGATATTCTTCATGTGGGAATTAATAAAATCCAGGGAAAAACGGTCATCGATCTTGTTGCCCCAAATATGTTCAGCCAGGGCGATCCGTGTTACTGTCCTGTTTTTATTGAGGAACAGGTAGCGCAGCATTTTGTATTCGGTATCAGTCAGATCAAGGATGGAAGTATTGTAGCTGACTTTCATTTGGTCAAGCTGAACTGAAATGCCATCAATGGTTATCTCATTATCATTGATTTTGAATTTTCGGCGCAATACGGCATGGATTCGGGCCCTAAGTTCAGGCATGGCAAACGGTTTGGAAAGGTAGTCATCGCTGCCAAGTTCGAGTCCCTGAACCCTGTCTTCAATCTCACCGCGTGCCGTTAGGATGATGACGGCAGTATCATCAGAGGTTTTTCGTTGTTTTTTGATCATCTTAAGGAGATCAAGGCCATCACCGCCGGGCAGGCTCAGGTCAAGTAAAACCAGGTCGAATTGCTCGCCCAGAAGGAGATCTTCGGCCTGTTGAAAATCGAGTGCGGTGTCCACGACAAACTGTTCTTCAAGGAGCTGTTCCTCCAGTTCCTCGTTCAGTAGTATTTCATCTTCAACCACCAGGGCTCGCATATTTCTCGAATAAATTAATGCTCAACAAACTGAAAATAGGGCGGAAAAGTGTACAAAATATGAATCAGATAATTCCCTCATCTTTCGCCAGTTCAAACATACTTTCGTGAAGATCATCGTTATCCAGCTCTCCCCGCATGCAAAGTTCGGCAACCTCCAGTCCGTTGAGCATGAGGATGCAGCCCATTTCATTGAGAACTGAATCAAACTTCATGGGGTTGGCTTTACTCAATTTTTCTACATCGATCCCTTCGGGACTGATATTCTTATTTACCAGTATATAGAATTTATCGTCAGAGTCATCACCAAAAGAAAATTCTTCCAGTCCTGTATCTTTAAGCTTTAGCATATTGGTCTAAAAAATCTCGTGCTTTTATGATTTTTGTTATTTCGTTGGTGTCACGGTCAACCACTTGTACTTGAAACAGGCTGATTATAGCTTGTTCCTTGAGCGTTGTGATCACATCTTCGATGGTGTCGCATTCTTCCGTTTCACTCACAAGGTCGTTGATACCTTGTACAATATAACGACGTGCTTCTTTACTTTTCTTTTTTGGTGTTGAACCGGACTCAGACTGAGGCTCATCAAAATATTCGCGGATGGCCTGCTCTGTGACGTACCAGCTCACCCCCAATTTACGTCCGCGAAGTCGTCCTTCCCGAAGGTATGTTCGAAGTGTCATTTTAGAGATTCCGAGGATATCATGCAGATCATCAACGGAATAAAGGGTAAGGTCGCCGATCTTTTTTGGCATAGTGTAATAATATTGACAGCGTTTAATTAATTATAATAGGGTGTTAAAATAGAAATAATATACTATTACTTGCTATTAGTTATACAAAAGAAATTTGATTTGGTTGAGGGCGCATCTCTGCCGTATACTGGAAGCAGTTATTCAAAAAACAAAGCGGCGGGTCTAAAAAAGACCGGCTTTTTTTATACCCTCCAGTTACGATTAAGTTATCTGACTCTTTTCTTTTCATTAATCGATATAAATATCCCAATGCTTACTGTACCGTCATACTCGTAAAGACGGGCATCCAAATACCACTAAGGAATGTTCCAATACTTTGAATACTACCATACTAAAGGATTTGGAGATCTATCTGTAGAAAAACGACTATGGACCTGAGATAGAAGCCTTCGAACGTCCTTTGGTTCCCGCAGTGTTGGGTATTGAGTTGATAATGAGATTCTAAACCGCTTGCAGGATCTTGCGGACGCTACGAAATTGTACAGTTTATATAATTAAAGCACCTATATGTCGACTAATTTTCATCCTCTTTTTTACCCGCACTTTTATAAGCCTGAGTGATTCGTTGATTCATCAGCCTCCTGTAATTTGTGAATTCGTATTCGCTTACTATGAATTCTGAGCGATACTCACCATCAAAGCACTCCACGTTTAATTTATTGGGTCGATCCGTTTCGGTGATCGTAACCTGAACTTTGCCCAATTTATAGGAGTCTCTTTCTTTCATAAACTGTAAATTTTTTATTTTTGAATGAAGGTAAAGAAATATGATTTCAGCGTTTTTAATAAAACTGTAAATAAATGCGTTTAGTGCCAATCTGAAGTCATTATTTTGTATTATTACACTCATTAAGAAATTGTTCTATATATGCAGAAGAAATCGATCATTATTTTTGCGGTCAGTTTATTTTTGGGCATCTTTGTCTATATATCCCTGACCAATGTTCAATCTCCGGTAAATGATAATTCTCCGGACTGGGTCCCTATACACGAAGCACAGGAAATAGCACAGGATTCTGACAAGCTTATTTTTGTGGATGTATATGAGATAGGTTGCCGCTACTGCCGGGCAATGGACAGAGAGGTATTTCCAGACTCTACCGTTCGTCAGGTTCTGGATGCCAACTATATTCCCGTCAGGATCGACGGAAATTCCACGGAAATGATCACTTTCAATAATGAACAGGTTCCCTCTAAGGAATTTGCCCAAAGTAAAGGCGCCTATGTATTTCCGACGTCACTCATTCTTGATTCACAAGGAAACGTTGTGAAGAAAAAAACAGGTTATATGGGCGTGGATGAGTTTCGACAATTTTTATATCAATAATTCTAATTAACCGAGGTCAAACATGAATTTCAAAAAGTTCAGCACGTCAACTCTGGTAGTCCTTTCACTTATGCTTACCGGCATGGGTTGCAACGGACAACCGGAAGAAATAGAACAATTACCGGTGGATGTAAGTGTAGAAGCTGAAAAAGTAGTTTCCATTGATGGTATAGGATGGGGCATTGCCTTTTTACCTGAAGGTGATATGCTTGTCACTGAAAAAAGTGGAAAAATTTATCGTGTAAACGGTGGTGAAGTTGTGGCTGAGATCACCGATGGAATTCCATCAGACCTTCAGGTAAATGGTCAGGGTGGGTTAATGGATATCACTCTTCATCCCGACTATGAGGATAATGGCTGGATCTACCTTTCCTATGCTTCAAGTACCGGAGAAGGTGAAGGCAGCAATACAGCTATCATGAGAGCCAAGTTGGAAAATGATGCTTTGATAGACTCAGAAGTCCTATATAAAGCAGAGCCTAACTCAACCCGGGGTCAGCATTACGGAAGCCGAATTGTATTTGATAGAGACGGCTATATGTACTTTTCAATTGGTGATCGTGGTAACAGAGACGTTCTGCCACAGGATATCACTAAGGACGGTGGAAAAGTTTATCGTCTGAATGATGATGGATCGGTTCCCTCTGATAACCCATTTGTAGGAAAAGAAGGTATTGATGCGGTATATTCGTACGGGCACAGAAACCCACAGGGAATGGATATGAATCCAAATACCGGAGAGATCTGGGCAAATGAGCACGGACCAAAAGGCGGAGATGAAGTGAATATCATAGAAGCCGGCAATAATTATGGCTGGCCTGTGATCAGTTATGGTATCAACTATGACGGCACTGAATTTGCGGAAGACACCGCCCGTGCGGGTATGGAGCAGCCCATTCTATACTGGGATCCTTCTATTGCACCCGCCGGTATGACCTTTGTAAACAGTGACAAGTATCCCGGATGGGAAGGCGACCTGCTAGTTGCTTCACTTAAATTTGCATATATAGCACACCTTGATGTGGAAGGAAATGACATAGGGGATGAAACCAAGCTGGTTGAAGGTGTAGGTAGAATCCGTGACATCGTTCAGGGTCCTGACGGTTACATCTATTTCACGGCAGAAGGTGATGGAGTGTATCGTTTAGAGCCAACCGTTACCGAGACTAGTGAAGGCTAAAAAGATGTACTAAAATATTTTGTAAGGAATTGATCTCAAGTCGCTCTAACTGTTATGGAGCGGCGGGACACATATCGATTTCCATATAGCAGATATCCTGCAGTAAGAATAGCACTATTCTATATTGCAGGTATTCTGCTTTTTTATTTTTACGAACCGGCAAGTGGTGCTGTAATAGGCATTTTTGCCGGACTATTCCTGTTGTATGCATTATCAGAATGGATGAGTCAAAGATCCGTTCTGACGCGTTGGTCAAAATTTGCCTCCGTTCTGTTTTTAATTCTAATTGTGCTATATGGGCAGCTTAGGATGGCGGTAGAACAATACAGTGAACGGTCAGTGGCTGTGGAATTACTGGAAAAACTAGATTGGGAAAAGGTTGAAACTTCAGGGCAGCTCGTATCCATATCATACACGTCAACTGGAAAGATGAGATGGGATGTTGAGACAGATACCACTTATTATAATGGAGTTGTCATTCCTCACCCATATAAAGCGAGGATATTGGCAGACGAAGTGGAAGGCGATGTAACTTTGGGTGATAAAGTATTTATCAGTGCCATAGTTATCCCGATCTCAGAAAAACGGAATCCACTTGATTTCAACTATAAAGCCTACCTTAGATCCCAGGATATATCGGTGCAGCTAAAAGCGGACAGCTTGTTTCATGTGACACCCAATAATAAGATCGGAGAGTGGATATGGTGGCGGGAAAAAGCGCTGGAGCTGGTCGATAAAAACTTTTCAGAACAAACGGCTCCCATAGCCAAAGCCCTTTTGATCGGATTCAAACAAGATCTGGATACACATTCAAAATCTGCTTTTGCAAGGGCCGGTTTGTCTCATATCATGGCTGTGTCCGGTTTGCATGTCGGGTTCATCATTGCCCCTTTCTGGGTGATCATTCCGTACTTTTGGACCTGGAAGCACGGTAAGGTTATGGGACTTCTGCTATTGGTATTGATACTGATCAGTTATGCAGGTATAACGGGATTCTCTCCTTCAGTGAGCCGGGCTTCTGTCATGGCCTTTTTTCTGACCTATGGCAAACTGTATCATAAGATCAACGATTCTATAAACCTGACAGCGGCAGCGGCCATCACGTTATTGATCTATGAGCCCACACAGTTGTTTGAGATCGGATTTCAGCTTTCATTTTCTGCCGTTTTGATAATCCTGCTTATACTGCCCGTCATACAAAACCTGTTACCAAACTGGGTGCGTATTCACTGGTACGGCAAACCACTGATGGTTGTGATCGTTTCCCTGGTGGTTCAATTTGGGCTTTATCCTTTGCAGGTATATTATTTTGGTGAGATCTCATTGGTGAGTCCGCTGGCAAATGCACTCTTTGTTCCTTTATTGGGGATCGTGGTTCCATTGTCATTGTTAGCTTTGGGGATCACAGCTGTGATTCCGGCCCTGGGTTTTTGGATCAACATTCCATCCTTTTACTTTCTGGAAGGAATGAGGGAATTTGTGATGATGGCGGCATCATGGAACTGGGCGTGGACCACAGCCTCACTCAATAACTCATTTTTCTTCATTTTCTGGCTCATCCTGATCTTTACGATCGCTGCATGGCATATTGCTTCCATGCGATGGAAAATGCTGAATACTGTGTTGGCAGCTGCCTGTATTCTGGTGGCCTGGAACCTGAGTCAAGAATTCCGAACAGCTAAATTTACCGTCATCTACTTCGATGTGGGTCAGGGTGATGCAGCGTTACTCCAAACGCCCACAGGTAAGAACATTTTGATCGATGCGGGGGTATGGTCGCCGGGTTATAATTCAGGAAAAGGGGTGATACTTCCACATTTACAGGCAAGTGGCATTAAAAAGCTGGATGCAATAGTACTGAGTCACCCACACTCTGATCACATTGGCGGTATTGTAGATCTGATCAACGAAATTGAAATAGGTATGATATATAACTCAGGGTATCGGTATGATTCAGAGTTATATAAGACTTATCTGGAAACGGCTGCTCAAAAAGGTGTTCCTGTTGAGTCGATTCAAGAAGGAGATACTTTGAATATTGATCCCGCTATGCTATTCCTTGTTATGGGGCCGGATGGCCAAACCCATAACTCAGATCCCAATGAACACTCAGTGATAATGAATGTGATATACGGTGAATCGGAGTTTCTCTTTACGGGTGATGCAGGTATCCATCAGGAGCAGCGTGTTTTAAGCAGATACGATAACCTATTGGATACAGATGTGCTCAAAGTGGGCCACCACGGAAGCCGTACCAGCTCCGGTTTGGCGTTCCTGAATAGAGTGACACCAGATTATTCCATCATTTCTCTGTCTGAACCAAACAGATATCGTCATCCTCATAAAGAGGCTATTCAACGACTCTCGACCACAGGTTCTGAAATGTTATTTACCAGTTTGGAGAAGGCAGTTATTTTGGAGACTGATGGAAAAAGCATCGGGCGCGTACATTGGGATTAGTTGTTAAAGAAAGTTTCTGCGATCGGCTATAAATGGAATCCTGTTTTTCTTTTACTATAATAAGCGAAATTCAAATTTAAACTTATTTGGTATGATCAGGTTCACTCTTCTATTAACCGTGCTCACGCTTTTCTTTTCCGGTTTTATGCAGGCGCAATCAAAATTGACCCATAATTCCTATGCTTTGACCAATGGTCACATCATAGATCATGAGGCTGAGCAAATATTTGATAACTCTACTATTCTGGTCTCGGATGGAAAGATCGAACGAATTTTACAGGGTGGAAGTACCATTCCATCTGGATATGAGGTTATAGATCTTGAAGGGAAGTATGTAATGTCAGGCTACATTGATGCCCACACGCATTTGAATTCATTGTCATCGGCAGACAGGGCATTGAGATCCGGCGTGACAACGGTTCGAAGTTCAAGCGTTCCGTTCTTCCAGGATGTGGCCATCAAGAATTTAGTCGACCAAAATTATCTGCCCGGACCTGACATGATCCCGGCCGGAGTATTTGTAACACCTGATCTGGGTGAAAGTATTCTGGCTGATCCGGAACTTGCCGTGCTTTTTGAAGGAGTGACCACAGAAGAAGCTCTCAGAAAGCTGGTTCAGATCAATGTTGAAAGAGGAGCCGAATTCATTAAAACGCGAGGTACGGAAAGAGCCGGTGTACCTGATACTGACCCGCGTAAGCAAACCTATACCGAAGATCAGTTGCGAATAGTAGTAGAAGAGGCGGCCAAATATGATGTGCCTATTCAGATCCACGGTCACGGTGATGAAGGCTCCTATGCTGCTGTGAGTGCCGGGGCGAGAAGCATTGAACACGGAACGTATCTCAGTGATAAAACCCTGGATCTCATGGTTCAAAAAGGAACCTATTTTGTGCCCACCTACAGCACCGTGTATGACCTAACCCAGCCCGGTGGTGATTACGACAACCCGGTTCTCAGAAACAGAGGCCGCCATATGCTGCCGGAACTTGGTAATACCGTGCAGCGTGCTCACGAAATAGGCGTCAATATCGTGACCGGAGCCGATACAGGATACGGACCTAACAGCTTGACCCGCATCAGTCATGAAATGACCTTTTTCGTGGAGCTGGGTTTCTCTCCATATGAGGCCATTCGAAGTGCAACGTCTGTTGCCGCTGAATTGCTTCGCATAGATGATAGAACCGGTCAGCTGGCACCCGGATATGAAGCAGATCTGGTAGTTCTGAACAGCAACCCCATCGAGGATATGAAAGCAACACAAGACGTGATCCTCGTTATGAGTAACGGGCACATGGTCTTCAATCGATTGCCTTTTCAGATAACTGACTAATGAACGGATAAAAAAAATTAACGTTAGTGCACTGAGCCCGACTTCGGGGTTTAGTGCATGTCTTTTTGGGAAATAACCGGTATTATTGAGGGAGAAAATAAAATACCCTAACGCATCTAAAAAATCTTAATGCCCGATCAGGAACGACCGAGCTTTGAAGAAGCTTTAAAGAAACTGGAAACCATAGTAGAAGAACTTGAAAAAGAAGACATCACCCTTGAAGACTCAGTAAAGCTGTACGAAGAAGGAGTAAAGATGTCGCGATTCTGCACAGAAATACTTGAAAATGCAGAACTTCGAATAGAACAAGTAAACGAGGCTGACACCCAATAAGATCAGATGAGTAATTATGGAGAGCATGAAGCCGAAGCCGGGAACACTGCTAGCGAGCATTGATTCTCCTTCCGATCTAAAAAAATTAAACCACGAGCAGTTACAGGATGTCTGCGACGAGCTTCGGCAATATATCATCGATCAGGTATCTGTGATCGGTGGCCACTTTGGTGCCAGTCTTGGCGTTGTGGAATTGACAACAGCTCTTCACTATGTTTACGATACTCCCAACGACCTGCTTGTTTGGGATGTGGGTCATCAGGCTTATGGTCATAAAATTCTAACCGGGCGAAGAGATCAATTTCACACCAATCGTCAGTATGGTGGGTTATCAGGCTTTCCCAATCGGTCAGAAAGTAAATATGATACTTTTGGTGTTGGTCACTCAAGCACTTCTATTTCTGCCGCACTTGGAATGGCCGTGGCAAGAGACCTTAATAAGTCAGATAAAAAGGTGGTTGCGGTAATTGGCGATGGAGCCATGACGGCCGGACTAGCCTTTGAGGCCATGAACAATGCCGGCGCCATGAACAGCGATATTCTGGTGATCCTGAATGACAATAATATGTCTATAGATCCCAATGTAGGAGCGTTGAAAGAATATCTTGCCGACATAACCACCAGTAAGACCTTCAATAAGATGAGGGATGAGATCTATGATATGCTCGGTCATTTTAAATCGGCCGGTGAGAAAATGCGAAAAGTTGCCTCAAGGCTGGAGAATGCAGTAACCGCAGCACTGACCCCCGGTGCACTTTTCAGGGCACTTGGGTTTAAATATTACGGTCCCACGGATGGCCACGATGTGGAAGGATTAAGAAATATCCTGGAAGATCTGAAAGAAGTAAAAGGCCCAAAACTGTTGCATATAGTTACAGTGAAAGGGAAGGGATTTGCCCCGGCAGAACGGGAGCAAACGAAATGGCACGCTTCCAGCAGTCCTTTTGATAAGATCACCGGTAAATCTCTGGCTAAACCTGTAACTCAGAAAATAAAACCGGCTCCCAAGTACCAGGATGTATTTGGAGAGGCATTAGTGGAGCTGGCAGCTCAGGATGAACAGATCGTAAGTATGACGCCTGCCATGCCCAGCGGTTCAAGTTTGCTGCCGATGATGAATACATTTCCCGACAGGGCTTTTGACGTGGGTATTGCAGAACAGCATGCAGTCACATTTGCGGCAGGTTTGGCGGCAGAAGGTAAAAAGCCATTCTGTGCCATCTACTCCTCATTTCTGCAGCGGGGTTATGATCAGCTGGTGCACGATGTTGCTATCCAAAAACTGCCGGTCGTGTTTTGTATTGACAGGGCAGGATTAGTGGGGGCAGACGGGGCTACGCATCACGGATTATATGATGTGGCCTTTATGAGAACTATCCCAAATATGGTGATATCATCGCCACTAAATGAGCAGGATCTCAGAGATATGATGTATACCGCCTCAAAATATGAGGTTGGATCCTGGGCCATTCGATATCCGAGAGGGCGTGCTACCGGAACGGCAATTGAAGGATTTAAAGACTTACAGATCGGTAAAGGCGCGGTACTGCAGGAAGGCGAAGATGTTGCTGTACTCAGTTTTGGTCCCATTGGTAAATATGTGACCGAAGCCTCCGACAAACTTGAGAGTGACGGGATACATATTGGTCATTATGATATGCGATTTGCGAAACCCCTGGATACAGACCTTATCGACAAGATCTGTAAATCCTATGACCATATCATAACGCTTGAGGATGGAGCGAAAATGGGGGGCTTTGGAAGTGCGGTGGCCGAATATATATCGGAGAAAGAAAACCGACCAACGCTCAAAATAATGGGCGTCCCTGATCGTATAGTAGAACACGGAACCCAGGAAGAACTACACGATGAGGTTGGTATCGGAGTAGCGGGTATCGTTGAAACAGTTTTAAACTACTTCGAAAAGAAAGAGATCAAGATTTGAGTAACAAAACACTTCTTATATCGATAATTGTGGCAGCTTTTATGATGACAAGCTGTCTGAATGACTCTCAACCACCTTTTTACAGTTTAGTTCAAGGCGTGGTGACAGTCGGAAACGGACCGGTTCAGGGGGCCGGGATCCATGTTGAAAATTTTTATACACCGGATGATGTCTTCTCCCCTCAAAACGTAGATGAGGGATTCGAGATCAGCTTCATTTCCAGTTCTTCCGGTGAATACAACGCAAACCTATACAGATTCCGGTCTGATTCCCTCCTGGCTAATTTTTATACGGCTGAACTCGATTCCGGTGAGCATGTGATCACAATACCTGCAGAGCTGTTAAGTGACGGGATCTACGTATATGAGGTCGTAACTCCAAGCAATGACAGCTTCACAAGATTGTTATTTGCCGAAAAGTCGGATTCACTTCTCTACCGGTCTGAGCCATTTACCACTACCAATGCAGACGGGGAGTTCTTGATCAACCCCAACATGCTAGCCTTTGGCGCTGACTTCCTTACGGCAGATAACAGTGAATTCGTTGTGATTGACAGCATTGAATTTAAAATTGTAGTAGACAGCGTACTTGTCGAAACAAGAAAAGTAGAAGTCAGGCCAAATCAGGATAGTTTCTTTGAATTTGATCTCGACTAAATTCTTCACGAGTTAATGAAATACACCCTATCTGATTTTGATTACGATTTGCCGGAAAAACTGATCGCTCAATCGCCCGCCAATCCCAGAGACCATGCCCGCTTGCTGGTTTACGACCGTAAAACCGGCAAGATCACAGATGATCATTTCTATAACATTGGGGATTATCTTCCGGATCACACCAGTTTGATAGTGAATAACAGTAAGGTTGAAAAATGCAGGTTGCTGTTTGATGAAGGGAAAAAAGAGATATTTGTAACCTCGGCCCGCAATAACAGAACTGTGGAAGCAATGGTAAGACCGGGAAAGAAATTCAAGCTCGATAAAACGGTAAAACTTACAGATGCTGTTTCAGCAAAGGTAACGCACGTAGCTGATGATGGTCTTCGCACTCTTGAGTTTACCTGCGATCTCGATGACCCACAGATCGAGCCATATAGGCATACCCCATTTCCACCCTATATAGAGCAGGACGAGTCACTTTCGGATGAATATCAGACCGTGTATGCCAAGGATATGGGAAGCAAGGCTGCACCTACAGCCGGACTTCATTTTACCGAAAAGCTCCTCAATAAGCTTGAACAGCAGGGAGTAAAGAAAACTGAAGTCACCCTCCATGTTGGGTTGGGGACCTTTGCACCGGTCAAAACGGAAGATATTTCCGACCATAAGATGCATAGCGAATGGTTCCAGCTTGAAGAACAGAGGTGCCGGGATTTAAACGAGGCAAAGCATATCACCGCGGTAGGGACCACCAGTGTTCGGGTACTTGAAACGGCTGCCGGCGAAAACCGAACGTTTGAACCGCGCTCTATGGATACGGATATCTTTATCACACCGGGTTATAAATTCAAGGCAGTAGATGCACTAATTACCAATTTTCACCTTCCCAAAAGCACGTTGCTTATGTTGGTAGCCGCGTTTATGGGCTTTGATGAGATGAAGAAAGTATATGATCATGCCATCGAAAATGAGTACAGATTTTATTCATTTGGTGATGCTATGCTCATTTTATAGTCTTAACTTTTTCTTCATTTAAAGCGTGTAGATTGGGGCGTTTGTTTAGAATGAGTGCCCGCAATAAGTTAGACGCCCAAAATATCTGCAAAGTTCTTCTTTTTTTTACTCGAAATGAGTCGAAAAATTAAGTACCTTTCTGCCCTTGTTTCATTAAGCAAGTAATGTTTGTTAGAGACTAATTCATGAAGGGAGATAGAACATATCTCAATCCCATTTTCAATTAATCGATTATTTGAATCATAAATGTCTGATGTAAAGAAGATTAAGCGAGGAGTTGATATCAAGCTTGTTGGTGAAGCTGATAAAGAATTTGCTCCTGATAAGACTGTAAAAACGATCGCTGTTAAACCTGTAGATTTCCATGGAGTAAGGTTAAAGCCCACCGTTAAAGAAGGTGATGAAGTTAAAGCCGGAACACCATTATTCTACAATAAAGATAATGAAGCTGTTAAGTTTTGCTCAACGGTAAGCGGTGAAGTTGCACAGGTTGTAAGAGGAGCAAAGCGCCGACTGCTGGAAATTCGTGTGCTGGCCGATAAGGAAGCTGAATATGTAGATTTTGGCGCAGCAGACCCCAATACACTTGAAAGAGAGGTGATCATTGAAAAGATGGCTGCATCAGGTTGCTGGCCATTTCTTAAGCAGCGCCCGTATAATGTGGTAGCTGATACTGAAAAAACTCCGAAAGCTATTTTTATTTCAGGCTTTGATTCTGCTCCTCTTGCTCCGGATATGTCACTGTTGCTGGAAGGGCAGGAAAAAGAATTTCAGGCCGGTATCAATGCACTTAAAAAGCTCACTGACGGAAAGATCCATGTGGGCCTGAATGCAAAAGAAAAATCAAGCCCGGTATTGACCAACGCTGAAGGTGTGACCATTACTAAATATGAAGGTCCGCATCCTGCAGGCGCCGTTGGAGTTCAGATCGCACGGGTCGATCCGATCTATCGTGGTGATATCGTTTGGACCATCAACCCAGAGCACGTAGTTATCATTGGTCGTTTGTTCCTGGAAGGTAAATTCGATGCACGGATCAGGATCGCGGTAACAGGGTCAGAGGTCAAGGATAGAAAATATCATAACACTATTATTGGTGCGCCGGTCCGTAATTTCACTGAAGGAAATACCACTGAAGGTAACAACCGTATCATCACCGGGAATGTATTGACAGGTACCAAGATAGACGATGAAGGATATCTGAGTATATACGAGCGACAGGTAACGGTAATTCCTGAAGGTGATGAGCCTGAGTTTTTTGGCTGGCTGTTACCAAAAACGGATAAATTCAGTATCTCAAGAACCCTGCCTTCATGGATACAGAGAAAATTTGGCGATAAGAAATATGAATTAGATACCAATACTCACGGTGAGCGCAGAGCATTTGTGGTTTCCGGCGAGTACGAACAGGTATTTCCATTTGATATTTATCCGGTTCAGCTGTTAAAAGCTGTTATTGTACAGGATATTGAACGAATGGAAAATCTTGGGATCTATGAAGTTGTAGAAGAAGATATGGCTCTTTGTGAAGTTGTTTGTACTTCCAAGATGCCGGTTCAAAGCATACTTCGGGATGGTCTCGAGTTGATGCGTGAAGAATTAGGTTAGTGATTTTAAAAAGTGAAGTCATACAGAAGTAACGGATGAAAGCATTACACAATTATTTAGAAAATAACATCAGGCCCAAGTTTGAAGAGGGCGGAAAGTTTGAAAAACTTTGGCCGGTATATGATGGTTTCGCAACATTTCTATTTGTTCCGGGGCATACCGCTGAAAGTGGCGGTGCGCATATCAGGGACGGGATAGATCTGAAACGTACCATGAATACGGTGATCATAGCCCTTATCCCGGCATTGCTGTTTGGGATGTGGAACATAGGCTATCAGCACTACCTGGCTTTAGGTATGGATACATCCTTCATGGATGAGTTCATATTTGGAGCGATCAAGGTATTGCCAATGGTCGTTGTATCATATGGAGTTGGACTCGGTGTCGAGTTTTTGTTCTGTGTGGTAAAAGGGCATCAGATCAACGAGGGATATCTGGTAACCGGTATGTTGATCCCCCTTATCATGCCGGTAGATCTGCCGCTTTGGATGCTGGGACTGTCTGCTGCCTTTGCCGTTGTGATCGGTAAAGAGGTGTTTGGCGGAACCGGAATGAATATCTTTAACCCGGCGCTTATAGCCCGTGCCTTTGCCTTCTTTGCCTATCCGGCATATATGTCTGGTGACAGCGTTTGGATCAATACTTCCGTACAGGAAGGTCAGGCTGTTGTAGACGGATTTTCAGGCGCAACTATCTTAGGTCAGCTTGCAACCACGGGAACCACTTCTTATTCAGCTTTGGATGCTTTTATAGGAACCATACCCGGCTCTGTTGGTGAGACCTCTATTATTATGATATTGATCGGGGCCGCAGTATTGATCTATACCGGTATCGGTAGCTGGAGAATTATTTTAAGTGCACTGGCCGGCGGTGTTGCAATGGGGCTTATTTTCAATGCCGTTGCACCCTATGCGATTTCAGAGGCACAGCAGCAATTTATGGCTGTACCATTTTGGCAGCAATTGATAGTAGGAGGATTTGCCTTCGGCATCGTCTTTATGGCAACGGATCCGGTATCGGGCGCCAGAACAGATACAGGTAAATGGATCTATGGATTCCTGATCGGTTTCCTTGCTATCATGATACGTGTATTTAATCCTGCGTATCCTGAAGGCGTGATGCTGGCTATTTTATTCATGAATACCATGGCGCCACTTGTTGACCATTACGTGCTGAAGGCCAACATGAAGAGACGCGAAAAACGAAATTTAAAAACAGCTGAGGCTTAAGACTCATGGATGTAAATAAGAACAGTTACACATTTATGTTTGCGGCTGCAATGGTTGTTGTGGTAGCAGCCATTTTATCCTTTGCGGCTACAAATCTGAAGCCACTTCAGAAGCAAAATGTGGAGATGGAAAAGATGCAGAGCATTCTGAGATCCATCGAGGTTGAAGGGACGCGTGAAGAATCCGCGGAAGCATATCCGGAATATGTTACCAGTGAACTGGTGATCCAAAACAATGAATTGATCGAAGGCGTAGATGCTTTCAACATCGATCTGGCCAAACAGATACGAAAACCTATATCTGAAAGACAGGCCCCTTTATATATAGCCGAGAAGAATGGTGAAACATTTTATGTCATCCCACTGCGTGGGACAGGATTATGGGGACCGATCTGGGGTTATATTTCGCTTCAGAATAATTTATCAACCATATATGGTGCTGTATTTGATCACCAGGCTGAAACACCCGGCCTTGGAGCAGAGATTAACACAGAGTCTTTTCAGGATCAGTTCAAAGGAAAGGAGATCCTGAATGATGATGGCACACTGGTGGGTATCGATGTTGTAAAAGGTGAAGCCAGTGGTGAAAGTGAAGTGGATGGTATCAGTGGCGGAACTATTACATCTGATGGTGTGGAAGCTATGATAGCTAACAACTTACAGGCTTACATACCCTTTTTGAAAGAATACACAGGTTATAGCGGCTCAACAGCGACAGCGGTTCAGCCCGATAACAATTAATCATTTTAAGTTTACTAACTAAGGCGCAACTTAACTATTTAGAGCGTTATGGCAGAAGCAGCAGAAACAATTGAAGAAGGAGTAGAGGATCAGGCGGAGGTCATTGAAGCCCCCAAAGAACCTTTATTCTCAAAAAAGAACAGAAAATTAATAACGGACCCATTAGACGATGATAACCCGATCACCGTGCAGGTGTTGGGTATTTGTTCAGCGTTGGCGATCACCGTAAAGATGTATCCGGCTCTGGTAATGGCTATTTCCGTTATCTTTGTAATGGTATCGGCGAATGTTATCGTATCAGCGATGCGAAATCTGATTCCGAATCGGATCCGTATCATTGTACAATTAACCATTATCGCATCATTAGTAGTGCTTGTAGATCAGGTGCTCAGAGCCTACGCATTTGATGTATCAAAAGAGCTGTCGGTATTCATTGGTCTGATCATTACGAACTGTATCATTATGGGCCGGCTTGAAGCCTTTGCACTCGGTAACAACGTCTGGAAGTCCTTTTTAGATGGTTTAGGAAATGCTTTCGGATATGGAGCGATTTTGATCGCAGTTGCGTTCTTCAGAGAGTTACTGGGTTCAGGCACGCTATTCGGTTACCAAATAATACCGGATGCCTGGTATGCAGCTAATGGTGGATATTATGTGAACAACGGTTTCATGTTGTTACCTCCAATGGCACTTATAGTAGTAGGTATCATTATCTGGGTTCAGCGTGCAAGAAATACCAAATTGATAGAGGAGGCATAAATCAATGCAAGAATTAATTAACATATTTGTAAAAGCGGTTTTTGTTGAGAATATGATCTTTGCCTATTTCTTAGGCATGTGTTCATACCTGGCAGTATCCAAAAAAGTAACAACCGGTGTCGGACTTGGTTTTGCTGTGATCTTTGTATTGGGTATCACGGTACCGGCCAACTATTTACTTGAAAATTATGTGCTGTCTGAAGGTGCTTTGTCATGGGTAAGCCCTGCGTTTGCTGAAGTTGACCTGAGTTTCCTCTCATTCATCCTTTTCATTGCCATCATTGCATCTATGGTACAGCTGGTAGAGATGACCGTAGAGAAATTTTCACCGTCATTGTATAACTCACTTGGTATCTTCCTGCCCCTTATCGCTGTAAACTGTGCGATCTTGGGTGGTTCACTGTTCATGCAGGAGCGAAATTATGCCAATATCGGTGAGGCGTCTGTATTTGGACTTGGCAGTGGCGTGGGTTGGTTTTTAGCGATCGTAGCTATAGCAGCCATTCGTGAGAAAATACAATATTCAAACGTTCCCGGTCCTCTTAGAGGTCTTGGAATTACCTTTATCGTAACTGGCCTGATGGGCATCGCGTTCATGTCATTCATGGGTATCAAGTTATAATCACTATATAAGAAGAGCTTTTTAAAATGATATTAGCATTAGCATCTACAACTTTTATCGTATCTACCAGTATCATCGTATTCTTTGTGGTGGTCTTTGTACTGGTTTCTATTCTTTTAACAGCAAAATCATATTTGATACCATCCGGACCTGTTCATATTAAGATCAATGATGAAATGGATCTTAAAGTTGACTCCGGAAGTACTTTACTGAGTACACTGAGTGAAAATAAGATCTTTCTGCCCTCAGCATGCGGTGGAGGTGGAACATGTTTACAATGTGTGTGTCAGGTTCATGAGGGAGGCGGTGAGATCTTGCCAACTGAAGAGCCTCATTTTACCAGAAAAGAGATCAAGGAAGATTGGCGCTTGAGCTGTCAGGTGAAGGTAAAAGAAGATATGAAGATCGAAGTACCTGAAGAGGTATTTGGGATCAAGAAGTGGGAGGCAGAGGTTGTTTCCAATTATAACGTGGCTTCATTTATCAAGGAATTTATTATTGAGGTCCCTGAAGATATGGACTACAAAGCCGGTGGATATATTCAGATCGAGATCCCGCCATGCGAGGTCGATTTTAAGGATATTGACATTACGGCTCATCCTGAAGAGCATCCCGGTGAACCTGATAAATTCCAAAAAGAATGGGATGAGTATGGTCTTTGGGATCTCAAGATGAAAAACACTGAATTTGTGGAACGGGCATATTCTATGGCCAGCTATCCTGCAGAGGGACGCAGGATCATGCTTAATGTTCGTATCGCGACTCCGCCATGGGACAGAGATAAGAATACATGGCAAGACGTTAACCCGGGTATTGCCTCCTCGTTCATTTTTTCCAGAAAGCCGGGTGATAAGGTAACCATATCCGGTCCTTATGGTGAGTTCTTCATCAAGAAGGAAAGTGAAAAAGAGATGCTTTACATTGGCGGTGGTGCCGGTATGGCTCCGATGCGCTCTCACCTGTTTGAGTTGTTCAAAACACTTGAAACAGGCCGTAAAGTCACTTACTGGTATGGTGGTCGTTCTAAGCGCGAGTTGTTCTATCTTGATCATTTCCGTAAACTTGATGAGCAATTCGATAATTTCGATTTCTACGTCGTTCTATCCGAACCGCTTGAAGAAGATAACTGGGTTGAGAAAAAAGACATACATGACGAAGAAGGCGACGGTTTCGTGGGATTTGTTCACCAGGCAGTGATAGATCACTACCTGGAACAGCATCCTGAACCGGAAGAGATCGAATTCTATTTCTGTGGTCCACCGCTGATGAATCAGGCTGTACTGCAAATGTGCGACGAATGGGGCGTTCCTGATGAGAATGTCGCATTTGATGACTTCGGTGGCTAAGACCAATTAATCAATTAGAAAAAACCCCGTATACACTACGGGGTTTTTTTATTTAGGCTTTATATAACATTTCACTATGCAAAGAATACTGACGCTCCTTTTAATAATTTTTTTCGCCATATCCTGCTCACAAATACAAGAATCCAAATATATAGAAAATAGCGGGAGAGCCCAGGGCTCGACCTATCAGATCAAATATGAATCACCCGAAGGAAAAGACTTTGGGGATGATATTGAAGCCATCTTCAAACGCATCGATCTATCCATGAGCACCTATGTGCCCACATCTCTGGTATCAACCGTAAATAAAGGGGATACCCTTGTTCAGGTAGATACTCTTTTCATGGAGGTCTTGAATCGCTCACTCGAAATAGCCGAAGAAACAAACGGTGACTTTGATCCAACCATAGGTCCTTTGGTAAGTCTGTGGGGTTTTGGATTTGAGGAACTCAGGCAGGATGTAAGTCCGCAGATGGTTGAGCAAACATTGGAAAAGACAGGGTACCAGCATATTCAGGTAAAAGAAGACAGTGTGAAGGTCCCGGAAGGCTTTCAGATCGATTTTAATGCCATAGCTCAGGGGTATACAGTAGATTATATAGCGGAGTATCTTGAAAGCTACGAGGCAGTAAATTATATGGTAGAAGTAGGAGGAGAAGTTCGGGCAAGAGGAGTAAACCAGACGGATGAGATCTGGAGGATCGGCGTTGACAAACCGTCAGAAGAGATAGATGCTGAAGGCAGATTTCAGTTTATCCTGGAATTGAAAGATAAAGCACTGGCAACATCCGGTAATTACAGAAAGTTTTGGGTGGATGAAGAAACAGGAGCCCGTTATTCACATACCATAGATCCACAAACAGGCTATCCCGCTAAGAACAGTTTATTGAGTGCATCCATAATAAGTGACTCAGCCATGGATGCTGATGCCTATGCTACTGTTTGCATGGTCAAAGGATTAGAGGAATGCAGGGAATTTCTGAACGCCAAAGATGAGCTGGAAGGATATCTCATATATGATGATGGCTCAAGTAACTGGGGAACATATGTTACCGAAGGGTTTGAAGAATTTGTTGTGAATTAGGTCAGCGGCTGCCGATCAATTACCCTACAAACGGGGTAAATTCCTCGTCATTCTTTTTATCGGTATTGGGATTTTTGCATTTTTGTTGAGGTGAGGCACCACAAAAACCGCAAGCTTCTCCCTCTTTGTTCAAAAATGGACTTTGGCTGGCACAGGTTCCGGCAAATTCACCGCCATCTTTGGCCAGTATCTTTATTGCAATACCGGCAAAGCCGATTCCAATTAAGCCTATTGCTACAACAAATTCTAACATAGTATCCTCTTGTTTTAATGGACCCAAAGTTCGGGATTTATATACCAAACAGCAATAAAGACCAAAGAATTTCGAGTGTTTCTGAGCCCAACTCTTCTTATATTCGAAGCCCTTTAGAAATACGAACATTATAACAGCAGAATGTTCAATGTTCATCTGCGCCCGTAGCTCAATTGGATAGAGCGTCTGACTTCGGATCAGAAGGCTGAGGGTTCGAATCCTTCCGGGCGTACATTGACGTACTAAAGCCAAGCCATAAGATATTTACTTACAATGTCTTATGGCTTTTGTGTTTTTAAGAGCGGCAAACATACGGCAAACATTTTCACTTAAATGCTTCGTCTTTCTTAGTTGAAGCTTTTCTTTTTAATAGCGATAACCCAAATGAAATTATATAAGAGACTTGGACTCCCAACACCTAAGTTTAAGCGTCACGATTACACCACCGACCACAAAGGGCAGTCCTTTAAAATCCGATTTCTTGAATGGGATTTTGACAGAGAAGAGTTTTATTACTTTTCGATGCCAGATACTTATGCCGGAAAAATATATGAAGGAGACTCAGAGCTCAAGTATGGATGTTTAGAACTGTTGTTTGGGGGAGGAAGAAGGGTTGATTCTTGATAAGAAGAATGGCAATTCGCTGACACAGTGAACTATTACTGTGTTTTTAGATGTTTAAAGCGGTTTTTTTGAAGCGATCGAGCTATATGTAAAATTATTTTAATATTTAATTTATATGTTTATAATAGACGGTTAAAAAAATTTAACACTGAAAATAATATCACTTTTTAGTGTATTCGGGATACAAAATTAAATGAGGGTCGTATGTTTACAAGTATTGCAGGATTCATTTCTATTCTTTTAATAGGAGGTTTTCGGGGATTAGCTCAGTCTGCCCAACTTATATCTTATCCTGGTTTTGATATTACTCCGGCCACATCTATTTCTCGCGTCTGCTATCGGTTACTTATCAAAAATTATTCAGCCATATAAATTTACTCCTATGAGATCACTACTTATGAGCCTCGTATTTTGCGTGGGCTTAATTTCTGCCCTTACGGCCCAGCCGGTCAAAACTTCTAATGACCTCGGTTCTAAAGCCGATCCCTATATTGTTGACCTAACCGCTGCAGACTACGCCTTTGCCATGCCCTCCGAGATCAAATCGGGCTGGGTGACTTTCAAAATGAAGAATATCGGAAAAGAGGAACATTTCGCAGCTATTGATCGGATTAACGATGATATTCCCTTTGACTCCCTTAACAGCTGGGTCATTGAAGGTTTCAACAAGAGAGAAAGCAGTTCACTCCAGAAATTCTGGAATTTGAACAGAACAAAAGTGAGTGGACCTGGTTTTTTAAGTTCAGGACATACCGGAGAGACAACCGTTTACCTTCGGCCCGGTCAATACGTTATGATCTGTGGGATTCGCACGGAAAATAATGAATTTCATTTCACTAAGGGGATGGTCAAGGCTTTTGCTGTGACCGATACAGAATCTGGAGCACCAAATCCTAAATTTACGGCTCAAATAAAACTAAGCAGCCTGGCCATATCTACAGATCGGGCTATTGGTTCTGGTAATCACACATTCAAAGTACAAACGATGAACAGTCAGGATGTGCATTTGGTGCGACTGAACGATGGACAGGAATTTGAAGAACTGACGAAATGGATGGGTGACTTTAGAGCGCCTTCCCCCTTTAGTTTTCTGGGCGGAGTGGAAGAAGGTACTCCGGACCAGCCGACTTACTTTACCGCTGAGTTGAGTCCCGGTCGCTATGCATTTATATCCCATGGGTCTCCGGGGGCGATGGGAGAGCATTTTACTATACCTGAATCGGGTAAGGCACCGGCTATCACCAACCAACCGGTGAATCCTCCGGTTCAAATAAATGATAGCACTCAAAAACTGGAGGTACCAACCGGTCGCACACTGATCACGGTGACGAATACCAAGGAAAAGACTGCAAGGGTTGAAGGATTTCAGCTTCGTCCCGGATTTTCGGTACGGGATTTTGTGGTATGGTGGGAAAAGGTACGAATCTATCAGACGGCAGGTTTTCTGGATAATCCATTTCCCTATACAACTACCGAACGAAAAACACTGGCTGTGGGTGAAAGTATGACCTTTAACCTGGATGTACAGGCTGAAGATTATCTGTTTATTTGGCGTGAAGATTTTAATAATCCTGAATTAACCACGGAAGAGCGCATGGAAAAAGTAAGCATAATGACCGGGAAAAATTAAGGCAGTATTAAAGCCAGAACCATAAGGTTTGATAGGACAAGAATTATCAATTGAATAACATTAGTATAAACATTATGTCTCATATCCTAAAATTATCACTAACTGTCTGCTTACTGATATTAATCAATCAGCCCTTGGCGGCTCAGTCAAATGACCCGGCAGGTGATGACCGGTATATTGTGGATCTAACTGCGATGGAGTTTTCCTTTGAGCTACCCTCCAAGATAAAATCAGGGTGGGTGACGTTCAGATTTAAAAACGAAGGGAGCTTAACTCACGTCGCACAAATTCTGAAATTGGAACATGACCTTTCATCTGCTGAGGTGGACTCAATCTTACAAGCAGGCGATTATCCTGCTACCACAAAAGTGATGGGTGGACCGGGATTACATTCGGGCGGTGAGTCCAGTGAAATTACCATTCAACTGGAACCGGGGGTTTATATGATGGTATGTGGAACCCGCATGAAAAATGATATTCCACACTTCGACCTGGGGATGATATCACACCTGGAAGTAACCGAGGAAATTGGTGCTAAAGAGCCACCGACATCAGATGTGAAACTGACGCTGGATAATTATGATATAAAGATGGACGGAGTCTTATCAACTGGCCGACAGACGATAGAAATTGATGGTAACGAGGCTGCATATGACGTACATCTTATAGCCCTAGAGGAGGAATCTACCGAGGCGGCCGCTTTTGAGTACTTTAATGATCTTCAAGACCCAACTCCGGTTCGGTTATACGGAGGTGTAGAGGAAGGTCATATCTCTTACTATACAGTCAATATAAAACCGGGTGATTATCTTCTCAGCTCCCATGAATATGGTATCTGGGGAATGCATGAAAAATTCAGCTTATCTAATCAAGGTGATTTCACTTTAAAGGATAAAGGAACAAAACAGCAGGTAGAGATAAAGACAGCCGATTATGGTATAAGTGTTCCTGAAGAGATATCCAGCGCAAGAACCCTGGTGACGATTCATAACACAGGAAATCAGGATCATCAGCTTGAGATTTGGAAACTGCAGGACGGAATGGGGTCTGATGATTGGATACATTGGATGACTTCCGATAAAAAGGATCACGAGGAAGGTCATCATAATCACACAGCAGAATTTCCTGGCAAAGGATATGGAATAACCTTTGAGTCTTTACGCCCGGGAAAAGAACATGCCTTGACGCTAGAGCTTTCACCGGGAAGGTATGTCGCCGTATGCTATGCAGAAAATGATGAAGGTAACTATCACATTGAGGAAGGGGAGATTGTAGAGTTTATAGTCGAATAATATCTGTTACCTCTACATAATAAATATTCAAATATTTAGATCATGAAAAATATAATACTGATTATTTGCCTTCTCCATCTCCTGTAAGCAAAACAGCAGAACTGATAAAAATACGAAGGTTGTCCAGCGAGATTCTACTTACGTGGTAGATTTAAAAGCACTGGATTATGCCTTTGCCATGCCGCCTGAGATTCCTTCTGGGTGGATCACCTTTCGGATGGAAAATATGGGAGAGGACAATCACATTGCCACGATTTTGCGATCTGAATCAGATCTGAGCGTTGAGGAAATCCAATACAAAATATCTACTGGAAACTATGATTTTCCCACCAGTTCTATAGGAGGTCCTGGTTTACATAGTTCTGGGCAAAAGAGTGATGTTACCTTGCACCTGGAGCCTGGAAATTATGTCATGATTTGCTGGGTAATGATAGAAGGCGGGAAATTTCATGCCGACTTAGGAATGCAAATGGTTTTTCAGGTTACCGAAGCGTCTTCCGGCGCGACAAAACCCAAAGCGGATGTTAATATAATTCTGGACAAGTATGATCTTCAGAGAACCAAAACTTTTGCTACAGGGGAGCAAACCGTTGAAATTGTGAATAGAGGATTTCCCTATGGCCTTCATTTGTTTCGAGTGCAGGACTCTCTGAGCATTGAAAAAGCCGAATTAAAAATGGATGGCATAATAGGCGGTGAACAGGTAGAATGGATCAGCGGCGCTGAACCTCCTGATTCTGTAAGAAGTACTTTTGTAACGTATAGTTTTTCTCCGGGAGAATACATGTGGACTTCTCACGCTTATGTGTGGGGAGTGATGGACAGGTTTATAATTGAAAAAGGGGAACGAACAAATAAGCTGATAGAGCAAGAGAAAAAGAGCAAAGCAAATAAAGTGGGCGTAAAAGTAGAAGATAGAGAGATTCGAATAGACAATGACATTAAAACCGGAAGGAATACTTTTTACTATGCCTATAAAGGAAATGATAAGCATTTATTTCGCTTAACTAGAATAAAAAAAGAAGAAAGCAAAAAGAGCTTTTTAAACTTTTATGAATTAGCTCCGGAAGATCGATATTTCGGTTCTGTTCCATATCTAGGTTGGCCTGTCGATTTAAGTGAAGAAGATCCAATTACAGTTGATATACAGCCGGGAAAGTATCTGATAGATTGTCATGCAAGATCCGAAAATGGCGAAAAACACCGTGATCAAGGCGAGATAGCAGAGTTTGTGGTGGAATAAATACATCAGTTTCGGGATCGATCAAAATATTCACCCAATAAAAAATCAACCTATGAAAACATCATATTTACTTTTTTCAATTCTTTTAATGTCTCTGATGTCCATTGGCAGCAGCATAGCTCAAACCTCAGAGAGCACTAAAACTGTAGTGGTTTTTACCAATGCGACGGTAATTGACGGCACAGGCGCGACTCCAATGGAGAATGCGACAATCTTGATCGAGGACGAACGAATAGCCTGCGTGGGCGAGTGCGAAATCCCCGATGGCGCCAAGGTGATCGATACCGGGGGCAAGTATATAATCCCCGGACTGGTTGATGCTCACGTACATTATGATGGGTCGGGATGGTTTGACACACGTCCCGGTTTTATGGGCTTCAATGTTAATGACCGTTTTCCTATTGCGGAGGTCGGTGCTGAGCAACGGGAATACCCAGAGCGGTTCCATCGCAGCTATCTTTGCTCAGGAGTAACTGCAGTATTTGACATCGGAGGACAACCATGGACGCTGGATGTGCGTGATGATGCAAAAGGTTCCAAGGCCGCACCTCATATTGCTTCTGCGGGCCCGATGTTGACCACGATGCCGTACCTGGAACCTGACGCGCGCGCTTTGAATATTAACATGGTCGATGAAGAGTCGGTGCGTTTTGGGGTGCGCGTGCTTTCGTGGCTGGGCAGTGATGCGGTTAAGATTGTTCTGGAGAGCGGGCCAAAGGACCGTGAGGCTGTGCGTAGTCTCCTGCGTGTGGTGGCGGAGGAGGCAAATCGAGCGGGACTACCCGTGATTGCCCATGCCTCAGGTTTAGAGAATGCTAAGGATGCGCTCTGGGAAGGTAACGCCTCTATGCTTGCCCACTCCGTACTTCCTGAACGGGTCGATGATGAGTTCCTGGAACTGGCACGTCGCAATGACGCCGTTTACGTTACCCATAATGGCAGACAAAAAACCATTTTGGCCGCATTGTCGATGGTAAACCCCAACCGTGCGATATTTCGGTTTCCAGAACAGGAGATTCCCCTTGATTGTGTTGATCCCGTTACTCGCAGCAAGCTGCGACTCACCGAATCCTTGCCGACCCCAGAGACGAATGTTGAGGTTGTTGACTCTTACCGTGCTGAGCTTGAATCTGAATATTCAAGAATCTTAGAGAACCTTAAACGCGTCCATGAGGCGGGAATCACGGTGGCAATAGGCTCTGATGCGGGAAATCCTTTAACCGTGCATGGCCCTGCTATTTTTATGGAGATGGAAGGCTTGGCTAAGGCGGGCCTGACTCCAATGGAAGTTCTTGTGGCTTCCACCCGCAACGGTGCAAAAGCAATGGGACGCCTGGATGAATTCGGCACGCTGGAAGAAGGAAAGATCGCCGACCTGGTTGTGCTGGAAAAGAATCCGCTCGAGGATATTTCCAATGTCCGCAGTATAGAGCTGGTGGTGCGTAGTGGGAAGGTGTGGACGAGAGAAGAGTTTAAGTATGAGTGATTATGCTTCAGGCGAACTTATATACCTGTGAACGACAAATATGATAAATAAAAGAGCAAAGAATTAACACCTATGAAGTTAAAAACATTAAATAAAAATATTTTGAGACTCCAAATTACCTGTCTCTTTGTGCTATCGGTTTTAGTAGCTAATAATGGCTATGCGCAAAAAGCCAATTTTGAACAGGCGGAGCTTTTTACTGCCCAAATGATGGAAAAGATGGTTGGAAGTACCTCAGTAGATCCAAACTGGATTGAAGGTAAAGATCAGTTTTGGTATGTCTATGAGAATAGTGATGGAAAGCGATGGATGTTTGTAGACGCCAATAGAAAATCAAAGGAAGAGCTCTTTGACCGGGAAGAGATGGCGGCCAATCTGACTGAAATATTTAATAAGCCCTTTAAAAGCGAGGATTTGCCGATCAATAATTTACAATACAATACCGGCAAAGGCTTTTTTGAATTTAGTGTTGAAGATACTCGCTTTACTTATCGAATGTCCGATAAAAAGTTAATGAAAGACGAGGATCATACTAGAGCCCCCGGCTGGGCACTTTACTCACCAGACCGCACCTGGATCGCTTTTGCAAGAGATCATAACCTGTATTTAATGAAAGCCGGCGATCCCGATAGTACCGAATATCAACTGACCGATGACGGGGAACGGTGGTACAGTTTTCAGGCCAATGATGCAGATACCAGCAGCAATAAGCGACTGGCTCCTAATGCTAATTGGTTTAATGATTCTAAAAAGTTGTATACCAAAAGAACGGACTCTCGGAAGATAAAAGATATGTGGATTGTAAATACGCTGAAACAGCGCCCCGAACTGATGACTTACAAGCAACCAATGCCGGGGGATAAGGATATTTATCAAGATGAGGCCTGGGTGTTTGATGTAAATTCTAAAAAGGCCGTTAAACTGGATACAGATACGGATGAATGGGATGATCAGGCGTTGGGAATTCTTCTTACTGGCGGAGGTTTTTATAAAAGTGATGATTCCGATTACTTATATATTCTGCGTCATAACCGGGAATGGAACAAACTGGAAATACTGAAAGCAGATACGGAAACCGGAGAGACAGAAATTTTATTTTCAGAAGTTAGCAAACCTTTTTTCAACATATTTTTTACAAAATTTTTTCCAATAAATAACAACTCAGAATTCATCTGGTATTCAGACCGCACTGGGTGGGGCCAGCTTTATCTGCTTAATGAAGATGGGAAAGTAAAAAACCGTATAACCAATGGCTTTTATACGGTGGGTGATATTCTCAAAGTTGATGCTGATAACCGCACGATATTTTTCGAAGCTTTTGGAAAGGAAGAGAATGTAAATCCTTATTATAAAATGGTATATAGCGTGAATTTTGATGGTAGTAATATGAAACGCTTAACCCCAGAAGATGCACATCATAATATCAGCTTTTCGGAAAACGGCACTTATTTTGTTGATAATTACTCAACGGTCAATCAGCCTACGGTATCGGTTTTGCGTGATGGGGCGGGCAACGTAATACAGGAACTCGAAAAAACAGATATCAGCAAGCTTCAGGCAATGGGCTGGAAGGCACCGGAAATTTTTAAAGTTAAAGCAGCCGATGGTGACACAGACCTTTACGGAACCATGTGGAAGCCAAATGATTTTGACTCTACAAAAAGTTATCCATTGATAAGTGATGTATATCCGGGACCAAACGGAGAACCAATTCCCCGCAATTTTAGGATTAGCGGTTTCGAAGGCAATAACACAGCTATGGCTCAGCTTGGTTTTGTAGTAATTGCAATGGGGCAGCGAGGTGGATCGTATTTTCGTTCAAAAGAATATTTGAGTTATGGCTATGATAATTTTCGTGATTTCCCGTTGGCAGATAATAAGTACGGCTTAGAACAACTTGCAGCACGCCATTCTTTTATTGATAAAAACCGGATTGGAATTTATGGGCATTCAGGTGGCGGCAATATGAGTACCGGTGCTATTCTTACTTATCCGGATTTTTATAAGGTGGCTGTTTCTTCTGCGGGTAATCATGATCCTAATATGTATTGGTACCCATTTATTGAACTCACTAATGAGGTTGAAAAATCTGTAGAACCTAACACGAAATTAGCCGAGAATTTGAAGGGTAATTTACTGTTGGTGCATGGAACTTTAGATGATAATGTCCATCCTGGACATTCCTTTCGTATGGCTGATGCCCTTATAAAAGCAGAAAAGCGATTCGACATGATGATGTTGCCCGGCGAGGGACATTATATTCATACACTTCCCTATTGGGAAAGAATTATATGGAATTATTTCGCTGAACACCTCTTAGGATACAAAGCTGAAAGTGCAGATTTAAATATTCGTAACTATGAAAATTAAGATATGGATTTGCAAAAACCTGGAGGATTTGTGATGATAAATTATCAGCTTGAGCTCGTGAGAAATAGACAGTTAAATATCGAAGGTTTATCTGGTGTGAAAGAAATAGAAGAAATAGCTTAAAAATTCACCTAAAAAACGTTTTAAATCGGACGCGGACGGGCTGCGATGGAAACTTGTTTGCAAGCAATTAATTTCGCTACTTCAAAGAAATCACAATCCCCGCGCCGGTTAAACCGCAGTTCGCTAACAGGCACCCCGTCATTCAATCAAATAAAATGAATACACTCAAACATCTAAGCTGTATAATCCTGCTATCAATTATAATGTGGGGATGCGGCACACAAGATCAGAAGGAATATAGAGTGGAAATTGTTGCATACGATTATGCATTCCAGGCACCCAGTGAACTACCATCGGGGTGGATAACCTTTGTTTTAAACAATGAGCAAGCTCATGAAATTCATGAGATAAGTTTTGCCCGTATTCCGGAAGGTGTTACATACCCCGAATATTTGAATGAATATGTGGGAGCCTGGGGTATTTTACTGAAAGAGTATCAGGACGGTGAATTTGAACGGCCCGGTCTTTCGGCGCGCGCAAATGAACTGTTGCCCGAATGGGCCGATGGCGTGGAGTATGTGAACGCCAGGGGGCTGGTTTCTCCGGGAAGGTCAGCCGAAAAAACGGTATATCTGGCCCCGGGATTATATTCAGTAGATTGCTGGGTCAAAACGGAGGATGGTATTATTCATTTAACAGCCGGCATGACACGACCGCTTACCATTACGGAGGAATCTGCCAACAGCCCTGAGCCCTCATTTGATAACAGTATAACACTGCATGAAAATGAAATCGATGTTGATTGGAATGCTGAAACCGGTTTTCACTCATTTGCCGTACGGATGGAAGCAGACTCTGAAGGAAAGCCGGCTCATAATAACATTCATCTGATCAAACTGGAGGAAGACACCAATCTGGACGAAGTCAACATCTGGATGGATTGGTACAAAGTTGGAGGCCTCAGAGCTCCAGCACCTGCAGAGTTCCTTGGAGGTGTGAGCACCTACGATGCTATCCCCGGTGAAAGTGCGACTTATTTTTCTTTGGAAATTGATGAACCCGGAGAATATGCCTGGATCGTTCAGGTGCCTGAAGGTGAGCAACTGTGGAGGACATTCAATGTCCAATAACTGGTCTTAAACTAACAGAATGAAAAAAATAATGCAGAAAACGAAAAAATCTTTTAAGGAGAATGTGCTAAAAAGCAGGGTTCTTAATTTCAAATATAATAATTGAGGCTTACAATGAAATCACTTACAGATAAATCAGTCCTGGTAACGGGGGCAACCGGCTTTGTAGGTTCCCGTCTGTCTGAATTATTATCTACAAAAGAAAAAGCAGAGGTTACCGGCATAGGCAGGGACCTTGATCGCGTTTCTCATCTTAAAAAGAAGGGAGTAAGCCTAGAGGCTGTGGACATTCTCGATACGGAGGCACTTAAAAGTATGGTGGAGGGCAAGGATTTCATCTTTCATACTGCCGCTGACATGCAAGCTGATCCTGATACTGCACAATCGGTGAATGTAGAGGCAACTGAAGATTTAGTAAGGCTAGCAGGAGAGGCCGGTGTCTCTCGCTTTATTCACGTGAGTACCGTTGGCGCTTATGATATGGCCGAAGTAGAAGTGGTAGATGAGTCCACGCCACTGGCTTTGGATCATCCTTCTACCTACGCACGAACGAAAGCGCAAGCTGAAAAACGGGCTGCTGATATGGCTGAAGAGTTTGAATTAGAACTTACAATAGTGCGGCCCTCAATGATCTACGGACCCGGGCATGGATTTTGGTCCGAAAGTATGTTCAAGAATGTTCTGGAAGGCAAACCGGTATTCCTGGGAGATGGTTCAACGCATTTTAACCCCGTTTACATCGACGATGTCGTGGAAGCCTTAATACTATGCGCAAAGCAACCTAAAGCGGCCGGGGAATCTTTTAATGTATCGGCAGATATAACAACATGGCGTGAGTTCATGAGTCATTATGGGCGATTGTGCGATAAAGAACCTAAAGGCCTGCCATTGATCATTGCGCGCCTGATGGTTTTCGCCAACAAGATACCCGGTATTAATACCCCAATTGATCAGGGATTCATAGAAATGGCGAATTCTTATAAACGCTTCCCTACCCAAAAAGCAACGAAACTTCTTGGTTGGGGGCCTGAAGTAACTCTTGAGGAAGGGCTAAAAAGAACCACTGAGTGGCTTAAAGAAGAAGGTTATAAAGACTAGATAAAGATTCGGCAAACAAATCTTTCATTTCCCTTCCTTTCGCTCGTTCAAACTGAAATTAGAATCTACCTTTAATCATCATTAAAGTGCATTTCAATGCATATGAGTGAAGGCTTTTGCTTTCTTCCGGGCGTACATAGACGTACTAACGCCAAGCCATAAGATATTTACTCACAATATCTTATGGCTTTTGTGTTTTTAGGGTGGCCAACATACGGCAAACATTTTCACTTAAATGCTCTCTATTGATTCTAAGGTGTATATTCATGGTTTGATCCACAAATCGCCAAATAACAATATTTACACATTAGAAAAACAGCTGTTCTTCTGACTCTATTTTAATGTGAGGTTATATTGCCAATAAATATTACTCCGTCTCAAACTGTGCCAAAAGTGCCGGAATCACTATCATATTCAGCAGAGTTGAACTCAATAATCCTCCAAGGATAACCTGCGCCATTGGAGACTGTATCTCATTCCCCGGTTCACCGGCTGCTAATGCCAGCGGAATGAGGGCAAGCCCGGCCGTCAACGCCGTCATTAGAATAGGATTGAGTCGCTCCATGGCTCCCTGCCTAATCGCCCGTATGAACGCCTTACCTTCCTTTCTAAGCTGTTGATAATGAGATACCATTAGGATTCCATTTCTTGTTGCGATACCAAACAAGGTGATAAACCCAACCATGGATGCAATGGAGATAATCCCACTGGTAAACAGCACGGTGTAAATTCCACCGATCAGTGCAAACGGCAGGTTTACCATAACAAGTAAGGCGGTTTTAAGTGACCCGAATTCTAAGAATAGAAGCAGATATATTGCCGCAATAGCTACAATACTAAGCAACGAAATAGTTCTCGTTGCCTGAGCTTCACTTTCAAACTGACCGCCATATTCCACAAAGTAACTTTGTGGGAAATTGACGTTTTGTGAAACGTTGGCCCGAATGTTATCTACCGTACTTCGGAGATCCCTTCCCGCAACATTAGCCGAAACTACGATCTTCCGCTGAACATTTTCCCGGCTAATGGTATTGGGTCCGCTTCGGGATGTTACCGAGGCCAGTTCTGCCAACGGAACAATGGTTCCGTCTTCCAGGTTGAAGGTTGCTTTTTGCACCGTTTCGATGCTGCCACGGTGATCCTCATCAAATCGAACCAGCAGATCAAACATCTTATCGCCTTCCAAGACCTGTGACACCACCTCGCCTGCAAACGCTACATCTACCATCTCAGCGAGTTGCTGAATAGTAATGCCATAACGAGCCAATGCCCTGCGGTCAGGACGAATCTGTATCTGGGGCACATTTTGTTGCTGCTCAACCGACAGATCCACCACGCCTTCTACCGTTTCCATTTGCCCACGCACCTCCTCGGCCAATGCTCGGAGTCGGAACAGGTCGGTTCCAAAGATCTTCACAGCGATGTTGGCTCGTGTGCCCGAAAGCATGTGGTCAATTCGGTGCCCGATGGGCTGCCCAATGGTGATGTTAGTTCCGGAAACCACACTTAGGTCTTCCCGGAGTTCTGCCAACACTTCTTCTTTGGTGGTTCCTTCCGGGATATCCAGCTTGGCATCAATTTCTGAGGCATTGACTCCCTGGGCATGTTCATCCAGCTCGGCTCTTCCGGTTCGGCGTGAGGTAGAAGCAATAGCCGGATGTTCCAGTAGAATTGTTTCTATGCGTTTGCCGATTTCATTGGATTCGGTCAGCGAGGTACCGGGTATGGTTACTGCACTGATCACCAGCGTTCCCTCGTTAAATTCGGGAAGAAAAGAACGTCCTAAAAAGGGTAATACCACCAATGTGCCAAGAAACAGAACCAGCGTACTCACAATGATGATCTTCTTAAAGCGAATCACCACATTAAGCACGTGCTCATATCCGGATTTAAGTTTTTTGGTAAACCAGCTCTCCTCCAGTTTTCCTTTGGATGCCTGACTGGGCAACAGGTAATAACACATGGCCGGAGTTACGGTCATGGCAATAACCAACGAGGCTCCAATGGAAATGATATAGGCAAGGCCCAACGGCTGCAAAAGTCGACCTTCAATCCCGCTCAGAAAGAACAGAGGAATAAACACGATCATAATGATCAGCGTGGCGTTAATAATAGAAGATCGTATCTCTTTCGAGCCCTCAAAAACGACGTCAATGGACAGCTCCTGTTCTTTTTCAGGTAACTTCGAGTTTTCCCTGAGCCGCCTATAAACATTTTCCACATCAATGATGGCATCATCCACGATCACTCCAATGGCAATAGCCATCCCGCCCAAGGTCATCGTATTGATGGTGATGTCAAAGAATTCCAGTACCAGGATCGAAACGATCAAGGCCAGTGGAATCGACGTTAGAGAAATCAGGGTCGTGCGAAAATTTCCAAGGAATAAAAACAGAATGATAACCACCAGAAAGGCTCCATCCCTAAGTGCTTCCACCACATTTTCGATGGCTAGGTCAATAAATTCGGCCTGACGAAACAAGTGCGTATTGATCTCAAATCCGGCCGGAAGGCTCGATTCGATCTGAGCGAGCGTTTCATCCACCCGATCCGTTAGCTCCAGGGTATTGGTATCCGGCTGTTTTTGAATGGAGATGATCACAGCCGGATCAGCGTTCACGGAGGCATCCCCAATCTTTTGAGCTGCTGCAATTTCTACCGTTGCCACATCTCCAATTGTAATTGGGATATTATTTCGCTGGGTGATCACAGACTGTTCCATATCGTCCACTGAATACGCCCGGCCTATCCCACGGATAGTATATTCCTGACTGTATTGCCTGAAGAAGCCACCAGAGAAGTTTTCATTGGCTTGTTCAGTGGCCTGTAATACCTGATGCAGTGTGATATTGTATTGTTTCAGTTTATCAGGATTGACCCGCACCTGATACTGTTTTTGTCCGCCACCGATGGGGATCACTTGAGCCACACCGGGAATGGCCAGCAACCTGCGACGGATTTCCCAGTCGGCGGCTGTTCGCACCTCAAGCTCCGAATGCTCGTCACTATCCACACTCACTAACATGATCTCTCCCATAATGGAGGAAATTGGTGCCATGATGGGTGGCGGAACTTCTTCGGGAAGACTGGTAGCCACCAGTTGTAGTTTTTCGTTCACAATTTGCCGGGCCCTGAATATATCGGTACCCCAGTCAAATTCTACCCATACAATGGATATTCCTTTGGCTGTAGATGAGCGAACTCTTCGCACGCCTGTTGCCCCGTTCACTGAGGTCTCCACCGGGATAGTTACCAGCCTTTCCACTTCTTCCGGAGCTAATCCGTGGGCTTCGGTCATAACCGTAACTGTTGGTGCGGTTAAATCGGGAAACACATCCACCGGCATCCTATCAACGACATAAATACCGGCCGCTAAAATTACAACTGAGCTTACCAATACGACCAGTCGGTACCGTAACGATCCTCTGATTATTGCATCTAACATAATTTATTTCCTTTCCTGATGATTAATGAGAATGACCGTGTGCAGGTGCTTCAGAGGACAATGAAGCCAATTTCACCTGGTACGCATTAGTAGTAACCACATACTCGTCTTCTTCAAGACCCGAAGTCACTTCCACCCATCCTCGATTTCTTATGCCTGTAGTTATGGCTCTTTTCTCGAAGGATTCACCCGCTACATGCACGTACACCACGAAATTTCCTTCTTCCTCAATGAGCGCTGATTCCAGGATGGCGATCACGTTTTCTTTTCGATCGGTGTCGATCTCAGCGGTTACAAAGAGTCCGCTGTGTAAACCTTCTCGATTATCAATTTCATAGATCAGAGAAAGCGTTCGGGTTTGGGGGTCCACTTGTTTGCCCGCGCTAAGCAAGCGCCCGTTAACCTCCTCCATGTTGTACATTTTCTCATTTCCCTGCACGTAAAAAATGGCCGCTCCGGGATTTTGGATAGCTGTTCGTTCAGATGCGGGAACGTGTAAGCTCAGCCACATTTTGCTCATATCAGCAATTTGCAAAAGCGGCTCTCCGGCTTTCACCTGCATTCCAGGCCGTATATAAGATTCAACCACGGTTCCGGAGATCGGGGCTTTCATTGTAAAGCGATACGAGGATTTTGTGTAGCCATAGGTTTCTACGGTAGAGGTATCAATTTGAGCGATCTCATTGATGGTCTGAAACTGAGTGACTGCTTGTCGGTATTCGATCCGGGCTTTTTCCAGTTCTACTTCCGGTATGGCCTCTTTTTCATATAACCGCTTAGACCTCTCCAGGTTCTTTTGGGCCAAAGAGAGTTGTGATTGCGCATTGATAAACTGCTGAGCATAGTTTTCTCCATCCGCTGATTGTATAGATGGATTCAGCTGCACCAGTGAGGTGCCTTTACTGATGTCTTGCCCTTCAACCGGTAGGCTTTGATTGGCACTGCTCAGTATGATCCCTGAAAATGGAGCCGAAACCGTAACTTCCCTGCTTTGAACTGGTTTGAGCTCGCCATGCGCATCCACTGTTTCTGACAGTGTGTGGCGACCAACTTTCTGCGTAGCAAACGGGATCTTCCACTGCTGCTCTTTCAGAAAGGATATCAAATTTGGATCTTCATCCTCGTGAGTAGCCGGAACGTCTTCTGCAGAGCTATAAACTGGAATGCCATCAACCTGAAGTGTGTCTTCTACCATGCCCTGAATGATAATCGTAAGGTCATAACGTCCTGCCCGGTCAAAGATAACATCCGGACCGTAGATCCCCCGAATTTGAACTTCCGTTTCGGTAAGGGAACCTTCGTTACCCCGCTCAGAGCTAAACACAAACTGCACTTCTGATTCAGAAATGGGGCTGAAATCCGAAAGCCGGGTCAGGTGAACGGCAAAGGTGGCTTCCTGACCCACGATAAGTTCCGGATACTCCATGAAGAGTTCGGTCTTATCCGTCCATTGCGTGATCACTCCGGCTCCTTCCAGTTGAGATTCTCCCTCATGACTATGGGCGTCTTCTCCATCATGGGAGTGGCTATAATCTTCTTGCGCTTGCTGAGTCGTTTGCTCGTGGGTATGATCACCTTCTTCGTCATGACTGTGGCTTTCATCACTGCTACCGCCGCAACCCATCATAAACAGGGATGTACTTAGAATTAGTAATGGTATTAGCTGTTTCATTGCATCAAATTTTGGTCGTGATAGGTTTGTCTAATATTTAGGGAATTAGTAACTGTGCTCTTCATCTCCGTGTGAATGGGTTGAATCTTCATGGCTGTGTTCCTCCTCATCATGGCTGTGGTCACTGTTTTCGTCATGGGCATGAGTTGAATCATCTTCTGTTGAATGGTGGTCTCCACCTCCGATCCGAACTGCATCACCATCATCGGAAGTGGATGATTGAGCCGGAGCTTCATGGGTGTGATCACCGTCTTCGCCATGACTGTGTGTTTCTTGTTCTGAGCCGCAACCGGCGATGATAAATGCAAGGCTTACAAAAAGTGCTGTGAATAGATTTTTCATTGTTCTGAGGTTTTTTGAGTTGAGAATATTTTTCCTGAGGTGATGGTATCGAGGGTAAAAAGAGCTTGTTGGTAATCCGCGGTGATGCGATGTTGTAGGCTGCGACCATCGACGTAAGCCTTGGTGGCATCCAGCAGTTCGACCAGCGAATAACATCCTTCCTGATAAGCAGATCGTGATGTTTCCAACATTTCAGCAGAAAGTGGATTTTGTTGCATCTCTTGCCATTGCGCATACAAATTTTGAACACGACGGTAGGCTACATCCACCTGATTACGAATGGTTCGTCTTTGTAGCTGCAACGATGTTTCCACGCTGCGATGTTCGGCTTCTGCCATGGTGATGCTTCCGCTGTTTCGGTTGAAAATAGGTAGTTGTATGCCCCCGCCAATGACAAAACCTTCCGAGCCGTCCGACTGATTCTTATAGCCGAAATTCACCTTTAAGTCCGGCAGGCGTTCTCGTTTTTCCACTTTGTATTTTAGTCCGAGAGCTTCCGCCTCCAGCTCCATAGCCCGAAGATCAGCCCGACGCTCCAACGCATATTGCTGAAGTGTTTCAAGGTCTTCCATGATCGGCTCTACCGATAATTCTTGTTCCACCTGAAATTCAAAGCCGGGCTCTTCGAATGAAGTGATCATGGAGGCCAATTGGTTGCCAACCTGCATCATTTTCAGTTCTACTTCATTTCGCTCACGGAGGTACCGGTTCTTTTCAACGGTAAAACGCTGCACTTGAAGTCCTGACTCGGTGCCTTCTTCTTGGCGGTCTTTAGCTGATTCCAGCACCTGATTTATCACTTCAAGCGCTTGATCATACACCTCAAGTTTTTGGCCTGAATACCAGTACTCAACATACAGAGATTTTACTCTTTGGATTAAAACCGACCGTTCGTATTGATAGCTTAATCCAGCCGCTTCAGTGCTTTTATCAGCGCTTTTATTTCGGAGGAAGGCCTGCCCCAGGAGTTCAATCGGCTGCGAGATCTGATAGGTGGTTTCATCATAATCGAGCGTACCGGCATTGAGCTGTTCGCTGAAAATGCTCACCTCGGGATTCATATATGATTTATACTGTTGAGCCGTTCCCTGTTTTCGAAGTTCTTCGAGTTTAGCCAGTTCCTGCTGGAGACTGTGTTGCTTGAATCGCTCAACAACCTCCTCTAATGAAAGTGTTGTGGATTGGGCGTGAACCTGCATTGGTACCCATAGGAATACCAAAAACAAGATCCACCACTTGGATGAATTCATAAATAGAATGTATTAATGGTTATAGAATGCTATTGAGATAGCTGAGAAGAGATGCTATCTGGCGGAGGTATAGATCTATCCCAGGGGTGGGCCGCGAAGAGAATAAGAAGAGAAATGATTGGATTGGTATAGATGAACCGGCGGTGGCAGATCCAAATAAAGCAGGATCGAAGACTCTAAAGGTCTTTGGCTGCTTAAAACGGCTGGGGTAGAAAAAAGCTCTGTGTTAGTGGAAGCCTTACTTGTGGTCTTCTGGGTTAATGTTCCCGTTAGATCAACGGTAGGGGTTGGATGCTGATGGGCGTCCCTATCGTCAAATTCTTCTGCGTGGCTATGACTTTGGGCTTGATCTTCGGAATGAGAATGCACAAAGGCGTGGATATCACCATGATCGAAAATATGATCAAATATGCCATGAAAATGCACGCCATTTCCCAAAAATACACACAATACACTGGCCACAATCAGTAGCCTGGCCGTTTGTTTGAACACTATTTTTTGGGTTAACTTTATCACGGATCTAAAATAGGTGCTGAAAGGCTAAAACCAAAAGCTTTTATTACATCTGATCTGGTATAGTGATTTTTGAGAGGAAAATAACGGACATTTTAGATCTAGTAACTTTCAGTTTTTGTAACCCAATTACCGGTAAACAAAAATTCATTCCCCTTCACCTCAGCCACTTAAACAAAAAATAGATTTTGCCTGTAATGATAAATAAAGTGCATTTTAAAGCAATAGGGTGAAGACCTTTGCTTTCTTCCGGGCGAATACACAAAAGTCACATAAGATAACACATCTTGTAAGGCTTTTACTTATTCCCATATCCCAACAAATTTAAACTGTTTTGTTTGGCAAATACAACCCACCAGTCTCCCGTCCGACGACTGAAACATGGCCGGGCAGCACAATCTTGCAAAGAGTCGTCCGACGGATGGTGGTCGAATCGGGGCAGTGTTTTCTGAATCCACCTCCCAACAGCCTTCAGCAATAAAAGCAAACCAATTTTACCTTTCGACTCAAGTGGAGACCTTCCGAACCAGGCTTATAAGTTAGACGCAAAGCAACGCAACAAGTAGAAAATATCCCAACTTCTAACTAAAACCTAACCCCCTAATCTAATATCTCTCTCCTAACACCATACCGAAACCGGCGGTTATCCTCTATATCCTTCTCGCGGATGATGAGCTTTTCATTGACGCCAAAGGTCTCCTGCACTTTTTCATTGACGGAGCGGATAGTTTCATTACGCAGTTTTCTGCGGTAATCGTAGTTATCCACGTCCGGCCACACGAGTTCCTCGAGTTCGTTTGTCTCCGGCATGTAGTCGGCGTTGCATAAAGCATTCAACAGAGAACGCTCGGTCTCATTGAGTTCCTCCTCAAGTTTATCCTTGGAGAATTGTTTTTTGTCCTCGATAGCGGGGATGGCGCTGCCGAATTTCAAATATAAAAGTCCCAGTATCAGCAGTAATCCAAAGCCTAAGGCTGAGGCATAGACCAGGGTCACATCCGGGCCCACCGGCTCAAGTTTCTCCAGAAGCCTTTGTTCAGGTATCTTTTTGACGATCACGGGAAAGAGTTCCTGATTTGACCTATTGTGATAACCAAGCAAGATAAGTTCCTTTGATTTTTGATCGAATAGGACATGAGTGGCAAACATTTCTTCCTCCACAGTGAGATCCAGATCTATAAGCTTGTATTCGGTATGATCCTTCAGGTCAAAAGTTTTTAGATATAGGGAAAGCTGGGACGAACCACTTGTCCTTACCGGAATGTACCAGTTTCCGGAGCTTAGGCTAAAGGCTGTAGAGGATAAGGATGTTAAGCTTACACCACTCAAGGTGCTGATGGCATTGTTTCTCATTGGCCACCCCGACAAAGGCTCCGTTTTCATTACATATGACCATTCCATGGTGTTGAAATCAAACTTCCAGAGGTTATTTTTCCAAGTATGGTTGGAATTGCTGTCATCGTGTGGCCGTCCTTCAATGACATTTCCTCCGTAAATGTAAAAGGATTGCTGATCCGGGACATACATGCCTTTACTGTTGCTCCGCTCTTTGGGAAATGGGGATTTTTCAGCGGGAGTTACGATCTTCCATTCCCTTAGATTCGGCACAAAATGGGTGATCAGGTTTTTATTTTGCCATAAACCGTATCCGCCAAATGCATATATCATGCCTTCACGAAAAAAAGGAGTGTGACCAAACTGATTTTTATGGGGGAAAGACTGATCCAGCCGTGTGACCTCATAATTTTGCAGATTAATACGATAGACAAGGCCTACCCCGACTGACCATAAATACAGGTCTCCCGTAACCTGATCGAATCCAAACTCCTTAGGTTGGTCAAACAGTTCATCCGTTACGTCATCATCAAAGCTGTGCAGGAAATTCCACTCATCTGTTTTCAGGTCATACGACCATAATTCTTCATAGACCAGTGTGTAAATGATCTGATCTACCGTATCAATATCAGCGAAGAAACTGCCCCGGCCTACAAGGATCGGCTGATTTGAATCCTCATATAATCGTGCCACCTGATCTGCGGGATTTGCATGCAATGCTGTTTCACTGAGAATAAAACTCAGAAATAAAAGCCCTAAAGATTTTGCAGACAAAAAGAATAGATGCTGCATGTTTGCCTGATACGTTTTCCGTTAACCTATATCATATAAAATAATAATTTAGCCATAGAAAAGAAGAGATGTTTTAAGAGAAAATGATCCTGTCCTTATGGAAGAGCTATTTAAGATCTATTAGTTCTGAAAATCCCGGTTCAAAATGAAATGATACGCTCAAAAGGGCGTGCTCATCTGAACAATCTCATTAGCCGACCAAGCGTATTCTTCCCTGTGCAAGGGGAGAAACAAAGAGGGGTAGTGAATACGGGCAACCAAGCCATTGCATGCCCCGCACATCCACCACCCGGCTTCGCATACTCTCAGCTCGGCACCTCCTTCAAAGGAGGAATTTCCGTGGTTGGATTCAAACTCTATATAGTCATTCTTAACCCGGTTTATCAGGATGAAGAACCTGAACATGCTTAATTAGGCGCGATCGCCGTATTCAAACCCCGCAAACCCCTCGTCACTAACAGCAAGCCAATGCGGAGCAAGACGCAGGATGTTGGCGCTAAGACTTATGAGTTAGAAACAAAACAGCGTAGTACGTAGACAACCGGTCCTCCGTCCCCGGTCCTCGATCCAAACCATACATGTTAGCCAAAGACCGCCGCGATCAAGCCCAAACCACTTGCACCTTGAACCTAAAACCTAACTAAACACTAACTAATCTTCCTATCCAAAGAATACTTCCCGCCGCCGGTAAAGAACGTGATCATAAACATGAGTAGAAATAACAGCGCTTTTTCTTTCTGTCCGAATGGATCGCCGGCATGCTGTATAAACAGAGCAACGGCCATATTAATGGCGATGATAAATGACGAAAGGCGGGTTCCAAAACCGAACAGCACAAAAAGGCTGCAAATACCTTCAGCGAAAGCAGCAAGGATGAGAGAGATCTCCGGTCCCAGGCCAATAGGATCAGCGAAGGAGAAATCACCTGAAAAGACCTTAATTGATTTTGGGAGACCATGCGTGAACAAAATGGCCCCTGCCCCAAAGCGCAGTAACAAAATGGAAAGGTTGACATCAATGAACTTACTAAGATCGGTCGAGAGTAACTTTTTGAACATGTCAGTTTAATTATGTGGGTTTGCTTTGGACTAATAAAATAAAAATTTAGGACTTTATTCGTATCTCATTTCTCAAAATGTGAAAATCCCAGATGAATCCGTTCACTAAGGAAATTGGACTTAAGTGGAATGCCGTAACGGAAGCCGGAAGCGTTGTGGTGGGCGATGAAGTTAAACTGCATATGAACGTTCAGGTAGTGGAAAGCGAGCCTGTAGAAGCATAGTAAACTATTTATATTTATACCCCCCCCAAGATAAGGCGATCGTTGAGAGCGGTCGTCTTTTTTATGTCGTGTACCTTTGAAGAAATGCTTCCTTATAAGAATGGCCGATCGGGATAAATTTATCCCCGATCTTGATCCTGTTGCCTTCCAGGAACTCGATCTTTGAAAGGGAGACGACATACGACCTGTGAACCCTGCAAAACTGATCATCGGGCAAGATCCCGGAAAGCTCTTTAAGCGAATGATAAAAGGTTATGTTCTTATCAGCTGAGTGAAGGGTTATGTAATCGCCCTGACTTTCGGCAAACAAAATGTCATCGTGTAACACCCGGTAAAGTTTACCATCCGCTTTTACCGTGATGGCAGAAGATGGTCCACTCGCTCTTTCACTTTGAAGTTTGACCTTATCAATGGCTTTAAGGAAACGCTCAAATGAAAAAGGTTTGAGCAGGTAATCGGTGACCCCAAGTTCAAAGGCATCAATAGCGTGTTCGGAATACGCTGTTGACAAGATGATCTGTGGTGGCGCACTCAGTGTTTTTATGAAGCTGAGACCCGATAGTTTGGGCATGTTTATATCCACAAACATAAGATCGGCGGTATGACCATCAAGCCAGCTTCTTGCCTGCAGGGCATCCTGACAAATTCCGGCTACTTCTGTATCAGGGCAGTCAGTGATGTAAGTTTCAAGGATATCCCGTGCAGCCGGTTCATCGTCTATGATCAGGCATTTGATCATGTGAGCTCCATGTATAAATTGGTTTTAAAGATGAGATCATCGGACGATAATTCAAGCCCGAATTTATTTGGATAGGCTAATTCAAGTCGCTTTTTGGAGTTCTCAATGCCGGTTCCTGCCCTTAGTTGGTTCTGTGAATACATATTGACAGGGATAGAGTTTTCGGCTGAAAATTTCAGCGTGTTGTCCTGAATTGAAATATGAATATGTATAAAGCCTTCATCGCTTTGCAGGTCAGCATGCTTGAAGCAGTTCTCTACAAAATTGATCAGCAACAAAGGGGCGATCTGAAGGTCACCGGGTTTTCCATCGACCTTAAAAGTGATCCTGGAGGGATCGTTCAGCCGCATTAACTGCATCTCTACATAATTACTCAGATAATCAATTTCATCTTTCAGGGGGGCGCGGTCTGAACCGATCTGATCCAGAACATAGCGCAAAAGATCAGAAAGCTGAAGGATCATATTTGGAGCTTTATCGGTCTTCTTCAATGCCTCACTGTAGATCGCATTCAGGGAGTTAAACAAAAAATGCGGGTTTACCTGAGATCGTAATGCCTTTAGTTCTGCCTTTTTATTCTCTTCCTCAAGTTGAGCCAATCGCGCAATGTCCTGTTGTTGAGCGAACCAGTTTCTGGCAATGTCGATCATCTGAAAGACAAAGATGTAGACTAAACTGAATCCAATGATCTCTATCGGTTCATATAAGGCCACAAAGTAATAGTCGGGAAAGATCCATACAGAAAGATCATTGAAACTGAACAGATAGATGAAATAAGTGGCACCGAGGAGGAAAAAGAAACTGACACCATAGCCTATAAACTTCCTATCCAAGAGTAGCCTTTTGAAAAGAACCTGATCATGGGCGTGGACAGCAAATATCATGGGTATATGAAACAAGCAAACATAGATCAGATCAAGCATTCGGATCGTCTCAGTTTGGGAAAAGATCTGAAGCGTGAGCCAGAAAGATGCCCCCCAGAATAACAGCCACTGAAAGAAACGCGATCGGACTATGTTGGTGAGCACTTTCAAAGTTGAATTCTTTTGAGATTAATGGGGTCCCTATAGGCTTCCGACATAGTACCGTATTTGATGATAAATTTCTGAAGCTCTTCAGTCCCTGCTGTGATCAAAACGGAATCATTCGTTCTTTCATGTTTGATGCGAACCCTGCTTTCGCTTATCTGCTCCTCGATCCATGAGTCTTTAAAGAGGCTGATCACCAAACTGTCTTCCGTGAGACGTATTTTCGAAAATGTGTGAACCGGCAAATAATGACTGTTTTCAAAGTCAAAAGAACCGAAATCCAGAGGGAAAAGATCGAGGTAGTGATCACCATTAAGCATGGCAAAGGACCCAAAGAAGTAGGAGGAATCGATACGATTTTCATTCAAGTCTTCATAAATGACCATGTAGGAATGATCACCTGTATCTGTTGAGTCACCGCCTTCATCCGTCATGGTAATAGAGAATGTTTCGTTACCCTGAATCCCTGTCATTTTAAGATCTTCGAATTCCCCGTCTTTGATAAAGGTCCAGCGCTGATCATCTTTTTCCCAAACGCCGGTGATACCGTCAACTGCAACGGCTTCCTCTTCACTTACAAGTGGGTGCAGGGATTTTAGAAAACAGCCGCTTAATGTTATAGAGAGTCCCAAAGTCAAAAGTATAAGCTTGATGTAGGTTGTCATAGGTCTTCGATTAGTTATGAGTTCGAAATAAAGAAACTGCAGATAACAAATGGAAGAAAAAATATTCGATGAATAGGGGTATTTCTTCGATGAATGAGGTTTTGTCTGGGATCAGGAGGATCGATTCAGCTGCTAAAAACAGTAAAAGGTGAAATCAGTTCTTTAAATATCGATGAGAGTGCTGTATAATCTGACAAACCAAACTCAATGATCGTTATGAAAAAATATCTATCTCTCTTTACCATATTTTCGTTATTGATACTTACCTCAGCCTGCCAGCCAGTAGAGGAGTCAAACACTGAGCCACAGGAAAGCAGGGAATGGTCAATAGCCCTGCATGGCGGAGCCGGTTATGTTTCCAAGGATATGCCTGAAGATCGTAAACAAGCGTATATGGAATCTCTTGAAGAGGCTCTTTCCATAGGTTCAGAGATCCTCGAAAATGGCGGCACAGCCCTGGATGCCATTGAAAAGACCGTAAATTACCTTGAAGACAATGAAATGTATAATGCCGGAAAAGGCGCTGTATTCACGTCCGAAGGTCGCAATGAACTGGATGCCGCGATTATGGACGGTTCAACCCTGAATGCCGGTGCTATAACGGGCGTTACCACGGTTAAAAATCCAATCTCGCTGGCCCGTAAAGTTATGACAGACTCCAAGCACGTTTTCTTTTCTGCAGACGGAGCTGAGACGTTTGCTGACCAAACCGATGTGGAACGCGTGGATCCTTCTTATTTCTATACCGAAAGCCGATATCAGTCACTGCAACGAGCACTGGAGCAGGAAGAAGAGGGACAGTCAAGCCTGTTGCCTGTCACCGATGAGCAAAAAGCCTGGAAGTATGGAACCGTGGGAGCCGTTGCCAAAGACGTGAATGGAAATCTTGCGGCAGCAACATCCACCGGCGGTATGACGAACAAGAAATACGGCCGCGTGGGTGATGTGCCGATCATTGGATCAGGAACCTATGCCAATGATGAAGTGGCGGTATCAGCCACCGGATGGGGAGAGAAGATCATGCTGAATGTTTCAGCTCACACGCTGGCTATGTACTATAAACTTAACGAAGCGACCCTGCAGGAATCCATGAACTACTTGGTGGACGATGTCCTTGAACCGGGTGATGCCGGCTTCATCGCCGTCGACAAATATGGTAACTATTCCATGAAAACAAACACTGGCTCCATGTTCCGCGCAGCAACAGATTCCGATGGCAACAAAGAAGTGGGGATCTGGGAAGACTAGGTTTAGTTTTGAGTTCTTTGTGACGGAGGACCGGAGACGGAAGACCGGCTTGGACTCGCTCCGGACGCTCTGCGTCTGAGCGAGAACAATCACTTGAATATTGGAAATTGAGTGTTGGATATTGAATATTCACCAACCCGGTCCAAAACATAACGTTCCGGCACTAGCGCAGGCGTCTCGCCTGTGCGGGGGATACGATGAACCGGTTTTCCAAGCCAATATAGCCCACAAGTCATCCTGATGGTACTCCTGAAGGATCTTGCCTTTGTGAAATTAGTAATTTGCTATAGACAAGTGACTCGATACAGGCTCAGACATCCGTTGCCATAGTAACATCTCATGCTTCGCTAAAGGCAGCCGCAGCGTATTAAAAGCAAGCCCAATCACTTGAACATTGGAAATTGAGTGTTGGATGTTGAATGTTCACCACCCCGGTCCAAAAACCTAATCCAGCCCCATTCTAAACTGATCCCTCAGCTCCTGAATATACACGCCGATATCATTTCTAAGCTCAAAGAGGCGGGCATGCAGGTCTAAATATTGATGGGCCTTGAGCAGTTTCTTTTTCTTGAACAGCGGCATCAGCTCCAGACCGTGATTGGCACATTTCAGCGCCTTCTTGGAATAAGCGATGTTGGCGCCGATGTATTCAGGTTCAAATCCAAATGAATGACCGCCGGCAACCTTAGCACCGATCTTAAGCGTTTCATCTACAAAATCCTGAAACTCCTGGGTTTGGTATTTTGGATGGATCGTCTCCGCCCATTTCAGGACATCAACAGCCAGATCCTTGGCATCAACGAAGATCCCAAGATCATCAATATCGGAGTGATCGGAGTACATGTAATCGTCACTCAGGCTTTTCCATTCCTCACCATCTTCAAAATCATCGAAGTCATCTTCATCGGGACCCATATCCATAAAATGATCACTGGAATCACCGAACAGAAAATCCTCGTCATCCCAGTCGTCCTCTTCATCATCCCAATCGTCTTCGTCCTCGGGAAAATAAGCTTCGTCCATTAACAGCTCTTCTTCCACATAGGCTTCAAACGCATCATCCTCATCCTGACTTTCCTTTAGCAGGGTCAGCCATCTCGGGACGTTGCCTTTGGGGTCAGAAGCTATGAATTTCCGCAACTGTTCGCTCTTTCTCTCGACTTCGTTGAGGTGTGCTTCCCACTTGAATTCATCCCATTGGTGATCATCGAAACCATCAAAATGCTGAGGCATATAGGCAGACAATTAGTTGGTGTTTATTATAAGAAAAGAATTGTGAGTAGTTATGCAATACTTTGTGGAAAAATAACGCTTTTTGTGGATAATTAATCTGTCTGTTTGGTAAAAATTTAAGCTTTATTTTATGTGGCACTCACTAATATTCGGCAGATAATGAAACGAACACTCACGTTTTTTTTACTTTTACCCTTGGCGCTTTTAACGGCTAATTCAGCCAAGGCGCAGGATTTCTATTTCGGTAATGATCTGTCTTATGTAAATCAGATGGAAGATTGTGGGGCTGACTTCAAAGAATGGATGCAGCCAAAGGATGTTTATGATCTGTATGCTGAGCGTGGTAACGATCTGGTGAGAGTACGATTGTGGGTTGATCCGGCTTGGCAGGAAGAGCTGAATCAGCCTGCCGGGGTAAAACCGGTATACAGTAATTTCGAGGATGTGAAGGAAACCATACAGAGAAGTAAGGCAGCCGGCATGCAGGTTTTGCTCGATCTTCATTATTCAGATTTCTGGGCCGATCCCGGTCGCCAGGTGATCCCATCCCGATGGTATGATATTGCTTTTGATGAAGAGGCCCTGGCTGATTCTGTGTATAATTACACTCATAAGGTTCTGTCTGACCTGAACACTGAGGGACTGATGCCGGAAATGGTACAGGTGGGTAACGAGACCAATAGCGGAATGATGACGCATCGCTCGATGGACGAGAACTTTGAGGCCACAGAGCCGATCAGCAGTTCATGGCAGCGACACGCCAAAATGTTCAATACAGGTATACAGGCTGTGAGAGATGTATCAGCTACATCAACTGTTGATACCAAGGTGGTTCTTCATTACGCAGGTGTGGGCAGTGGCCTTGATTGGTGGTATCAAAATGCGATCAGTAACGGTATCACTGATTTTGATGTGATCGGTTTTTCATACTACTACGCATGGCACGGAAGCAGCGTTGAAGCGGTAGGTGAACAGATCGGATCCCTGTCACAAAGCTACCCGGATAAAGAGATCATGATCCTTGAAACCGGTTACCCGTGGACTGATGAGAATTTTGACTCCAATGGAAACATCATCACAGATACCACTCCGGAATACAGTCCTCCTTCACCTTCTGTACAGCTCGATTATCTGGTGAACCTGACCAAAGAGGTCATGGCATCTGGCGGGCATGGGGTGATCTTCTGGGAATCAGCCTGGGTCACAACCTCATGCACTACTCCCTGGGCAACAGGCTCGTCTCACGATCATGTGGTCTTCTTTGAGCCGTTCACTGATAACTTTATTGGCAGCGGTGGTGGGCTGTGGTTGGATCCCGGTTTCTATGTAGACATGAATTCGATTCAGGTGATCTACAAAGTGGATATGAACGGTCAGGATCAATCCAATGGAGTCTACATCGCTATTGATGAAAATGAAGACGGCTTAAAAATATCCAAACGAATGTATCATGAAGGGTATGGGATCTACAGCTATACCACGTATTTGTCGCCCGGTACGGAGACAGCAAGTTTCTTTCACACCGGCAGTGATCCCCAAAACAGAGAAACAGTTCCTGCGGCCTGTGCCACGTCAGGTGTTCGTGTGACCACAGTTAGCAACGCCAACATGGAGACGGGTTATCAGTGGGGGACCTGCGATGCCATCGCAGGAGCAGGTTCACGTGATCTGCTGCTGACTATAAGTGCTTCATAGATAATGAAAATATGAGTTACATGTGCTACTTTGGCAATTGCGATACCTTGATTTTGCAGCACCTCAAAACCTGATCTGTTTGGGAACCCGAAAGCATTTTCAGGCTCTTGCAGAGTTCATAAAGGCAATTTATAACAAGATCAGAGTCGCGCCAGCACTTCAACGATAACCTGAGTCATTTTCGGCTCGGCCATGGCAGCTGCAGCCAATACATCTTCTATCACAACAGGTTCAAGGGCATCCGGAAAGCATTCATCTGTGATCACGGAGATGCCAAGCACATCCATGCCCATATGAACGGCCGCAATAACTTCGGGGACGGTACTCATACCAACCACGTCAGCCCCGAGCCGGCGCATATAGCGGTATTCGGCTTTGGTTTCAAGCATAGGTCCGGATGCAGAAAGATAGACGCCCTGATGCATTTTAATGGAGTTTTCGAGAGCCACATTTTCAGCCAGTTCCAGCAGGCGTTCGGTATACGGTTCACTCATGTCAGGGAAGCGCGGACCTAATTCATCATCATTGGGGCCGATCAGTGGATTATCCCCTAAAAAGTTAATGTGATCCGTTATCAGCATGATCTCGCCCTTTTTGTAATTAGGGTTGAGTCCGCCGCAGGCATTACTGACGATAAGTGACTGAGCCCCGATGGCTTTGGCGACTCTTACCGGGAAAGCGATCTGCTGCATGGTATAGCCTTCGTAGTAGTGAAAGCGACCGTGCATGGCTACGATGTCTTTTCCACCGAGCTTACCGAAGATCAGCTTGCCGTCATGTGTTTCCACCGTTGATATAGGAAAGTGAGGGATCTGATCGTAGTCAATGGTGTGCACCGTATCGATCTCATCGGTCAGTTGACCCAAGCCGGTCCCTAAAATAACAAGATATTCCGGCTGAAAATCGGTCTCACCTTTAATATGATTGACCGCTTCATCTCTTTTAGCGCGGAATTCTTCAACAGTATCGTACTTCATAAAAGTGTTGTATTGTATTGGGGCAGGATCGTGCTAATTGCTTAATCTATTTCATCTAGGATGTCATCCAATCGGTCACTGCCGGGAGGGAAAGCGTGGTCTTCATCTTCTTTTCTGGATGTTGTTTCCTCTTCACCTTCATCATCCAGGTCTTCATCGTCTGCATTTTCATCCAGCATGAAGCGGGCTCCGCCACCGTTACCCGTATTTTCAATGGCTTCTTGCAGGTTGACTTCTTTGGGTAGTCTGAAGACATCCATTTCATCATTGCCAAATTGTTCAATAGATTTTTTGGCGTTATCCAAGTAAGAAGAAATGCCGTTTATGATCTCCTCTCTGCGATCCAGTAATCGTAAAATGCTCTGCCGGATCTGTTGACGATTATGATTGGCTTCCTGAATGATAGCATTGGCTTCCATTTCAGCTTTTTCGATCGTGCTTTTAGCCTCCTGACGGGCACCGGTCATTTTCTGCTCAACCGATTCCTTGGCGGTTTGAAGGGTTTCATGAAGGGCGTCTTCAACACGTTCGTAGTGCTTCACTCGATCCTGAAGCTTGTCGATCTCCTGTTCAAGTTCTTTGTTCTTGTTCAGCAGGTTTTCAAATTCATTCGAAACAAGAGTCAGAAAGGCCTGAACGTCAGCGGTGTCATATCCCCTGAGGTTTTTTTCAAAGGTCTGTTGTTTGATTTCAAGCGGAGTAAGTTTCATAAATCAGTGATTTTAGTCGTCCTTAAGCTTATTTAAAGTAACATTTATTCATTTAACATGTTACGCAAATTGCTGTTGTTGTCACGATCCTCTTTGCGTGAAGAACGGATCTCTTCCTCTTCTATTTCGATATCACCCATACTTTCGTGCTCCCCGTCTTCAACGCGATATCGTTCTTCCTCCAGTTCAGCAACTTTAGCTTCAAGGGTAGCTAATTTCCGTTCTGTGTTTTTCTTGAATTCGGCCAAAGCCCTGAAAAACTGTGGATCCAATTGAGAATTACCGCCTTTTCGGTTGATCCACTGCTTGATAAGGCTGAATATGTTCCAAAACAAAAAACCGGCAAATCCGAGCCCGCCTACAATGGCAATGGCTGCAATTAAAAACTCTTCTGGTGTCATATAACCCCTTAATTACGTGTTGGTGTTTTACCTTGGCTGTGAGCTGAATTATCGGGATTTTGATCCTCAACTTCATCATCAATTTCAATATCGCCTAACGAACCTGAGGTCTTGTTCGCAGAGTTTTTGCTCTGTTTCTGAAGATCTGATTCCAGTGTGTCTATCCTGGATTTAAGATTATGCACCACTTTTCGCAGTTCATTCAAGTCCCTCACACTGGTCATTCTCTTTGACTCCATTTCCATTTCTTTTTCTTTGAAAGCGTATAAGAGTCCGCCTGCTATGGCAACAATAGCCACAATGGCGAACCATGGTAATCCGAATAACATAAGCCCTAATTCTTGTGTTAATTACTGTTTGTGCTCAGATAAATTGATCTACGGGAAAACATCAATCATAGTTGCGCTCGCCAAAAATGGCGCTGCCGATCCTGAGCATGGTTGCACCTTCTTCGATGGCTACCTTAAAGTCGTTGGTCATACCCATGGAAAGATGCTCAAGTTGTACACTGCCTTTGTTATATTTTTGATGGGAATCGTACAGTTCTTTCAAAAGCTTGAACTCGTCTCGTACTTCTTCAGGATTATCAACAAAAGTGGCCATACCCATCAATCCTTTTACCTTCACATATTTATAATCCTGGGCTGACTCCAGAATGCCGGCAAGGTCTTCCGGTTTGCATCCTCCTTTTTGTTTTTCATCACTGATATTGACCTGTATCAATGCATTGACCACTCGATCGGCTTGACCGGCGCGTTTATCGATCTCTTTCAGGTACTTGGCTTTTTCAACGGAATGGATCCAGTTTACACGGTCAGAAATGTACTTGACCTTGTTGGTTTGGAGGTTCCCAATAAAATGCCATACAATGGCTGTATTGGAAATACTTGCCATTTTATCCTCCAGTTCTTTCATGCGGTTTTCGCCAAAATGGAACTGCCCGGCGGTAACGGCCTCCAGAATTGCTTCATTGGGCTTGGTTTTACTGACTGCAACCAGGGTTATTTCTTTGGGGTCACGACCTGCAGATTTACAGGATTTCTCTATTTCTTCGTGAATAGAACTTAGATTTTGGGGAATATCTTCATTACTCATATCAAAAATGGTGGTTTTTTAAGGATTCTAAGTAATTAACTGTAAGATAAGCTTTTATCATTCATGAATAAGCCTTATTTTTGGAAGCTCTAAAGACATTGTAATTAATGGTTATTTATTGAGATTGATAAAGCTCAAAGTCATAATTCAACATTTTTCTTCGACGAGAAGGTCGGATTCAATAAAACAAGGGGATAGATAGCATGTCAACCCGAATCCGACAAATATCTACCTTCCTCGATCAGTGGGCTCCACCACAGGTAAAAATGGATTACGATAACGTCGGATTGCTTGTCGGAGACCCGAACGCTTCTGTAAGCTCAGTACTTACCTGCCTTGATATAACCGACGCCGTTGTGGCTGAAGCTATCGAAAAAGGCAGTGAACTTATTGTTGCCCATCATCCTCTGATCTTCAGTAAGATCGGAAGTATCAATCCCACAGATGAACAGGGGCGAATTATTTACAAACTGATTAAGAATGATATCGGCCTGCTGGTGGCTCACACTAATCTGGATGCCGCCCTTGATGGCGTATCCTTTGTGCTTGCTAACATTCTGGGACTCGATAACCTTCGGTTTTTGGACAAGAACTACTCCATCAGTCGAAAGATCAGGCTTATTACCTCCCATACCGACAGTGATGCCGTGTTGAAACTGCTGAACTATCATTCAGCAGAAGAAGCCCATTACTTTGAGGTGAATAATCGTCAGGATGGCCTGAAATGTTTTGAAGCGATCATCGATCAGCATAACGTTTCGGTGCTCAAGAAAGCGCTCAAAAATGAAGGCATGCTGAAAGAAGGGAGTTTTCAGGTGATAGACCTGGCTTCGACCACTCAAAATTTCGGTATGGGTGTGATCGGTGAATATCCGGAAGAAGGCATCGGTAAGAACGAATTTCTGCATTTGGTTTCAAAAGCCCTGGACGTGAAAGCTATCAGGTTTTCCGGTGATGTGGATCGAATTAAAAAGGTAGCGGTCTGCGGTGGCGCCGGTGTCTTTCTGAAAAATAAAGCCATCCAAGCAGGGGCTCAGGCGTTTGTGACTGCTGATATCAAATATCATGACTATTTCACCGAGAAGGATGACTTCCTGCTCGTTGATGTAGGCCATTATGAAAGTGAATTCCCTATTGCTGAAGCCCTGAAAAATGAACTGACCGAAGCATTTGAAAATGTGGAAGTATCGGTCACTCGTACTGTAACTAATCCGATGCAGATCTATGTGTCGGACCCCGAACCAAAAACTATTCAACAAAGTTGACCCTCACTCCATGAATGAAGTATTACAAAAATTAGCGAACCTGCAATACATTGACAGCCGAATTGATGAGCTTAAACAGTTAAGAGGTGACCTGCCTGAAGAAGTACTCGATCTGGAAACAGATATAGCCCGAAAAGAGGCACGTCTGAATAGCCTGACTGAAGAAAAGCAAAACCTTCAGGTTGAGTTGGATAATCTGAAACTGGATCTCCAAAGTTCAAAAGAGAAGATCGAGAAGTATGAAGAGCAACAGCTGAGTGTTAGAAATAACCGTGAGTATGATGCCCTGACCAAAGAGATCGAAGCTCAGAAACAAGTGATCGAAAATGCTGAGTCTCGCATCAAAGAGATCGAGAAGAGGCAGGAAGAGATAGAGCCCGAGATAGAAGTAGCTGAAAATGCACTTGAAGTTGCACAAAAGATGTATGATGAAAAAAGCAGTAACCTTGACGATGTTGTAAAGTCAACACAGGAAGAAGAGGATGAACTGCTGAAAAAACGCAAGGAAGTTGAAGATGAGATCGACGACCGCTACATGCGCAGCTATACGCGACTTCGTGACGGACTAAATAACGGCATGGCCGTTGTGGCAATGGATCGCGGAGCCGCACTTGGTATGGCTCTGCCTCCGCAAACACAAGTGGAAGTTCGCCGTAAGAATAAGATCATCATAGATGAGAATAGCGGGCGTATCGTGGTAGATCAGTCATTCTTCGATAAAGCCAAAAAAGAGCTTTCTATCTGATAGTAGCACATTCAATGTAGAATTTTAAAAAAGGGAAGGCTGGCCTTCCCTTTTTTATTTGGTATGGTTTAGTCATTTGATGTAATAACCAAAGAAAAGCCGTATTTTAAGAAAGCAGGAAAGCCGGATGATCGCCCGGCACATACTTGTTGGTTTATTTCTGATTTTAGAGCTTAAACCTGTCGTTGTCACCCTGAGTGTAGCCAAGTCACATTTGGTCACAAAAGTTAACCGCGAAGGACCTCAGGGATTCAATTAGGGAAGTAAGTTAATTTTCGGATTGAAGAAACAATTATGTGCCGGGAGGAAAGTCCGGACTCCAACAAGCACCGCGCTCCCCGATCCGGTTCAGCCGGCGAAGGGGAGGCTGAGTGAGAGGAATCTCACTTTGACAGACAGTGCAACAGAAAACAGACCGCTTCAAACATAATTGATTATGTGTGAAGTAAGGGTGAAAAGGTGAGGTAAGAGCTCACCGCCCTGTATCGTGAGATCGGGGGCACGGTAAACCTCGCGGGGAGAAAGTTCATGCAGATGGTATATGCCGCTTGTCGTGACGCCATCGGGTGGGACGCGACAGATAAATGATCATCCTCGACAGAATCCGGCTTACAGGCTTTCCTGCTTGAATTTATATCAAAACCTTGCTCCCCAAAGGAGTGAGGTTTTGTTTTTTAGAACCGTCGTTGATCATACAAATAGCCAAAAACTGAGCACACCACCGGTAGAGATAAGAACGATCAGCCATAGCAGTTCCAGGCTTTTCTTCCAGCCCGCAATGAAAAAGAAGAACCCGGCTTTTACCAAGGTATTGGAAATAACGGATATGATGATGCCAAGAGAGGCTACGGCATGGGTGATATCATTTTGTGCCATTTTGGAAAGGGATAGAGTAATTGCATCCACATCCATCAAACCTGAAAGCAGAGCCAGTAAATAGATACCCTCATCCCCAAACCATTCTTTTAAGGCCGTAGAGAGAACTAAAATAACACCAAGCAGGGCTCCAAACTGCAGAGCTGTTTTAAGTTGTAATGGATTGCCAAGGTCAAGAGTAGGGTTATCTTCATCGGGTTCCTTTCCTGAACTTTTATAAAGCCATCCCACGCAGCCAAAGGTAAGTATAAGCATGGCTGCAAGAGGGATCCACAGGGGGTGCAGAAGTTCGGGGTTTACCACAGAAACTTCCACAAATACACGAACAAACATGATAGCGGAAGCTATTAGCACACCGGCTATATAAACCTTGTTTCTGTCTTCTGCGGTTTGTTTACTGATCTGAGCCAGACTTATTGTAACCGCCGTTGATGAAGCGAGTCCACCAATGATAGCGGTCAGAATTGTACCCTTTCCCTCACCGATATATTTTACAAGGATATAGCCTAAAAACGAGAGTCCCGATATCAGCACTACCATCCACCAGATCCAGTATGGATTGAGTGCTTCCCAGGGGCCGTAGCCTTTGTTGGGTAAAATGGGTAAAAGAATAAGCGAAATAATAAGCAGCTTGATACCGGCATAGATAACTTCCACATCGATCTTTTGCAGCCATTTATGGAGTACGGGTTTCATGCTGAGTAAGGTCATGACAACTACCGCGCTGCTCAGAGCTTCGATTTGACTTCCAAGGGCTGCCCAGATTCCTAACACAAAAGTCAGAATGAGGGCGACTTCTGTGGTGATACCAATATCCTCTTTATCCAGAACTTTTATTTCAAAAATGTAGGAAGCAATAACAAGTGCCGTAAAGGATAGAATTGAAATAGGTATCATCCATTCACCGGCATGTGGTACTAAAGCCGCAGTTATGCCGCCAAGGAGCCCAACCAGACTAAACGTTCTAATACCGGCAACCCGGTCGCCCTCATCCTCTTTTCGGCCATACCAACCGCGCTCGGTTCCGATCAGTAAGCCTACGCCGAGGGCAGAAAATAATTTCCAAAGTATGTCTAACTCAGGGTTCATATTTGATAATAAGCAAAGCTACTCAAAATTAAGAATGTAATATTTAGCTACATATTGATCTTGTAGTTTCCCTTAACGTTTCGTTCTATTTGTCGCTTAGCATCTTTTTCTTTAATGGACTCTCTTTTGTCGTACTGCTTTTTACCCTTGGCTACACCGATCAGAACTTTGGCATTACCATACTTGAAATACAGTTTAAGCGGAACAATGGTATATCCTTTTTGCTCGGTAGCTTTTTCGAGCTCTCTGATCTCCCGTTTATTGAGTAATAACTTTCGGGGACGGGTTTCATTATGATTGAAATGTGAGCCGTGTTCATACGGCTTGATGTACATGTCCCTCAAAAATACCTCACCGTTTTGTATATAGGCAAAGGAATCTGCAAAACTGGCCTTGCCCTGCCGCAGTGATTTCACCTCCGTTCCCTTAAGAGCAAGTCCGGCCTCATAGGTCTCTTCAACATTATAGTCGTGGCGAGCCTTACGGTTCTGTATGGTAGGTGTTGTCTTTTTTTCTTTGTTGCTCATGGGAGCTGTATCTAATGAAAGGGCTTATTTGATAAAATTGCCAGGTAAGGCGTATGCAATACGCCCTAATCTTACGGTTTATACTTGAAAGCCGAAATCTTTTAGTTGTTCCAGGACATCTTCAGCAGGTTGCCGGTCAGGGAAGGTTCTGTAGATACTCAATATCTGTTCGATCTCAGCTCTTGCTTTTTCATTTTCAGGATTGAGTTCCAAAACGGCAACAAATTCCCTGAGGGCATTATTGGCATTATCCCGCATTTGAGAAGGATCAGCATTATAGATCAGATAAATACCGTGTTGTAAATGGACCTCTTCCCGAAGTTTTAAGGCTTCTTCAGAAGATGATTCGTCTAGCAAAGTCATTGCTTCATCAAATTTAGCTTCGGTGACCAATTGATCTACCTGTTGCTCGAGTGTCATTTGAGTCGTGTTATCAGATTGCGAACAGGCGGTTATAATTCCAAAAAGGGCAATGGCCAGTAATACTTTTTTCATAATAATATTTAGTTCATGTAAATAGGGTTTGGGCTGATACAGAGTATGAAGATAAGCATACTTAGCCAGCCTATCACGCGACGTGTGGGTGTTAATTTTTCTTCAAAATCAACGGGAGGATGTTCGACTCCTACTGCAAAGGCGATGAAAAAACTCCATACAAGCCATATAAGAGAGGCCTGACCGGGTTCAATGCCCCCAACCAGATAGCTGTAAAACCAAGAACCGGCTAAAGAGACTATCATCATGCTGTAAGTCCAGCCGCGGTCTGTGCGAAAGGCCTTGTTCATAAGTAAGAGAAGAATAAGTGCCCATGCAATCCATCCAACGATCGGCAGATCGATGTATCCTGAAAGATACGAGTTGAGAAATGGCATAACCTCAGCTCCGGCCAGTGCGGTTACAAGGGTAAAAAATAATCGTGCTACTACGCGGTGTCTTCTGTATCCGATCAGTGAGTATAGTATATGCCCACCATCAAGCTGCCCAACCGGCATCAGATTCAAAGCTGTAAAGAACAAACCCAGCCATCCCGCGAAAAGAAATGGGAAGTGATACATTTCCCACATTGGAGGTACGTTGTCAAACAAGGAAGCGAGTCCGGTATAAAGAAGTGTGTTACCTATGGTCAGAACACCCTGTTCGGTTCGGTCTGTGATGTGTTCGGGATAGGTCCCATTTTGAGCAACGTATTCCTTGAGCTCATCATGACCGGCAAAATTCATGACATAATCGGGTTCAGGCAGGGTTGCAAAGCCGATCAATAAAACCACAATGGCAACGATGAATCCTGCCACAGGACCGGCGGCTCCAATATCGAAAAGCTTATGCATCTTTCGGATGCGCTCTTTGATCCGGATCACAGCACCGAGTGTACCGATACCAAGTGGTATGGGGATGTAGTAGGGAAGTGTCACTTTTACCTTATGGTGTACAGCGGCAAAGTAATGCCCAAATTCATGAACGGTTAAAAAACCGAGCAGGAGTCCTGCAAAAAGCAGGCCTCTAAGTAGATCGGTAGTGTTGGGTAAGGCAAAGGGAAACAAAACGGGATCAAGCCCCACAAAGTTAGCCCCGGTCATCGTTACAAAAAAGACCGTTAACAGAAACAAGACGGCATGTTTTATAATGGTCTTGGTGTCCGGCTTGTTCTTGGGTTCTTCTTTGGTAGAAATTACCTCATAGTCTGAATTTATCTCTTCCTGAAATGGATTTTCGCTCAATAGTCTCTGATGAATTTACTGGGTTAAACTCTTTCTTGAAATCGGCATGGTCATACATCTGGCGCCACCGCGTCCGCGGCATAGTTCATGCCCCTGAAAGCTGATGGCGATCTTTTGGTCTTTTCCGGGGTTGAAGTCTTTGTCGGCAAATTCTTCCACAAACTCGAATTGTGTCATTAGGTCATAGCCATGATCCACAAGTGTGTTAAAAGTGTTGGTATTACGTTCATATCCGACAATTATTCCGGGTGCTAAAGCAAAAACATTGGCGCCATCGGTCCATTGTTCCCGAAATTGATTGGTTCTGTTCTCACCGCCACATTTGATGAAGTTGAAATCTCTGGCGGTTGCTTCCTCCAGGGCGCTTTTTAAAGAGGGTTTGGTTTCAGATCTGATCGAATCACCGTCTTTAAACAGGGCAACTACATTTTCTTGTTGTTCCATGATTGCAGGAGGAAAGGCGATGCATTCATTTTCGTCTGCAAAGGTAAAAATAGTATCGAGATGCATAGACGAACGTTGCTTGGGGATATCAACTGCCAATACCGTTTCTACCCCTCGCTGAAGTAACCCTTCGGTTCCTTTCATAAGTCCACTGAAGGATGTCCGCTCACTCATTCCAATGAGCACCAATTTATCAGATACCACAAGCACATCCCCGCCTTCAATGGATTGTTGGCCGGAAATCCGAATGGCATTATTTCTAACAGATTCAAACATTGGATGATACTCAACCAGTGTCTCCATCATCAGTGATTCCCTGAGCCGGGCTTTTTTAGCAGCCCGTGAGATCAATATTCCGTTTCCAACAACTGCTGCAAGGTCTCTTGTAAAAAGGAGATTAGGCGATGGATGAAGGGTGAAGCCCTTTGATTTTTCAAGGTAACCTTGTATCACGAACTTGAGCAGGTCATCAGGCGATAACTGATGCAATTCTTTTTCAATGACGTGTAGATTTTCTTCCGGAAATTCTTTGATCAGCTGTTCAATGAAATACGAGCGGGCATCTTCAATTTTAAATACATCCTTGAACAGATCTACGATCTCGATGACTTGCCCGTCTTTTGGCATGGCAGCTTTAAAGATATCTAGCATATCGAGGTGTTCTCCCCGTGCGTCTTCTTCAAAGATGATGTCATCGAATAAGAGTTCATCCTTAAGTTCAGGGTTTACCAGAGAAACTTCGTGTCCGGGTGTATGAACGATCACTCCCTTTAGGTGACCGATCTCAGAAGAAACATTAATGTCCATATAATGGTTGTCTATGTAGGTTAACAGAACCGTTAAATATAACGGATAACAAGAGCATTTATAAGAAGTAATTGGATCATTGAATTAATATCTTCAATGCCAATCTGAAAACGTATATAATGACCTCAAAATCAGAGATAGAGTCGCTTTTATTTTTAATGGATGATCCGGATCCATTTGTACAGCAAAGTGTGCAAAACAGGCTGCAAGAGCTTGGAGAACGCGCTGTTCCGCTGCTGGATCAGTATAAGTCGACGGTAAAAGGCGCCGATGCCAAAGAAAAAGTGAACGAGGTGATCCATAACCTGACCTTTAATACACTGGAGTCTGACTTTATTGAAGTGCTTGAAGGAGGCTTGAAAACACGGAAATCACTTGAGGTAGCTGTTCTGACTATTGCCCGTTTCGGAAATCCAACCCTGCGTATCAGTGAGTATCAGAAAAAGCTGGATCATTTCGTGCAGATGGTTGAGCCGCAGGTTAAATATAAGCTCGACGAAAAGCGAAAGATGAAGCGGTTACTCAATTTTATTTTTGAGGACTTGAATTTTCATGGCGATGCAGATAATTATCACGCACCGGAGAACTGTTTTTTGGATCAGGTGATCGATCGACGCAAGGGACTTCCAATTTCTTTAAGCCTGATCGTAATGTTTATGGCACGGCGACTTCAAATGCCATTCTTTGGCATCAATATGCCCATTCATTTCATGCTGAATTATGTGGGAGATAAAGAAGAATTGCTTGTCGATCCCTATGATAACGGGGCTATTGTTACCTACGATCAATGCTATTTCTTTTTGAAAAAGAATAATGTTGAACCCCGACCTGAGCATTTTCAGATGGCAACCAATCTGGATATCGTATTACGCTGCCTGAGGAATCTCATTCATAGTTATGAGCGTAAAAAAGAAATGGAGCGGGTTGAGGACCTTAGCAGGCTGCTGAACATAGCCGAGATGTACAAATAGAAGTAGGTCAGATGAAATTTACGGTCTAACTTTGTGGAAATGTAAAGGTAAAAGTAGTTCCTTTCCCTTTTTCAGTTTCGATATTCATTTTTGCATTTAGCTGATCTGAAAAGGATGTAATGAGCATGGTACCAAGACCATTACCCTGATCCATTTCAAAATCATCGGGTAAACCGGGGCCATTGTCAGAGACCCTGAGCAGTATATTTCCGTTCTTCTTTTTCACAGTTATTTTGAGCTCACCATGCTTGCCTTTTTTAAAAGCATGTTTGTAAGCATTTACCACCAATTCATTGATCAATAATCCGGAAGGGATTACCTTATCAGGGTCAACTTCAATTGTATCAAGATCAAAATTTAAAGATACATCATCCTCATATTCAGTAAAAGTACCATGAGTAGCCTCAACAAGGTCCTTGATGTAATACCCCAGATCGATATCGGTTAAGGATTCAGTTTTATAAAGTTTTTCGTGTATTAAGCCTATGGAGTGAATTCTATTTTGGCTGTCCAAGAGTGCATTTTTAGCTTCTTCACTATCTGTATTACCCAGCTGTAATTCTATCAGTCCGGAAATAATGGCGAGATTATTTTTGACCCTGTGATGAATTTCCCGTAGTAGAGTGTCTTTTTCTTTTAGAGATTTTTGGATATCCTGAGTCTTTGAATTTACACGGTACCGTAAAACAAAAACCCATCCTACAATGAAAAGAATTGCAATACCAATTGCGCTCAGGATAAGGTTCCGGTAAAAACGAGGCAATTGTTCAAACTCAAGGTCATCAGGAGTTCTCAAAAATAGCTTATAGGATCTCCGCTCAGGGAACTCAGGATTGTACTCGGTGATAACTCCTTTGACATGTATAACATCACCCTGCCTTAATATTCCAAAATCAAAATCTTCGTAGAACACATGAAAGTTGGAAACATACACCATAATGCTTTTAGCTGTCTCAGCCAAAGAGATGATAACGTATTTCCCATTGAAAGTGGCTCCTTTTTCTATCACACGACCGGTTCCCTCAGCCATCATTCCCAGATAATTGGCTGGATCCTCTGCTACTTTTAATAGAGGTTCAGGAGCAGGCAGGCCGGATGAACTCGGGTGAACAGAGTAGGAGGTGACCTGAACTTCAATGAGACCGTTATATTGGTCGATGTATCCATTTACAACAAGGCTATCACCCACCCGGAAGGGAGTTTCAATATCTTGTGCAAAAATGGAGATTCCGGAGCTATCATTTTGAACGAAAGCCTGTAAAAATTTTTCATGAAGTATCCCGCTGTTGATATTTGCAATGCCAGTAACGGTCACATCTTCTTTAATGTAATCCGGAACCTGATCACCATCAAGGTCCGTACGGATCTGATCGAAGGTCCAGATGGAATCCGACTGAGTACTTTGAGATTGGGCTGGCAGGTATAATGCCGTGAATACCAAAAAAATACCGGTAAAGCCGATGCGTAAAAAATTTGTAATAATTTTACTCATTTATTGAGAAAATGCTTGTAGCATCTATTATCGCTGAAAACTTTAATGACTTAAATATACAAAAAGGAAATTTTCTAACAGGTAATATTGGAACAATCTATAATTGACACAGACCTGGAATTCCCTTCTCAATTATATCTTCCTGACAACAAACCAAACCAGTATTCCCCCAATTACGATACAGCTTATCCCAAACAGGATATTTCCGAAGAATATCTGTCCGAGGCCGTATAGGAATCCAAAGATGGAACCAATTGAAAGTGCAATGTTGACAAGAGAGGGAAGCAGCTCATCAGGAGATTCCTTGCCTTCCGAAAAACGGCTCCAATTACCCATGGGTGTTACCTTGGCATAAAACTTTTTCAGCGTTTTGTCCGATTCCGGTTTTGTAATAAAGGTAGCTGTCAACCAAATGGCTGTTGAAAAAACTGTAGTAAATATCATTCCGCCTGAAAAATCATATCCCATCTGGTTGGAGTAGACAGCCCCGATCATGGCGGCGATCATAGCAGATATCTCACTCCATGCATTGATCCGCCACCAAAACCATCGTAGCAGTAGGACTCCGCCAATGCCCGCGCTAAGAGATAGAATGAATTCCCACCCACCCGATACGGAATCAAAGAAATAGGAAACCCCAACACCCAGAGCGGCCATCAAAAGGGTGGCAATGCGGGAGATAAATACATAGTGTTTTTGAGCTTTATCCTTCGATTCAAAATCCTCCGGTGTTTTGATGAATCGTTTGTAGAAATCGTTGACCACATAGGAGGTTCCCCAGTTAAGCTGTGTGGATATTGTAGAAACGAAAGCCGATAGAAAGGCCACCATCAACAGCCCCATCCATCCTACGGGGAGCACTTCCAGCATCATCAGAGGATATCCCGTTTCGGGATCCTCAAGGTTTGGAAAGACTACCATGGCAACCAATGCAACCAGGATCCATGGCCAGGGCCGTACCGCGTACATGAGAATATTGAAAAGAAGGGTTCCACCTACAGCATTCTTTTCATCTTTGGCAGAGAACATGCGCTGGGCAATATAACCTCCGCCACCGGGTTCAGCCCCGGGATACCAGGCTGCCCACCAGTTCATTCCAACCCAGATGAGAGCCGTCGTCATTGCGATCTCAGGATTTGTGAATGGGTTGAAGCTGAGTACATCGTAGTTGACGGCATCGCTTAATTGTGTTTTGAGTTCATCCAAACCGCCAACATGATCCACAGCAAAATAAGCGAGCGCAATGGTGCCGATCATGGCGAGAATGAATTGAACAAAGTCGGTAACAATGACTCCCCAAAGACCGGAAATAGCAATGTATAGACCGATAAGTCCATAGAGAATGATGATCACGATCCACTGATCGGCCCCGGTAACAACGGTAAGGATCTTGGCCATCCCAACGGTTACCCAACCCATGATGATACAGTTGAAGGGAAAGGCAAAATACAGTGCCCTGAATCCCCTTAAAAAACTGGCAGGCTTGCCGCCATAGCGAAGTTCAATGAACTCGACATCGGTTAGTACATCAGCTCGTTTCCATAATTTGGCATAGATGAAAACCGTCACGACTCCGGATATCATCCAGTTCCACCAAAACCAATTACCTGCAATTCCCTGTCGCGCTACAATGCCTGTGATGGCAAGCGGAGTATCTGCAGCAAATGTGGTAGCCACCATCGAAACACCGACCAGCCACCACGGCAGGTTTTTACCGCCTGCAAAAAAATCATCAAGGGATTCTTGTCCGCGCACTTTAGCTGCCCAGGCTACGCCTATCATCAGGAGGACATATCCTGCAACAACAAGGTAATCAAGGGTTTCAAAAGGCATTTTAAGAAATTAAAAATGAGAGATTTTGGATCTAAAATTATATGCGGAAGAGTATAATCAAAATTTTCAGTTAATAATCCTGATACTTCGGGATAAAATGACTGTATTTTTATTTTCATAAGAAAAAACGCAGTCCTTTGTGGGGGCTGCGTTTATTAATAACAGGTACTGATGATCAGAAGATTAGTTTTTCACTATTTTACTTCTTGTCTTTCATAGCGGGACGTTCGATGTATGGGATTCCGCTTTTGATCCATTTTGGAGCGTCTTTCCCTTTCAGGAAATGCTCATGCCATTGGAAAGCCCGGGTAGCGTAGTCGATACGGTTTTCCTCCCTGCGCAGGCCGTGATTTTCACCTTCGTAAACCAGCATTACATAGGGTTTCTCCATCCGGCGCATGGTATTGTACAGCTCTACTCCCTGATTGAAATCAACAGCTCCGTCCTCGGTTCCAAACTCAACCAGCAGCGGAGTTGTATTATCTTCCATCTGGAAGATGGGGGAGTTCTCAATGAAATTTTCCCAATCATGCCAGTAAGGGTCCGGGAAACGGCCCTGACTCACTTCGAATATCTGAGCATCCGGAGTGCCTGAATTCCAATAAACGGAACCATACATGCTCACCATATTGGTAAGAGGAGCGCCTGCTACGGCAGAATTGAACATATCAGTTTGGGTGATGATGAAAGCCGTTTGATAAGCTCCCCATGAGTGACCTGTCAGTCCAATTTTGGTCTCGTCGATCATTCCGCTTTCTATAACTTTTTCTACGGCAGGCACTACACTTTCAACCGCTGAAACGCCGGGATCTCTAAGCACGTAATTTATGTCAGGCTCAAATACAAAATATCCTTCTGAAGAATACCGTCGCATATTATACGGGCTCGTCCGAGTTGGAATGCTATAATTATGCATGTTCTGTGAACGCAACTCATAGATGTACGTGATCATCGGGTATTTCTTGCCTTCCTCATAATTGGCGGGATAGAGTAATCGTCCCTGAAGCTTGTCTCCTCGGGCATTGGTAAAGGTGACCAGTTCGTCATCAGCCCAATAATATTCGTCTTGTTGAGTATTCGTGTTTGTAAGAGCTGTTGGATTCTCGAAATCGTAGTTCACATGATAGAAGTCTGGGGATTCCGTGGCGGATTCCATCATAAATACAAAATCATTGGTTGATTCTGCTTTATCCAGGCGACTGATCATTTTAGAGTCATAAATAAGTTCTGTTAACTGGTTTCGGTTATCAAGGCGCGCATAGCCACGGTCTTTGGTATAGTAACCATACTTAGAAAAATAGATCGCTTCATTTTCAGATAGATGATCATCTTCATAATCGATCCTGTTTTGGCGATAGCGAATTTCGCTGGCCGTTCCATCGGTGAGCTTCTCATAGTTCTCTCCATTAGCCCAAATGCGGTACACATCAAATTCATCATAGACCAATAGCCAGTCATCGCCCTCTACCCACTGACCTGTGCCAAAGGGAGGAAAGTCTTCAGCGCCAAAAATAGCTTTATAATTTTGGAAACGTGTATCAATGTTACCGGTAATGTTCGTGTGTTTGTCGTTACCGATGTGGTAGGTAAACCAGTTGTTATCTTGGAAGTAGTAAATATATTCACCTCCCGGACTGCTATCCACATTTTCGTGGCGTTCCAGGATCATTTTACGATCGCCTGATTTTACATTGATGACATATACATCATTCCATTCTTCGCGGAAAGCCGGTTCATAAGGATTTGGGTCGTAGCCTATAGCGTGTTCCTGATCACCGGTTAAAGAAACGTTCTCGATCTGCTCGTCTTCAAGCTGCATAAATTCGTTATTATCAAGGTGCCAAGCTGAAAGGTAGTTAGCTTCTTTTAGCTGACTCTGTCTTACTTGCTGCTGCGGCTGAATTGGATCATCCTGCCAGTGCCAAACTTCCACATTGGTTGAATCCATTCCCTCATTCAATTTAGCTATAGCCGAGGTATCTTTAGGCTCTTCTTTTTCTAATTCCCATTCTTTGATTCCAAAAAATACCGTTTCGGCATCTTCAGCCCATTCAATACCTGCATGTTCAACGACCTTGAAATCTTCCGGCAGGGCATTGTTTTGGGTGTGATCGAAGACCTTTTGCGCAGAAGGTTTGGTTACGTCGGGATAGGCAAATACAATATGTGAATCACCTGTATGCACGGTATCAGAGGTAGTTTTCATGAACGCCAATGCGCTTTTCTCCTCATGCCAGGTAAGTCCTTTGTATGCTTCCGTGTCACTGTCTAAAACTGAAATGCTGTTTGTACTCAGGTTTAAAAGCTGCACTCCATTTCCGAGTTTCTCATTGGCATCTATTACCACCGCGAGGTGAGTCCCGGCATCATTAAATCTAAAATCAGACACATTTCCCATCAACTGATTGGTGCCGGTATTTAAATTCCGAATAACAATATCGGTACCACTCGTTTTTACTTCCTCGGCTTGATATTTTTTCATTACCAGGTGACTTCCGGATTCCGAGAATTCAAAATCCTGAATCGCTTTAAACGTATCCACTTTAGCAGAAGTGAGATTTACAAGCCCGAGATCATATTTAACACTCTTGTCATCTTTTTTTAGTTTTTCTTCTTCTTCCTCAGAAACACCTATCCGGAATGCAAACCATTTGCTGTCGTTTGAAAAAGTTGGCTGCGAGCTATACATGAATTTATGCTCTTCTTCAGAATTCACCTTTATCAGCATTAGCCAGCCATCGCCTTCAACTAATGAAATCTGGTAGGCAAACCAGTTGCCGGCATCAGATAAACTTGCAGCGTAGATTTGCTCCCATTGTGCGTAATCGGCCGGAGCAAGGTTCTTTTTTTGTGCTTTCAATGGAGAAGTCAGTAACAAAAGTACCGCTAATACACCGAATAGAGAGTTTTTTAGTGACATTTTATAAATAATTTTATTTAATTGTTAACCGCTATTAAGCGACAGAAGCGGTCATGAATATGGCACTAGTGTACAAATAAGATTTACAAAAAATAAAAAAAGGTAGATTTTTTACAACAAACGGTACTAAATCATAGGCAATCCCAACTAATAAAGTTATTGAACTATAAGAAATGGTATGTGATTTAGAGAATTAGTTAATTACACTCAAAAGATTTAAAGAAATAAAAACCACAATGCCATATCATTTGGGGTGTTCAGTTTGGAGTCAACCGGAATGGAAGGGGGAGTTTTATACTGAAGATGCCAAACCACGTCAATTCCTTTCACAGTATGCCTCCGTTTTTAATGCGGTAGAGGGGAATTCGACTTTTTATAACATCCCGGATGATTCTGTTGTAAAGAAATGGGGCGAACAAACTCCAAGGGACTTCAAGTTTTGCTTTAAGTTCCCAAAGCATATTACTCATGAGAAACGAATGTATAACGTAAAGGGGGACGTGCTTGATTTTGTAAGGTTGTTTGAACCCATAAGAGAAAAGCTGGGGCCTTTCATGATACAGTTTCCTGAAAATTTTTCCCCAAAAGAGTTATACCGCCTTGAAGATGTCTTCTCAATACTGCCAAAAGCCTTTAGCTATTCAGTAGAAGTAAGGCATGAAGATTTTTTTGATCATGGAAGGAATGAGCGAAATCTGATCTCCTTGCTTAAAAGTTATGATGTGGATCGGGTCATATTCGATACGAGAAAGTTGCACTCTATGAAGGCAACCGAATCTTCAATTGCAGAAGCGCAAAAGAAAAAACCAAAGGTACCTGTACGTTTTGATACCACCGGAGCCCGGCCGGTGTTACGGTACGTGGGTTCAAATGACAAACTTAATAACGAACCCTATTTGAAAGAATGGGCCATCATTGTGGCAGAGTGGATAGGCGAGGGACTACACCCGTATGTGTTTATTCACTCACCGGATCGGGTATCACAGGCTGAATTGTGTCGTTACTTTCATGAATTGTTATCTGAATTGGTTGAATTACCCCTTCTTCGGGAATGGCCGGTAAATAAACAGGATACTCAGTTAGGATTATTCTGATTTTTACTCAATTATACCCATGTAGGCCACGCTATTTACATAGGGTTTACTTTCGAGAAGTGTAATGATCTCATCCTCATCATTTGTGCCGGTAAGTATCACGGCAGCTCTTCGTCCTTGATTAAGTGTATTAAATTTCAAATTCTGATACTGGCCTATGATACGGTCTGCATCTTTTATGGCAGCATTATCTTCCAATATTACAAATACGACTTGATACTGATCTTTGAATTTAAAATCGCTGATGAGATCAGGGTCTATACTTTGCAAAGAAATGTCGGTTAGAGGAGCCGTTCCGCCGGATTCAGATTTAAGATATGAAGCTTCGTTGATCACCATCTTGACCGTTTCATTTTTTTGTAGAGATCGTATATCGTCTTTTTCAGGATGATTTTCGATGATCATAACCACATTTTCAAACTCACTTTGCTTGATCTGCAATCCAAGTGAGTGTAGCTCCTTTTGAATGAATGACAACGTTGTTGTATCGTTAAAAACGACCTGTAGTTGACCCTCAGCTAGTTTATACTGTCCGCTTTGGAGCTTATTCAACTCAGAAGTGTCAATAACTTGAGCCTGAATAACAAACAGAGGAAGGATGGTGAATAAAAAAATTAAAAGCGATCTCATGGTATGATTGATTGATGAAAAACCCGTTTCTATAAATAAAAGTAATTTAGCTCTAAAATATGAAGAAATTGATGTGTTGGATTTTAAGTTTCAAACTTCGTTCTTGAATAGATAAATTTTTTCTATAAAACAACTGGTATGGCAAAATACGACGTGATCATTCTGACAGATTCAAGGTATGTTGACCCTGAAGATCCTGATCAATACACTCAAAATATCCTGACAGAAGATAGTTTGGTCAGAAAGGCTTTGGAAGAGAAAGGTTTTATCGTTGAAAGAAGATCCTGGTCCGACCCTGAATTTGAGTGGAAAGAGACGTTATCCGTTTTATTCCGTACCAATTGGGATTATTTTGATCGCTTTGCAGAGTTTTATGCCTGGACAAAAAGAATTTCAGATCACACACAATTTATTAATTCCATCGATCTTTTGAACTGGAATATAGACAAGCATTACCTGGAAGATCTTGGTAATAAAAAGGTGCCGATCATCCCGACCCGTTTCATTCCGCGCGGTTCATTATTGACGCTGAGTGAACTGCATAATTTAACGGGGTGGAATCACACTGTGGTAAAGCCGGCTATCGGTGGTGCAGCAAGGCATACTTTTCAGATCACTCAACGTACTATGAATGAAGTTGAGGAGCACCTGAAACCACTAATGAAAGAAGAGGATTTCATGCTGCAGCCTTTTCAATATTCAATTCCTGATGAAGGCGAGGTCTCCTTGATGATATTTGGAGGAGCCTACAGTCATGCCGTACTTAAAAAAGCCAAAGCCGGTGATTTTCGGGTGCAGGATGATTTTGGTGGAACCGTTCATGATCATATAGCTTCAAAAGAAGAGATCGAACTGGGTTTACAGGCGGTGGAGGCCTGTCCCGAAAAACCGGCTTATGCCCGTGTAGATATCATGAAAGACAATGATGGCAATCTGGCGGTTTCAGAACTTGAGCTTATTGAACCTGAATTATGGTTCAGGAGGAAGCCGGAATCAGCCAAGATGATGGCTGAGGCTGTAGTTGATCGTTTACAACAATAAAGCGTTTGTTAAGCTCATCTAGTTGTTGAACTCCTTAACGTAAGATCGGATCCGTTCTGCATTGATGCCCAGATCACCGCGCCCTATACGTGATTTGGAACGGATATCTATACGACTGCCGGTTTCAGTGGTATCAACCCTGATGACCACATCGTCTATAAAGCCATACCAAGGCAATTTCTCGTATGCTTCAATCTTGCCCTCCTCTCGGCTCTCATTAACTAAAGTCCAGGGCATATCTTTTGCTGTGTCCAAGGCTTTATTATACGCCTCATCATAACTTAACGAGGTTTCAATAGGGGAAATATCCGGATAAAAAGATTTTTGAGTTTCAGCAGGTCCGTCCTCAAATATATATTCGTGTGCATTAGGCGCGTCTACCCTCAGAGGGATGATCTCATCAAATTGAGGAGGATGCACAGTATCTGTGGTAATGTCGTGAATAGGCGGGTAACCCTTTTGGATCTCTAAATACCAATATCCAATATTGACCAATGCAATGATCGCTAGCCCGATACCAAAGGTACCTGCAATAGTCTGATTTTTCGTGCGATCAGGGATCTTAAAAAAACCAATGGCAGAAATTAGACCGCCAAGAATAGCTACTCCGGTACCCCAGGGAATGATGCTAAAACCAAATCCAAATGACCACCAACCCCACTGATATCCGTAACCGGAAAGAATTACGGTTAATCCTCCAATTATAGCAAGAGTGGTTCCGCTAATTATGAGCCGGTTTCCTGTGTGATTAGTCATATATGAACCTTTAATTAATGTGAATGGTCACTGCACCAATATACATTAAATTTGAAGGGATTGGTTTAAAAACAAAAGCCTCACGCTACTATAAGCATGAGGCTCTTAAAATTGATTAATTTATGAAGAGATCTTACTTCAAGGTGCTTTTAATGCGGTTAAAGATCTCATCAATCGTTCCGAGTCCATTCACTTCATGAACTTTACCTTGCTTTTGGTAATGGTCAAGAACAGGCTTGGTTTCCTTGCGGTATACCTTCAGACGCGTTTTTACTTTTTCTTCTGTGTCATCGGCCCGGCCTTCGCCTCTTGAAAGAATGCGTTTAACGAGTTCTTCTTCAGGTACGGAAAGGGAGATGAAAGCGTCCAAAGTGTCATCATTATCCTTCAAATACTCATCAAAAGCTTCAGCCTGAGCAACGGTTCTCGGAAAGCCATCAAGGATGTACCCATCATCATACTTCTCCTTTGAGAGCTCATCAGCCACAAGGTCTACAACTGTTTCGTCCGGCACCAGTTCACCATTATCCAATATAGACTTAACCTTGAGGCCCAGGGGCGTTTCGTTCTTAATGGCTGCACGGAAAATATCGCCTGTGGATAATTGTGGAATATTGAATTCATCCTGCAGTTTTTTGGCCTGAGTTCCTTTACCTGCACCGGGCGGTCCGAATAAAATGATGTTCATGAGAAAATTATGTTTTCTGATTTAGATCGATATGTGTCTGACCTGTCAGGTCAGACAAAGACATGAGCGATCTCTGTAGCTGACATAATTATATCACCTCATAAATGAGACCGCTGTCAGTAAAAGGGTCAGAAATGTAATCAGAATGATTACTTCTTGACTTCCTTATCCTTGATACGAGCTGCTTTACCGCGCAGTTCTCTCAGGTAGAATAATTTAGAACGTCTGACCTTACCTTTTTTCTTAACATCGATCTGAGCGATGAATGGAGAATTCAAAGGGAAAACACGCTCAACACCGACGTTACTGCTGATTTTGCGCACAGTAAAAGTCTTGTTTGGGCCGCTTCCACGTTCGGAAAGAACAATGCCTTCATACTGCTGAATACGTTCTTTCTCACCCTCACGAACACGATAGTGTACATTGACCGTGTCGCCTGCAGTAAAGTGAGGAACATCCTCGTTTATAAGGCTTTGCTCTACAAGTTTTAGCTTATCCATGATTTCTGATTTTTAACCTCCAATCAATGGAGGTTCAGTTATTAATGTTCTTTCTTAAATTTTTTGTACAGATCGTCTCTTCGTTCTTTTGTCTTTTTTAAAGACTGCTCATGCTTCCATTCTTCAACTTTTTTGTGGTCGCCGGAAAGCAGTACGTCAGGTACTTTTAAACCTTTGAATTCTGAAGGCCGGGTATATACCGGCGCTTCCAGCAATCCATCCTGAAATGAATCATTCAATGCACTTCCCACATCTCCCAACACACCGGGAAGAAGCCGGACTATAGCATCGGTTATTGCTAAAGCCGGGATCTCACCTCCCGAAAGCACATAATCACCAATGGAAAATTCCCTGGTGATCAATTCATCTCTTACACGCTGATCAACTCCTTTGTAATGCCCGCACAGGATAATGATGTTTTGTTTCATAGAAAGTGCATTGGCATCTCCCTGTACAAATACATCGCCATCGGGTGCCGTAAATATGATCTCATCATACTCACGTTCGGTCTGGAGTTTCTCGATACAGCTAAAAATCGGCTGTGGAGTTAACACCATTCCGGGCTCTCCGCCATAAGGATAATCATCTATTTTATTGTGTTTGTCTTCGGTATGATCCCGAAGGTCGTGCACATGGATTTCAGCCAGGTTTTTGTCGATGGCCCGCTTTACAATACTGTGGTTGAGCGGACTCTCTAAGAGGGCGGGAACAGCGGATATGATATCGATTCTCATCATATCAAATACCCTCCAGCTCGTCAAGATTCTGGCAATAGATGCTTCCATCGCGGGTGTCTCGCACAAAGTGTTCAATGTAAGGAATGAGTCGGCTGCCCGAGGTGGTTGCTACCACTAATATGGGGTGAGCCGGATTCTCCATTACATCTATCACAAGGCCAAGCGATTCATTCTGATCATTGAATACTTCATGGTCGATCAGGGAATTATCGGTTTGGCTGCTGTCGTCTGAGAGTAAGTCGGCATTTTCTGCTTCCAGAAAGATGCCTTTCCCTTTCAGGGCTTCAGCGGCTGTGCGATCAGCGATATGGTCAAATTGTACAAAGAACGAAAATTTATTTCTCTTACCTTCAACCCGGAAATCTGTGATGCGGGCAGGGATAAAATCGCCACGGTCGTTTCGCAAGTACACCAGAGTGAGATCTTCTACTTTGGCAGGATCATCGACGTCAAAGAAAACCCTGAGGTTGCCTTCGAGTCCATGGGAGCGTTCAACATGCCCCACCTGAACAAAATCCGGTGTAATGGCGTCCTGATTCATAGGCGCCGGATAGTTTGATTATCCTTCTTGTTTACTTTCCCAGGCACGCTGAACCGTTACACGGTCTTCATCGTCGGGTACAAATCCTTTGAGGTCATCAAGATCCGTATCATTGATATGATCAATAGCCTCTTTGGCAGTCATGTCGGTTGAAACCTGACCGGAAGTTTCTTCTTCGTCTTCCTTTGCTTCCTCTTCTTCAGCAGGAGCTTCGTTTTTGGTTTCTTCCTCAGTTTCGGCCTCTTCAACAGCAGGCTCTTCATCAGCATCAGCGATGTTTTCTTCAACGGCTTCGGCTGCTTCTTTTGCAGTAGGCTCTTGTGGCGCTGCCACATCTTCTTCTTCAACTACTTCAGGAGCAGCTTCGGCTTCACCGACAGGTTTTTCAGCGTCAATTTTCTGGTCGTCCTCAACCTCATCCGCTTCTGCTGCTCCGGCTACTTCACCTGATACAGGTTCGGTATCTTTCACGGCTTCTTCTTCAGCAGCTGCAGTTTCTTCAGTTGATTTCTCAGCGTTTTCTAAGGCTTCCTCAATTTTGTCTGCATCAGACTTGGGACCTTTTTCTTTTTCCAGCTCACCGGCTGCTTTTTCAGCTTCAACTTCAGCTGCAGCTTGCTTGGATTTTTCCTGGATATGCTTTTTGTATTCCTTTTCTTCAGCAGCAAGAACGGCCTTATGGTCTTCTTTACGGCTGGCAGCATCTTCTCTTTTGGAATCGCGGTATTCTTTCCACTCAGCCATTGCAGCTTCAATTTCTTCTTCGCTTTTGCCCCAGTTCATGAGGTGGCGTTTGTACAGAATTCCTTCTCTGCGAAGAATTTTTCTAATGGTATCGGTAGGTTGTGCACCGGTATCTAACCAATATAGAATGCGGTCTTCGTTGAGTACCACTTCTTTTTTCTCGGTAACGTTGTCATAACGTCCCACTCGCTCAACAATACGGCCATCGCGTGCTTCATGTCGCTCTGCAACTACGATATGCCAGATTGGGCGTTTCTTACGTCCTTTGCGTTGTAATCTGATTCTTAACAATGCTGTTCTCCACTATGTGTGTTTGAGTTATAAGTTCTTATCGGCCGATAGGCAGATTTTTCAGTCCTTGAAGAGCACGTCCGGCTTTACCCATTTTTGACATGGTCTTCATCATGTTTTTCATTTGATCGAACTGTTTCATGAGTTGATTTATCTCACGAACTGTGGTGCCAGAACCTTGGGCTATTCGTCGTCTTCGACTTCCATTCAATAGCTCGGGATTCTGACGCTCCTCCGGCGTCATTGATAAGATTATAGCTTCAATCGGTTTGAACGCATCGTCGTCGATTTCTGCATCATCCAATGCTTTGCTGGCGCCGGGTATCATATTAACAAGATCACCGAAGTCTCCCATCTTCTTGATCTTTTGAATTTGTTCGAGAAAGTCATTCAGGTCGAATTTATCCGACTTAATTTTCTTTTGAAGTTTTTCAGCTTCTTCCTCATCAAATTCCTTTTGAGCTTTTTCAACAAACGAAACCACATCACCCATGCCCAGAATACGCTGTGCCATTCGGTCAGGGTAGAAAGGAGACAGAGCATCCAGCTTCTCGCCGGTACTCACAAATTTAATAGGCTTGTTAACAACGGTTTTAATGGAGAGGGCAGCACCACCACGGGTGTCACCATCCAGTTTGGTAAGAACCACACCGTCGAAATCAATACGTTCATTGAATTCTTTGGCTGTATTTACAGCATCCTGTCCGGTCATAGCATCGACAACAAACAGGATCTCATGAGGGTTTACGGCTTTCTTGATTTCCGCAACCTCATTCATCATGCCCTCATCTACGTGTAAACGACCCGCGGTGTCAATAATAACCGTATCGAGTGCCAAGCTTTTGGCCATGGAAACAGCCTCTTTGGCAACGCGAACGGCATCTTTCTGTTCGATGGAATACACCGGAACATCAATTTGAGATGCGAGTGTCTTAAGCTGGTCAACAGCGGCAGGGCGATAAACATCGGCGGCAGCAAGAAGAGGATTCCTTTTATGCTCCTGCTTTAAGTGTCGGGCTAACTTACCAACAAAGGTAGTTTTACCCGAACCCTGAAGTCCGGCTATAAGAATTACAGTAGGTGGGGTGGGAGCGAGTGCAATATCAGCCTTTTCACCACCAAATGTTTCAACCAGCTTGTCGTACACGATCTTCGTGAACTGTTGGCCGGGATTAACACTGGTGAGTACATCAGAACCGAGCACTTGCTCTTTAATATCTTCTGTAAACTGGCGGGCAACCTCATAGTTAACGTCAGCATCAAGCAGGGCACGGCGAATTTCACGGACAGTCTCCGCTATATTCACATCCGTGATGCGAGCTTCCCCTTTCAGGGATTGAAATGCTTTATCTAATTTTGAGGACAGATCTTCAAACATAGTATTGTGTCAAATCGATTTTTCTCCGCCAAATACAGAGCCTGTAAAAATACGAGTTCTAATCCGCCTTATCAACAACAATGTGGATAAATGTTTTTTTGATAGATGATAGTGGTTTGACCTCGTTACTTGATCGGGTCGAGAATTCTACATAAAGCAGTTTTAAACCACATGAATCCATCATTTCATTCAGAGTATCATTAAGAATATCTTGTCAAGCTAGAAATGTGCAAGAGTGGTGCCGGAGGCTTCGATATAGCCAGCCTGTGAGCAATTCACCTTATTTACCTTGAAGCCAATTCCATAACACGGATCTCTTAGAAATAGATGATCCATTCCTGCTCGAACTGAACCAAAGGAATGAGTTGAAATAATTTTGAGCTAGAGTCTAAGTCCTAAAATTCGCGATATCACTCATAATCTGATCTAGGAGTGGTAGAAAAGATCGGTTCCCGCCAGTTGGGGATGGTGAGCCGGAGTATATAATAGTATACTCCCATAAATAATAGCGGCAATAGGATCAGTACATTCATCCATCCGATCATATTGAATATAGTATAGAACCCAACGGTTGGCAGTACTATAAACAGAATAAAAGAGATCAGCCAGCCATATCGTTTTAACTTATACAGATCCCATAATATGACAGGAGTGGAGATCACTGCCGCAAAAATACCGGCTCTGGAAACAGCATCCAGAAACAGAAAAGTGGGGCCGGGGAAAGAATCACTCACATCAAAGTTCAAGATCTTCTGCAGTCGGTCCAGATGCCTGTTTGGTTTGTACCTGAGATTCATAGTTGAAAAAAATTTCACAATTTATGTGTAACAATCCGTTTAAATATCAGTGTAATGAATATCCTATCCAAATCGCTGTTTCGGAGGTGAGTTTTAGATTCATGCTCCGGGGCGGCTTTTTTTATGTGTTAATGTGTTAAAGTATCTAAAAGGGTACTTTAACACGTTAAGACCTTCGTACAGAAACACCTTAAAGAACAAATTCACAGTCCTTCTTCAGTGCCTTCTCCAGCATATTTTCGTACTTATCAGCTTCGATTTCAGTGCAGCCAAATTGAGCCAAATGATCCGTGTAAAACTGAGTATCCCACAGCAGAAAGCCATTTTTCTTCAATATTTCATGGCAATAGTACAAGGCCACTTTATCGGCCCACTTCTCTTTTTTGAACATACTTTCGCCAAAAAAAGCAGCTTTGAGCTTTACGCCGTACAATCCCCCCCACTAATTTACCTTCCCGATAGGTTTCCACGCTGTAGGCATTTCCGTGTTGATTCAGTATATCATAGGAGTTGATGATCAGATCGTTGATCCAGGTAGAGTCACGGTTGGCGCATTGTTTGACGACTTCCCGGAAATTATGATTGACATGAACCTCAAACCGTTGTTGCCTGATTATTCGGGCAAGATTATCTGAGGTGTGAAAACCACCGATAGGAATGATTCCCCGCTTTCTGGCAGTGTACCAATCTACATTCTCGGCATCCTTGCTTTCGGCCATCGGGAAGATGCCCTGAGCATAGGCTTCGAGTAGTTTGTCGGGTGGGAGGATGCGCATAGTTAAAGTAAGACATTGCACAGAGCACATAGCACAAAAATATGTGCTGTGTGCAAAGTGCTATGTGTTTTAATTAGAATTCACAATAAAACATGCCTTCGCTTCCGATCGGTGAACCGGGAGGTGTAGCAGGAGCCTCTTCAACTTCAAATTCTTCGGGATTGGTCAAGAACTGTGCGATCAGGTGTGCCCCATATTGGCTATCGGCATCATTTTTACCGGTAAGTACGGTTTGCAGTTCAATAAGCTTCTTATGCATAATAGCCTTGGTCACAGGGTTGGCCCTGTTGGAGACAGCTAATTGAAACATATTTTTGAGAACAACATGCTTTACGGTTCGATGAATTGACCCTAAATATCCTTTAGGTGAGTTTTGATCCCAGCTGATACTAACAAGCGCATCTAGAACTTCTTCGAGGCTAAGATTACCGGTTCGCGCGGAATATTCCACTAATCGATTCGCGCGATCAGCATTTAGGATTAAACTAACGGGAAGGTCGGCTGCTGTTTCAGCAACGGCAAGTGGGTCTAAAGCAGGACCTGTATTACCAATGAATAGTTCACGGGAGTAGCCAAGTCCGGCCGGGCGTGGAGGAATGATCTCTAGTAGATCTTCCGGTAAAGCCAGTGCTTCCGGTGAAATAGTTGCCAGCATTTCATTTAGTGCTTTTTCTTGTGTTGTCCTGTCAACGATCTCAGGATAGGCTTGTTCATCCCCCTTCACTTTGTAGGTGTAGTCGAGTCCGCCGATCACTTTCACAGTTGCCTCTACCTGATAGCGATGGAACAGGTAGATGGGTACGAGTACGTCCTGTAATTCAGCCAGCGGGCGACCGGTTTTCAAGTTAGCCTCCCCAAAATTTTCTAGAGCTTTGTTTCTGATCTCCATGATCTTTGGGAGCTGAGCAACAGGATCATCACCAAATTCCCAAAGGTGTGCATATGGGTGGGCACCGCTTTGCGGCCTCGCATCCTGATCAGATATATATTTCAATCCTGTGCTGTAGGCTTCTGCAAGTATTTCATTTAAAGCAGCCTTTTCGTCGGTTCCATCGGGAAAATCCTGATAGCCATAAGCCACAGCCATTTTATCCCATTCTCCGATTCCAACATCATAGGCATCAGTAAGGTCGATCTCACCATTAACGATCCTAGGTTGTGGATGCGGATAGTCCATCACCGAAGCATCATTATTTACACTTGCTGCAAAATTGTGCGCAATTCCAATGGTATGACCTACTTCATGAGCTGAAAGCTGTCGGATACGGGCCAGCGCCATTTCCTGCATCATGGCATTTTCCTTAGATTCATCAGCATAGGGCGCAAGCAGTCCTTCCGCGATCAAAAAATCCTGACGGACACGGAGTGAGCCAAGCGAAACATGTCCCTTGATGATCTCACCGGTGCGCGGGTCACGAACGGAAGAGCCATAAGACCAGCCCCGGGTTGAGCGGTGTATCCACTGAATTACATTGTAGCGAACATCGAGCGGGTGGGCATCCTCAGGTAGCACCTTCACAATAAAAGCATTCTTATAACCGGCGGCTTCAAAAGCCTGATTCCACCAGCGGGCTCCATCTAAAAGCGCACTTCTGACCGGTTCAGGAGTTCCGTTGTCCAAATAATAGACGATCGGCTCAACCGGTTCACTTACTTCAGCTTCGGGATTTTTCTTTTCTAACCGATGGCGGGAAATGAATCGTTTTACAAGTGGTTCATCTATGGGCGTGCCATAATCCTGATAGGTAATCCCAAAATACCCGGCACGCGGGTCATATTCTCTTTTATTATATCCATCTTCAGGTAGTTCCACAAAGGAATGATGCTGGCGAACCGTGATGGCCTCCGGGGTTGGAACCACGGAGCGAACCCATCCACCGGGATTGCTGCCGGCAAATGTCAGAGTAACTTCAAATTCTGTGTTTTTGGGGAAATTCATGGTTCCCTCGGTATACATGGCGGAACGGTTTTTATCCAGGCTATAGGAACCCTGGTTGGAGCGACGAAGTGAGTTGGTGACGCCATGGGCATCCTGCATTAAAAACGGAGTCAGGTCGATCAATACTTTCCCATCTTCTTCAGCAGCGACCTCGAACCCGGCAAGAATAGATTTTGCAAAAGCCTCTCGAACAGATTTCTTCTCAAGTTCATTATTGGTCTCAGCTCGGAAGCCGTAGTTGGGCTGTATCATCATCACTTTTGGTCCTCGGCGTTCAAAATAAACAATACGAGTATCGCCGAGCTGACCACGGTCCAATCCGATGTCATTTGAGCCAATACCGGCAGTAAGGGAATTTACGTAGATGAATTCAGAATTCAGTTTATCGATCTCAAGCCAAAGCTGATCTTTGGACTCATCATAGTAGTAGTCGAAAAACCCCTCTGTTTTGGTAAGTCCTTCTGTTTTTTCAGTAATAGTTGGGATCTGAGCTAAGGCTTGTACAGAGACAAAAACCATCAGCAGGAATAGTATCGCTCGCTTCATATTTTGGGAATTAGTGATTAGAAAAATTGAATTATGGAACAGTTCAGAATATGCAAAAGATGTAGCGGTAAGGAAAGAGACAAAAAATTAAGGAACAGAGTTTAACAAGAATGATGGGCTAAAGCCCTTAACAGTAAGTGTTTTGTGACATATACACCGGCATGAAGATCAGTGTGATTATCCTCTAAAAACTAAACCTTATTTTTTATATTCCTGAAATTCGCCCGCTCTTAATCTTTTGAAATAATCTTTGGAAGCAGCTCTAACTTTTGGTGAAAGCAGCAGGGCTGAGATCATAGTAGGTACTGCCATGAGGGCAAACATCCCGTCAATCAGGTTGATCACAGCATCAAGGGAGGCAACGGCTCCAAAGATGATGGAGAAAACGTAGAAGTAGTTGTAGAGGTGCTGTTTGTCGGCACCCAGTAAAAAGCCCAGACATTTTGACCCGTAGTAGGAATAGGACAGCATAGAACTGACGCTGAAAGTGAATACAGAGATCATCAACAGGTAGGTCCCAAAAGTGGGTAAGGCCTCGTTGAAGGCATTCAGGGTCAAGGTTACACCATTGGCTTCGGTGGTTTGCCAAACGCCGGTCACCAGAATGGCAAGGGCGGTCATGGTACAAACGATCAGTGTATCGATGGCGGGTTCCATCATAGCAACAAGTCCTTCGCGAACAGGTTCTTTGGTTTTGGAAGCACCATGAGCCAGCGATTCCGTACCAATTCCTGCTTCATTTGAGAAAGCCGCGCGCTGAATGCCAATGATGATCAACTGACCAACGGCTCCGCCCATCACAGCCTTTCCGGTGAAGGCATCCGTTATGATCAGTCCTAAATAATAAGGCACGTCTCCAATATGGACGGCAAGAATAAACACAACGGAAACGAAATAGATAACCACCATAGACGGAACAAGTTTTGAAGCGACTTTACCGATCTTGGTGATACCACCAAAGATCACTAGCGATACCAATCCAACCAGCGCAATACCGGTTATCAGGTTTCCGGAAAAAGCAGCATCGGCTTCAACCCAGCCGTTCGGGATATAAACAAAATCTCTTAAAATTTGAACCAACTGATTTGTCTGAAAGATCGGCAGTGGCCCAAATAATCCCGCAAGAGCAAAAAGGTAAGCAAGTGGCATCCATTTCTTGTTTAAACCTTCGCGTATGACGTACATGGGGCCGCCCTGAATCTTACCTGAGCTGTCTTCACCGCGATACATGATGGAAAGGGTACACGTGAAATATTTAGTGGCCATACCAACAATAGCACTCATCCACATCCAGAAGAGCGCACCGGGACCTCCCATAAAGATCGCTACAGCAACCCCACTGATATTTCCCATTCCCACAGTAGAAGCCAGTGCGGTTGAGAGGGCCTCAAAATGATTTATATCACCGGGATCATCAGGATTGTCATATTTACCGCGAACCAGATCTATGGCATGGAAGAAGAACTTGAATGGGGTAAAGCCCGAATAGATCAGAAACCAAAGTCCGCCACCGACCAATAAAATAACGAGTGGATATCCCCACATGAATGAGGAAAAGGCTGCTAAATATTCTTCGAGGAGTAACAGGGCGATGTCCGTTTAATTGCGATTAAGCGTAGAAACTAATGAATAGAGATGTTAATTGTAATCAGAAGGTGAAAAAAGAGAGGGAACTGAATGGTAAATATATGTTAGCCAATACCATAGAACTTTGAAATTCCGTTGATCACAAATTGTATACCTATAGCCAGTACAATGAAACCCATCATGCGGGTAATAACAGACATACCCGACCTTCCAATATATTTAACTAATTTAGGTGAAACCCGAAGTATGAGATAAGCGAGAAATGCAGTAAATAAAACAGCTAGCCCGCTTACAAAATAATCGGCAATGCCCTGAGCTTCAGATCCAAAACCGATAACAACGGCTATACTGCCCGGACCGGAGAGTAATGGCATGGCTAACGGACTGAAAGAGACGTCTTCTTTATCCATGGCAGCTTCCTGATCTTTTTTGGTGAGTTTCTTACCCGCATTATCAGGGCTCAACATTGAGAAACCTGAGCGAACAATGACAAGTCCACCGGCAATTTGAATGCCGGGAAGACTGATCCCAAAAAAACTTAGGATGTAAGTACCGATCAACAAAAAGGTGATGAGTACGAAGAACATGTACGTACTCGCTTTTCGGGCCGTGCGGATTTTTTCAGGATCGGTGTGGCTTTCCATCAGGGAAATGTACACCGGCATGGCTGCAAAAGGATTCACCACTGAAAACAGAGAGGAGAAACTGGCTGCAAAAAGGCCAAGTGCACTCATAAAGAGTGTTGAAAAGGGTATTATGTCGTTAAATAATTCTTCCATTCGACCCCAAAGATAAGGACCTTTTTATGAATTTAAAGAAGATGTTTTTGCTTTCCGTAAAGCTTAACTTTGGCTTCATAGTATTTATACAACATTGTCTGAAACATTCAGTATCCATTTACTACCAAACATGAGCCTTACACAAAAAACTGCAGATCATATCATTTCAGAAACAAAAGTAATCCTTGACCGAAATATTGCTCGCGATGAAAAATTATTAGCTATTTGCGAATTGATCGAAAAAAAGGTGGATACGTTTGATTGGGTGGGATTCTATTTTGCCGATCCGGGTGGTAAGAAAGAACTGCATCTTGGTCCTTTTGTGGGTGAACCGACTGATCATAACCGAATACCGTTTGGCAGTGGCATCTGCGGACAGGTTGCTGTATCTCATGAAACATTCATTTCTCAGAATGTTCACGAAGAAGACAATTACATTGCCTGCAGTGTGGATGTGCAGTCTGAGATCGTCGTTCCGATCATGAAGGATGATGAATTTGTGGCTCAGATCGATATTGATTCAAACACCCGCGGTTCCATCACCAAAAAGCAAAAAAAATTACTTGAAGATGTTGCTCAATTGCTGGGATCGGAATTTTGATCCTTGCCATTGTCTAGCTTTACCTGAACCGGAAGCATATCTACCGCTGTAGTTACGTTAGAGCTGAAGGTGAATTTATTTTCAGACAAGGCGCTGTGGCATGTATCCATGATGCGTGACTTTATCTCAAACAGATCAAGGTTGGTGTCAAAAAGGTTCGCCCAGAAGAGAACTTGAAGTTCGACGTAAGTTGCGGTGAAGTTTGAAACCTGAATAGAAGAAGCCGGATTATCTAATACCAAATTGCTGTTATCAATAGCTGCCCGAAGAACACGTATGGCTTCTTTGAGATCATCTCCATAATCAATTCCAATGGTGAAATCGGCGCGTCGGAGGCCATCACGTGTAAAATTATGAAGCGCATTCTTGTATATTGTTGCACTGGGAATGTAAACATCACATCCATCTGCAGTACGGATATGGACATCACGGATCTCTATACGTTTGACTATGCCCCGAATTCCATTACTTTCGATAAGGTCACCTACATCAAATGAACGGCTGAAGGAAAGGAAAAACCCGGCAAGCAGGTTTTCTCCGATTTCTCTAAAAGCAAAACCCAAGACCACTGCTACAACACCACCGGCAGCGAGAAAACTGGCGGCTACCTGTGTAAGCCCAAGAATGTTAAGTGCTATTACAAATCCGATCAAATTAAAGCCCCACCTGATAAGTTTTTTAACCAAACGAACTTGTTTAATAGCCGAGGTTCTGGAATCAAGGATTTTTGTAAAGCCACGGCTGGCAATTTTACCGATCAGAAAAAATATTACAAGCAGGGTAAGTGCGGCTATGATCTCCGGAAGCGTATTTAGTATATTATCTAACTGTTCTTCTAATGTTTCTCTCATAATTTTCTGCTTTAAAGCCAATCCACGATCTGATCTTTTTTCTCAACGTCCACATATTTCTCAAAGATCTCATGAAGACTGGAATCTTTTTGTAATTCTTTTCGACTTACGGAATCAAGGTAGGCCTTGATCTTACCTTGATGTAATATCGCAATATCGCCGCAAAGATTTTCAACGACTTCCAGAATGTGGCTCGTAATGATTATGGTCACACCTTTTTCCTTTAATCTGCGGATCACGGTTTTCATGCGTTCTATGGAGATCACATCAACCGATTCAAAAGGCTCGTCAAGCAGCAATAATTTTGGTTCAACCAGAACGGCGGTCACAAAAGCCAGCTTCTTACGGCTACCTGAAGAAAGCTTATTTACTTTGATCTTGGCAAAGTCCTTAATATCAAAATAGTCCATAAGGGAGTAGGCTTTTTCAACCAGTCCCTCTTTATCGATCTCATAGATCTCACAAATGTATTCAATGAATTCCAGACTGGTGAACTGTTCAAATAAAAGGGGAGGCTGAAGAACCGAAGCAATGATCTTCTTGATCTCAAGTTCGTTTTTGGTGTTAAGTTCCATGTTATGGATAGATATAGAGCCTTCTTCAAAGCTCAGTAATCCAGTCAAAACACCGATCAGCGTGCTTTTTCCGGCCCCATTGGGACCAATCAGCCCAAATATAGTTCCTTTTGGAATCTGAAGATTCAAGTCCTTCAAAACGGGCTCGTCTTCATAACACTTTAAAAGATCTTTAATCTCTATAGCTCGTTCCATAATCTCATCAAAACTCGATTTTTAAACAGGTTAACTAATACTTCCATATGCCGCCACAGATAAATACACATGATCACTATCACGGTGCTCATAATAGTAAGCCGGTACCATTCAAGTCCTTCCAAAGGTACGAATACGAGGTATCCCATCGAAAAGATCAGGAATGAGATGGCAAAGGTAACTTTTTGTGGGATTATAGGGTGCTTGTAACTGAAAGAAGAATAGGTGGCACGCTGATACTGGAAATAAGAACTCCACACAAACAGTAGCATGAACATCAAAAAAAAGAAGGTATTGGCGACAAAGATCTGCAGGGGTGAACCGATCTCGGGAATAACAAGCAATTCAAAGACGGTGATCAGGTAAAAGACCAGCAGCGGCAATACGATAACGCCGAGGAAACGTTCTTTGAGCTGTTTTTCCAGGTTGATGGGAAACTGAAGATGAAGGAGGAATTCTCTGTTTTCATAGCCATACATGTTGGCCATACCCATAGCTAACAGAGCTACAGGGATGCCGGCAAGAATGGTTGGGATGAGAATGGTCTTGGCGATCTCAAAATCAACGTTCATCAACAGTGGTACGTAAACCAGAGGAATGACGGTAAGTGTTAGAACCTGAAGGCGGTTGTATGGATGCTTCATTACGTAAAAGTAATATTTACCGGCATTTCTGCCCAGTACTTTTCTTAGAAAGATCCATAACTTGCTGCTTTCCTCTTCTGCCTTTTTAAGGCCCGGATTTAGCAATCCTTCTTTAGTCTTGTTAAAGTGATCTATCACCGTGAGACCAACCAGTAGCAATGAAAATACAAATATGATGGCGGCATTAAGCCATCCGTATTCTACCGTTACTGTTTGGATAAGTAAACCACCGGGAAATAAGGATAGGAAGTAATTCACGGTTTCAACCTGAGGGATAAACTCAGCAAATATCCGGCTGGAGTTGGAGGCAAAAAGGGAGACCAACTGGAATAACCCAAATACCAGAAACAGGAAACCTATCACCACCGCGATGAATCTTTTTTCCACCACACGAATGAATCGGTGCTTTACTGAATAAATGAGCACATAATTCAGGGCAATAGCCGAGAGACCAACCGGGATCTGATAAGCGAAATCGACTTGTATCATCAGGAACACCACCCACGTGAAATTATAGATAATATTTACGGGGTGGCAAAAACCAATGAGCGTTAAATATTTGGCCAATCGCTTAAGAGGAAAGCCAAAACCAAGCAGCTTTCTGTTTTCTTCAATATTCAGGAGCCGCATGTTTGTGAAAGAAAAGTGCATGAGCCAATAGGCATTCCCAAATACAAGCAGGATGAATTTATAAATATCGGGAGTAAGCCAGGGTAATTCTACCTGCATCCATGGCCGACTGTCCATGAGTACCACTACAATAGCGGTACCGATCAGGTTTACCAGCATGATCCCCAGAAACAGGATATAGCCGATGGTCAGCAAAAGCTGGAATCGGTTCAGATTAGAAATAAAGATACGCCAATTCAGCGTCAAAAGCCGGTAGAACAAGAGTGGTTTTGCTTTTATTGAAGTTGTTTAAAATCAGTGCACTATTATAAAATAACAGAACTGTTAATTCTATTTGAAAATTCAAATAAAAGCCATCGGCAGTAAAGGGAAGAAGGAGTTTTAGTTATCTACCAGTTTCAGGAGGTTTTCGGGCACATCTACATCCATTCTCAAAACCTGCGAAGCATGAGTTTTACCCTGAGCATCCAGTTTAAGGGAAACGGTTCCGCCGCCGCCAAGGCTTTCATTCAACATGAAATTTAAGGCACCGATGTTAGGCATCTCATACCGTTCAACTTCACCTTTACACACATGTTTCATGTGCTCCTTAACGCGTTCTGCAGTTAAGTTTTTTTCAAGGAAGGAATAAATTTCGGGATGGCGGGCGATGATCCCAACATTACTGCCATTTCCTTTATCGCCGCTGCGACCGTGTGCAATTTTGAGTAGTTTTACCGTAGGCATAAGAACATTATTTAGGCTGATTTTTTCTAAAGATAACAGGAATTGGTTTTACATCACAATGGATTCGGTTGTAATGTGTAGGAACAGGATCTAACGTTCCTGCATTATCAATCCGATAAATAATAAACTACGGTAGAAACGACTCTCACATTTTTGATATGTGGATTGTTATTATCTCTCGGAGATATACTGAACTGTCCCTTATATGCCGTTTTGATCTTGCCCAGTTGACTGTTGGAATCTTCTGCAAATTTCTATGCAACGGCTCTAGCTTCTATGGTGGCTGCTTCTATCATTTGGGCTTTATGTCATTCAGGCTATTGAAGATATATTCGGGGCGTACCTGATATTCGACCCCGGACAACGTGATAGCCTGTTTACCAAGTTCAGCAAGCTGACTCATAACTTCGCGGATCTTATCTATATTTTCAGAATAAATAGTCACAGTCTGATCGGTAACAAAGCGGAATTGGGCATCCTGCGGGCCTACCCATCGTTGTGCAGTTTTATCGGTTACCAATGGGGTAGAAATGGAGGTTTCATCTTCACTCACTCCAGGATCAGTTAGAAAATTCCTGACTTTTTCACCGCTGTACTCAAGCTGTTCATAAATATTCTCGAGTTGATTACTGGCTTCTGTGAACTGAATGGGCCATATCACAATATCAGGCTTCAGCTTTCAGCAGTTAGCAACTGAAAGCTGAAGCCTGATAGCTGACAGCTAAAATTAAGCGCGTTCAGCCATTTCCAGCCATACGATTTCCTTTTTTTCTATCTCTTCTTTAAGCTCATCTAATTCTTTAGAAAGTTCATTTAAGTCGCCGTATTCCAGATCGCTCGTACCCATCTTTTCTTCCAGCCTGGTCTTTTGTTTCTCTAATTTGGCGATCTCTTTTTCGAGCTTGTTGAATTCTCGCCTCTCGTTGTAACTCAGTTTTTGAACGGATTCAGGTTCCTGTGGTTTTTCTTTAGTTTTTGAAGATGTTTGGGTCTTTGATTCCTTTTTATTGTCGTCTGAAATACGGCTTAGTATCTCATCCCTATATTCATCGTAGGTTCCGTGAAAGTCTCTGATCACGCCCTGTCCCTCGAATACAAAATAATGATCGACCAGTTTGTCCATGAAAAAGCGGTCGTGAGATACAATGATAAGGCACCCTCCAAAGTTTTGCAGAAAATCCTCGAGTTTGTTGAGGGTGAGGAGGTCAAGATCGTTTGTGGGCTCATCCAAGATCAGGAAATTCGGGTTTTTGATAAGTACCATCATTAACATGAGTCGCCGCTTTTCACCACCGCTTAGCTTTTCAACAGGTGTGTACTGCATCTTACCGGGAAACATAAAATGCTCCAGAAACTGTGAGGCCGTGATCCTGTCGCCATTAGCCAGTTCAATGACCTCAGCCACTTCCTTGATGACTTCTATAACGCGCTTGCTTTCATCGATCTGAATTCCTTTCTGCTGATAGTGACCAAAAACGATGGTTTCACCGGTCTCAACCGTGCCGGAATCAGGCTCTATTTCACCCATCAGGATCTTGAGAAATGTACTTTTGCCTACTCCATTTTTGCCAAGTATACCGATGCGTTCGCCTTGCAGGAACTGATAGCTGAAATCATCCAGGATCACCGTGTCATCAAAGGCCTTAGAGAGGTGTTCAACCTCGAGTACTTTACCGCCCATGCGACTCATATTTACATCCAGCTGCATCTCCATTTCTTCACGGGCTGAGTTGGCTTTATCCTTGGTCTCATAAAACGCCTTGATGCGTGACTTGGATTTAGTGGTTCGCGCTTTAGGTCCCCGACGCATCCACTCCAGCTCTTTCTTCATCAGTTTTCCGGCTTTGGCAATTTCCGTAGCTTCAACCTCTTCCCGTTCCGCCTTCTTCTCCAGGTAATATTCGTAATTACCTTTGTGGTGATAGAGCTTTCCGTAATCCAGCTCCAGAATATTGTTACATACCCGATCCAGAAAATAGCGATCATGAGTTACCATCAATAGGGTCATTTTGCTGCCGGCCAGATATTGCTCCAGCCACTCGATCATTTCCACATCCAGATGGTTGGTGGGTTCATCAAGTATCAGCAGGTCAGGTTCATCCAACAGTACAAAAGCAAGAGCTACCCGTTTACGCTCACCGCCCGATAATGAGCTTATTGACTGATCAAGGTCATGAATATTCAGAGCGCTTAAGATCTGTTCCATTTGCTGTTCCACATCCCAGGCTTCGGCAGCATCCATGGCCGCTGAGGCTCTTTCAAATTGTTGCTGCGTTTGTGCGTTGAAGTTTTCAGCCTGATCATGAACCGCCTTATCATAACGCTGAACTATCTTTACCTTCTCGGAATCACCATGAGCAATGAACTCATTAATGGTCATGCTTTCATCAAGTTCAGGCTCCTGTGCCAGATATCCCACCTGTATGCCCTTTTGGATCATTACTTTACCGGAGTCAGGCTCCATTTCTCCGGCAAGAATCTTAAGCAGGGTTGATTTACCGGCTCCGTTGGGTGCTATCAATGCAGTCTTATCACCCTGTGAGATCCCAAATGTCAGGTCTTCAAACAGCGGCTTGATGCCAAAATTTTTGGAAAGGTTTTCGGTGGAAAGGTAGGTCATGAATTGATATTTATGAGATCTCTGCTGATGAATTATTAAAATAAGGAATATGCGACAACAATTAAGGTCATCACAAACTTAATTTTTTGGATTGAATCTGACCGCCTATCTGTTTAAAGTATAGGAAATAAAGAGATACGAACGTGGATTTTAAAATACCTCCGAAAAGAACAAATCAAGAAGGCAAAGAACGGACTGTGGGATTCGAATTTGAATTCACCGGTGTGGAAATGAAAGATGCCGCCGAGATGATCACCGATCTTTATAATGGTGATGTTGAGCAGGTAAGTGGTTACGAGTACAAAGCAGTGAATACTGATTTTGGTGATTTTTCTTTGGAGCTGGATGCAAGCTTATTCCTGAATAAAAAATATGAGAAAGTCCTCAAAACTGTAGGTTTAAATGTTGACAAGCTGAAGAACAAAGACAAGCTGGAAGAAGCCTTGCGAGACATGGCCTCTACTGTGGTTCCGTTTGAGATCATCACACCGCCCATTCAAATGTCGAACCTGCCACGAATGGAAGAACTAGTTAATAAACTTCGGGAATGGAAAGCAAAAGGAACTAAAGGTTCATTTTTTTATGCGTTTGGCTTGCACTTGAATCCTGAAGTTCCTGCACTGAATGCGGGAACATTGCTTAGGCACCTGAAGGCATATGTGATGCTGGATGCCTGGATCCGTAAAGACGCAGAAGTCAACATATCCCGTAAAATAACGCCTTACATCAACGAGTATGGCATGGATTACATCCGGTTTATTTTGCGGGAGGATTATCAGCCCGATCTGAAAGAGTTGATAAGGGATTACTTTACGTTTAAGAACTCAAGAAACCGCCCTTTGGATATGTTGCCTGTATTTATGTATATGGATAAGGCATTCACGTCTAAACTAATGAAGGAGGAGCTGACCTCTGCACGGCCAACATTTCATTACCGTTTGCCCAACTGTTCTCTGGGGGATGAAAGATGGACATTGGCTGCTGAGTGGAACCGCTGGGTCCTGGTAGAAAAACTGGCAGATGACGAACAGGCACTCAGTCAATATTCAAGAGCATTTCTGAACATAGATGATAAATCGGTATTCAGCATGAAGAAAAAATGGATAAAGTTAATGGATAGATGGGTGCAGAATGCTGAGTAAAAAACCGGTAATTGGGGTGACGGGTCCGAATGAAGGAGGTGCCGGCGCATGGTTTTTTACAGCCTTTTCGATCAGGCTGGCCGGAGGCAAACCACTCCGGATAACCCCGAATAAACCCAAAAGTATTGACGAATTAGATGGCTTGATCCTGGGTGGAGGAGCCGACGTTGAGCCACTTAAATATGGACAACAGCGAATAGAACGATCAGTTTTGGTTCGAAACAAAAGGACCATTTTTGAATGGATACTCTCCATTTTATTTTTTCCGATCTATTGGTTGGCTCGTTATTTTCAGCATACAAAGCGCTCCCCCGTTGATCCGAAACGGGATGAACTGGAATTTAAGTTGCTTGGCCGGGCAGTGGATAGAAAGTTACCGGTATTAGGGATATGCCGGGGAATGCAACTCATGAATGTGCATTTTAAAGGAACCCTGCATCAGGATATTCGTGGATTTTACGGTGAAAAATCACAGGTGTCTTCTATTTTTCCAAAGAAACGGGTTGAGGTCAAAAAAAGAAGTAAGCTGCATGACCTGCTTGAAACTGAAGTGTGTAACGTGAATGCCCTGCACAATCAGGCGATCGATAAGCCGGGGGAAGGGCTTGAAGTCGTGGCTAAAGAACTGAACACTGAAGTCCGTCAGGCTATTGAACATACAGAATTGCCTTTTGTAATAGGTGTTCAATGGCATCCCGAATATCTTATCCAAATAGCCCGCCAGCGGAATATCTTTAAAGAACTCGTTAAATCAGCAGCTAAAGCTAAATGATGTCTGAGGTCTGGTCTGAACTCTAAAATTAAGGCTGAAACTTGGTGATGTCTCACCAAAGAAGAATCCAAATAAATAGATCAGCAATCTCTATCGTTCATCTCAGTAGCCTAATATAAAGTTTTGAATATTTATACATGCCGGTTGATGGAGTTGGGAAGAAGCCTCCTCAAATCATCAGGAAGGTCACAGCCTGAATTGCCCACCATCTTTCAGGGTGAAAAGATCTATTACATTGGCTCAGTCCAGTATTTGAAAACTTTAAAGATGCAACTGTTCGCAAGGTGCCTGGCAATCAATACAAGATTCGTGTCTTAATGGTATGCTTTACCTTACTTAGCTTCTCAAGTACCCGGTCGTTGTAGTCCTTGTCAATATCGAGGACAACGTAACCGATGTATTCATTGGTCTTCAGATACTGACCCAGGATGTTAATATCCATATCAGACAGGCAGCTGTTGATCTCGGACAACACGCCGGGTTTGTTCTCATGAATGTGAAGTATGCGGTGTGCGTCTTTCTGAACCGGGAGGTTTAATGAAGGTACAGTATGAGAATCTACCGTGGTTCCGTTGTCTATCAATTTTATCAGTTTGGTGGATACATCTAAACCGATATTGTATTGAGCCTCAAGGGTCGATCCACCTATGTGGGGCGTTAAGATAACGTTAGGCAGATTTTGTAGTTCTGAGCTGAATTTTTCACCCTTAGATTCCGGCTCTTCAGGATATACATCTATACCGGCGCCGGCAATATGACCTGAGTCGACAGCCTCTTTCAGGGCGTTAATATCCACCACAGACCCGCGGGCAAGATTAAGTAAAAAGCTTTTCTCTTTCATCTGTGCCAACTCTTCTTTCCCGATCATCATGTGTGTATCGGGGGTGGCTGGCACATGCAGCGTTATAATATCTGAGATCTCAAGCAGCTGCTTCAGGGAATCAACGCGCGTGGCATTACCCATGGGGAGTTTGGGTTCTATGTCGTAATAGAATACATCAAAGCCCATATTCTCTGCAAGAACGGAGACCTGCGACCCAATGTGGCCGTACCCGACTATGCCGATCTTCTTACCGCGCACCTCATAACTTTCTTTGGCGTCTTTAAGCCAAACACCTTTATGAGCTTCTTTATCACGCAAAGGGATCCGGCGCATAAGCATGATGGATTCAGCGATCACCAACTCAGCAACAGAGCGTGTGTTGGAATAAGGGGAATTGAAAACGGTGATACCATCGAGGGTAGCTGCTTTCAGATCAACCTGATTTGTGCCAATGCAAAAACAGCCAATGGCCTTTAGTTTCGAGGCTTTTTTTATCACCTTTTCAGTGATATGTGTTTTAGAGCGGATTCCGATCAGTTGTACATCTTCCATCTTATCGAGGAGTTCTGCTTCACTTAAGGCTACATCATAAGTTTCAATGTTGTGGAAGCCATTTTGGTTGAAATTTTCAACTGCTTTGGGATGAATGCCTTCTAATAAAAGGACTTTGATCTGATCTTTAGGGTAAGAGAGGCCGTCAGTTTCTTGAGACATAGTTTAGAAAAAAATATTATTTGTGAGTGAGTAGGCTGAATGTACTAAAGATTTAGGTTTTCGATAAGTGGTTATTACAAATGTTATAACTGAGAAGTCAGACTTTGAAACATTATTTGATGTTACCCGAATAAAACCCGAGAATTAATTTTTTAGGGTGGGCAATGGTGGATCCAAATGCTTGCTGCATTATTAATCAAAAACAGGCAAAGGTTATGAAACAGTGCTTATCGATACTAATAGGTGTACTCATTTTTTCGGGAAGTGTGTTAGCTCAGGATGCTTCTCAATTGAAACAGGGGGAGGAGGTCAATAGGTCTCTGACAAAAGGAAGTGAACATAATTATACACTTTTATTAGATGCAGATATGTTTGTATTTGGTCATGTTGATCAGAAATCAGTAGATGTGGTTATAAAGATCATGGGACCGGATGGAGAATTGGTAGGTCAGTTTGACGGCCCGGCGCGAGGACAAGAATCCTTTCGATTCAGCACAGAAGAAGAAGGTATTTATGCAATACAGATCATCCCGTATGAAGACGGTGAGGGTGAGTACTCAATTCTGATACCCGTTATTGAACCGGTTGCTCAAACACCGGAGGGCAAAGTCGACCAAATGATGTCGGAATATTCGGGTGAGGTTCCGGGAGCCGCTGTGATGGTACTTCAGGATGGAAATATATTGTTACAAAGATCATATGGTATGGCAAACTTGGCGTATGATTTGAAAATGCATGATGAGACGGTTCACAATATCGGCTCTACCTCAAAGCAATTTCTAACCTTTGGTTTGCTGCTTTTACAGGAACAGGGAAAGCTTTTTCTGGATGAGGATGTAAGAGTTTACATCCCTGAACTTCCGGAATTTGACCACACAGTGACGCTAAGGCATTTAGTAAATCATACCAGCGGTTACCGGGAATTTCTGAACCTCATGGCTATGACGGGGCAAAACATGAGCCAGGATATATCTCAGGAAAAAGTCATTGAGTTGGTTCAAAATCAGCCGGAACTGCAAAATGAGCCCGGCGCAGAGTTCAATTACAACAACACAGGATATGTGCTTATGACGGAAGTGATCGAACGGGTGACAGAAACAGATTTTCCAACCTGGATGAAAAAGAACGTTTTTGAACCGATCGGTATGGCTCATACAGTGGTGAGAAGCAGTCCTTATCAAATTGTCGAGAATCGGTCCGTGGGATATTCCTATTCTGAAGATGGAGGTTTCAGGGAGGTGACTGATCTGGGCGGTGCTGCCGGGGCAGGGGGCATACATTCAACGATGGGTGATCTTAAAAAATGGATCGAAAATCTGTTAGAGCCGACTGTGGGCACTGAAGAGATGGTAACTGAAATGTCAACGTCATTCAAACTGAATAGTGGAAATGAGACCGGCTATGGTTTGGGGTTATTTGTTGAAGAATATAAGGGGCTTAAACGGATCCAACATGGAGGAGCCGATGTCGCTCACCGTTCTATGCTGATGGTCTTTCCAGAGATCAATGGGGCTGTTGTGACCCAAAGCAATTTTTCTAATTTTGATGGCAACATTGCGAACAAGATAGCGGACGTATATTATTCAGCTCATCTTCAGGAGAATGAAAGTGAAGAAACACCTGATGAAGGAATGGCAGCCTTTGAATATGATCCGGAAGACTTTCAGCCACTGACCGGCCGATACGAATTGAGCATTATGCCGGGCTTTGTGTTGACATTTGACAGGGATGGGGATAGGCTTTACACTCAAGCCACAAATCAGCCCGAGGTCAATATTACAGCTACCAGTGATTCAACCTTTAGCCTGGTTGGGGTCAATGCATCCGTCACGTTCCACAGGAATGAGGATGGCACGGCTGATTCGCTGACACTGCATCAGAATGGGAATCACCTGGCGAAAAAGATCGAATATGAACCATCTTTCGAAGAGCTGAGATCTTACGAAGGCCGTTATTTTAGTGAAGAGATAGATACCATTTATGATATTGTAATGGAAGACAGCTCCCTAACTATGAAAACTTTCCTTATTAAGGACAGTATGCCCCTTGAAGCTACGAATGAAGACACCTTCAGTTCCGGATTCCCAATTGCTGAAGTGAAATTCATAAGGAATGAGGCCGGTAATATCACGGGATTTGAAGCCTCCAATGGAAGGACAAGAGGGGTCTTTTTCAAAAAATGGGATCAGAATTAAATAACGGTTAGATCCATGAGCAGGGCAGGCGATCTGTTACCGGCCCTGTACTCTTTTCCTAAGGCTCATTTCGGTTTTGTATTGTTTGTTATCCCGGATAAGGTGCAGTTCCATTTTTTCGCCTTCCCCATATTCACGCATAAGCGCCCAGGCATGCATTTCGCTGGTTACGCGTTCTTCGCCGATCTGTACGATAACATCACCGGGTATCACTCCACTTTCGTAAGCAGGTCCGTTCTTATTCACTTCCGTAACGAATAATCCCAATACTCTTGGTATACCTGGATATTGCATGATAAGTTGACGGGTCACCGGAACAAATTTCATTCCGGGGTCGTAATCGAGTGAGACTGTGCCGGATTCCTGAAGCTGTGAAATGATCTTCTGAACACGGTTACTTGGGATGGCAAAACCAAGCCCCACAAACCCGCTGCTTGTTCCACCGGTAAATATGAAGGTATTGACGCCCATCACTTCACCGTTGCTGTTAACCAATGGTCCTCCGGAATTACCGCGGTTAATGGCCGCGTCGGTCTGGATCATTTCAACATACACACGGGGATCCTGAGGATCGGGCCTGAAATCACGCTCTTTGGCACTCACTACACCAACTGTAACGGAAGGCTGGCCATCGGCAAAAAGCCCAAACGGATTCCCCATGGCTATACTCCACTCTCCCACCATGATGTTATCAGAATCAGCGAATTCAACATACGGATAAGATTTATCCTGATCTTTTATCTTAAGGAGTGAAAGGTCGGCGAGTTCATCAGAACCCAGTAATTCAGCCTCATAGCTGTTTCCATCTGATAAGGCCACCATGATGGTTTTTGAGTTTTTGCTTGCCACATGTTCGTTAGTGACGATCAAGCCATCTTCACTGATAATAAATCCTGAGCCTACACTTTGTACCTCACGCTGAATGGGGACATCAAAATACCGGAAGAAAAATGAATCAAATTCACGGGTATATCCGCGCTGCAGTTCTGTAACCGTGATGCTTACTACAGCAGGGCCGGCTTTCTCGACGGCATTGGTGATGGCATTTCGGCGGGAGTCTTCAACGGCTACTTGAGGAGTGTCCTGATCCGGTTCATCCTGAACCCTGCCTTGTTGTTCGTTTACTGTGGGAGTGACCGATGCAACGGGGAGAGATTTATCAGTCACTGCAGGGTCATTATTTGAACAGGCTGTGAATATCAGCAGACATACAACTGTAAGACTATTTTTGATCATAGGTTTCAGATAAAATCAATTTCGAAGAATTAAGCTAAACGGATATTACAAACGAAAAGAACCTCTATCAATTGCCATAAAGGATACAAAAAGCTAAAGGTCGTTGTATAATCGCCAAAGCGTAGTGCCAAGCTGCATCATCATGAGGGTCGTTAGCTTATACTCATGGGACGTGAATAGCTTTTTACGTTTTATGACCACATACCCGAATAAAGGAGTTTTAGGAGGGATCTTCATTTTATTTTTGATGAGTTCCTTTTCTGTAAGAGCGAATAATGGAATACCGATCTCAGCAGGCAACCCTTCTTCTTCCGACAGTTCCGGAAGAATACCTTTATCTGAATTGAACACGTTGTTCACCAAGTAAGGCCGTTTTTGCTCAAGTACCAGTTTGAAGGTCGGTTCTTTTTTTAAGTCTTTTGGCCCATATTTTCGGGGAAGTTGTATGCCATAGGCCAAAAGCATCTGAATGTTTTCTTGACTCATGGTCCAGAATGAAAGGTGATCTGCCTCAAGTTTGTTGAATATGATCTTACATAACTTTTGTGAAGTAGAAATAAAATCACCTGATGAGACTTCGAACAAAACACTTTTAGTGATCTCTTTTTTGTCTAGATCCAGTTTCTCAGGCAGGTCGGGAATATCCACATTGGCTACCAACTTGACCCGAATACGGTTCAGCAACTCATCGCGATCGGAATTGAAAAGTGATTTGTCGATGAAATCAGCCGCCCCCAAGCCCAAAGCCTTTTGTTCCTTTTCGATGGTTGGGAGGCTCGTCATGATCAATACCGGAATGTTTTGCATCTTAGCATCAACCATCAAAGCTTCAAGAAACTCAATGCCACTCATACCAGGCATGTGAATATCTGTCAGAATGAAATGGATCTTTTTCTCAGCCAGCTTATTGATTCCTTCCTGAGCAGTATTTGCAGTAACAATATTATAATCGCTGCCCAACATACTTTTAAGCATGATATGCATGGCCGGGTCATCGTCAATTATCAAAAGGCTGTAATTCTTGTCCATTCGTCAGATTTTGTTGATCAGTAAAACGTCGACTAGTTACAGTAATATAAGGCAGTGTCTATAATTGTTCTGCACCGACAGCTATGACATCTTTGATGGCATCTTCAAGGGTTCCCTTAAAATAAGCTCCGGCTGCTTTTTGATGCCCCCCACCATTAAAACTACGGGCCCATTTGTTCACGTCAATATCATCACTTTGTGAACGCAAACTTAGTTTGATGCGGTCTCCATCTTCTCTTAATAGGATGCAGGCCTGAACTCCTTCTACACTCAGCGGATACTGAACAAATCCCTCGGTATCTTCGCTGGTGGTCTCTGTGAGATCAAGCATTTTCTGCGTTATGATGATAGAGGCAAATTTTCCGCCTTTATGCAGGGTAATGGTATCCAAAGCCTGACTCAGTAATTTAAGCTGACGAAGCGGTCGTGAGGAATAGATCCTTTCTGCGATCTCATTCGGCGTGAAATTTCCGCGTTCAAGTAGGTCGGCTGCTGCGTGCATGGTTGCCGGTTTTACGCTGTCGAACTGGAAGGAACCGGTATCTGTGACCATGCCAAGATACATGGCTCGTGCTGATTTCGCATCGATCTGATCAGCATCGTGTTCGGCATATAAATGATAGATCAGCTCGCAGGTTGACGAGGCCGATACTTTAGAGATCGGCGCTTCAAAAAAGTCATCAGGATCAGGATGATGATCTATTATATAGATTGGTTTATCGGTATTAAGAGCCGATTCAGCCGTTTTACCAAACCGGTGCAGGGCATTGCCATCAACAATGATGAATGCATCATAATCCGAAAGGTTCGGATTATTTGGTTTGGTGATGGGAAAATAATCAAGCAGCCAAGTCATATTCTCAGCGATATCATCCTCATTGAAAGCTGAGACATCAACTCCATTCTTTTTCAACCAAAGCGATAATGCGACCTGTGAACCGAGACAGTCGCCATCCGGTCTGAGATGTGAAAAAATAGCAACTTTATTGTGTTGTAATACTTTTGAAATAAATTCTTTAAACATATGTTCTCCTTGGTCCAAAAATAGGCGAAGATTGGCACAAATCCATGTATTTTAAAGCTAAATAATAAGAACAGGATAAACCTGATGCACGCAGTTATAGTTAGTAACGGTTTCCCGCCTTCCAAAAGTTTGCTGGAAGAAGAATTTAAGGCAGCTGATCTGCTACTTGGTGCCGATGGGGGAGGCAGAACTATTTTAAATCATGGCTTTAAACCGGATGCAGTTGTAGGCGACCTAGACAGTTTTGATGCTCCTGAAACCCCGGCCTTTAAAGTAGTTCATAGACCGGATCAGGAAACAAACGACCTCGAAAAGGCGCTTACCTATGCCCTTGAGCAGGGCGTAGAAACCTGTACGGTACTGGGAGCCTTTGGCCACCGGATGGATCATTCTCTTAAAAATATGTCGGTACTCAATAAATTTCACTCTTCCTTTGATGAGCTCATCTTTCGTGACGAGGAGTTCGATGCCGTTCTTATCGAGGATACGTTTTCAGCGAGGCTGCCTGTTGGAAATATAGTGTCACTGTTCCCTGTTTCGGGTGAGGTGACCGGCATTCAAACTGAAGGTTTGATGTATGCACTGAATAATGAAAGCCTCGAAACCGGGGTGCGTGACGGAACCTCAAATGAGACCATATCAGATGAGTTTTCGATACGTATAGAAGCAGGAGCGCTGGTTATCTTTTTCGAACGATGATGTGCCTAAGCTGTGGCGCCAGCAGCTGAATTGGCACGTTCTCTTTTCTTTTTTTCTTCTTCCTTTTCCATGGACTTTTTCCAGGCAAAGTAACCGGCAAAAGCAATGATGGTAAATACCAGGAACTGAAAACTGGTAAGTACCAGTCCTTTGTAAAAATATAGCGGGATGGAAATAAGGTCAGTGATGATCCAGGCGATCCAGCTTTCAAGTTTTTTACGGGCCATCAGGAACATGCCGAGAATAGCGAAACAGGTGGTGAGGGAGTCCCAGAAAGCCACATCACTGTCGGTAAAGGTAGAAAGTACGTAATACAGGATGGTGAATGAGCCAACGGTAAGGGCAACCGAAAACAGGTTTTCAGCATGTGTATTCATGGTAACCGGTACCTGGTCACGGGAATCATTTTTTGGATGAACCCAGTAATACCAGCCATACACACTAACCACAAAATAGTAGAAATTTACGCCCATATCGGCGTATAGCTTGTACGAAAAGGCAATGTACACGTAGATCAAAACACTGATAATTCCGGTGGGGTACACCAGAATGTTCTCCTTCATGGAATACCATACACTAGCCAGCCCGGTGGCCACTGCGATCCACTCAAGTAAAGTGGTTTGGATCACTCCGTTTATAATGCCGTCAATAACGTAGTCCAGAAATTCCATAGATATTGTTGAGAAAAATTCAGCCGTGAAGATAACAAGTGTGGGAGAGACTTATACATAAAAAGCCCGCCAATAATTTAAGTCAGGGAGATTGAGGGGATATCATAGAAAAACGACCCCATAAAAGCAGGTTTTCCATTATAAGGAATTGAGGTTAAGACTAACTATGGTGCTTCTCTGTCTATTATTTTACCATCCAGTAACTGGATCTGCCGGTCTGTTTTGGACGAAAAAGAATCATCGTGAGTGACCATGAGAATAGTTTGATCGAACTCACGTGTTAGGTTCTTGAGCATATCGAAGACATTCATTGCATTCTTTGAATCGAGGTTCCCGGTAGGTTCGTCACAAAAGATAATTCGAGGCTCATTGATTAGCGCTCGTGCAACTGAAACCCGCTGTTGCTGCCCACCGGATAATCGATTAACCCTCTTCGTCGCCTGATCGGCAATACCTAACAGATCCAGTTTTTGCATGGCCTTATCTTCCAGCTCTTCGTGGGGCAGTTCGCCAAGTTTAAGACCCGGAAGCATAACATTATCCAAAGCGGTGAAATCCGCCAGTAGATAATGAAACTGAAAGATGAAGCCAATTGATTTATTGCGTAAATGTGCGAGCTTCTGATTGCTCAGTGATTTCAGATCTACATGGTTGAACAACACTTGTCCCTGATATTCCCTATCCAGGGAGGATAAGGCATACAATAAGGTGGACTTCCCGCTCCCGGATGGTCCAACAATAGAGGCAAATTCCCCCGAGTATATCGACAGGTTGATATCCTTTAACACATGAAACTCCACCGGCTTGTGGAAATACTTGTTCAACTCTTTTGCTTCTAAAACTTTCTTCATGGCTACTGAGACCTGATGATATTGATGGGGTCAATTTTAGAAGCCTTTCTGGCAGGCAGGTACCCGGCTATACCGGTGGCTACCAAACCAAAGACAAATGCCAGCAGATAAAAAGCAGGATCAAAATTGATATTCAGGTATTCCGATGATACAAACCCTTCGATATTAGTTGGAATGATGGAAGTGATCCAGGAGATCACAAACCCGATCAATAAGCCGAGAAGGCCACCCAAAAAACCGATAATAAGGGCTTCCAGTAAGAACACATTCCGAATATCAACATTCGTGTATCCGATCGACTTCAGAATGGCAATATCATTCATCTTTTCATAGATCATCATGGAAAGGATATTGAAGATGCCGAAACCTGAAACCAGCAGGATGGATATGATCACTAGATATGTAACGATATTCTGAATTCTGAAAACACTGAAGATACCTTCGTTGGCTTGTTTCCAATCCTCGGCCGTATATCCAAAACGGGACTGAAATTCACGAGCCAGAACGCCCGATTGATCCACATCCTCGAGTTTTATGTTGATGTCTGTGATGTAGCTTCCGGTCACGTTCATAAGCTTTTGGGTGTTTCGGATACTGCTGTAAGCACGACTATCATCAAGATCTCTAAGTCCGGTTTCTAAAATACCAACTACCTTCATTTGCAGGGCCACACCGCCGGGAGAAACAACCGTGATATTATCATTCAGAACCGTGCCTAATGATTCTGACAAACCGGAACCCAGAATGATCCCGTTGTTTACGGTTTCAAGCCGGATAATGGACCCGCTTACCATATCTTCTTCCAGATCAAACAGCCGGTTTTCCTTGCGGATATCCACTCCATTGATAATACCCGAAACATCCGCAACGCCTATCTTAAAAATAGCCTGGGTACTCAGGCTGGGAGAAACTCCGGTCACTTCCGGATAAGACTCCAGGATCTCCACGATCTGAAGTCCGCGTTTCAGTTTAGGAAGCTCATTTTTACTTTTGATATTGGGCACAGAGATCCAGGTGTCTCCCTCTGAGTAAACATACCTGAGGAGGGGAGGTGATTTTTGGTTTTTATCCTGATAAATGTGGATATGAGCCGTGGCGTTGATGGTCTTCTCAATAAAGAAATCCTGTAAGCCTGTGATCACACCTGCCTGAAAGATGAATACGGTGATCCCAAAGGTAACACCCAGCATAGATACGATGGTCTGTCGCTTCCGGCTGGTGAGATGCGTGATGACGATCTTTAAGATGGGAAAGCGGTTCATGATTCAGGTTTTAAAACGACATCTCCTTCTTCAAGTCCTGAAATAACCTCTGCATTACTCAGATCACGGATCCCGGTTTCAATTTTTTTTCGGGTGTTGTCTTCCAGGATCACCTCATTTTCTTCAGTGATGTAGTTGACCGGAAGCACCAGCACGTTTTCCTTTTCACTGATCACGATATTGGCTTCGAGCGCCATGCCCGGATACATTGGGTAACCTGATGGATCGATGGAGGCGATCACTTTTGCGGTGCGTTCAATGGTATTAATTCTTGGATAGATCACACTGATCACCCCGCTCAAGACGGTGTCTTCAATGGCATCCAGTTCGTAATAGACTTGTTGCCCTTCTTTCACCTTAACAATGTCCGTTTCATCCACCTGCAGTTCCGTTTCAAAATGATCGGTGGCTCCGACCTCCATGATAGGGCGGTTTCCGGCAATAAGCTCTCCTTCTTTGGGGGTTATATCATATACCTTTCCTTGAATGGCAGACAGGATGGTGTAGTCGCCCGTTCTGCTTTGCTGAGCCTGATAGTTATTGCGCGCGTTGTCGAGTTCTATTTGAAGACGATCGCGGGTTTCTTGAAGTTTACTGACCGCAATTTGATAGTTATTCAGAGAGGTTTCGTACTTAAGATTTGCACGATCAAGGTCTTGTTGTGAACCGATGTTGTCTTCCTGAAGCCGGCGGTAGCGCTCAAGATCAACGGAGTCCTGCTTAAATTTGGCACGTGAAATTTCCACTTGTTGTGATAGTTGCTTCAGCAGGTCAGAATCAGGTTGGGCATTTTCGCGGGCCAGCTTAAGCTGATTCCGCGCGATATGAAGGTTCGATTCGTTAGGCTGGTTTTGAAGCTTTACCAGTGGTGTGCCAACGTCAACTTCCTGACCCACGCTTACCAGGATCTCATCAATAATGCCTGAAACCTTACTAGTAACCTCATAATGGCCGATAGGCATTACATTACCGGAGGCATAAACGCCCTGAACAAGATCCATCTTTTTTACCTGAACCTGTTCACGTTCTGAACAACCAATGGATAACAGAACAAGAAGAATTAGTAAGGAGGCAGAATAGAAAGGTCTCATATAGTCAGAATTAGTGCTCCGGGTGAGGTTGCAAAATACAGGTCTTGAAGTACAATATTTTGTCAAAAGAGCAATGTGTTATGAACATCAAAAGATCGTTATTGCCGGGTCTGAATTGCCTGAAAAACAGCGTGTACAAAATAGGCGATTGATCGGCGATAGGTAGATTTAAGCTAATGCTTAATAACTGTTTCATATGACCAAAATGACATTTTAACCTATTTTAAACTTATAACGGCCAATTCAATTACCAGTCAACTTCACAAATGCCGCCCCTGAATTGCATGCTTTCGTTCGTATACTGGTGAAACTCAATTCTAACGCCATTAGGATCTTTTGTCCAAGATTGCCAGGTTTTATCCCCGCCAAGTTCTTTGTCAGTGGCTTCAAATCCATTTGTACGCAGTTTTGAAATAACAAGGTCTATATCATCTGTTTCAATGGCCAGATGATCTATGTTTCCTACGCCTCCGGGCTCCCCTTTGAATACCTCAATAAAGGTCTTTTCACCTAGTTTGACATAGAAGCCAAATAGTGCCATGTCTTTTTCAAATTTGAACCCTTTCTCTAGGCCAAGTGCCTCACAGTAAAATCGTTCGGTCTCAGTAAGGTCGTTGGTATGAATACAAATATGGGCTAATTGGGCGATCATAGAAGTAAAGTTAAATTCAATGTTTAAAATCATAGTAAAATTGAAATGTTCACAAAGAATTTAACTAACAATGGTAGCTTATCCCAAGTATGAATAGTTGAAATGATATTTCAACCGTACTGAGAACATAGAAAGATATTTGAACAGTAAAGTTTTAGTATTTTTATTTTCTCAAACTCACTCACAATTAATCTTACTCTTCATGTACTTTAGTACAACAGACGACGGCATAGAACTCGAAAAAATTCAGAATGACCTCACTTTTTTACATAACTGTTATGTTGAAATGCTGCGTGGTATCGGCGAAGATCAGGTTGCCAATGCCATAGAGCAAGGCCATCATTCAAGATCAGATTCTGAAAAGATCAGCAAGGCGTTTTCGTTGTACTTTCAGTTTATAACCATTGTGGAAGAGAATGCAGCTGTTCAACTGCGCAGAAAGCTGGAAGACGAATACGGACTTGCCCGTATCTCCGGCTTATGGGGAAAGACCCTGCAGGATCTTAGTGATCAAAAAACGCCTGAAAAAGAAATTGTCAAGCAGCTTCCGAAAATAAAAGTAGAACCGGTTATGACCGCTCATCCTACTGAGTCAAAGCGTTCTACGGTCATCGATCAGCTCCGGTCGGTCTATCTGTTGATGGTAAAGCGTGAGAATCAGATGTGGACGGAAAATGAGAAAGATCAGATCCGTGATGAAATAATGACGGCCATGCAGCGATTATGGAATACTGGGCAGGTTTTCCTGCATAAGCCTTCAATACAGGATGAACTCAACAATATCATGCATTATCTCACCAATGTATTTCCAAATGTACTTCCTATGCTCGATCAACGGCTACGTGAAGCCTGGGAAAATGCCGGATTTGATCCTGATCTGCTGGATGATTACAGAAAATACCCTAAAGTAAGCTTTGGGAACTGGGTAGGGGGCGACAGAGACGGACACCCCTTTGTAACAGATCAGGTAACCCGTGAAACATTTTTAGACCTAAGGAAACAGGCGCTGCATTTACTAAAAGATGATCTTTCGGATCTGGCCCAGAAGTTAAGCATATCATCGTATGCAGTTGATGCTCCTGTATTACTGATCGTTCGCATGTCTGAGATGAAAGAACGAGTCGGCGAAGCTGCCAAGCCGGCTCTCGAGAGAAACATAGATGAGCCGTGGAGGCAGTTTTTAAATTTAATGCGGGTTCTGCTGCCACTGCAGGAAAACGGTGAGCCTGTGGAGAAACCTGATGCCGGGCGTTACTATACCTCAGAAAATGAAGTACTCGCCGATCTCGATATTCTTATTGAATCACTGCATGAGATCAACGCTAAACGCATCATTAAAAGTGATGTGGAACCTGTAGCCCGTAAAGCTGCTACTTTTGGATTTCATCTTGCCACAGTTGATATCAGGCAAAACAGTAATTTTCACGATCAGGCGATGGCTCAGCTATTGCAAGCCTCAGGTATTGATGACGGTGAAAATTTTGAAAACTGGCCTGAAGAAAAACGGGTCGCATTCCTAAATGCCGAACTTAAAAGTTCGCGTCCTTTCGTGCGCCACCGTCAGGGGCTTGGAAAGGAAGCCGATGCAGTGCTTGCTTGTTATCATGTGGTGAATAAGCACATCAAACGATATGGCACGAATGGTATTGGTTCATTTATCGTCAGTATGACGCGAAGTCTGTCTGACCTGCTTGTGGTATATGCCCTGTGCCGTGAAGCCGGCCTCATGGAACTCACGGAAGACGGCATGGCTTCCAAAGTGCCGGTTGTGCCTTTACTGGAGACCATCGAAGATCTGGAACAAGGGCCTGAAATATTGGATGAATTTTTAAAACATCCTGTCACACAGCGTAGCATTACGCACCGCCAACAGCGTGATGAAACAGACCGGTTCCAACAGGTGATGGTTGGCTATAGTGACAGCAACAAAGACGGGGGCATTTTTGCCAGCTTATGGAGTTTAAATCAGGCTCAGCTTAAGCTTACAGAAATTGGGAATAAACATGATGTTAGAATTCGCTATTTCCATGGGCGGGGCGGAACCATTAGCCGTGGAGCCGGACCTACCCATCGGTTTATTGCAGGACTTCCCTCCGGTACGGTTCAGGGAGATATGCGACTGACTGAGCAGGGTGAGATGATCTCACAGAAATATGCGAACACGGTGACTGCATTGTATAATTTAGAATTGCTGCAGGCGGGAACGGCATCACATACACTTAGTGATGACAAGGAAGAAGATCTCCAAACAAAGCTTCAGCCTATCGTAAATAAACTATACGATTACAGCCTTGAAAGCTATCAAAGACTTGTGCAATCTGATGATTTTGTGAAATTCTTTTCGCAGGCGACACCAATTGATGTCATTGAATCGAGCAGTATCGGCTCAAGACCGGCGCGACGGACGGGTAAGCGTTCTTTTGGGGATCTCCGCGCCATTCCATGGGTATTTAGCTGGAGTCAGGCACGGTTTTTCCTAACGGGTTGGTATGGAGTTGGATCTGCCCTGGAAAGATTACGCAAAGAAGATCCGGATGCTTTTTCAGAACTTAGCAAAGATGCCGTAAACTTCATGCCATTCAGGTATATCATTACCAATGCGTCATCAGCCATTGCCCTCACAGATATTGAGATCATGAAAAGTTATGCGTCTTTGGTGGAAGATGAAGCGCTTGCAAAAAAATATTTCAAAAAGATCGAAGGAGAATTCAACCGAACGCGAGAAATGCTGGAACATTTATATGGACATAAGCTAACCGAAAGACGTCCCCGAATGTATCGTATGATCGAATTCCGTTCAGAGCGATTAAAGCCGCTTCACCAGCTGCAGATCGAACAGCTAAATACATGGAGAGAACTCAAAAAGGAAGGCAAAGAAGAGGAGGCAGCTGAACAGTTACCTGAAATGCTTCTTGTTTTAAATGCCATTGCAAGTGGTTTGGGCACTACGGGATGATGAACCGGAGATAAGAATTTAAGCAAGGTCATTCCCTTCACATCCATTTTATTTCTTTTAATGTAATTTCTAAATCAGGAAAAAATTCATGGTTTTTTTAGCATCGCTTTGTATTCAGAAATGCGGTTAAAAGCTTTTTCAAAATGTGTATAGCTGACTGTTAAGTACCGGCCTGTGCAATCGGATCAAGCCAGTCACGCATCGCCAAGCTTGAAGGGGGTGATCCAGGTATTTCTCTGGATCTCATGATTAAAGTACTTCTACGGCTTGGAACATCAAAAAAGCAGATTGGAAAACTGTTAGAAGGAGAGTTGGAACCAACCTGATTCGAAGGGTACTTAACGGCCTGGCGCGTAACCGGCGCACAGGCCAATGTGAATGCGATTATAGTTTACTATTTGGCACCCAGAAAACAAAACAGGCAGGGTAGGCGAGGTGCGTCCGCGTTAATGCGCGGGTTAGGTTTAACATTAAATTACTTACTCTTTTCGTGAGTTACCTGTATCCATTCTTTGAGACCTATTAGTACATGTTCTGCGGCAGGTGGGTCCAAGTTCGATAATACTATTATTGTGTTGTCTGTCTTTAGATTAGTCCTGAGCCAAGTATTTGCTCCTTCAATCCCTCCTGCAAATCCAAATCTTGTAGCATTTTTTTGATCTTCTTCAAACTGATTCATCAGGAGGGCAGTGTGCCGTTCATCCAATAACTTACCATCTATTACAGCACGTTGATAACGGTATAAGTCCTCGACTGTTGAATAAGCACCACCTGCGGGGGAACAACGATAAGCCATTCTATCGTAAGCTGGTACTAACTCTCCATTTGAATTTTTTGTATAAGGTGTCGCGCGGCTATCCGCTGGTTCATGAATAAAACACCCTGTAGAAATCATATCAACTGGTTCCCAGATGTTCTTATTCACTGCTTCTTCATATGAGAGTCCGGAAGCAACCTCTATGATGGCGCCAAGCAGTTCATAGTTAATATTACTATAGATCATTTTAGTATCTGGCTCAACCTTGGGTTTAATACTACGGATAAGTTTTACGTAGTCAGACACAGTTCGGAAATCTTTGGGATTGTTTTGATAGGCCGATTCGCTCATATAGTCACCCCACCCTGATTTCATTTGCAGTAAGTGACGAATTGTAACCTTTTGTCCATAATTATTCGGAAGTCCATCAATCCATTTGCCGATAGGTTCATCCAGACTAACAGTACCATTTTGGGCTAGTTTTAAAATTGTTGTAGCTGTGAACAATTTGCCAACAGACGCTAGGTTAAAGGCTGTTTGAGGGGTACTGGCAATGTCTTTATCCCGATCTGCCAGTCCAAAAGCTTCTTCAAGTAGGATTTGATCGCCATCAGTAATCAATACAACACCCCAGAACTTAGTCTCTTGCTCAAGAAGATCTAGTTCTTGTTGTAGCTCTTTCACATTTGAAGCTTCGAACTTTATTGGTTGAGAACGATGATTTTGAGCCGTTACCGATTTTGAAAGCATAATAAATGCAATAGATAGTATTGTAACGGATAGTAAACGGAAGTCTATATTGAAAATATTTTGGACGACAGCTGTTTTCATTGGAAACAATGTTGAATTTGAGTTGATACATTAAATGTAGGAGCTACGTAAAAACAGAAAAATAGTTACAGAATATTTCAGGGAATGCATAGGAAAGATAAAAATTGGTTACACTTAACGACATGGCGCATAAGGTGCGCACGCAAGATTGTTGATCTGTTAAATATTGAACGGAGAGCTAAAAAGCCAGAAAGTTGTAAGAGGGGCGAGGTGCGTCCCCTTAATGCGCGTGTTAGCTGTTTTTCTGCTAGCTATATTTTGATTAATTCAAAATATACTTCATGAATTTCATCGCCAACTGGTACTTCTAAGCGATATTTACTGAATGATTTATGTTTAAAAATGATATTGCCTGCAATATAAGAGCCGGGAAATAGTGTAGTTTTCATGAGCAAGCCTTCTTTTACACTATTTCTATAAAGTTCTGCTTGTCTAGCTTGTTTATTTAGTTGTCTTTGATTTTCTGCTTGGGCAGCTCTTTTTTCACTTTCATCAGTGGTGGTCGAGTTTCCATAATAGTTATATGATGTGCCATCGGAACCATAAGCTGTTCCATAAGTTGTTGTTGTAGAAGTGCCTGCATCCATATCTTCCATTGCTTTACCAAAAGCTGATAAGGCTAATGCCAAGTTTTGTTGGTTACGCATCTTTTTTAAATACCTCTTGGGATTATATGTATGTAGTTGCTTAGTGCTCCCATCAGATTCTATCCCATAAACCTTAACATCTTCTGGAAAGACGTTAATATATTGTTCTTGAGATTCATTTTTGAAGAATACAAAAAGAGTTATTTCTTTATTTTCTCTTTCTCCAAAGAAAGCCACAGTAGAGCTATCTTCTACAGATAATGCTATTTCCTTTCCCTCAGAAAGAAATTTACCAACGCCATTTTTCGTATCTTTTTTAGGTGAGACGTATGAAGTCGTAGAACAACTGGCGATGAAAAGTGAAAAAAGTAACAGTGATATTAAGTTTTTCATAAATATCCCATCTCAGTGATGATTTATGATCATAATATACAAAAAATAGCTAACGACCCGGCGTTTAAGCGGCGAGTCTGGGATTTAAAATTAAGGTTTCGAACCCTAAACGAGTCCGCTTGAAACGCTTGTTATAGGGCGCTCATAAGTTAAAGAAGAAAGTCAATTGCATGTATAGCATTTGCTTTACTACTTAGAATTCCATTTTCCTCTGCTTCTTTGTAGAAGTTAATTACGGCTTGTTTCATTAGAGTGTTGTTCTTTTTCCAAACTGGTTTCAAATGTTTTACCCACAATTCTAATTCCTCTTTAGTAGACACTGAGGATTTTTTACCACCAACAAATACTTTAGCAGATCTCAGAATTGAAGTAGCAAGATCTTTGTCGATGATTTTATCTGGTGTACTCCAATTTTTGTTTTTAAAATACTCGGTATAAAAAGCCAGCTGTTTTAAATATTCAAATGATTTTTTTGACTTCTCATCAGACAGTAAATACTTCAGTTCATCAAAATGATTATTACCCTTTTGAACTGCTTCGAAAAAAGCCAATCCCCAGTTTTTATCTAAGTGATTTCTAAATCGTTTCCATTCTTTATTTAATTCTTTTTGATCGTCTTCCATTAGAATAGATCGAATGATAGAAACTTTACCGGCTTCTTCAACAGCTAAAATTGATAATGCTGTTGCTCGCTCATACCTACCATGCTTATATAACAGCTCAGCATCATCTATAAGTGAATGAGCGTTACTTTTAATGGCATTGATACCTTCAGCAGCTTTTTCTGGTGTTAGCTTTTGATTGTATTGCGATTTTTTCATGCAAATTCAGTATTTGTCAGTAGTTATCGGAATTAGTAGCGAAACTATTATTTGAAGATTCATTTATTAAAAAAGAAACCGGCGTAAAATACTGAACGAGTGCTAATGGTATTGTTGAGTAATATGATGTTTTATTTAACTCTTGTTGACTCATTGCTAATCTATACATTTCAGATTCAATATCATCTGGTAAAGGAAGGAGAATTTCTTGAAATAATTCTTTCTCGCTTTTTTCCTCCACATAGACTGTGACTTTTTCGATATCATTCTCTGTGTATTCTAAGTAGTTAATAGACAATAGACTATCAATGTTTTGGTAAAGGGAAAGACTTTTTTTGAAAAAAGTCTCATTTCTCTGAAACTTAAGACTGTCTTGTATACTTTTTAAAACTCCAATATTTCGTTTTATATTTTGTCTGTATTCGAGAGATTCTTCAATTGAACCTGAAGCAATAGTGTCTAACGGTACTTGGAATGTGTAATAAGGAATGGTTTTACCATTTTCTTTTATCAGAACACGGTGTGTTGGATATTTAAAGTAATTTTTTATGGGTTCGCCCTTTTCAATTCTTTCCTTCATTATTTGGTCTACATAATAAGGGCTTTCAAAAGTTGTATAATCATCAATACTTAATGATGAAATCCCCATTATTAGGATATTTAGGAAAAGTAGATTAAGGGATATTCCAGCCACAATATGGCGAAGACGGCTATAAAAAATATTAGCTGAGTAAAAGAAAATGTAAAGGTATAATATTAATACTATTAGGTTGTGGGCGAAATAATAATTGTAGTTTTCAAATGAAACGAAAAGTCCAAAGAATACTATTTGGAAAGGTGCTATTAAAATCTTGGCAAGAATTGAAAAAAATGTCACCTTTTCAAGAGAAAAGGATACAGGGGTGAATTTGCTGATTGTTAGAGCGCTGACAGATAAAATTAATACTATCGTAAACAAGGATGCTAATTCAAAAATCATGAATTTTATCATCTCTCTCAAAGTAATATTCTCGATGGTAAAATAGCCCAGAAAGATTAGCAGCATTATATAAAAGAGAACCTGTAGAAATTTTTCTTCAAAATCTTTTTGGAAGAATTTTTTAAAAAAAGATTTAGGTTTTAAATAAAAGATTGGCAACTCTTTAATAAACTTTAGAAGCCTTTCAAAACCTACGTACTCTAATATTTTTTCAATCGATCCCATATTGATCTTTTATAGCCCTATAACGACCTTGCGTTTAAACGGCGCGGGGATTATGATTTTCTTTGAAGTAGCAAAATTAATTCCTGGCAATCAATTTCCATCGCACCTCGTCCGCGACCGATTTAAAACGCATGTTAGTGTGCTGGTTCTATTGTTCAATATCCTTCAATAATTTGAAACGGCTCTTTTCTTTCCATTAGTATTCTTTTTCCGGTTGCGTCAATGAAGTAGATTTCGCCTTTACGTGAACTTTCTCTCAACATATTCTTGTAATAAGTACTGTCCGACAACTCCAGTTTGTCATCATCTAAGAAAGCTAAATCGCCAGTTCGTAGAACAATTCTAGAGGAACTATCTGGCGGTATCAAAACTTCACGTTCTCTCAAATTATCAAAGCTATACGATATCAGTTTTAGTGTATCATTTTCCAAAAACCATAGAAACTGATTTAAATGGCTCGAGACTTGGAATCTATCCTCAAAATTAACTTTGACTGTATCTTTGGAGAGATTTTCAATGCGACCAAAAAAATGAATTCTTGGATAATTGTGTGATCCAATTAAATCATAGTGAATTTGAGAATTTGTAAGTACACCTTTCGGCACACTTTCAGGCTTATTACAAGATGAAAGAGCTAAAAAAAGAATAACTAGAATTGGTAGAATAGTTTCTTTCATTTCTCAAGCACACTAACGGTTTGGCGGTTGTGTGGCGAGGCGATTACTATTCCAAAGCCCCGTAGACAAAACGAGTCCGCACGAACCGCTGGTTATGCGTTCGATTCATTAATTCTGTTATTGAGCAATTAAACTTTCAACTTTAGAAACCATCTCTTCTCCACGCAAATCCCGCCCAATAATAACACCCTCTGGGTCAAGTAAGTACATCCTTGGGATTCCTGAAACATTAAATAAACGAGCTAGCTCTCCTTCCCAGCCATCTTCTACATATATTTGAGGCCATTGCATTTCCCTCTCTCCAATAAAGTCCATTAGCGTATCTTTATCTCTGTCTAACGAAATCCCGACTATTGTAAATCCATTATTTTGATAATTTTCATACAGGTCTTTTAAGTGAGGTATTTCAGGTAAACATGGACCACACCATGTTGCCCAAAACTCCAATATTACGTATTGCCCTTCTAAGCTGGAAGGTGAAATCTTATTACCATCTAATGTTTGAAATTCAAAATCAGGGGCTTTTTGACCAATGTTCAAAGATTCAAATTCATGCAAAAACCCCAGTCCCTGCCTGACATAAAATTCATGTGCATCGAGTTCAACAAGTTCACGTGCCAATTCAACGGCCTCATTTTTCGAGCCTTCCTGATCCGACTTTCTTCTTAGTAATTCGAGTAAAACTTCTGATCTGCTTTTCGACTCTGTCAAATTTTCTGATAAATATTCGAGAAGGTCATAATATTCAGACATTCCCAGTTCTTGATTTCTTGCATAAATACTGGAAATAGGAAGAATGATCAGCCTCCAAAGTTCAGAATCATAGTCTAGAGTTTGAAAAGCCTCACTTAAAAATTCTGATTTACCAGTATTACCCCACATTAAAAATGCCTGACCGAATGCTTTCCCACCAGTTTCAGTATCTGGATTCTCTTTGTAGTATGTATAGAACTCTGACGAATAAACATTTTGTAAGCTATCAGAATTTTCAGACTGCCTGATCTTATCCCAAGCTTGATTCATATAGTTATCAAAAGTTGAATCAACTTCTGCAGTTGAACTTTGTCCAAAAATTGTGTGAAATGGGCTAAATATCAATAAAAGGACAATTCCTGATTTAATTCGACTCATCTTACTTGTGTATGGTTTTAATTTGAAGACGCATAACGACCCAGCGTTTAAGCGGCGAGCCGAGTTGTTAAAATTAAGGTCCCGAATCCTAACCGAGTCCGCTTAAAACGCCTTGTTAGGCGGATTTAAATTCTGACAAATTACGAATGAAGTTCACTTTCTCTCTTTTAATGAAACTAGTAATTTTTTTCTGTTCTCCTTCCTCGTCAAAAGTAAACTCCATCAGATTGCTAAAGATTTTATCCTGAGTAATGCTGGTAATCTGTTTAATATATATATCATCTGGATTAAGAATTTCATTTGCAAACACAGGTCCTCGAATAGTGAATTTCATATTATTCTGATCTAAATAAGCAATGTCTAAAAACCTCATAGTCCTGACGACCCGAAACCAATGGGGAAATATGATCAGCCAAAATATTCCTAAAACAAATAATATTGCCAAAGACAGTGAAATGGGATCATTTTGAATATTACTCCAAATACGATTTACAAATAAAACGAATAAGGCACTACCACTTAGAATCACTAATGTGATCCCTAAAAAACTATTATTCCAAAAGGTATTCGATACGTTTTCTGATTTTATCATATATCTATAATTCAAATCCGCCTAACGACCCAGCGCATAACGGGCGCGGGGATTATGAGTTAATAAACGGTTAAAATTTCAAAACAAACAACCCTGGAAATCAACGGTACGTCCGCGTCCCCAGTTGATGCGCATTGTTAGCCGTATTTCTATAGCCAAGTATCGTTAATCTCAGATTTCTTAATCTTAAATTTTAGTTGATGCTTCTCTTTAAGGAATTCAATGATTTCTTGAAGTCCGTATTCAATAGCAAAAGGTGAAAGGTATACTTCTTCAAGCAACTCATTCAGGTTCACATTAATGTTCTTGAAACGTAAATTTTCATCATCGCCAATTCGTGTGAGACAACGAACTTCTTGTTCAAAATTATAGTATATGTGTTTAGTAAGTAGAGTAGAAAATTGTCCAAAACCATACACTGGATTATTTTTATCGAAATATTGTACTTCACCAATAAATATTTCTTCTTTTGCGCTACTAAAGCTACGCTTGAGATGTTCAAGGTCAGTTTTAATTGCTACACCAAGCTTATCTTTCGCATACATTTTCCAAAGTGCAAACGACTCATGTTCTGCGGCAGTCCATGAAGATATTAATGTCTGATTTCTTGGGTAGTCTTCCATGAATTCTTTGAAAACATCAACAAAATTGTCATCCCTACCTTGTCTTTTATCATGCTCTTTCATCAATTTATATACCGTATCTGGAATCTTTCCTTCCAACTGATCACCCAACATTTCAATTGATGAGAAAAAAAGTGTTGAGGTATTTATGATTTTCAAAAATTTCCACAAATCCATGTACCTCCACAAAGGAAGATTCTGAATATTTTTAGTGGTTAAATCTTCGTGATCAGTGTACATGTTGTAATACGGCTAACATAGTATTATCCGAACGAGGGGTTTGTTAGGGCGAACTGTGTAAAACCCCTTGGACCCGCTAATTTGCCCCTTTGTATTCGTATAATGTGATTATTTGGATGTTATCCGAACGGTCGTTCGCCTAAGGTGTTCGTATAAAATCCAAAATTTTTGTAAGGAATTGCTTCCTCATCGCTCTAACAAGATAATACCTTCACTCAATAAATCAAGGTTGTCATGGCAAAATCAAAATTGTTAGAGCAGGTAAGGCAGGAAATTCGCCGAAGAAATTATAGCTATAAAACGGAGCAATCTTATACAAGCTGGGTCGTACGTTATGTTAAGTATCATGGTACGGTGCACCCTAAAAAACTGGGAGATGCGGAGGTTGAACAATTCCTGAATCATTTGGCAAATAACAGGAATGTTGCGGGCGGAACCCAAAATCAGGCGTTGTCTGCTTTGGTGTTTTTATACAAAGAAGTACTGAGTAAGGAATCCCTGGAACTCAGTAATTTAAAACGGGCAAAAAAACCAAAACGTCTACCGGTAGTGTTGTCGGTAGAGGAGACTATGGCCTTGTTTAAGGAATTGCATGGCGTAGCCGCCCTCATCTGCCGGTTACTGTATGGCAGTGGTCTTAGGATTTCTGAAGGATTAAGGCTTCGGGTTCAGGACATTGATTTTGATTACGAACAACTTTGGGTGCGGTCGGGGAAAGGCTTGAAGGACAGGGTGACATTACTACCCCAAAAGTGTATTCCCGAACTCAGGGAACAGATCAAAAAGGTGGAAATGCTTCATCAAAAAGATCTTTCAAAAGGGTATGGTAAAGCTATATTACCAAAGGCACTAGCCGAAAAGTACCCGAATGAAAACAAAGAACTGCGGTGGCAATATGTATTTCCCTCCAAAATAATTTCCAAAGATCCCAGGAGTGGTTTGCAGCACCGCTACCATCTGTCTGACAAATACGTGCAGAAACGAGTGAAGAAAGCCGCAAAAAAAGCGGGCCTGAATAAAAAAGTAACCTGCCACACTCTCCGCCATTCGTTCGCAACCCATCTCCTGCAAAATGGCTACGACTTCCGCACCGTCCAGGAACTCCTCGGCCACAAAAACCTGAAGACCACCATGATCTACACTCATGTGATAAATAAGGGCGGCAACTACATCAAATCCCCGGTAGATATTTTGTAGATCGTCCATCGCAAATCAGTCCATCGGTTTTTCGTAGATCATAAACGAGGGAACAATGATTAACCAAACGACCGAGTTGCGAATCTCTTTAGCGACCCTCTGAAAAACACAAAGTTTCAGAGTTGAAAGTTGGGTGTTCCTTGTTGGATGTTCAATAACTTACCGCCCCTTTAGCACACCCGACAAATTAAGCTTATGAATAGGAATGAGATAAGAAGAAAGCATTTCATCTTTATGAATGCCAAGCTCGCCGGTGCCCCTGAAATCAACCATACACACCTTTTCGGCTGTCTGAACAACTTCCCCGATGCCATAATATTCAGGACTGGGACCATAATATACCAGATCACCTGTTTTCAGGGTGTTATTCGCCCGCCGGTGATAGGGCATGATCACAGGGAGAAGGTCCAGCCGGTAAGATAATTTTCTTTTATTAGAGAGTGCCATCACTCTGAGTTCTTCTGATGAATAAGTATATCTCGCTCAGACCCTGAAAGATGTAAAATTTTGATCCAAATCGCATTGTCAGGAATAAGGGAGCCGATCTTTTCAGGCCATTCGACCAAACAAACGCCGTCACCGTAAAAATATTCCTCGGCTCCAATCTCAAGCGCTTCTTGCTCATGCTTTAACCTGTAACAGTCAAAATGATAAACTGGGATCTCGCCTGAATACTCGTTTATCAAGGTGTAGGTCGGAGAATTAACCTTGTCAGGATCCACACCAAAAAAGGAGGCGACACCCTTTATAAAGTGCGTTTTACCCGCCCCCAGATCACCTGTCAGACAAACCACATCACCGGGACTAAGTTGTTTACCAAACTCAGATCCGGCACGAATGGTTTCATTCACAGAATGAGATCTAAAAGGCGTGTTAAGGTTCATAAAGTAATTTATGCTAACTGATTAATTACAAAAACACCTAAAGATAACACCCTTTCCAAACATCTTTGAGGGAAATATGGGCAGTGTTTTTAATAATTGATGTAAACCCTATGAATTGTAAGAGGTACAGATTTTATATTGTCAGTCACGCTTTTAAAGTGGATAATGGTACAAAACATAAGAACTTATAGTATTCAGAGTTGGGCTGAAATTTCGATTAAGTTTCACGATCAGTATTTCGAATAATATTATGGTTAATCACATCAGGTTGGGCTTATTATCTAAAGACAATTCACTTACTCAGGAAAAAATAATATTGGCCAAGGCCGGAATTTTTTATAATTTAAATAAAGGATAAAAAGGTATTTATCTCTGATAAAAACCGCTTTAAAACTTAAAACCCACAAAAGTTATGAAAATCATAAAAAAACTAGGCACACTGGCGATAGTGACAGTAATATCAATGACATTAATATCGTGTGGAAATACACAAGAAAGATCAAATAACAGTACCACAGAAGATAAGACAGCTTCTACATCAAATACCGGACAAGCCGGAGTTGTGGACGATGAATCTCAAGCACATATCTTGCGAATTGCCAAAGAATCACCTGATCATACCATATTGGAAAAGGCGATCGAAGCAGCAGGGATCCAAAATGTGTTGGCAAATCCGGGGCCGTTAACGGTGTTTGCTCCCAATGATGAAGCTTTTGAAGCACTGCCCGAGGGTACGCTTGATGAATTGATGAAGCCTGAGAACAAATCAAAGTTGGCTAGAATCTTAACTTCACATGCATCCCCGGCTTCACTAAGTAGAGATCAATTGGCCGACGGCATGGAGGTGTACCTTGCTACCGGACATTATGTTCAGTCAGAAGTGAAGAATGGCGATGTATATGTAAACGGAGCCAAAATATTAGCCTCGGTTGATGCCTCAAACGGTGAGGTACACGTAGTTGACAAGGTGTTCTTGGTAGCGAACTAGAAAGAATACTCTCAGTTCATGATTTTAAAGTGCGGTAGCTTAGAGTTACCGCACTTTTTTGGTTATGAGCACTTCTATAATCCTGCATTATAAACATTCAAGTAATAACAGGGTTTATCAGGTCAAAACTCCATGTTCCTTACTTAATACTCATTGCCTTTATTTTGGCTTAAGCGTAGCAATTGGAAGAATAACTTCCTCCATAGACGCTCCGCCATGCTGAAAGGTGTCGCGATACAAATTCTGATATTTGTGATAATTGGTAGGGTATACAAAATAGTAATCCTCGCGTGCCACCATGTAGTTGTTGACAGCACCGACTTTTGGAAGCCTGAATTTCCCGGGATCATCCATGAAAATAACAGCCTCGGATTCATCAGCTTTCAGATTCCTGCCATACTTATAACGCAGGTTTGTAGCCGTGTCTTTGTCGCCGTACACTTTGGTGTCTCTCAAGGCGCGGACTGAACCATGATCGGTAGTGATGACAAGTGTTACATCTTCTTTAGCCAAGCCCTTGAACATTTGCAGAAGTGTGGAATGCTGAAACCAGGCTTCGGTAACAGATCGGAATGCGGAGATGTCGGGAGCCAATTCCTTGATGACATCAGAGTCGGATCGTGAATGAACGAGCGTATCCACAAAGTTGAACACAAAGGCGGCCAGCCGGGATTGAGCATAACTGCCCATGCGGTCCGCTACTTTACGTCCGGCATCAGCATTCAGGATCTTTTCATATTTAAAATTGATGTCGATGCCGTGGCGATCCAACTGCCGTTTTAAAAGTTCTTCTTCGTGGCGGTTCAGAGAAGTTTCATCCTGACCCTGTTGCCATAACTCGGGATACATGCGCTCAATATCAGCCGGATACAGCCCTGAAAAGATGGCGTTACGCGAATAGGGTGTGGCTGTTGGTAAAATAGAGTAGTAGAAATCAGTGTCGATGGAAAATAGATTGGATAGGAATGGCTCAAACAAAAGCCACTGGTCATAACGCATGCAGTCAATAACAAAGAACATCACATTCTCACCTTTATCCAAGTGAGGGTTCACGTACTTCTGAAAGACTTCAGGTGAAAGCATGGGGCGATTTTCATCCTTACGCATCCAGCTTTGGTACTGCTGATCCAAAAACTTACCGAACTCTTTATTGGCCTGATGAAATTGATCGGACAGAACTTGCTTGAGTCCTTCATCGCCATCACCAAGGTCGATCTCCCACTGGCTCAGTTCCTTATATACATCGATCCATTCCTTCCAATGTGTGCCTGGGTGAATGCGTGACGAGAGTTTATTGAATTGCCGCAGATAGGTTTGAGCCGATTTTTCTGACTGAATACGGCTGCGTTCCAAAAGTCGCTTGGTGGTCAGCAGGATCTGATTTGGATTTACAGGCTTGATGAGATAGTCAGAGATCTTTCCACCAATGGCGTCCTCCATGATGGATTCTTCCTCACTTTTAGTGATCATAACCACAGGCAGTGAAGGCTGTATGGCTTTGATCTTTTCAAGGGTTTCTATGCCACCCATGCCGGGCATTTGCTCATCCAGATATACAATATCAAAGGGTTCGCTGCTGATGAGACTGATGGCATCGGCTCCGTTGGTGACCGGTGTGATATCAAACCCCTTTTTTTCTAAAAATATGATGTGTGATTGCAGATGATCGATCTCATCGTCTGCCCAAAGAATTTTTGGCATATGCCTGTTTTGTTAATCTTTAATTATGGATCTAATGTTACAAAGGGGCGAATGGCTTCCAGTCGCTTCTCACCAATGCCCTTTACGTTTATGAGTTCTTCTATGGTTTTAAATCCGCCGTTCGCTTCGCGATACTCAATGATCCTTCCGGCGTAGGCAGGACCAATACCATTCAAAGTCTGAAGTTCATCAGATCCCGCTGTGTTGATGTTGATAATAGCAGGCTTTGTTTCCGATACCTCTGAAGGACTATCTGTCATCTCCGTAAGAGCCGTAGCAGATTTTTGTTCAACAGCAGTTTCAGTATCGGGATTCCCAGCGTTATTAACTGTAAAATCAGGATTATATTTTTGAGCAATTGCCGCTTTTTCGCGTTCGGCCAGTTGTGTCCGTTCTTCAAACAGCTCTAGGATCTCGTCATATTCTTCTTGCTGATAGTTCAGCTTCTGTTCTATAAATAATGAACTGATGAGCAAAAGGCATAAAATTAGCAGTAATAACGAGAAAGAAGTACGTTCTTTTCTCGTGATCTGTAGTTTATCGATCCAGAAAAAGGCCTTTCTTTTGAAATTTTGCAGCTTCATTCAGGTAATATGAGTCTGAGAAAGGAAAAACTCAATAATATTCTTGTTTCAGTCTGCAGGAAGTGTGAAGTTTGGCAAAATTCAGATCATGGCAAATAATTACATATTCAACTACGGCGACCAAAAGATCATTTACCAAACTACAGGTTCGGGTAAACCCCTCGTAATACTGCATGGTTGGGGCAGTAGCAAGCGGGTAATGATGCCGGTGGCTCAAAATTTGTCACATCTCAGGACGAGTTATGTGCTGGACCTGCCGGGCTTTGGTGATTCACCGGAACCGGATCGAGGCTGGTCAATAGATGATTACACCGATGCCGTTGAAGCGTTCATTAAACAACTACCGCATGAAAAAGTGGACGTTTTGGTACATTCCTTCGGCGGAAGGATCATTCTGAAATTGCTGGCCCGTGGATTTGGTAAGACTCACATCGATAAGGTGTTGATAACGGGAGGAGCCGGGATGAAGCCAAAGCGGTCCATGAGGTACTATATCAGAAAGTATACCGCCAAAACGCTTAAGGCTCCATTCATGATGCTTCCGGTAAACCTCAGGGGAAAAGCACTGAGCTGGCTGAGAAGTACATCACTATGGAAAAGCCTGGGTTCAAGCGAATACAGTGAATTATCCGGGGTGATGAGGGAGACCTTTGTGAAATCGGTAACGGAATATCTGGAACCAACATTGCCTGAGATCTCTCATGAAGTACTGTTGATCTGGGGACGAAACGATGATGCAACGCCTGTTTATCAGGGTCAGCGCATAGAAAAAGGGATTGAAAATGCAGCTCTTGTGATTATAGAGGATGCCGGCCACTATGCCTTTCTTGATAAGCCCAAACAGTTTGCAAGGATTGCGGAAGCTTTTTTTAAATAGGTGTTAGGTTTTAGGTTCAAGGTGCAAGTAAATTCTAACACCTAACACCTAACACCTAACACCTAACACCTAACACCTTGAACCTTGCTTCTATATCCTCCAATTATCCGGGATATCCAATTCAGCTTTAATACCCAGTGACTCGATCTCCAGGCCTGCATTCAGCAAACTGATGGCTTTCTTTTGGGCAGTACGGCTGCTTTTATCGCCATTTATACCATAGATCGGATCATCGATGATCGGGTGTCCCCACTGTTCCAGATGTAGGCGGATCTGATGGGTTCGGCCCGTTTTTGGGTGGCATTTTATAATGGATGAATTGCTTCCTTTTTCTACTACCTCAAATTCCGTGATGGCTTCTTTGGCTTTAGTAAGACCCAAACTAGACTCGAATACAAAACCCGTTTTACGCCGAATGGGTGCATCGATGATGGTAAACGGTTTATCAGGAGTGCCGTCAACTCTAGCGAAATAGGTTTTTCTGACATCGGAGCGGCTAAAACTGATCATAGCTCTTTTTGCAAATTCCTTATTGCGGGCAAAGAGAACCAATCCTGAAGTAACGGCATCCAGCCGGTGTACGATCCGCAGGCCATTATATCCCTGTTCTTTCAGGATCTCAGTCATGGAATTCTTGTTGTATCGTCCGCCGGGATGCATAGGCAAAGGGGCCGGTTTGTAGACTATCAGGTAATCCTCATGCTCCTCCAGCACGCGTACTTCATCGGGGACGGACGGTTCAATAGCCCTGGGATTGTGGTGAAAGATTTCATCCTCAAGTTCCAGAATATGATCATACCTGACCTCACTGCCATTCACTCCAACCAGTCCGAAGCTGATCTTATCTTCCCAAACTTTTTTTTCATGAAAAGGAAAACGGGTGGTCATAGCGTGGAGCAGGGTTGTGCCATGGAACTCCTCTTTTACCCTGAACCGATAGGTGATGGGGTAGGGTTTTACAAGGCGAATATTACGCGCATCCAACAGGTCGTTCCTTGAAGTCCTCGCCAAAGTAATTGTACCATTTTCGGAATGGTTTGAAGGCGTTTTCAGGATCGAAAGGTCGTTTATATTCACTTTCCATACACGCTTCACTGCAGCAACCTTCCATTTTATAGGCACCTTCCTCGGAGCACACAAAGAGCTTATTGCACTCCATATTCGCGCAGTTTATATAAGTGTCTGCCGGTTTTCCGGTGATCTCACATCGCGCGATCGGCTCCAGGTCTTTGGGATTTACAGGTACCACCAGGCGATCGTCAAATACAAAACACTTGCCTTTGAAATGTTTACCGCCTTCTTTCTTGCCATAGCGTAAGATACCGCCATGCAGCTGATTGACGTCATCCCAGCCTTTCTCTTTCATTAGAACAGAGAATTTTTCGCACCGGATACCACCGGTGCAATACATCAATACTTTTTTGTCTTTGGGAATGTCTACTTCATCCAGCCATTGCGGGAAGTCATAGAAATTCTCAAGGTCCGGTTTGATGGCTCCCTCAAAATGTCCAACCTTTGATTCATAATTGTTGCGGACATCAATCATCACGTGATCTTCTTCTTCCAGCACACGGCGCCATTCTTCCGGCTCCAGGTAGTTTCCTCCATTTTCAGGATCAACATCGTCCATATGCAGAGAAACGATCTCATCACGCACCTTACAGGTCAGCCGGGGGAAGGGAATGTAATCAGATTCATCCTGCTTGAATGCAGTATCAGAAAAACCGGGAGTAGACCATACAAAATTCTTGTACTCATCGATCTGTTGTTCTGTTCCGGCTGCCGTTCCATTCAGCCCTTCATCGGAAATGTAAATGCGGCCTTTCAACCCGATCTCTTTACAGAATTTCTTGTGGGCTTTGCAGAACCTTTCCGGCTCCTCTATCTTCTGGAAGTTGTAGTAAAGTATTACTTGATACATTTTTCTCTTAAATTATAAGTATAAGAAGTGTCAGGTCTTGACGTTCATCATTTGGGCGAACCTGAAAGTTAAGCAAAATACAAACAATGCATAAGTCCGGATTTACAAATAAAAAAATCAAGAGAGTTCTGTTTCTGATGTTCTTTTTACCGGGAATGGCATTTGCACAGGTACAGCCGGTAAATAACTCTCTGTTATCTGTTCAGGCCTCATTCGAAAGAGGGGAAACCGGCCTTCAATCTGCGGCTATGAGACAGTTAGAGCTACTTGAGCGACCTGCAGATAGGGATGGTCATCAGCCAGTCAAGTGCATTACTCCAACTACCATGTTTTTGCATGAGCACCGGAATGAGCTTAACTCTGAAGTGCTTGCAAAAGCTCAAAGTCTCGGGCTTACAGGTCAAAGGAATATTTCCATGGCTGAAGAATCTTATATCTCACCGTCCGGAAAGTTTGAGATCATTTATCAGACCTCAGGCCCGGATTCTGTCTCGATAACAGATAATGACGGAAATGGCGTGCCGGACTATATAGACCACGTGGCTGAGTCAGCTGATTCATCCTATCGGCATGAGGTCATTAATATTGGATTTAAAGACCCGATTCCGGCGGGTCAAACCTATAAGGTATATGTGGAAAATGACCTTTCAGGTGGTGCCTATGGATATACCAACACATCTGCTTCATCACCGGGTGGTACTTACATAGTCATTGAGACAGATTTTGATGGGTTTCCCGAGAATACACATCCTGAAGGTAATCAAGTAGGAGCTATTTACGTGACGATGGCGCATGAGTTCAAGCATGCCATTCAGTATGTGCAAAACAACTGGGCTTCACCATCAGGGGCTTTTAACTGGTCAGAAATGGACGCTACGCTGATGGAAGAAGTCGTTTATGACGATGTGAACGATTATTATAATTATATCAAGAACGGTCTCAATTCTGACAACCCCAATTCAAGCTCCATATTCTTTTCACCCGCTTCAGGTACACCCGGAGCTTATTGGCACGTAAGCTGGATGATCTATTATTATGAAAAGTTCGGAAGCGAAATTTGGCGGGATGTCTGGCAGGAAATTGAGGGCGAGAATACTTTAAGTATTGACGATGCCTTGCGACGAATTCTTCCGGGTCAAAGTGAAGATTTCGGCAAGACTTTTGTGCAAAATCATCTGTGGCACCTGGCATCCGGATCAAGAACGGGGACTGACTCTTATGGATTTGAGGAAAAAGACAATTATCCGAACTCTAACTTAGAGGCAACCTTCAATTCAGTACCGGCAACAAGCGTGAACTTGAATAGTGTGGATCGCATGGCTGGACGTTATTACGAGATCATCCCGGGCTCTAACGATGAGGGCGCTATCGAAGTGGCGGTAGATTTTGACAGCACGCAGGTTGGGGTTGGTCTTCTGCTTTATAAGAAAAATGGAGAAATGAGCGACGTGGTTATCACCGGAGAAAATAAAGGACAGGTGTTTGTCCCTGCCCAGCTAGCCTGGACAGACATTGATCGTCTCGGTATTGTGGTAGCTAATTACAGTAATTCTGAAATCACCCGGAATCTTAATATTCAATTCGGGAAAACCGGGCAGGAGGTTGATATCCGTGATCCTGCTTATGGTGATCTTCCGGAACAAATAGCTGTATACCAAAATTACCCTAACCCATTCAATCCATCCACAAAGATCCGTTTTGAACTTCCTCAGTCGGCATTCGTAAGGCTTGAAGTGTACGATATCATGGGGCGGAAAGTTCAGACGTTGGTAAACGAAACCTTGACTGTCAGAAGCAGGCCATACGAATACACCTTCAATGCTAAGGGATTAAGTTCCGGAGTATATATTTATAGGCTTAAAATTGATGACGAGATCATTACCAAGAAAATGACCTATGTGAAATAACTTTGGCTACCATGCCGGAAGTATCTTTCCCCTCACTTTTCCGAAGCCTACCCGGTATCCGTCACCCTGACCAAATCCGGTCATTATCACTTCGTCCCCGTCTTCAAGATAGCTTCGTTTCTCACCGTTGGGCAGTTTGATAGGGTCTGTTCCCATCCAGGCTAATTCCAGCATGCTTCCGTAAGAATGTTTTTCTGAACCGCTGATAGTGCCCGAACCAAAAAGATCGCCTGTTCTCGCATTGCAGCCATTTACAGTATGATGAGCCAGTTGCTGTTCCATGCTCCAATAGAGGTTTCTGTAGTTTGAGGTGCAGATCTTGTACGGTTGATCCAGTTTCTCAGTTTTTAAATAAGCTTCCAATTGTATATCAAAAGCGGATCTGTTGTTCGATGTTAGATAAGGAAGGGGTATTGGTTCCTGTTTCGGAGGTTTTGTTCTGAAAGGTTCAAGGGCCTCTAATGTAACTACCCAGGGAGAAACAGAAGTCCCCCAGTTTTTAGCTAAAAATGGACCTAATGGCCGGTATTCCCACGTTTGGATGTCTCGTGCACTCCAGTCATTTAGCAATACCAAGCCGAAGATGTGATCTGCAGCTTTTTCTATTGGGATCGGCCGACCAAGTTTGTTTTCCGGTCCGGTCAAAAACCCGACTTCCAGTTCAAAATCCAGTTTTTTGGATTCAGAAAATATAGGGTTTTCATCGTCATCGGAAAGTACCTGTCCTTTTGGCCGGTGCAGATCGGTTCCACTCATAACAATAGAGCTGGACCTTCCATGATAGGCCACGGGGAGATGTTTCCAATTAGGAAGAAGGGCATTTTCAGGATCGCGGAACATAGCCCCTACATTGCGGGCGTGCTGCTCGGATGAGTAGAAATCAGTATAGTCTCCCACTTCTACCGGAAACAGTAGCTGAACTTCGCTTTTTTTATAAAAAGCTCTATCCTTTAATAATTCGTCATCCCTCAGCGTTGGATCCTCTGCTGAAAGCAAAGCCTGAAGAGTACTCCGGGCCTCGGCCCAGGCCGCTTTACCCATGCTCATGAAATAATTAAGTGAGGAATCCTGAAATGCCATCTGTTCGCTAAGCTCGGGTCCTGTGAACAGGCCTTCTTCATCCAGAACAAACAGGTCGAGTACGTAATCCCCAATAGCCGTACAGAGATGAATTTCCCCTTTATCGGTCATGAAGGCACCGTATGGCAGGTTCTGAATGGGAAAGTGAGAATCGGGATCAATGTCTATGAAAGATCTGAGCATGCTTGTATTTCTTAGTTATTTATAATTTCATGGGATGATAACAAACCTTAATGTATCCCAAAATCTTAAATAATGCGGAATAGCAGAATATTAGCTAAAATTGCATATTTTACCTTTATAGCATTTATTCAGTTGAACGTTGGTACAAATTAAGGATTTGCTTTATGACTAAATCGGAGGTACTGAAGTCGATTTCAAAAGAAATGGATCTGACCATATCAGAAACAGAGGAATTATATGACTCTCTTGTGGATGGGATGAACATCCTGCTTTCCAACAATGTGGGATTCACCCTGCCGGGAGTTGGAAGCTTCACTACCGAACTCCGGGATTCTCATAAGTCATATAATCCACATTATGAACAAATGATGTTGATTCCTCCTAAAAAGGTCGTGCATTTCAGCCAAAGCAGCACCCTGAAAGAAGAGATAAACCGGGGTGATGATGAATAAAAAAGTAACCTATTCTGATATCGTAAATGCTCTCTCTAAGAAAACGGGTTTCAGCAAGCACAAGAGCGAGGAATTTGTTAAAGCCCTTCTAAATGAAGTTAAAGACGAACTGAAGGGTTCAGGTAAAGCCTCGATCACAAACTTTGGAAGTTTTAAAGTCAAAGAGGTAGCCGAGCGACAGGGGAAGAATCCACAGACAGGTGACCCCATCACAATACCGGCTCATAAAAGGGTTTCCTTCTCACCATTTAAGTCACTGCGGGAAGATGTAAATGCCGAATACGGACACCTTGAAAGTGAGCTTATTGAAGAGGAAGAATCTTCTGCAGATAACGTGGCGACTGATCCGGGTGAATCTCCTGAATCAGGTGAAGTAGAAAGTGAAGAGAAGATTGATGAAGATAATGAAGATGATATAAGCTCTGCCGAGGCAGAAACTGATGAACAGGGCTCAGATGCTGAGCCTGAGGTAAAATCAACTCTCGAAGAAGAGGTTGTCAATGAAAGTGAAGAGCCGGATATTTCAGAAATAGGGGAAGCCTCTGACTCTGAGGAAAAGATCTCTGAACCGCCGATAAGGAAAGAAAAGAATTATACTAATTTACTGGCTTCACTTGCTGTCCTGTTGCTAACAATAATTGCAATTACATCTGTTTGGTTTCTAATGGATAATGGCAAAAAGGAAGGGCAGCAGAATAATGCAGTCACCCGGAATAATGTTCAGTCCGGAAATGCAGCCGATGGGCGGGAAGTCGCTCAATCGCAAAATGTCAGGAATTTTGAATCAATTAAGAATGAGGCGGATGAACTTGAGAAAAGGCTGAATAAAATGATCGAAGAGGAAGAGCGACTCAAAGCACAAGAAAAAGAAAGAGCAGAAAGATCAGTTGCTGCCCGCGAAAGCACTTCAAATAATGATTCATCAGAAGGCAATGGATCTAATTATTCAGTTTCAGAAGATCAGCCATCTGTTCAAAATTACGAGGTCGAGGAAGGGGAATGGTATTGGGTGATATCAGATAAACTATATGGTAAACCACGATTCTGGCCATTGCTCTTCAAAGAAAATCATTCGGTCAATGAAGATCCTGATAAGCTGTTTGAGCAGGTAAGTATTAAAGTGCCTGATATGGAGGGTACGGCTGCTAATCCGACCAAACAAGATTATAAAGAGTTGGCGGCGGCCTCGAAAATGGTGGCTCAAGCTTATAAGAATGCCGGTAAAACCGAAAAGGCAAATGAGTACGCTAAATTTGCCCGCATGTGGGAACAACTTGGTGCCTGACGGGTTACTTGGTCAGTATATCTAAAAGGATAGCATCGGCGATCTTTAACCCTTTCTTAGTGAGCTGTATGTTTTCGTTAAGAATAGCTTTTTCATCATATTCCAAATGCTTGAGGTGTTGAAGCTGATCGGGGTTGAATGAATATTGATACCGGTTTTTAAGCTCATCAATAGATACTCCGGTTCGGGTGCGGAGACCTAACATTAGTCGCTCTTCAGCAAGATCATGTATATCCAGAAATTCAGCTTCAAAAGGTTGCTCCCAATCACTCTTCAGGTAGGACCTAAGGTCCGGTTTGTTACTCCATCGTTGGGCTGAACTTAAATCTTCATCCCACCAGAAAGAATGAGCTCCCGGTCCCAGTCCCAGATAATTAACGTGACTCCAATAATTTGAATTGTGAACGGCTTCCTTACCCAGTTTAGCATAGTTACTCACTTCATACTGCATGATACCGGCTTCTTCCAGCTTATTGATCACCAGATCAAAGTGCAGGGCAACGGTGTCATCCTCAGGTGGAATAATGCGTCCGAGTTTAACTTGCTTACCGAGTCGGGTCTGAGGCTCAACGGTGAGGGAGTAAGCAGAAATATGAGGAGGATCAAATTGAAGAATTGTGTCAATATCCTTTTCCAGCAAATCCAGTGATTGTCCCGGATTGCCATAGATCAGATCTACCGTAAATACGTTAAAATCAGAAGACTGCAATAGTTCAAGACACCGAAGGGCTTCCTCAGAATTATGGGCCCGATGCATGAAATTTAGAAGGTCAGTATCAAAACTTTGAACACCCATACTTGCGCGGTTTACACCGGCGCTTTTAACACCTGAAAGAAACTCGCGCGTTACATCGTCAGGGTTCATTTCCAGGGTGATCTCTTCAGCCTGAAGGTCAAATACCTCATCAATGGCAGTCATGATAGCTTCTACCTGGGAAGGAGTTAGCAAGGAAGGAGTTCCGCCGCCAAAATATATTGTTTGAATAGGATCAATGGTGAAACGCGAATCTTTCCTGGATTGGATCTCCCGGATCAGTTCATCTACAAAATCCTGTTTATACTCTTGTCGGGTTACGAAATAAAAGTCGCAGTAGGAGCAGGCTTGTTTGCAAAAGGGGATATGAAGGTAAAGACCGCTCATGGGAGTTTTGAGTGTTAAGTTTTGAGTGCTGAGCTAAATAAGAATTAAGCACTCAAAACTAAAAATTACTTAGTGTAGAATGGATTTTCTTTGTGTTGATCTTTGCCTTGGTAGGCGCGGGAGTACTTGACGTAATTGGACGCGTACTTTCTGATTGACGCGATCTCCTCAACAGTAAGCTTTCTGGCTTTAGTTGCGGGTGAGCCCATATAAAGATAGCCGTTTTCAAGGGTTTTACCGGGAGGGACCAGCGTGCCGGCTGCCACGATCACGTCTGACTCAATGACGGCTTTATCTAAAATCGTGGCATTGATGCCTACCAGTACGCGGTCATTGATGGTGCATCCATGTACCACAGCTCCGTGACCGATGGTTACTTCATTCCCAATAATGGTCGGACTGGTCTGATTCATCACGTGAATGCATACGTTATCCTGAACATTGCTCCGATCACCTATCTTAATATAATTGACATCCCCGCGAATGGTAACATTGAACCACACGCTGCTTTCTTTTCCAAGCGTAACATCGCCTATGATCTCTGCACTTTGGGCAATATGAACAGAGTCATCAAATTGAGGAGAACGGCCGAGAAATTCGTGGATCATGGAAGTGAAGGTTTGTGGGATTTAAACGAATAGAAAGGTAGGGAGAAAAAGGAGTCAATATCTACCTGTGGAGAAGCTTTCAGCAGTCAGCTATCAGCTTTCAGTTATAATCCAAAAAACTGACAGCTGAAGACTGAGAGCTGATAGCTAAAACAACCCCTCACTTCTCAAACTCACAAAATCATATCCGGCTATGATCACATGGTCATCCACCGGAATGCCAAAAAGCTTACCGCATTCGGCGATTCGCTTGGTAAGCTGGATGTCGGCTGTGGAGGCTTTGTTATGTCCCGATGGGTGGTTGTGGATGAGGATAATGGAGTTGGCTTCATTCAGCACAGCCTGACGCATAACCTCCGCTGTATCTACGATAGTAGCGGTCTTACCGCCGTTGCTGATCTTGGAGAAGCCCATCAGCTTTTTGGCGTTATCCAGAAAACCGACGATAAAGGTTTCTTTGGTAAGGTGACGGAGTTTTGGGGCAAAGTAGGCGTTTACATCTTCCGGTGAGGTGATCTGAATTTCTTCCCCGAGTGCAGCCACCTGTAGGCGTCGGGCAAGTTCAAAAGAAGCCTCCAGCGTGATGGCCTTAACCTTGGCGATACCGGGAATCACCTGTAGGGATTTCCAGTCCTTGCGAACCAGGTTGTGCAGGCCTCCGAACTGGTTGAGCAGGGCTTTGGCCGTATCTATCACATTAAGCTTTTTGGTTCCGGTACGGATCAGGATGGCTAGGAGCTCGGCATCGGACAGGGAGTCAGCTCCATAGTTCATGAGTTTTTCGCGCGGCTGCTCATCGGGCAGCATCTCTTTGACAGTACGGTTATGGAAGTTTTCAACGGAAAAGGATTCTTGGTGTGTCATATCTCTCAGTTTGTTTTCTTTTTATAGAGTGAGAGCGATGAAAAAGGAAATCCTTACAAATTTTTTTCTTTCAGATAAAAACTAGTAGGTAGGTGTGCAGTAAGGGCGTATTGCGATACGCCCTTACGCGGATCAAAACAAAGTGATCTCTCGGTTAATGCCTGCCGGACTGAGATCTAAAAGCATCAGGAGGAATCAAATGTTGATTCTATGGCAAGCATTTAGATTCCCGCCTTCGCGGGAATGACGGAGTGGTTAGGAGTTATTGGTCCTCCGAATACTCCAGAATATCTCCGGGCTGACAGTCCAGGGCTTCACAGATGGCTTCTAATGTTGAAAAACGTATGGCCTTCGCTTTACCGGTTTTCAGGATCGATAAGTTGGACATGGTGATTCCAACCTCTTCCGAAAGCTCGGTGAGGCTCATCTTTCGCTTGGCCAGCATAACGTCAAGATTTACAATTATGGCCATGGCTACACCGTTAATTTTTGTTCCTCATAAATGCGGGTGCCTTCTTTGAATACATACCCGAGCACGATCATAAAGATGCCTGCGAACATGAAGTCCTTCCCAAATAGATCTAAATAAGTGACATCAATGCTCTCGGGGAAACCAAGGTTATTTAAGATCGGTAAGGAAATAAAATGCCCCATATTCAAAAACTGAAAGGAGAAATTGATCGCGCCTACTGCTAACAATATTGTTCCGATTACTGAAAGGTGCGTTGAGTTTTTTGCATGAAAAGGACTTCCTTCAGCTACGTTTCTTAGGACCTTTGCAAAAAAGAATAATAGAATAAAAAACACGGCATTTTCATAGATCTTTAATCCATTATAAAAGAAAAAACCACTTTTAACTTCGTTGTATGGTCCTGAAATGTGTATGTCAGTGGACATACGTTCAGGTATGCTTATGTAAGTGTTTTCAAATTCTACATCCCTGTATTCCTCAAACTGCTCGAGTTCAATATGAACCGGAATATTGTCAATGATCACATAATCGTTTGAGAATAGCGAGGCTGACATGAATAGTTCAACCCCAAGATTAATAATGATCAGCCAATATCCGATCTGACAGATATAGAGTAAAAAATAAGCAAGAGACCAGTCTTTTCTGATATTCATAGCAGCCAAATTGATTTCTATTTCCTCAAAAATAAAACCAAATAATTAGTGAATAGCAATAATAATTTATTGATAAACAATATATAGTTGCCGATTAAAGAAACTAAAGTGACTAATGATTGTGTTTAAATTGCAGGTTAGTATAGTTATGAAAAGAGGAAAAAGGTCAGAGAAAAACGCCCTTACAATGTCATCTCACGGCGCATGCTTGAGATCAAAGTGCTGACCAAAGCAAGGTATGTGTTAAATGGCAAGATCAAGATTCCCGCCTGCACGGGAATGACCATGGGGAGAATATCCAACACTCAACACGCAATAACCAATATCCAGGTGATCTTACTTGAGCATTCTGTGATGAATATTGGTTATTCTTACTCGGTACCACCCATCAGCGGCTCATTAAACGCACGGATGCTGGAGTTGGGTAATCCTTCCGGGTAATTATCCTTTACCATTTGAAGCGCATCGATCACCATTTTGAGGTGGAGTTCTTTAGAGTTTTGGTAGAACGACTGGGCATATTGGGAAAGTTTAGGCTTACCGTGCAAGGGCTTATCACTAACACAAAGCAGAGTAGCGTGAGGGATGCGATATCGAAATCCATTGGTGGCTACTGTGGATGACTCCATATCAACAGCAACGCTTCGGCTCATGTGGATTTCTTCGACCGTTCGGGCTTTCGAGAATTCCCAGTTGCGATTAGCTGTGGTGTATACGGTTCCGATACGGTGTTTCATCTCATTTTTGTCCAATGCTTCCTGCATGTACCGGTTCAGGATGTAATTTGGTGAGATCGGAATCCCTATTGGGAAAACATCATCCAGTACTCTATCGGCTCTGTAGTAACCATTTGCCAGCACGAAATCACCGATACCCTGGTGATTTCGAAGTCCGCCGCAATGACCGACCATCACCATGGCATCAGGCCGAAGCACGCCAACGTGGTCGGTAATAGTTTTGGCATTTGAAGGCCCCACACCGATATTCACTAATGTGAGGCCGGAGTTATTTTCCATTTTGTGGTGGTAGGCTGGCATCTGAGCACCTTCGTTCACCGGTTTTTCACAATTGGGAAACATGTCAAGGAACACATCAACATGCATATCGTAGTTTGTAAACAGAATGTATCGCTGGAAATCTTCCGGTTTGGTTCCTGTATAGTGGAAAAGCCGGTCCAGGGAAATGTCAATGCGTTCGGCGCGGAATAGAAAGAGTTTCTTTTGGGTGATATCCCATTCGTTTTCATCCAGGTTATCGAATAGAACGGGGTCATGTAGTGGCAGAACATCACGTGAAGGTTTTACAAAAACCGTGGCATCATTTTCCACAAGGCGTTTAATTTCTCTACCCAAATACCAGCGATAGGCAGCGGGCTGGGCTAATTCTCCGTCTATGACGGGGTTGTGACTGCTCCATGAACGCTCAACGATCAATTTTGGATATTTACCGGAAGCATATATTTTCTCCATCAGGTCCAACGCTTTATCTATAGCTTTTTTAAGTTCTGCCTCCGAAGAAAACTGATCTTTAACTAATTTGAGCGTGTCCGACATCTATGAATACCCGTAAATTTAAATTTTCGATTGAACCGTGGATCACCACGAAAGAAGAGCTCAAATATACGACGAATATCTTCAAACTTTTAAGTCGGGATATGAAAATTATGTCAGAAGATCATTCGGCTACATTTTCGATCATTAAGGCACCTGAGTGGATGAACGTGATCCCTCTGACTTCAGATAATGAGATCGTATTGGTGGAGCAATTTCGTTATGGTATAGAAAAACCCACACTGGAATTACCTGGAGGTATGGTTGATGAGGGAGAAACTCATGATGAAACCGCTCGCCGGGAATTACTTGAGGAAACAGGGTATACAGGAAAAGATTGGAGTTATTTAGGTAAAGTAAGCTCGAATCCTGCTTTCCTGACAAACTATACTCATTTATACGTAGTCAAGAATTGCCGAAAAATTCAGGAGCAGCAGCTCGATGGGAACGAAAGGATCAACGTTCATACCATGCCACTGGATGATTTTCTGGAGTTGGTGAATGAGGGAACGGTTCATCATTCCCTGGTGGTAGCGGCCGTGGCAAAGTTCTTGTTGTGGGAACGTACCTTAGCTCGCTGAGCCGAAGGGTAGTTGCATTGGCTTAGGTGGAATCTGAGGTTCAGGCAGGAATTCCGAACGAGACGTTCGTAACGAGTGCAAAGACTTAAACAGATCAACCTGAGCTGAAATCGAACGAATACCTTCTTACTTTCAGTTATCACAATCCATCAACGAAAAGAAATTAAATTAAACGACTATGTTAAAAACCGGAAGCAAAGCTAATTTCGATTTTACTGTAAAGGCAGTCCAAAACGGAGAAGAAAAGGAGATCAATTTTAAAGACCTGCTGGATAAGCCCACTATTGTGTCGGTATATATGAAGAATAATACCAGTGGCTGTGATCGTCAGACAAAAGATCTGGCAGATCATGCCGAATGGTTCACTGAAAAAGGTTACAATCTTGTAGCATTAAGTAAGGATACCTGCGGTTCACATAAGCGCTATGCAGATAAGCAGGGAATTGATTTTACGTTGGTTTCGGATCCCGATTATAAATTTGCAGAAGCCACGGATTCCGTTGTTCAAAAAAAGATGTATGGAAGAGAGTATGAAGCTCCTTCACGTTCGGCCTTTGTTATTGATACAGATGGTACTATTTTGGGAACTATCAAAAAAGTGAATACGAAAGACCATGCCGGAGAGTTAAAAGAGCTGGTCGAAGAATTGAATTAATCCTGTTTATACATGAAAAGTCTCGTCATTGTAGAGTCTCCTACAAAAACCAAAACTATTAAGAAGTATCTGCCTAAAGGGTATGTAGTAGACTCCTCTATGGGTCACATTCGTGATCTGCCTTCCTCGGCCAAGGAAATTCCGGCCAAGTATAAAAAAGAGAGCTGGTCAAATTTGGGTATCAATGTGGATGATCGTTTTGATCCGCTGTATGTGATCCCCTCATCTAAAAAGAAAGTAGTTACCAAGCTCAAAAAGTTGCTTAAAGATGCGGATGAACTGATCCTTGCAACGGATGAGGATCGTGAAGGGGAAGCTATTTCATGGCATCTTATGGAGATCCTGAAACCGAAAGTGCCGGTTAAGAGAATGGCATTTCGCGAGATCACCAAAGAGGCAGTTATGAACGCGCTGGAGAACACCAGGGATATAGATATGAACCTGGTCCATGCTCAGGAAACGAGACGAATTTTGGATCGCCTGGCGGGATACACGGTTTCGCCACTGCTATGGAAAAAGATCTCCCCGGGTCTTTCAGCGGGACGCGTACAATCGGTAGCAGTAGAGTTTTTGGTTGAGCGCGAACGTGAGCGCATGAAGTTCAAAAGTGCAACCTACTATGATCTGAAAGCTCAGCTTCATAAAGAAGGTGATGACTATAAATTTGATGCAGACCTGACACACCTTAATGAAAAGCGTCTTGCCAGCGGTAAAGATTTTGATGAAAACACCGGTAAGCTGAAAAAGCCTGAGTCCGTAGTTTTACTGGATGAAGATAAGGCAAGCGTCCTTGTGGATGACCTTAAGGAAGCAAAGTGGTCTGTGATCAACGTCGATGTTAAAACGCAGAAACGTAACCCGGCGCCACCTTTTATTACCTCAACTCTGCAGCAGGAAGCTAACCGCAAGTTTGGGTTTTCAGCTCGCGACACCATGAGTGTGGCTCAGAAATTATACGAAAAAGGTTTTATTACGTACATGCGTACAGATTCAACCCGATTATCCGGTCAAGCCATCAGTGCTGCCCGCGATGCGGTGACGGATGAATATGGTGAAGATTATTTATTTGAGCGGGTTCGCAATTACAGTAAGAAAGGTAAAGGTGCTCAGGAAGCTCATGAGGCTATCAGGCCATCAGGCTCGCGTTTTGTTAAACCGGGTAAGGCCGGGTTAAGCGGCCGAGAGTTCAAACTTTATGACCTGATCTGGAAGCGTACCATCGCTACTCAGATGGCTGAAGCGGAACTGGAGTTTACCAACGTAACGATCCGTGCAACCAATAATGGAACAGATGCAGATTTCAGAGCCGGCGGCAAGAAAATTATATTCCCCGGTTATTTTCGGGCTTATGTAGAAGGCAGCGATGATCCGGAAGCAGCTCTTGAAAATCAGGAAAATTTCCTTCCGGCAATGAGTGAGGGAGATGGTACTGGGCTTGATGATCTGAACTTTGTCAGCCATGAGACCAAACCTCCTGCACGCTATACAGAAGCAACTTTGGTCAAAGAACTGGAGAAACGAGGTGTTGGTCGGCCAAGTACCTATGCGTCCATCATCAGCACCATACAAGATCGCGGTTATGCGAAAAGCGAAGGCAAAACATTGATCCCAACCTTTACAGCCTTTGCGGTTTCTTCATTACTGGAGAAACATTTCCCGGATCTGGTCGACAGTCAGTTTACTTCTGATCTTGAGGATAAGCTGGATGCTGTGGCTGAAGGGAAGCAGGATCCGGTCAAATACCTGGAAGACTATTATAACGGTGAGAATGGCTTGAAGGCCAAGGTTGATACTCAGGAAGATAAGATCGACCCGCAGGAAGCCAGATTACTGGATCTGCCATTGGATGGTCTGGAAGGCATTAAAGTGGCTGTTGGGCGTTTTGGACCCTATATCAGTAAAGGAGAAGATGATGACAAAATAAATGCATCTATACCTGAACAGTATAATCCAAGCGATCTTACGGCAGAGTTTATCGAAGAGATCATCAAAACTGAAAAAGAGGGCGACACCCCGATCGGGAAGGATCCTGAAACGGATGAGCCAATATTTCTTCTTACAGGTCGATATGGTCCCTATGTGCAGCGTGGTGAAGTAACGGAAGACAATAAAAAGCCGAAACGCGTGTCCTTGCTAAAAGGTATGGAACCGAGTGATGTGGATCTGGATCTGGCCCTGAAACTGTTAGAACTTCCTCGGAAGCTTGGTGAGCATCCTGAGGATGGAAAAGTTGTTAAAGCCGGAGTTGGACGATACGGTCCATATGTGGTTCATGATGGTAAATTTAAGTCTATTCCCAAATCGGATAATGTTCTGGACATTGAACTGGACCGTGCCGTTGAATTACTGGCTCAAAAGAAGAAATCGAGAAGAGGAAGTAATGAGATTCAGGATCTTGGTAAACATCCGGATACCGATAAACCTATTAAGGTGATGACCGGTCGCTATGGTCCTTATATCAAGCATGGCAAAAAGAACATCAGTTTACCGGACGGGGAATCACCTGAAGACTTTACTCTTGCTAAAGCCATGGATCTGATCAAGGAAAAAGGATAATTGGTTCAGGGTTGAACCGATTTCGCTGATCGGTGGCTTTATAATTTTTTTTGTAGATTTATATTCACTACTGTCATTAACATAAAGACAGCCTAAGGATCTCATGCAAAAACGCAGCGATTTTTATTTTAAATATCCACCCAATATCCACGAACTGGATCTGGCAACCATGGTGAATATGTATCGCAGCCGGGGCGAGCCGAGAAAGGCTCAACCCGGTCAACCGTTTGCCTGTGCATCATCGGGTCATTTATTAAGAGAGGCTAAGTGGTGGTTTGGTCTATACTATTCGCAAAGTACATGGGATGAGTTGCTTACCAAAGGCAGTGAAGGTTTTCCACTGACTGATATCGAACTTAATGTGTTAGGGTCAGTTTACATAAGTGAAGATGAACCGCCTCACCGGGAGTATGTGGAGAAAAACGCCGGGGTTACCGAAAAACTGGCGTATTTGATAGTCAACGACTTGCGTTCCTTTGGTTTTTTGGATGAAGATGATTCCGGTTTTCTTAGGATCACTCCAAGGGGAGAAAAAGCTCTGCATGGATTAGCCCGTCGTATATATGAAAAACGCTTTATGCCGGAAATGCTTAAAACCTTTACACCATCTGATGAACCTCAGATCGAGCAGGCACAGAAAGAAGATAAAGAGCAAACCAGCTTATTCTAAGGACCTACTCTGTGGATACATACAATTTTGAGGATAATTCTTTTTCTTTTAAACGATATCCGGAAACCACCAATCGATCACTGCGTGCCTGGAGTGCAGCTGATGAATATTTGATCAAGAAACTGTTTGAGGATGATCCGGATACCGGAAATGTCCATATCGGCATTTATAATGATCGCTTTGGTTTTTTGAGCTGCTTGTTGAAAAAATTTGAACCTACCGTTGTAACAGAGAGAAAGAGTCAGCAGCGATCTGTAATCCAAAATCTGGAAGCCAACCGGATAGATCTAAAGCTAATTAAGTTCATGGATCCTTTGGAATGTCCTGTGCAAAACTTTGACAGGGTATTGCTCAATATCCCTAAGTCCATGGACCTGTTTGAGTTGTACCTGCATCAGATCCATTCAAATTTAACGGATAATGGTACGGTGCTTTGCGGGTTCATGACAAAGTATTTCACTCCTCAAATGCTGAATATCGCTGAAACTTATTTTGAGAATGTTGAGCAGAGTCTGGCGCTTAAAAAGTCACGCGTATTGGTATTAAAAGGAAAGAAAGAGTCAGTAAACAGATCTCTTGTTCACCGACTGAATTACGATTTTGGCAGGAAGACCCAAAGTGTAGTTCAACAGAATTACGGGGTGTTTTCAGCTGATCATATCGATTACGCTACCCAGTTTTTGATCGATAACCTTCAAGTCAAAGAATCTGAAAACAAGGTGCTTGACCTTGCGTGCGGTAACGGGGTGATCGCCATGGCAGTTCAGCTTCAAAAACCGGAAGCTGAGATTTATCTAACAGATGATTCCTTTCTTGCGATCGAATCCGCCAAATTAAATATTGATGGCCCCGGCGTTCATTATTTCTGGAACGATCGGTTGGATGATATTCCTAAAGATAGTCTTGATCTGGTTGTGACCAATCCTCCTTTTCATTTTGGATTTGAGACGAACATTGAAGTGACCATCAGACTGTTTAACGAAGCGGCTGACAAGTTAAAAAAAACAGGCAGGTTTGTATGTGTAGCCAATCAGCACCTGAACTATAAAACACATCTCGAAAAGATCTTCAAGGTAAGTGTTCTTGCCCAAAACGATAAGTTCATCGTTTATGAATGTGGGTTTGAAGGTTCTGGCCCTTAAGGGGACACATATGAATAACCCCGGATAATGAAATGCGATAGCATGGAAGCAGTCCGGGGGTAAATAAAAAAATTAAAAAAAAGCTTCGCCCGATAGGTTGTTTTGCTTGTACTTATTTTCATAGCTTGGGCAACCATCTCAATTACACCTACTCGCCAAACCCTGCGATTGCACTGAAACGTTGATAAACACTGATGCTTGGGTTTTCTTTTCTTTGACTATCTACCCCAGGGTTGCACACGCTCGCGCGGTCTTACACTGGGCTATTCATATGTGACCCTTTCAGGGCCTGTGTGAGAACGAGACCAAATGATAGAGTTACCAGTCTACTTAAATCAAAATTACTACCCCCACTTTCTTCTCAATTCGTAATGTTTATATTCAGGGTAGTTATTAACAAATCATGGGATATTTATGAAACGACGCATCACTTTTCTGATACTTACTCTTGCACTCATAACAGTTCACATCAGTTCTTTTGCACAGGGAACTCAGTTACTCAGGGAGCCCACAATATCTGACAACGGGATCGTGTTTGTGCACGCGAATGATCTTTGGAAAGTTGGTATGGAAGGTGGAAAAGCCATTCGACTGACAAGCAACATCGGAGGCGAAAATAACCCTCATTATTCACCGGACGGAAGTATGATCGCTTTCACGGGACAATATGAAGGCAATTCGGATGTGTATGTAATTCCTTCTGAAGGTGGTTCACCGAAGCGACTGACCTGGCATCCCGGGACGGATGAAGTTACTGGCTGGACACCGGAGGGTGAGGTGCTTTTCAGGTCAGGAAGAGATGGTCATCCCACACAACTTAACAGGATCTGGAAAATTGATACGGATGGCGGGAATGCAGAAGTGCTTCCGGTTCCCCGCGCTGCTACAGGTGAAATGTCCTCCGATGGAAAATATCTCGCCTATAATCCGATCACATTCTGGGATCCGGAGTGGAGAAATTATCGGGGTGGACAGGCACAACCTATTTGGATCGTTGATCTTGAGACTTTTGACCTGATCCAAACACCACGACCCGATAATGAAAGACATACCGATCCGGTGTGGCACGATGGAAATGTATTCTATCTTTCCGAGCGTGATTATGCCAATAACATCTGGTCATTCGATCCTGAAACAAAAGAAGAAAAACAATGGACCTTTCATTCCGACTTCGATGTGAAGAGTCTGGATGCCGGTGATGGAATGATCGTTTATGAGCAGGGCGGATTTCTCCACCTGCTGGATCCTGCAAACGGGAATACCGAGCAGCTGGAAATTCAGGTATCCGGTGACATGAGCTGGAGCCGGCCGCGATGGGAATCACCTGATGCTAACGACTTGAATAACGCTTCAATATCGCCGACAGGAAAACGAGCCATCTTTGAATTCAGGGGTGAGGTCGTGACGGTTCCAAAAGAAAATGGTACATGGAGACGGCTTAGTGAATCATCAGCGAGCGCAGAACGATACCCTATATGGTCACCTGATGGTGAAAGAGTGGCCTGGTTTTCAGACCAAAGCGGTGAGTACACCCTTATGATCACTGATCAGTATGGATTGGAAGACCCTAGAATGATAGAGCTTCCAAATCCAACTTATTATTTCCGACCTGATTGGTCACCGGATGGCAAATACATAGCCTATACAGATACTGATTATAATCTGTGGTATGTAAATGTGGAAAACGGTATTGCCAAAAAAGTAGATACTGATGGATATGCACATCCTAACCGGACAATGAATCCAATATGGTCGCCTGACAGTAAATGGATCGCCTATGTGAAACTGCAGGATAATCAGTTCAAAACGGTTCAGGTTCACAATATTGAAACAGGAGATACCCATCAGCTGACGGATGGGATGTCGGATGCCATTACACCGGTTTGGAGTGAAGACGGGAAATATCTTTATTTCCTTGCGAGCACTGATTATGGGTTGAACACGGGTTGGCTGGATATGAGCTCATACAACATGCCGGTTACAAGAGCACTATACATGATCGTTTTGTCTGATGATGAGCCGTCACCTTTATTGCCAAAAAGTGATGATGAAGAAGTACCTGAAACTGATGAAACAAACGGTGAACCCAAAAATGAAGCCGTATCAGTAACTATTACTCTTGATAACATTGCGGAGCGAACGCTGGCATTGAATATCCCGGAGCGAAACTATACAGGATTGATGCCTGGTCCGGGTGGCGATGTATTCTATACGGAGTCAGTTCCAAATGAAGGAACGCGCCTTAACAAATATGATCTGGAAAAGCGTGAAGGCAGTCTTTTCGTTAATAATTTTAATGAAGGCGCGGTGTCTCAGGATAGAAAGAATCTGTTGTATAGAAGTGGTGGAAACTGGGCTATCGTGACTACTGAAACAGGTGAAAAAAGTGCAGGTAACGGAAGCCTGAATATTTCAGGTATCAATATCAAAGTAGATCCGCAGAAGGAATTCCATCAGATATTCAGAGACGGCTGGCGCTTCATGCGCGACTTCCTGTATGTGGATAATATGCACGGTGCTCCATGGGATGAAGTCTATGAATGGTATGCTCCGTGGGTAGATCATGCAAAACACCGTTCCGATCTGAATTATGTGCTGGATATTATGAGCGGTGAGGTGGCTGTGGGTCACTCTTACGTTGGCGGTGGAGATTTCCCTGACCTTGATAACGTACAAGCAGGCTTGTTGGGCGCTGATATTTCAATTCAGAATGGAGCGTATAGAATTGATAAGATCTATTCAGGAGAAAGCTGGAATCCTGATCTCACAGCCCCGCTGTCAGGACCTGGAATTAATGTAAACGAAGGTGACTACATTCTGGAAGTGAATGGGGAAGCATTGGATACATCAGAGAACTTCTATACTTATTTTGAGGGAACTGTTGGCCGACAGGTCAAATTACTGGTCAATGATCGTCCTCAATCCAACGGGGCAAGGCTGGTGACTGTAGTTCCTATTGGAAGTGAAGCCGGTCTGAGAACCCGTGATTGGGTGGAAGGCAATCGCAGAAAAGTCAATGAGATGTCTGATGGGCAGCTTGCATATGTCTGGGTGCCGAATACCGGACAGGGTGGATATTCCTACTTCAATCGCTACTATTTTGCACAGCAAGATAAAAAGGGTGCTATCATTGATGAACGTAACAATGGGGGAGGTTCAGCGGCTGATTACATGGTTGATATCATGGCGCGTGAGCTGCACGGGTTTTTTAACAGTAAAGCTGCAGACCGTAAGCCTTTCACAACACCGGGTGCAGGTATATGGGGACCTAAGGTGATGGTCATAAATGAACGTGCCGGTTCCGGCGGTGACCTGCTTCCTTTCCTCTTCCGTAAGATGGAGATCGGTCCATTGGTTGGTGCTAAGACCTGGGGTGGATTGGTTGGAACCTGGGATACACCACCTTTTGTGGACGGCGGTTATTTTGTAGCACCACGAGGAGGCTTCTATAACCTGGACGGTGAATGGGATGTTGAAGGTGAAGGTATAGCTCCTGACATCGAAGTGATGCAAACACCAAAAGAGGTGATCGACGGACATGATCCTCAGCTTGAAGCAGCAGTGGAAGAAGCTCTTCGCTTACTTCAAAATTATGATGACCCGATCATCCCCACTCCTGAAGATCCGATACGTTGGAAGCGACCGGACCGTGATGGGGACTAAGTCCATTTCATTTTATTGAAATTAAATCAGCCTGGTGGATTTAAATTCATCAGGCTTTTTTTTTGCCGGAAATCCATCATTCCGTCCTGTATAATTTGGCATATTAAATTTGATTCAAGCCATGGACGGGGTGATGGATGAGGTTGACAAGGCTGTCAAACCTATGACTCACTCCATCACCCGGTTCCAAATAGGTTTAGACTGTAGGTGATGAGTATATGCGGAACCGAATGATGGAGTTGCCTGTTTAAAACATGATCAAATAAGTAACTTTTGCAACGGCAGCCTGACTGTTCATGATCATATCCCGGTGCGGATCGAACAGGGTTTCATTATCTCCTGTGAGATGATAGGAAGTATTAAATACAAAGAACAGGTCGCTGCCCGGTGTATGGATCCAGTTGATGCGGATATTAGCCTGCAGGTCTCTTGAAAAGTTATCGTATTGTATCAGAGCTTTTGCAAACAATTTACGGCTTAGCGCTCCCAGAATAGAAGTCGATACCGTTGTGGCTTCAAACTCCCCGTTAGTAATAGGAAGGTCAATAATACTATGATCGAAATTCGCTTCAAGGTGCAAGTGCTTTGACTGACGATATCCAATACTTCCATTGAAGCCTTTTCGGTTTCCACTGAAAAATTCACCAATACCAATAGAGGCGGATCCGAATATACGTCGACTCTCATCAGTAGTTACACTCAGGCCAACTCTGTCAAATGTGTAATCGCCTGCTGGAATAATAGCATCAGGCCGAATGTTGAAGGGAGCAATTAATCGTTCAAACTCACGGTTGGCAGAAAGTGTCACATTTTGCCGTCTGCTGAACTCTGCCCTTATCCTGCCTGACCAGTATGCAGATTGTTTTACACCATCTTGTCCTTCTATATAATCATAGTCTGTTCCAATATTAAAGCGGCGAATACCTGGAATTGCTGCTATATCAACAGTGGGATTATAGCCCATATTACCTGAGTACTCTCTCATATCTAATCTTCTCACAAATCCAAGAGCCGGAGCATAATTAGTTCCAACACTGGTGTAAGAACCGCCGACTTCATATGTGTCGTTCTGAAGCTGAAGACTGGTATGTCCGGCTTGATCGTTCAACAGATCGGTGTCGTCCCATACCTTGGTATACCAGGCATTGAATTCACTGGAAGTCCAGAACCGGTATTTAGTATCAAACCCGAGTGCCCGGTTATAACCATCTATTTGTTCTACATTAGTAACGATACTACCAACTGTGGCACGAGGAAAGATATCTGTTCGGATTCTGGCTACAGAATTATTGACGGATTGACTGCCAAAAGCTTGTTTGAATTTATCTCCGGTCTCAATATTCATGGCTCCGATCGAAAATCGTCCCACCTGTCCGGTCATGCGTGCTCCCGTAAGGATCTGATCGGTCAATCCGATTCGCCTTGAGAAAAAGGTCTGGGTTGAGCGACTGTTACCGTGCAGAAAAAGGCCTGATCGCTCCAAGAAGAATTCCCTTTTTTCCGGAAAAAAGAGGCTGAAGCGCGAAAGATTCAATTGTACGTTATCAGACTCCACCTGGGCAAAATCCGTATTTAAGGTCATATCCAATGTTATATTAGAGGTAATACCCCACTTCAGGTCACCGCCAATGTCGTAGGTATAATCGGTATTTGTAGCTTCATTTTGAAGGTCGGGGCGAACTTCCTGAACGCCTGAGATCACGTAAGGTTTAAGCTCAATATTGTTCCCGCGGCGGATATTTTTGATTCCTTTCAAGGTGCCATATTGTGAAGCAGCAGCCAATACACCAAAACTGCCTCCATATTCCATTCCGATAGCCGGCCAGAGCACGCGTTCATTCTTGCGGTTGATCATGCGGGATACCATCAGCCCGAACTCAAGCTCTTCACCCTCAGGAAAACGTAACTGACGAAAAGGAATGGAAACCTCAAGAGTCCAGCCCTCATCGTCGATCTTAGTTTCGCTGATGAAGACCGCATCCCACGAAAAACTTTCATAACTGATCTTCTCGTCGGTTATCAGGGCATCATCCTGTGTACCCAGTGCATTTATTTCGAACAGATAAGCATTACGACCATCGCGATAGGTGTCTATACCAATGTAGGCATGATCATCCCGGTTATTGCGGCCGCCGCGTTCCAGGTTCTTAGCACGGATAAGCTCAGGATTCTTATCATAAAAACGGAATGCGAAGTAAAGGTGGTCGCGATCGTAGGCTATGCGCACCTCAGTATCTTCAGTGGCTTCGGCTCCGTCGTCAGGCCATACCTGTGTAAGGTTTGTGATGGGTGGAATGTCCTGCCACACTTCGTCACTCAGGTTGCCATCAACATAGGGTGGGTTTTCGGTAAAAACAGCGGTAACTTCGAAATCGGTCGGTGCTGGAACCGGTGGCTGTATCTGTCCAAAAGCACTAGTGGAGTATGCTGTGAACAGGATCATAAAAGCTGATAAATGTATGAACCTCATTACGTTCCTGATATTTGATCATTAATAGAAGTCAGAAAAAGTAAAGATTTTGAGCATCAGTCGGTGGCTTGAAATGTTAAAATAATGAAATGCTTTATTTTTTTGCCTCACTCAAAGATCCCTTGAGTGTTGAGCGAGGATGATTATATAAATTGAGAAATAATGTTAGTCAAGCGGAGGCTTAAGGCTTCTTTGATCTTAGCCAAAACAAATTCTTTTGTTAATAAGTATAACGGAGGCTTCAATTCAGTCTCCGCAATTACTGTAGAGACTGAATAGGGCCCTGGATGCTTTGCTTAAATTTAAATATTACTCTGCATTTTCTATGATGGCATCTGCCACACGCTGTGGTACACGTTCATCAAAGGGACTTGGAATGATCTTTTCAGGAGAGACGTCTTCCACACAATCGGCTATAGCTTTAGCCGCCGTGATAAACATTTTTGTAGTCAGTCGTGTAATCCGTGCATCAAGAGCACCACGAAACAGCCCCGGAAAGGCAAGCACATTATTGATCTGATTAGGATAATCAGATCGGCCGGTCGCAACAATTGCTGCTCCGGCTTCCCAGGCATCTTCAGGAAGGATCTCAGGGTCAGGGTTGGACATGGCAAAGATCATTGGATTCTTGTTCATGCTTTTTACCATATCTTTAGAAAGCACATTTGGTACTGAAACACCAATAAAAACATCCATATCCTTAACAGCATCGGCAAGTGATCCTTTTCGTCCCTGTTTGTTGGTGATATCAGCCATCTCTTTTTTAGTGTCATTAAGACTACTTCGGCCCTTGTATATGATGCCACGACTGTCGCACATAATGACATCCTTAACACCTGCTGCAAACAGCAGCTTAACGATAGCTACTCCGGCAGCACCCGCTCCATTAACTACAACCTGAAGTTCTTTCATTTCCTTGTTGGTCAGCTCGAGGGCGTTATACATACCGGCCAGCGTTACTATAGCGGTTCCGTGCTGATCGTCATGGAATACAGGGATGTCGAGTTCCTGCTTTAATCGCTTTTCAATTTCAAAACAACGAGGAGCAGAGATATCTTCCAGGTTTATTCCACCAAAGCCCGGTGCAATATTCTTCACGGTTTGTATGATCTCATCGGTATCTTGTGTATCGAGGATGATAGGAAAGGCGTCTACATCGGCAAACTTCTTGAACAGAACAGATTTCCCTTCCATAACAGGGAGAGAGGCTTCAGGGCCAATATTTCCAAGACCTAAAACAGCGGAGCCGTCACTGACCACGGCAACCATGTTTCCTTTTGCGGTGTATTTATATGCGTTTTCTTTATCTTCTGCGATCTCCAGACATGGTTTTGCAACGCCTGGTGTATAGGCTATACTTAGATCATCTTTAGTTTCGAGAGGCATTTTAGGCTCAACTGAGATCTTGCCTTTGTATTTATTGTGGGCTTCAAGCGCCAGTTTGCCGTAATCTTTGTGTGACATATAAAGTAATGAGTTTTAGCTAAGCTAAAGTGAGTTTTAAAAATCCAGTAAATAAAAAAGGCGTTGCAATGTGCAACGCCTTTTCAATGATCCTAAAAATAAGCAATTATTCACTCAACATTGAAGCAACATCAAAAGAATTATTTTCTGTATTGATATCGGCCAAACGCTGACTAGGATCGATCGTGATACTTTTAACCTGAGATGCGGGTTTGTTGATCACCAGGTTATAGGTTGGTTCAACCCAGGTCCAGTCTTTCAGTACCGTTCTGTTCATATCAGTTTCGTTGGGCTTTTCACCGCGCATCATGCGTAATGGCAGATAGAACAGTTCCTTCTCACCGTTGGTATATTCCACGACGATGTCAAGTGGCATAGGCATCAGTTCGTTTCGCTCAAGCTTGGCTACGGTCTTGTTCTCATCGCCAACCACAGATTCGATTCCATAATCAATGGTCTTTGTGGTCTGTACGAAATACTCATAGTACCAATCCAGTATCAATCCGGACTCCTGTTCCATAATATTGATGAAATCAAGTGCGGTTGGATGTTTAAGTTTCCAGGTCTGATGGTACCTAAGCATGCCATTACGGAAATCTTCTTTACCAATGATGTATTCCAGCTGATTCAGAAACACAGCGCCTTTTGAATAAGCTGCTACGCCGTATGCTGAGTTGGTGTTGTAATGATCAGCATGGGTGATCAATGGTTCTTCATCTCCACTTTGTACAATGTAGTTGTAGCTTCGGTATGAACCGGCGTGCACGTTGCCATCACGGTCGAAGAGGTGTGCCATGGTTTCGGAGGAGGCAAAACTTGTGAATCCTTCATCCATCCATTCAAGCAGGCTTTCATTGGTAGCCAGTACATTTTGATACCAGCTGTGGTACATCTCATGAACCATCACACCTACAAGACTTACAAGGCTTCGACCGCCGGTGATAAGAGTTCCCATCGGATATTCCATTCCACCGTCACCACCCTGAAGGTTTGTGTACTGTGGATATGGATATTCTCCAAAATTCTCGTTTGCGTATTCAAATGCACCAATTGTGTAGTCAACCAGTTGCTCCCAGTTTTCAGTATACTGAGCATTGGCTTCGTCGGAGGCTCCTTCAACTACAGCAGGCTGTTGGTAAAGGAAGTGCAGTTTTGGCCCATTGGGCACCTGAGCCGTTACATGTTTGAAATCAGGATCAGCTCCCCAGAAGAAGTCGATCACGTTCTCAGCTTTAAAGTGCCAGGTCATTTTATCGCCATTTGGTCGATCTACACGGGCACCTTCTTCTTCATATCCATAACCGATCTGATTTGGATTTTGAAGGATACCGGTTCCACCTAATACATAATCTTGGTCGATGGTGATTTTCACGTCAAAGTTACCGAAAGGGGCGTGGAATTCACGACCTACATATTCGTTCGGATGCCAGCCCTGAAAATCGTATTCAGCCATTTTTGGATACCACTGACTCATGGAGAACTCAACACCCTCAGCATTATTCCATCCTGAACGGCGGATCTGCAGAGGAACCTGAGCGTCCCATTCCATTTCAAAAGTGGCTTTTTCACCAGGACCGATCGGTTCATTCAGGTCAACGACCAATACGGTGCCGTCTGTTTCATAATTAACAGCACGACCGTTTTGAGTAAGTGAACGTACCTTCTGATATCCGATCTCATCCTCAGACAGATTGTAGATACGGTCGCCAACACGACGATCAGGGTCTACAATGGTTCTGGATCGGATGTCCATCATGCTTTCCGGTTGGAATGCATTAAAATAAAGATGGTAATACACGCGATCCAATGTGTGGGGCGAGTTATTGGTGTAAACCAATGTTTGCTCACCGGAGTACTGATGGTTTTCAGCGTCTACGTCGATCTGCATAGTATAGTCAACATGCTGTTGCCAGTAATCTCGGTTCTGAGCCTGAATAACAGGCAGCGTTAATATGGTAATCAGTAGTAGCGATAGTAGTTTTTTCATACCGTTTTATTAGGGTTAGTTCAAAATTTAAAATTCAAAATGAAAAATTGAAGACCATACAGGTTAATTTTGAATTTTTCATTCTTAACATGTTAAAAACTGTTTCTGCTGGCGAAGGCTCGGCTAAGGGTTGCTTCATCAATAAACTCGAGTTCAGTTCCCATAGGGATTCCATAGGCAATACGCGTTACCTCCACATCATATTGTTTAAGCAATTTATTGATGTAATAGGATGTGGCTTCGCCTTCGGCATCGGGATTCAGGGCCAGTATGATCTCATTGACCTGATCATCCTCCCCAACGCGCTTCAGTAATTCCTGTATTCGCAGTTTATCGGGACCAATGTTATCCATGGGAGAGATCACACCGCCCAATACATGATAGCGGCCCCGAAATTCATTCGATTTTTCAATGATATAGACATCATTGAACTCCTCCACCACACAAATGGCAGAAGGATCTCTTTTTGGGTTGTCGCAGATCTTACAGGGATCCGAGTCACTTACGTTTCCGCAGACAGAACACCGGGTTACTTTTTCCTTAAGGTCCACGATTGCCTGAGCAAGGCTCATGGCATAATCACTGTTCTGTTTTAAAAGGTGAATGGCAATACGCTGGGCTGATTTCCTGCCGGTACCGGGTAATTTGGCAAGCTGTTCAATGGCCCGCTCTAAATATTCTGAGGTTATCTGCATGTTTTGAGAGGCAAGGTGCAAGGCGTTAGGTGTTAGTGTTTCTAAAACCTAACACCTTGCAACTAAAACCTAAATTATAGTCCAAATTTAGACATATCCATTCCGGGGATGCCGCCACCGGGCATCATGTTCTTGTACATTTCCTGCATTTTCTCTTTGGATGCCTCCTCAGCTTTTTCAAGGGCCTTATTGACGCCAGCCACGATCAGATCTTCCAGCATTTCTTTGTCGGCAGGGTCAACCACATCATCATCCATCTCAATGGAAACGATCTGTTTGTTACCATTAGCTTTTACCTTTACCATTCCACCACCGGCTTCCGCTTCAACAATGACTTCTTTCAGTCCTTCCTGAGCTTCCTGCATTTTAGATTGCATTTCCTGGATCTTGCCAAACATATCGGCCATATTAAAATCGTTCATAGTTCTAAGTTTTAATTAAAATAATAATCTTTCTTGCCACTATAACGTCTTATATACTTATTAGTTACTCAAATTAGTGGCGACTCTTAATATTCAAGTTCTGCCCCAAATATCTCAACGATATCACGAATGATAGGGTCTTTTTGTTGAATTTGCTTAAAGCGTTCGTACACGCTCATGGGTTTATCCTTTTCGTCTTTTTCTCCTACTGAAATATTAAAACGAAGTACGCTTCCCGTAAATTCCTTTAGTTTGAACTGCAGATCAGTACTTTGCTCGTCCAGCATTTTCTGTGCAAAATCATTATCACATTCAAGATGAATTTCGCCACCCTTGACCTTTTTTACTTTGGCCCGTTCCATTTGCAGGTGCAATAGCATGGGAAAATCCCCTTTCAATGACTCCAGATATTCTAACCAGATCTCTTGAACATATTCTGTGGTGATTTTCTCAGGAACTTCTTTTTCAGCAGGGTTTTTAGTATTAGGCTTTTCAGAATTCCCATTTTGATTCTGTTTTTCGGCTTGAACCGATGCTCTGGCTTTGCGGGTTAGGGTTGTTATCAAAGCCGGGGCTCCGATATCAAAATCATCGTCTTCCTCTAACTGCTCTTCTTTTGCCTCTGATCTCTTTTTAGATTCAGCAGCTTCGGGGTCCGCTTCTTCTGCTTCAATTTCAATTTCTTCTTCTGAATCTATTCTCTTTTGTCCTTTCGGTACTGAATCAGTTGTGGTGTCAGGAGTTTCTTCTTCAGGTTCAGAGACCTTATTCGACAGATCTTCAGATTTCGGTTCTTTTTGGGTTGAGCCCTTATGGGAAGGAGCTACGAAGTTACCGGAGTTTTTTTTTAACTCCTGAAGTCCTGCCAACAGGTCGGATAGCTGTTCACTTCTCTCCATGTGAATGAGTTTCAGCAGGGTGATCTCAAATTGTATTCTGGGCTGACTCGCATCCTTCAGTTTTATCTGAGCCTCACTGATGATATGCAACATGCGCATCAGGTCATCCCGCGAAAAATCAGAAGCAGTTTTCTGATAGCGTTTTTTGGTTTCTTCGGAAGCCTCAACCAGGTAGAGCTTTGAGGTTTCATGAGCAATGTAAAGATTTCGAAGGTGCTCGGTCAGTCCTATTAAATATTCTTGAATGTCATAGCCTTCCTGCAGGAGGGTGTTGATCAGTTCCAGCCCTTGGTCGGCATCGTTGTCTTTAACGCATTCCATGAACTCGAACAGACGGTCGGTTCCAACTACGTTCAGCGCCTGCAGCAGTTCATTATGGGTGATCGTATCACCGCAAAAGGCAATAGCCTGATCCATGAGCCCAAGGGCATCGCGCAAGGCCCCGTCGGCTTTTTTAGCGATCACATGAAGAGATTCTTCATCAATGGAAATATTCTCATCGATGGCAATTTTGCGCAGCCGCTGCACGATCTCTTCAACGGAGATACGCTTGAAATCAAATCGCTGAACGCGGGATAGAATGGTAGGGAGAACCTTATGGGGTTCGGTAGTCGCAAAAATAAAGATGGCATGCTCAGGCGGTTCCTCAAGAGTTTTTAGCAGAGCATTGAAAGCTGCTTTACTGAGCATGTGGACCTCATCTACGATGAAGACCTTGTATTTGCCATTTTGTGGCGGAATGCGAACGCTTTCCCGAAGGTGATGGACATCATCCACCTTATTGTTGGAAGCGGCATCCATTTCCACAATATTCAATGTTTGATTCAGCGATTCCCCGTCAATACTGATATCGATCTCGTTGATGGTTCGGGCAAGCACCCTGGCCATTGTGGTTTTACCAACCCCGCGCGGACCGCAAAACATATACGCATGTGAAAGGCGATTTTGTTTGATCGCATTCTTAATGGTGTCACTCACATGTTCCTGTGAGACAATATCCTCAAAAGAGGTCGGTCTGTATTTTCTGGTAAGTGCGCGGTAGGTATCTGACATTGATAAATCTGTTTTTCAATCATAACAATGTACAAAAAGGAAGAGAAAAAATTGGGGTGAATTGGGTAATAAATGATGTGATTTTAGTGGTCATTTCTATTTTTAGTCAGGTTAGATCATATTGTTTCATTGGTTGAGAAGAAAGTATCAGAGTGTTTATGATAATGGGCTGTTTCATTCATCGGACAGAAGCCACGTTTGTCCTGATCTACAACACAATCGTCGGGTTTTAATTCAATGGATCCCTTATTGAACTTACCTTAAAGTGAGTTAAGGAAAACCGAACACTTAAAACACAAAACAATGAGATCACTAAAAATATCAGCGCTGTTAATCTTAACATTCACAGCCACAAGTCTTTTTGCACAAACACAAAATTCTAAGTTCAGTTTTGAATTTAATGTCGGCCCTTCTTTGGCAACTCAAAGTTTGGGTGATACTGACCTGAATATGGGTTTTGGGTTCGAAGGAACATTCACGTACAGGTTTATGCCGCACCTAGGCGTTTATGCCGGATGGGGATGGAATAAATTTGCTTCAGATGACCCATTTGAAGGAGTTGATGCTGACTTTGAAGAAACAGGTTATGTATTTGGCCTGCAGTTCAAACACCCATTTCAAACGTCAGACATCAACTGGCTGTTAAGAGCTGGCGGACTTTATAATCATCTTGAGATTGAAAACCCGGATGGTGATATCGTTTGGGATACAGGTCATGGCTTGGGATATCAGGTCGTGGCAGGTATCGAAGTTCCTGTGGGTAAAAAATGGAACCTGGTTCCGACCGTAAAATTTCACTCCCTCTCCAGAGAGATCGATGCAAACGGTAATACCAGAGACCTTGATCTGAGATACCTGGGTGTTCGAGTTGGACTGGCACGAAATTTCTGAACGTAGAAGTAAAAGAGCCTGGATTTAATCCGGCTCTTTTTAAAATGAATATTCTGTTCATAATTGTGTGTTACATTAATTTCATTACAATTGCCTGATGAAACTTTTAGATATGAAATTACGGGATTTACATGATTTGATACCTTTCCGAAACCTGTTCAAACTGGTTTTTGGTTTTGCCATATCATTACAGGTCATCATAATCCTGGTTAACCATTTAACAGGGTTTTATGAACTGAATGGAATATATCAGTTTATTTCACGGGTCATATTTGGTTCAACATTAGGTCTTTTAGCTACCTTTGCAGTGGTTTATCCTGATCTGATAGTCATCAAATTACTGAACGAAAAAATAGGGTGGAATGAGAAGGTGTTTGTCCGTGTGATAATTCAATTTTTTCTTACGGTTTTGATTGGTGGGATCATTGCCGCCTGTGTGACCTACTTTTCTCATGTATTGAATCCATAAAGGGGTGGGTTGCTCATCAACATGAGTTACAACCTGATGATATTTGCGGTGTGTAATGTAATATTGGTAATAATTCTGGAAGGATGGATATTCTTTATTGAAGGGGCTGAATCAAGGAAAAGGTCTAACGAACTGGAAGGGCAGGTAACGGAATTGCGGTTTGAAATGCTGAAAAAACAAATAGATTCCCATTTCTTATTCAACAGTTTGAACGTTCTATCCGGTTTGATTGAGAAGGATCCTGAAATGGCTCAGGAATTCATTGACGAGTTCTCAAAACTTTACCGGTATGTTTTGGAGAGCATTGATAAAAGAGTGGTTAGTGTGCAGGATGAGATCAATTTTGCCCGCAATTATCTGTATTTGCAGCAAATGAGGTATGGAAAAGGGCTTGATTTCACAGTGGATCTGGCTTCAGAACTATTGAATGGCTACATGCCCCCCCTTTCACTTCAGGTTGTTTTGGAAAACGTATGCAAACACAATACGGTGAGTGAGGAGCAACCCTTGGTGATCGATATATCCGGAGATGAAGACCAATTGATTGTACGAAACAACTTACAGTCAAAGATTTCATATTCAAGTGGAACAAGAACCGGGCAGTCCAATTTACTAAAACGCTATCAACTGCTTGGTAATTTCGAGCCAACTTTTAAGGTTGGAACGACTCATTACACGGTTAAACTTCCAATAATATTTGAGGATAGATAAGATAATGAATGTTTTGATCATAGAAGATGAGGACCTGGCTGCAGAAAGACTGGAAAGGATGTTAGATGAAATTGATCCGTCTGTAGAAGTACGTGCTAAGATCAGATCTGTAAAAGAGGCAGTGAGTTGGTTGCGAGAACACACTGTAGATCTGATCTTTATTGACATTCAATTGTCAGACGGACTCAGCTTCAGTATCTTTGATGAGGTACACATTTCTACACCGTTGATCTTTACGACTGCCTATGATCAATATGCCATCCGCGCCTTTAAGCACAACAGCATTTCATACTTGCTGAAGCCTATCAGTAGAATAGAATTGAAGGAAAGTCTTGAGAAATTTGAACAATTCAGATCTGCATTCAGCATAGATTTTGAAACCCTGAGATCGATATATCAAGGGGAAAAACCTGATTATAAAAAACGATTTTTGATCAGTATTGGCGAGAAACTCAAAAAGGTGGAAGTTACTGATATAGCCTATTTCTATGCCATGGATAAAAGTGTGTTTTGCCGAAGTTTTAATAATAAAGTTTTACCCATTGACCAATCTTTAGATGCACTCGAAGACCTTTTGAACCCTAAGGTATTTTTTCGGATTAACCGAAAATACATTGTAAATATGAATGCAATTGAGGAAATGATCGCCTGGTCAAGAAGCCGGATCAAACTGAAACTAAACCCACCTGTTCAGGATGAGGAAGGAGCCATTGTCAGTATCAGTCGTTCCTCAGATTTTAAAAAGTGGATGAATAGTTAATAATGGAATACAAGACTTGGGGCTATGACCTATGAAAGTATTTAGAGATCATAAAGGATGGTGGTTGATATTAGTGATATTGACGCTCATTGTATCATTGATCACTTCGAATAATGTAACGATACTGGGTTTGACGTTCAGCATGCTGGGGCATTTTTCTTTTGCCATGGTAGTGTCGATCTTTCCGCTGCTTTTTTACTGGATCATTAAAAAACCACTGTCTACTGAGGAATACATGTCAACGTTTACAGTGGCCTGGTTGATCCTGTCAGTTTCGAATCTTGCTGTAATGTGAATTTAGGTTTTAACACCAGCCACAATTTCACCACTAAGGAACAGTGATATTTGAAAAATATAGGCTGAGACAGTTACTTGATGCTGAACGAATCCCCTTCCGTGAGCAACTTGAAATTGACGCCTCGGTTTTCAGATTTTTGCATTGCTGAGGAAAAGTCATTTTCAGGATCTTTCATGCCATCATCGGCAAGAGGGAAAGTACCGAAGTGCATGCCAAAGCTTATTTCAGCACCCACATCTTTATGGACCTGAATGGCCTCTTCCGGGTTTACATGCATCGGCTTCATGAACCAGCGTGGTTTATAAGCTCCTATCGGAATAAGTCCTACCTTGATGTTAGGATAACGCTGACCGATATCTTTGAAAAACGATCCATAACCGGTATCACCGGCAAAGTAGACATTCCCGGCCGGGGTTTCTATAACATAGCCATTCCAGAAGGTCTTATCACGGTCAAATAATCCACGGGCTGAAAAGTGCTGTGCCTGAACGGAATGGATCGTAATGTCACTGTCGATAACTTTGTTGTCCCACCAGTTTAATTCAAAAACCTTGTTGATTCCGTTGCTATTCAGCATGCGTCCTACTCCAAGCGGGGCGATCACACGAGGCTCATAGATTTCATTGATCTTTTTAAGTGTTTCAAGATTCAGATGGTCATAGTGGTTATGGCTGATCACAATAAGATCGATGCGGGGAAGGTCTTCAAATCGGACTCCGGCAGGGCGATATCGTTTGGGGCCCGCAAAACTAACCGGGCTCACCCTGTCACTCCAAACCGGATCGGTCAGGATATTGACTCCGGCTACCTGTATCAAAAAAGTAGAGTGGTTTACATAGGTAATGACCATACCATCGATTACGTTGGAAACCGGTTTTGCAGCAAAGGTAATCTCACTTTCAGGAACCGGGGTCCACTCGCCTTGATCTCTCTGAAAGTACCACTTCATAACATCAAAGAAGGTTTTTTCAGGAACTTCATCCGGATTTTCAAAGGTCTCACCGTTAAAGTGCTCAGTAACAGGACCTTTATATCCCGGTTCAGAAACATACCAACCCAGAGATGCTATAAAAATAGCACCGGTAACAATAAGGATCAGTAGAATGGTCACAATTTTACCAATGAGTTTCATGCTTGGTTTGTTATTCAGTTTATGGAAAGTTTTAGGGAATAATGAAATATAGAAACACAGGCCTGTTTAAGTTACAGGTTGTAAGGTTCGTATCCATGGATCGAAATTCTTTTATTCCTGCATTTCCTGAATTACTTTTTTCCTTCCTTCAGATGTTTTTCAAAGAAATGATAGATTCGGCGGTATTCATCATACCATGCATCTTCATCCTGAAAGCTATGCCGTTCGGTTGGATACATCATCATCTCGAAGTTCTCATTTCCACTTTGCACGAGTTTTTCGATATACTGAACCGCATCCTGAAACCCTACATTATTATCAATAAGTCCATGCAGGAGGAGAACAGGACGCTCAAGTGAATCGGCGTATGTTAGTGGGTTGCTGCGCTCGTAGTGCTCAGGGAATTCTTCGGGATCACCGAGTCGGGGCAGAGTATACCATGGGTTGGTGTAGTAATAATTTTCCCACTTGGTGACCGATCGTAAGGCGGCTGCAGCATCAAATCGTTCGGGAGAAACACCTACGGCATACAAGGCCATGAATCCGCCATAACTGCCACCGTAAATTCCCACACGAGAGGTATCGGCTTTATCATAATTATCAGCAAGAAAAGCGAGACCGTCCTCTATGTCTTCGGTTTCGTATTTACCCATCCAGTTGGTTACGTCTTCACGGAATTTACGTCCGTATCCGGTACTGTGGCGGTAATCCACCTCTATCACATAATAACCCTGATGGGTCAAAAACTGATGGAACATATATTCGCGCCAATAGCTGTTTGACCAGCCTTTGTACACATTTTGCAGAGAGCCTGCTCCGTGAACAAACACAACTACCGGATTGCCATCAGGATTTCTGCGTTCAGGTTTCAAAACAGACATGGACAGTTTAGTGTTTCCGTCTCTACCCGTGAAGCGGACATAATCTTCCTTCTGCCAGTCATACGCATAAAAGGCTTCGGGAACGGAATTTGTGAGCTGAACTTCTCTTTGCGGGATCTTTGTATCAATCAGGAATAAGTCAAATGGCTCATTGAAGAAGGTTTTACTGTACACGATGTATCGCCGATCGTGGCTGAGGTCGAAATCCTGTCGATAGCCTTCCGCTGAAGTCAGTTTGGTGGGAAGATTGTTGATGATATCAAGTTTGTAAAGCTGCACTTCACCGGGATCCATTTCATTGCTTGCCATCGCAATGGTTCGTTCATCAAGCCATCTAGCCCAGCGAATGTCGTATTCCCCAAAGGTGTGCTGTTCGAAACCGGTTCCGTCAGGATTGATCGTGTAAATATGATTCCATCCGTCTTTTTCGCTTTGGAACATCAGACGTTCGGTAGCCGGCGCAAATTCCATGTTAGTATTATAAAGCCACCCTTTTGTGGAGTCCTCGAATAAGGTAAATGAAGATAAACCTTCAGTATCAAATACCTCGATGCGACGATGCTTCATAGGTGCATCGATGATATCCAAAGCTATATGCTTGCCGGTTGCGCTGATGTCCGTACTGACATATCCGCGATGCTCCAGGATCACTTGGACCTCACCGCTGTCCACCGGGGCAACGGAAATAATCCGGTTTGGGATCCCCCTTCGGGTAGCACCCGTTTGCACATATTGGCCGGCATATTCCGGAAAGTAATATTCCGTGTAATCGGAGTTATCAAATTGATTGAGTAATAATTTATTACCGGCCCAACCTGAGACACTGTAATTCGGTTCATCTTCATCTTTTGCGGTGATCTGCTTGATGAAGGCATCCTCTACACCGGATATCCAAACGTCTCCATTTTGCACAAAGGCAAACTGAGTGCCATCCTGCTTCCAAACCGGATTGTAGTCAAATCCCTTGGAAGCCACGATCACTCTTTGGTTCTCAAACCTTGAATTGGCCAGGATCAGATCCCCATCCTTCGTGAACAGAACGTGTTTGCCATCCGGAGATAATTCATAATTACGAACAACATCCTCAGGTGCTTCCTTTTGATTTTTGCCGCTTAATCCAACCTGGAACAGGTCACGGTCTGAGGTGGCTGAATCACTCCAGCTGAAATAAATGGTTTTGCCATCGGGAGAAAAATGCGAAAAAGAAGGCCGGGTACCCGGAATAAAGGGTTCATGGAAAATATCTTTAAGGGTTAATTCATCGGGAAATTGTTGAGCCTGAGCACTGAGGTCGGCTCCAATGAACAATAGCAGTAAAACGGCACTAAATAAACGCTTCATAGGATCTTGATGATTCTGAATTGACAAATGGAGGATGAGAGAATAAAAACTTTGGGGGAGAAATATTGAAAAAGTTGGTTTAATTGGTAGGACAAAATTTGATAAACCTCAGTACGGATTCAGCATTTATGAGTACTTCAGCATCAGTATCTTTGATTTGAAAAATTAACCCTAAAAGAAAAACACTATGAGATCCATAACCTTAAATATTGACGGAATGGGTTGTTCCGGATGCGTTAATACCATCGAAAATACACTTTCGGCTTTGCCCGGCGTTAAAACAGCGATCGCAAATTTAGAAAAGGGCATTGCTGAAGTTGACTACGATGAGAATGAAGTAAAAGAGGATGACTTCAGGAAAGCCGTGGAAGAAGCCGGATACCAAATGACTGGTATTTCAAACTAAATTAAGAGCTATATCATGCCTTGAGATCCCTCGTGTTAGACATTATCACTATTAGGAACTTGGTACACACTCGGGATGACAACTTCTTTTAAGAACCATTCCCGATGGTTGTCATCCTGAGCGCTGTTATAGTAACAAAGGATTTAATGATGATCGCGAAGGATCTCAACTTATTTTTGGACTTAGATGTATGATCTTGTTTGAGACTCTTGATGTTCAATAAGTTTCTTCAAAAATATAATAATAGGTCCAGTGTGACAACGTCGTAGTTTTTAACCAATAGGCAGTAAAAAATGAAAGAATGAAACCCATGAAAAAAACCACGTTTCAAATTGATGGCATGCATTGTGCCGGTTGTGTGAATGCCGTAGATAAACAACTGGAAGCCCTGGAGGGAGTGGAGTCTGCACAGGTGAATCTCGCTACGGAATCTGCTACGGTTGAATATGAGGGAGATATCTCTATAGAGACTTTTGATGAGGCCGTCACCAAAGCCGGATTCACACTGGTTCGTCAGCAATCAGAAGAAACCGAAGATAAAGCCCAACAGGCTGAGCAACGGGAGCAAAAGAAACTGGATACAGCACGCAGAAACATGGTGTGGTCCTGGATCCCGACTATCATCATGTTGGCATGGATGCTACCGATGTGGATCGCCGATTATATGTTATTTGGTATGATCGGTATGGAAGCCGGAATGATCCTGTTGTCAGGTTATGCCATTTTTGTACCGGGATGGGAAACTCTGAAGAGTGCCTGGCGGTCAACCAAGAACCTAAGCCCGAATATGGATGTTCTTATCGCAATGGGTTCTCTTGCAGCTTTGTCTACAGGGTTTGTGAAGCTGTTACATGCATTCGGGATCGGGCCTGATTTCCACAGCTTTGCCATGATAGGCGGTATGATCATGGCCTTCCACCTCACCGGCCGATACATTGAGACGAAAGCCAAGGGGAGTGCCTCGCAGGCCATCAGAAAATTACTGACCCTGGGTGCCAAGGAAGCCTCCGTTATAAGAGATGGGGAAGAGGTGAAGATCCCTGTGAACCAATTGAATATCGGGGATGTGATGCTTGTTCGCCCCGGAGAAAAGATCCCTACGGATGGTGAGGTTTTAGAGGGAGAGAGCAGCGTGGATGAATCCATAGCGACAGGCGAATCCATGCCGGTGGAGAAAACCGAAGGTGATGAGGTGATCGGGGCGACCCTGAATACCAATGGTGTGCTTAAAGTTAAAGCGACCAAGATCGGTAAGGATACCTTTCTGAATCAGGTGATCAAAATGGTGGAAGAAGCTCAGGGCTCCAGGATCCCGATACAGGATTTTGCCGACCGGGTGACCAACGTCTTTGTACCGGTGGTACTGTTGCTGGCCCTCTCAACTCTAACAGCCTGGCTGGTCTTTCCGGACTTTTTCGGTGGTTTGGTGATCTGGGCGTCTGATTTCATTCCGTGGGTAAATCCTGATCTTGGTTCCACAGCCCTGGCTTTTTATGCGATGATCGCGGTGCTGGTAATTGCCTGTCCGTGTGCGCTGGGACTGGCCACGCCGACAGCACTTATGGTCGGCTCAGGACTTGGAGCTGAAAATGGCATCTTGATTCGTAAGGGAGAAGCCATACAGCGAATGAAAGATGTAGATACCATTGTGTTGGATAAAACAGGAACTATCACCAAGGGGAAGCCCGAAGTGACCAATGTGATCACATTTGGGGATATGAGCGAGAACGAGCTGCTTAATCTGGCTGCCTCTGTTGAAAACAACTCAGAGCATCCGCTGGCCCGGGCTGTGGTGAATGCAGCTTCAGAAGGAAGTATGGAGCTAAAGAAATCGATCGGCTTTGAAAGTATTACCGGAAAAGGAGTGAAAGCCATAATTGGTGAGGGAGCCATTGGAGTGGGAACGGCATCACTGATGGAAGAACTGGGTGCAGAGATCACCGATGAGAGAGCCCGGCAAAAACAACAACTTGAAGAAGAGGCCAAAACAGCCGTTTATGTATGCCGATCCGGAGATCTGCTGGGCATTCTGGGTATCGCCGATGAAGTAAAGTCAGACAGCCTGGAGGCTATTAGCGAATTTCGAAAGCTGGGATTAAAAACGATCATGCTGACGGGTGATAATGCCAAAACCGGTCGAGCCATCGCCGAAAAGGTCGGTATTGATGAAGTGATCGCTGAGGTATTGCCGGATCAGAAATCAGATGAGATCCGGAAACTGCAGCAGTCAGGTAAAGTGGTAGCCATGGTTGGCGATGGCATCAACGATGCCCCGGCGCTGACCCTGGCAGATGTGGGCATTGCCATCGGAACGGGAACGGATGTGGCCATAGAATCAGGCGATATCGTACTCGTAAAAGGCGATCTACCAGGTGTATTGCGGGCGATCAATCTCAGCAAGGCTACCTTTACCAAGATCAAGCAAAACCTCTTCTGGGCCTTTTTCTACAATCTGATCATGATACCCCTGGCCGTGGTGGGTATGCTGCATCCCTTACTGGCTGAGGCAGCCATGGCCTTTAGTTCTATTAACGTGGTGCTCAACTCCAAGCGATTGGGGAAGGCGGAGCTGGATTGAACATAGAGAATGATTTTAATCAATCGTCAGATCACTTCGTAGCAAAAGAAAAAAGGCAGGCATTTTTCAGTGGTCGGACGATTTTCGGTCTTCATCTGACGACTTTAAGTTCGTCTGATGAATGAATAGGCTTGGTAATCATACCTATGAATGATCTGTAATCGTTGTACTCGTTCCGGTGCTCCGCTCCGGAATGAAAGATTGAGGCTCCGCCTCATGCTATCCAATTCCAGTCTAACTTTCCACCCATACCGAACGAAAACCACCCTAACAAACTTTCATAATTCAGAATAAAACAAATTTCCTGTAAGAAGGTTATCTTTATCGAAATCCTATTCAAAAATTTTATTTATTAGAGCTATGAGTAATAACAAGATCCTGATCCTAGGTTTACTGATAACTGCCGGTGTAGCCGCCTTTTTATTCTGGCCGGGTAATGATTCACCCAGCGACCTGTTTAAAAGCGGAACTGAAGTGGTCATGTATAAGAATGAAGGTTGCCAGTGCTGTACAAAATGGGGTGATCACATGTATGAAGGTGATTTTGCCGTGGAAGAAGTTCCGGTTCCTGTACTGATGCAAGTGAAGCGCGACAACGGAATTACCCGAGAGCTTGCATCCTGTCATACAGCCATCGTGGAAGGATATGTGGTGGAAGGTCACGTACCGAGAGCTGATGTAGAGCGTATGCTTAGAGAAAAACCTGATGCTGTGGGACTGGCAGTGCCGGGAATGCCGATCGGGTCACCTGGAATGGAAACACCGGGGCGTACTCCGGAAAGCTATGATGTACTTCTGGTTCATAACGACGGGTCAACCAGTGTTTATTCCTCTTACTAAGCTAACCAATGCGATCCTAAATTAGGAAAACAGGTACTAGTTTTAGAGACTTTTTTGCAAGCCCTTACAGAGCGTAGGGGCTTTTTTTATGGGTCGATATATTTTTATGCAGCTTTAATTGAATTTATTACCGAAACAAAGTATCCTAAATCGGGTTATATAAAGAAATCAGAATAAAATTCGGAGTATCATGAAAGAAACAATAGGAAGAATACTGGCCATAGGGGGTGTTTTGGGTATCGTTTATTACGGATGGCAATACTACGAAGAGTCGGACTCATTTGAAGCTTTTGGGGCGGATATTGCCGTAAGTACAGGTGACTATGTCCCCATTATCATTTCTGCGGTGGTCATGTTGGTCGGAATTGTTATTACCAAGCTTAACTTCAAATGAAGTTGCCGATACCACTTAAACACAGCACAGTTTTTCACTGATATCCCAGAGTTTTTTGGCTGCTTTAGGATCTCGCGCAATAGAAGAAGGTGTCGCTACTTTTTTATTTCTGAAATAGGCTCCATTGGTGTTTTCAACCTCAGGTGAGGTAGCCAGGTATATGGACGTTTCTGCTCCTTTTTTCGGTGAAACGAAAAACGGTTTACCAATGGTGAATAACGTTTTCATGATCCAGCTACCACTTTGTGCAAAATTGGATGCCACCACGCCGGGATGCAGGCAATTGGCGGTTACATTGGTATCCACAAGGCGATTGGCGAGCTCTTTGGTAAACAGAATGTTGTACAACTTGGAATTGCCATAAGCTTTCCAGGGGGAGTAATTTTCCCGAAGCTGAATGTTCTCGGGATCAAAGGTTCCGGCACGATGTGCTTCAGAAGCAACGCTGATGATCCGGCCACTGTCAGCTGCTTTGACCTTGTCGAGGAGTAACTTGGTGAATAAGAAATAACCGATGTGATTGACGGCAAAGGTCTTTTCAAGTCCGTCTACGGTTTCTTCTTTTTCTGAGGCTAAAAAACCATGGTTGTTGATAAGGACATCGATCTTTTCATAATGCTCGTTGATCTTTTCAGCTGCCTGATGGATCTCAGCCTGTATGGAAAAGTCGCATAGAACGATCTCTATACCCGAGTTACCGGTTTCTTCAATGATCTCTTTTCGGGCTGATTCCGCCTTATCCTCGTTCCGGCAGACCATAACGAGAAAAGCTCCTTTTTGTGCAAGAGCTTTGGTGGTCTCATAACCAATTCCGGAGTTTGCACCGGTGATGACCACCAGTTTGTTGTGCATCAGATCGCTTTTCGAATGTTTATTCATTTAAGGCAATTAAGTGCTTTTGGTTTGAAATGTGAACTTTTCTAACGGTTTTCATAAGTCTCAAATTCCGTATCTTTAATCAAAAATTTTGTAGTGACATGATACAGGAATATCTGAACTCAATTGAGAAATTTGTTGTGGTTGGAGACCGTGTTCTTATCAAACCACGTGATATGGAAACACATACGCGAAGCGGTCTTGTTCTTCCGGCTTCCGTGAAGGAAAAAGAGGAGATCCAAAGCGGTTACATCCTTAAAACAGGGCCCGGTTATCCGATTCCCAACACTGATATTGAAGAAACATGGAAAGGCAGCACCGATACAAAATACATTGGTATGCAGGCGGTGGAGGGTGATTTAGCCATCTTCCTGAAAAAGCAAGCACATGAAATTGAATTTGAAAACGAAACGTATCTGATCGTACCACATGCAGCGATCCTGCTTTTGATCAGAGACGACCAACTGACTTAAATGAACACTGATAAAGAAAACGAGATCACGAATAGGGAAACACTAGTAGAAGAAGAGCAAGGAAAGAAGGCTGAGGGTATAGACAAGCACTCGGTAGTGGATGATATTCAGGGTATCATCATTGGTTCGCTGTTGGCAGCATTCGGTATTGCGATCTTTTCGCACATGAATTTCCTGATAGGCGGAACCGCCGGCGTGGCCTTTTTGACGCAATACACCACTTCGCTGACTTTCGGTCCCATTTTCTTTGTGATCAACCTGCCGTTCTATGTATTGGCCATTAAAAAACTAGGGTGGGATTTTACGATCAAGACCTTCATTGCGGTTTCTGGAGTTTCTTTCCTGACCGAATTCATTCCAACGATATTTGAATTTGGTGAGATTAACCCTTGGTTTGCAGCCATTTTTGGAGGCTTCCTGATCGGGAGTGGTTTGCTGATGCTTTTCCGGCATAAAGCAAGTCTTGGTGGACTGAATATCCTTTCTATTTATGTACAGGAGTACTTTCAGATCAGTGCCGGGAAGTTTCAGATGGTAGCTGATACACTGATCATTCTGGCTGCTTTCTTTGTGGTTGACTGGAAAGCACTTGCCTTTTCCGTACTTGCTGCCGTAGCCCTTAATATCATCCTTGCTATAAACCACAAACCCGGACGATATAGAGGTATGAGCTGAGTTATTGGTGATACTCAGACTTGGCCTCAAGCCTGACGCTCTGCGTTGGCAGAAGATGACCACCAGGAAAGTCCGGGGAATGAAAACTGAAATATTTTTCGTTAATTGCACCGTATAGAACCACAATTAAACGAATCTCCTATGAATCGACGTGAATTTCTGCTTAAGTCAGCCCTAATGAGTGCTGCAGCTACTCTTCCTTTTCATAAACTGCTGGCTTTTGGACAAAACAGCCCTTTTGCAACTCTAAGGGGAAACGTAGGAACCTTTATTGGGCGAGGCGGAACCATCGGATGGTTGGTTAACGAGGAAGGTATCATCGTTGTAGATTCACAGTTTCCGGAATCAGCTCAGAATTGTATATCAGGACTTGAAGAGATGAAAGATGTGGCTTTTGATATGCTAGTCAATACACATCACCATGGTGATCATACCGCAGGTAATCCTGCTTTTGAAGGAAAGGTGACCCGTATTGTAGCACATAAGAACGTTCCTGATCTGCAAAAAGCAGCAGCTGAAAGAAATGGTCAGGAGGCGGTTGATGCCCAGGTTTACCCGGATACAATCTATGAAACATCCTGGTCTGAAGGTATTGGTGATGAGACCGTTCACCTGAAACACTATGGACCGGCCCATACCGGTGGAGATTCCGTGGTGTATTTTGAGAAAGCCAATGTAGCTCATATGGGTGATCTCATGTTCAACCGAGCACATCCTTTCATCGATAGGGCTTCAGGCGCTTCCATTTCTAACTGGATCACTACCCTTGAAACCGTGGCCGATGAACTGCCTAGGGATGCAATATATATCTTTGGACACGGAAATTCTGATTATGGGATCACAGGTTCAAGGAATGAACTTAAGGTAAAGAGGGACTTTTTAACAGCTCTGATCGAATACACTCAAAATGGAATTGAGGCCGGAAGAACAAAAGAAGAGCTGGCAGATATTGAAACTTTGGATGGGTTTGAGGAATTTAAGGCTCCCGGCTGGAGATTGCCTTTAAGTGCTAACGTACAGGTTGCTTATGATGAACTCACGCAAGACTAAAGCTCAGGAAGAAACTCAGCAAGCAGGATCAGCTAAAAGAAGATGCCTGTTTTGTGGGCAGGAAGCAGAATTGATCTGGGTGCATGGTCACGGGCAATGTGCGGCTTGTGGAACCAATGCAGAAGAGTGCTGCCGTGGTGAACAATGTAGAAATTAAGTGTTACCGTGCTTAAGTGTTATGGTGTAGGGCATGTAATACTATCCTAACACCGTAACACTTAGGCACTTAAACACGGATAACACTGATCAATAGTCGTAATGCCAGCGAAGGTCAATTCCCTGCTGCCGTTCATCACCCTGAGTCAGAATGAGATCAAGGTTATTATTTAACATGTACTCCAGAATGAACATGGTTTCAGGGGTTGTTCCGGTGATCTCATTGATGATGGCAAAAAAGGTTCTCCGGTTCAAATACCACCCGGTTTTGATGGAGGTGGTTGTGCCGGCATCAGATCCGGTGTTTAAGGTTTCGATCTGAACTACATCAATACCAAGTTCCTGAGTAGCCAGAGCTTCCACTTCATCCAAAAGTACTCCCATCAGTAGATCGGTCGGAGATGATCCGCCGCCACCACTAACCACCTGTTGCCAGGAATCCAGGGCATAGCATGGTTTATTAAAGAGGGTGTAGCATATGATATCCTGCTGTTCCATCTGAGGCTCACTCTCAAAACGAAATTCCGGTTCCTGCGCTGTTCCATCGATAATGTAATACAAGGTAATTGGATCGCCCTGTTTTTGAGCCGTTTGAGGTATGTAACTGGTACTTACAAGAATATTAGGATTTTCGAGTGGTCCGCTAAAAGTGAATCTTCCCTCTTCGAGATTAAACTGCTTGCCAAGCGGACGTACATAACCATCACCGGCATCAAGGGTGCCAAATAGCTGAAGTTCACCGGCGGTTTGTTTTTGTGCTTCAAGTTCTCCGTTTATTTCGATCTCCATATCCAGATACCGGCTGTTACGGATGAAAAAATCCTGTTCTATCACAAAGGTCATATCCATGGCAAGTGAATCATATGGGCTGAATGAAGAGGCCTCTTCTTCTTCAAGTTGTACATCCTCTACCGCTTTTTCACCAAAATTCTGTAAATAAATAAATCCGTTTTTAATGGTAAGTGAGCCGGAGGCTTTTGGACGAAGCGGATCTCCGGAAATATTACTATTCAGGTCAATGGTGAGGTTGTAATTATCGGTGTTGGCAAGTCTGAACCGACTTGCTTTTGCATTCAGATCAAGTTTTGTCGGGGTGATTCCTTCGAGCTCAATGGCGCCTGAGGCTGTAAAATTACCACTCCCGCTTTTCATATTGAACCTGTTGAGGTCAAGATGTCCGTTTTCTAAAAGTTGAATTTCCGAATTGATGTCTGTTAACGTAATCCCCGCAATTGGGACTGATAATCGTCCTTTGTCTAACCTTAGGTGTCCTTCTGATTTAAGGTCCGTCTTAGTGCCGGATATATTGACATCAGCATTAAGCGTACCTTTTAGGTTTCTGGTAAACTGCTTATCGAGGAAATCATTGAACACTGAAATATTGAAATCATCAGTGATAAGATTCATGCTTAACGAATCTTCAGGTCCCGGCATTTGAATCTCAAAGGTTCTGAAGTCCATCGAGATCGGAATTTTGGCTTCAATGGATGCGGCTCGTTGCCCACGGGCATCTATTCGCGTAAGAGCGGTAATATTTTTTTGAGTATGATCGTAGCTGAAACTGGCAGAAGCTGAGTCGATAGAAATACCGGAAAGAGTAGGTTCGGTTAGAGTAAAATTACCACCAAGGTCAGGCTCTCCTGCTGTTCCACTAAGCATTCCTTCAAAGGAAAGGATACCATCCGTTTGTGTGATCTGAAATTCCTCCAGGATGCCTTTTATTTCATCCAAAGGGATAGGGAAAATTTGGAAGGAGCCGGAAACAGGCTCATTAAAAAAGGAATCTGATAAGCTTTCAGGTGATTCCGGAACAAAGGGTACATTAAATCTGCCGGCCACTTTTTCTTCCTCTTGCATGATAATACTCAAACCGGCACTTAACCTTTCATCCTGGAGGTGAAAATCTATAGAGAAGCGTTCAGCCTGAGTTCCAAGATAGGACAGGTTTTCAATATTTAGTGCTCCGTTTCCGGTAAATGTACTGTCCGTATTTTCCAGTGTAAAACCTCCGGAAAGGACTCCGTCTACAAAACGTTCATCAAAGATGGTTTCCTGGATAACTCCAAAGTCACAGTTTTTGGCCTGCATCCAGAAACGTTGTGAAAGCGTATCAGCATATGGAACCGCAAAGTTAAGGTATGCTTCATCTTTTGAACCTAACCTCAGGGTGTCAGTTTTGATACTGGCATCTTCATAAACCAGATTGAACGGCTGTTCCAGGGAAAGTGTCTGTGCCTGAGTTCTGAATTCCAGAAAATCCCAGCTTAGCTCAGTTCTCAGGTTGCTAAGGTTGACGGCAAAATCCCCTGATTGTGTGATCTCACCGGCATCTTCACTGATTATATCAAAATTGAAGTAACCTGACATGAATTCATTGGTTGAAACTCCAATGGTCTGCAAAGTGATATCCTGAAGCGCCACATCATTTATAATTGGCTGTTCGATATTAAGTGTAAAGTCGAAACCATATTCATCGCGGATAGATATTTTAGTTGAGCCGGATATTTTATTAGCCGTAAAAAGGGAGTCATACTGAAAATCGGACAGGGATATATTTCCATCAAAGAGTAGCTCATTATCTACGACTTCACTGACTTTACCTGTTAAGGTTCCGGTTGCTTCAAGCACGTCTGCTTCTGCTATAGACGCAATAGGTTGAAGATTCAGAATTTCCATGTTCAAGCTAAAGTTATTGTCCGGATCTGTACGGTCAGTAAGATTGCGTCGCCCCGAAAAATTACCTGCAATGACCTCACTGGCAAGTTGGCCATTTCTGATTTTCAGAATATTATCCTGCATTTCTGCATCAATGGTCAAGGAGTCAAGTGAGGCACCATTGATAGAGCTCGAATCGATCTGTACCAATGTTTCAAGGCTAAGGTTTTCTGGGTCGGTAAAGCTGCCGTTACCGGTTACATTTAGGTTTATTGAGCTTGGTAATGATTCAAGGTCAGGCAGGTCGGCAATGTTAAAAGAGCTTGTCGAGGTTTGGAATGTAAAAGATCGCTTTTTCTGCAAAAGCTGCTGAACGGCTGCCCTGAAATTGATCCTGTTGTCAAACAGATCCACGAAGCCCTTCGTAGTGATCTCATCAGAATTGATGGATCCGGTAACAGAAAGATCCGGTATTCGATAGCCTGCCAGCTCGATTGGTTTGGATCGAAGTGATATTCGATCTCCGAAATCTGCATTAGATGGATCATCTGTAACAACGGGATTCTTACGCTTGAAGAAGGCATATTTCCAGGGTGTTTCACTTAGGGTAAACCCTGTTCCGGAGGCTCTGGCATTCAGTGAAACGACACCGCTCATTTCAGGAGTTTTCATCCAGCGGGCAGGATTTAGCTTTCTTACGCTTATATCTAATACCCACTCCGGGTCAGTACTTAATATCTGTTCTACATCTGTGTTAAGGACTATTGATTCCTGACCGTCCCGCATTTCCACATTAGCTAAAACGGTTTCATTTTTTAGCGACCCGCTACCAAACAGAGTTTGGAGTCTGTAATTTTCGTAGGTGATATTATCCAGTGTAAATCCCCAGATCAAGTCAGCTTTTTTCAGATCCCGACCCAGGTAACCCTCAGCCGTGATCTGAAAATTAGATATATTTGCGTCTACTGAATCACCGGTGTAATATCTAATATCAAGATTGCTTCCGCTCAACCCTATCTTCTTAAGGGAAGGCTGCTCACTTAGTGATACAGTTGTGATAAACTGGAGGTCATCAAACCCGGTTCCGGCACCTGAGATCTCAATATCAAATGAGTCAAAAGTTCCTTTAGCCGTCAATGATAATTGCAGGTTTTCATCAGGCAGAGGCTGATCGATGTAAGGCTTGAGATCTGTAAAAGAAAATGGGGCTGCCTGAAATGCCGCGTTCAATGTGGAATCCCTCAGGTTAGTGGATGCATTAGCTTCTAGAAATGATCTGCCTGTTCCAAGGATCAATTCATTAAGGGTGATCTGCTTACCTTCGTAACCGGCAGAGGCAGAAAGAGCAATTGGTTTGGGTAAACGACCCTCATTGATCTTGAGATCCAGTTTACTGAGGCTGGCCGAGAATTCATCAAACAGTTTAAATTGTGCACGTGCATTCACGTCTGTAATAGATAATCTTTGATCCGGAAGATAAGACGGTGAGTTTACGTATATCGCTGAGTTGAGTAATCGAATATCTTGAAGGTCAAAATTAATAGGGGATCCACTATCAGTTTCAGTAGTGTCTCGTGGGATCAATTGCTGTGCGTTGAAACCACCGGAGCTGTTTTCTTTCAGGTAGACCTTCATTCCATCGATGGTTATAAGGGAACTTTGATAGGTAAGAGTTACCAGTTTTAATAAAGAGTGATTGATTTGAACTTTTGAGACAGTAAGAAGGGTATCAGTCTTCTGATCAATTAAGGAGATACCCGTTATATTGAAGTTATTCCAAAGATCACCCTCCAAAGACGAGATATCCAGGGTTCCATTAATGGTTGAGTTTGTCACAGATACGATCTGTTTTTTAACAAAGTCACGGACCAATGTCGTCTTAAGGGATAATCGCAGACCCCCCAGCAGAATAATAACTGAAAGCAATGTCCATGCTGTTCTTTTAATCCAGACTTTTTCAAAGATATGTTTTTTGTCTTCACTCATTAAAATGCCTGCCCTATACTAAAATGAATGCCCCATCGGTCCCAGGCATTGCCATAATCAATACCCTGATAGAGTTGAAGGTCTTTATCGGTTGGATTTACTTTATAGGCGACGTCAACCCGGACAGGTCCGATCGGTGACTGATAGCGCAAACCGGCCCCGGTTCCAAATAGGATAGAAGTGGAAGCGATGTCTCCAAAATTACGCCATACCTGCCCGCCATCCAGGAAAGCAGCCATTCCAAAACCTTTAATAAAGCTGTCGAACCTGAATCGAAACTCAGTATTGAAGCTGAAGTTTGCGCGACCGCCTATAGGTACATAACGATCAAAGTTACCATCGGCATCAAGGATAGCTCTTTTGGGGCCTAGTTCCTGTCTGTTCCAGCCACGCACGGAATTTGTCCCGCCACTGAATAATCGAATATTGGATGGCAGTGTATCATTTTTTGAGAAATAGATAGCTCCAAGGTTGATCCGTTTTGCAAAAACAATGTTTTCAGTCAGGGGGGTGAACTTTCTGGTATCGAGGCCAACTTTTTGAAAGCTAAAAGTAGATTCACTGAACAAACCCGATAATTGCCAGAAAGGCTGAATAGACCAGCCACTCCGTCCCCGGTTCAAGCCGGTAGAGTAATACCCGTTTAGGTTAAACGAAGAGGTATTATATGATTGAATACTGTCTGGAAGGCTTTCCTGAGAGCTAAGCGTTGACTCATTATTAAGCGTAAATTCATATGAAACAGAGCCGGTTAGATTAGAGCTGTATTGATAAAGAAAGCTGTTTGTAAAACCACCTCGGAAGATCTCGTAGGAGGGTTCAAGCTGATGACTGATAAAAGGGGAGGTTACAAAAGAAGACTTTGTATTAAATAAGTAGGGAAACAGGTAATCGGTACTTAGCCGCTGCTCAATGGCAGATGCACTGCTTGAAATAGTAAAACGCTCACCCTTTCCCCGAACATTTCTGTGAGTCCATGAAGCCCGCCCTCTGAACAGTTTATAGAAATCGGCCCAGCCATTATCAAGCCGTGTAAGGTTTCCGATCCCAAATAAAAGCTGTACGGTACGTAGAGGAGCCTCCTTTACTCTCACATTCACGCTGATGGTGGAATCCTGTGGTTGATCGGGTATGGAGACGATAGCGAAGCGAAGCAAATGGTGACTGAAAACTTCCCGTTGTGCTTCCCTAAGTTGATCATTGCTGAAATACTCGCCATCTTTGATACCTGTTTCCCGGGCTATATACCTAGCTCCCAACGATTCTTCACCTTCTACAGTTACAGTATCAAATCGAGCCCTGACTCCTGAAGTAACCTCGATATTAACCACGGTAGATTTTGCAACGCTGTCTGTTTCAGCCTCGATTGAACTGTTCGCATATGGGAACCCAAGATTGTTGAGAGCGCGGGTCAGATTTGCTCTGACATCAGCTTCATTTATGACCTCATACCGTTCTCCTTTACGATAAGGTAATCGCTCTCTGATGGTGTTAAACCGATCGTTAGTAACGATCAATTCACGGTCTTTCGGATTGGCTTTGATGTCAAAATTTACTTCTTTGATGCGAATGGGTTTATTTTCAGTGACAGTGAACAGAATAGCTTTTCTCCATTCCCTGTTCAAAGATTGTATCTCATAACTTACCTTAACTTCATCAAAACCCCGGCGTTGGTAAAACCTTTCGATACGGATCACATCTCTGCGTACTTCATTCTCATTGAGTTTCATTCCAGGTTTTCTCCAAAAAGCCAGCTTTTTAAACCTTCCCGGGGGTTCATTCAGAATAATCTTACTTAACACAAGGTCTTCGTATGTGGTATTACCCTTGAAGTCTACACTCCACACACGGGGCTGAACCGGTTCTTCATCTTGATCCTGAGCCAAAGCCATATTCATAGGATAAAATAGAAGTCCCAATAATAGAATGAAAAATTGAATTGCTTTATGCATGGTAGAAGTCAGGAAATAGAAGCTGCTATTTGAGTAATAAGTATAACTGAATGTTTGCTATCTTGGTAGCCGTTATCCGATTTTTTGAGGATATAATGCCAAAGTTTAAAAGTCTTTATTTACATGCGTTCTGTACTGATTGTAGCATTTTTGCTAGTAATGTTGTCATCCTGTAAAAGTACTGAAGAATTTACCGGTTTTTCGTACGATCCGCCTGATGTTACAAATACCACTGATAAAGAACTTACCCCACAATATAAGAGGGTGATCGGAGCCGGTTCGCCTAAAGTTTGGGTCTCAAACGAATTTGAAGGTGCTCGCCTTAATGATTTTTATATGAAAAATGATTCTTTATTTGAGGTTTTTATACAACCGGAAAATGCTCCGATAAATAATAGCCCATGGTATGCTTTTAAGATATGGAGTGATACCTTAAGGACCGCTAAAATAATGATTAATTATCAGGATGCCACACATCGTTATGTTCCTAAATTACATAAGGCAGATAATTTAGAAACAACCTATTTCACTAAATATAAGGAATTGTCTTTTGAATTTGATTCAACTGACGGCACGGCTATCATAGAGCTGAAACTGAGTGAAGATCCGGTTTATATATCGGCACAACCCCTTCAGACCTCATCAGATCTAGAGGCAGATCTGGCTGTGCGTGACATCAGCGGGCATGATTTTGTGAAACTGAGAAGTGCCGGAATTTCTAAAAGTGGAAGAGAGATCTTAGAGCTTGAGATTACAGAGGTGAACCCTGATCAAACAGCTCCTGTTTTGGCTATAGTGGGAAGGCAGCATCCACCTGAGGTGACGGGCTATCTCGCCTCACTTAGTTTCCTGGAAGAATTGACCTCTGATTCTGAATTGGCTAAAGAGTTTAGGAATACATTTGTGGTTAAAGCATTCCCAATGATCAATCCGGATGGAGTCGACCTTGGACATTGGCGACATAATGCGGGAGGGATAGATCTGAACCGCGATTGGAAAAATTTCAATCAACCTGAAACAAAAGTGGTTCGAGATGCTCTTTCATGGATGAAGGGACACAATAAAAGAAGGATGTTTTACGCTATCGATTTTCATTCCACAAATGAAAATTTATTTTATCCTATAAATACGGACATTAAGACCGATCCTGATAATATCACTCAAAAATGGATCAATTTCATTAAAGGTGATAACAAGGACGTAGATTTTACCGTTGAGGAATTTGATACTAGTTCACCCATCGCCAAAAATTGGTTTTACCATACTTTTGGTATTGATGCCGTAACCTATGAAGTTGACGATCAGCTTGACATGAAAAAACTGGATAAAATTTCAAAATCTGCAGCTCGTTCTCTCATGCGTCTACTATTGGATGAATGGAAGACTAAAAAATCTTGATAACTATCATAGCGTTACACATATTCATTTCAAATATTTTGATTAGCAGTATATGAAAGGATCTGAAATACTTCTGGAAGGAATACAAAACTGGAAACTGAGACTTATTTTAAGTGCGCTACTCAGCATAATGGGGCTTGCCGCATTCATTAGCATGATGCTGGGTGAATTCGTGCAGCTTACTGTTTGGGATAAAACAGTGGTTAGCATAGCAATTTTTATGGTTGGAATGCCTTCTTATCTTATCTTAAGTAAACTTGGAAAAGTAGATCAGTATACCATTGCCGGATTTTTAAATGAGAGTCTGGAAGAGATCCAAGGCGATGCAGAAGTATTGGTTAAAAAAGAGGATGATCTGGATGAGACCGAAAAAACGAGAAGAGAGCAACTGGAACAATTCTTTACGGAAAACCCTTTGTACCAATATCTGCCGGACAAACCGGTAAAACAGGCTTATATCTTATTTTTGATCACATTGATCGGAAGTTTTGGAATCTGGTATCTGGGTTAAAATCAAAATTCGACAAGAACTTGTTTGAATTTAAAAAAATGACGATCCAATATTTTTGGAATATTGGAAACTGTTAAAAATGAATCTATACAGCTCTCAGGCTATAATAAATCATAATGGGACATAATCACCAACATCACCATCATCCAAAGATAGATGACTCTTCAATTTGGAAATTATGGGTGTCTATATTTCTAAACCTCGGTATCACGCTGGCACAGGTGATAGGTGGAATTATCGCTAACAGCCTTTCTCTGCTTTCAGATGCGGTACATAACTTCAATGATGCCATGTCGCTGGTAACTACATTAGTGACTAAGAAAATTGCTAAGAAAGGGGCTACTTCTTCAAAGACCTTCGGTTATAAAAGAGCGGAAATAATTGGGGCTTTTGTCAATTTGATCACTCTTGTAATTGTGGCTTTATTCCTCATCAAAGAAGGGATTGAAAGGTTTTTCGTCCCTGAGACAATTGATGGGTTTACGATGTTATGGGTGGCAATGATCGGTTTAGCTGCCAACCTTATAACTGCTGCTTTACTTTGGAAAAATTCTAAGGATGATTTGAATATGAGGGCAGCTTTCATCCACATATTGGCTGATGCGATCTCATCGTTTGGGGTAATAGTGGGTGGATGGCTCATTATTAAGTACGAGTGGTATATTGTAGATGCCATATTGACGCTCATTATTGGCTCGTACATTTTGTGGCACAGCTACCATATGTTGCGGGAGGCCATCGAGATCTTAATGGAGGCTAAGCCCGGGAATATAGATATTTCTGAACTGACTGAGTCTATGCAGAAAGTAGAAAAAGTATGTGATGTGCATCATGTTCACGTTTGGAGGCTGGACGAGGAAAGCACTCTGCTGGAAAGTCATATTGTTATTCATAAGGAAGATCTGCCCCTCATGGAAGAAATAAAATCAGCCATCAAAGAAGTGCTGCATGATGAATATGATATCTCACACAGCACGCTTGAGTTTGAGGTTGAGCCTTGTAATGCTCATAAACATGAAGTTCTTCATCAACACTGATCCGATTTACTGAGAAGGTGCCGAAAAATCCTGATTAAAATGATTTTGTTCAGGAATGGTGATTTTTACAAGTCCATAGTCAGCCTCTTGGTGGCACTGATTACAGGTTTGTATCATATTCTCATAACTTCTCTTGAACATAGCCAGATTTTTATTATCGATAGCTTGCTCAACTTTTTCGATCTGTGGCGGTAACATGGTTTTCATCAGGTCGCTTATATTAATGCCGTCGTCTATCATATCTCCTTCAATGATCACTTCAGACAGCTCTTCCAGTTCGTGTGCGTAGATATCTGCCAATCCCCAGTTCTCTTCCAAACCTGCAAAATACAATTTGGTACTATAGCGCTGAATGAAAGACATATGGTAGATAAGAGGAACTGTGTTAGCATAGTTCTCCTCGGAATCCATATGAGTTTCGGCCTCAGGAACAACTTTCTGAGATGGCTGAGGTTCACACGCAATACTTATAAAGATCAAAATTGTAATAAATGTGGCACTTAAGAATTTAACTCTGTTAATCATTCCGGATTTTTAAAAAGGTTTATACTTGTTGTCACAATCTTAAAGTTATTCGCGAAGTTCCTTACATTCAAACCATGAAAAAACTTTTACTTTTTATACTCCCAATTCTTTTTTTCGGATGTAGCAGAAACCCGGACGTGATCGACGACATGGGGGATGCTTCATTCCAGCTTATGGATCAGGACAGTGCTGCTGTGTCTTTCCCAGACGATTTTCAGGGAAAATACGTTGTCATGGGATTCATTTATACCAACTGCCCTGATATATGTTCGCTCATCACTCAGAACCTGATGAAGATCCAGAAAGATCTGAACTACCCTGAGGATGTTGAATTTGTAGCTGCCACTTTTGATCCGGTGCGTGATACGCCCACTACCCTGAAGCAATACGCCAGCTCATTTGGAATAGATGAGGGGTTTACATTTCTGACTGGTGATTCAACTGAAGTTTTTGCCTTGATGGATAGCGCCAGGGTACGAAGTCAGGTTTCTATGACTCAGACCACTGAAGATGGACGTGAGTTGTATTTTATTAACCACTCCGACAAGATCATGGTGCTCGATAAAAAATCGCGGGTTATTTTTGAATACGGTGGGAGCCAGAAAGTAGTACCATCAATTGTAGTTGAAGATCTAAATAGAGTACGATGAGAAATTTATTAATTGGGTTATTGGCGTTAGGCATTTTGGTTTCGGCTTGTAGTACTGAAAAAAAACAGGAAACAGAAGCGGGTGTCATTGAAGAACCGGTAGAACAAAGAGTACGGCCAGCAGCAAGTGGTGGGACAAGCGCTGCCTATTTTACCTATACAAATAAACTTAATGAGCCTGACACCCTACTTGGAGTTAGCAGTGCCGTTGCAGCCTTGACCCAGATCCATGAAACATATGAGACAGAAGACGGGATGATGGGAATGCGTGAGAAAAAAAATCTCTCGGTTCAGCCCAAAGATACAATGGTTTTTAAGCAAGGTGGTTTGCACGTCATGCTTATTCAGCTTGATAAGAACCTGAGTACCGGGGATTCCGTGTCAGTAATACTGCAATTGAGTAAGGCCGGTGAGATTGAGATCAAATTGCCGGTAAAAAATTGAGTAAAAAGCTAACCTCAGAATCTTATTCTAAAGACGCCCGTAACTATGAGGAAACATGGGCGAATTATCTGGATCATACGCACGCAAAATTGCTTGCCGAATTTAAAAGTAACCCGGATGATGAGATACTTGATGTAAGTGCAGGAACGGGTTTGTTTGCGGAACATCTGATAGAGGCAGAATATGAATTTGATACAATGACTCTTAATGATGTGTCGGCAGGAATGCTCAAGCTGGCAAGACAGCGATTTGAGGGTAGGGTAGATCTAAATTTCACGTGTTTTTTTGCTGAAGAACTGGGTTTTGAAGACTCTGCTTTTGATATCGTAATATCGATGAGTGCCTTTCATAATTATGCAGAGCAAGAAAAGGCATTGCATCAAATACATAGGGTTTTAAAGGCCGATGGTTGTTTTTACCTATTAGACTGGAACAGGACAGGACTGTTTAGTTTGATCAACTACGGAATCAGTAAAATGGTACCTGAAATTATCAACACTAGGTCGGCCACAGAAACCAGAAAGATGCTGAATGAAAGAACCTTCCGTGTAATGGTTGAAAAGGAGTGGAGATATAAATATTGGGAGTTTTATCTTTTTAAAGCTTTTAAAGAATAAAACTACCGGTTGAGGGAGGGCAGGAAAAGCCTATTTGAGGCTATTTAGCTGGCCGTTAGTTTCTAAATCTTTCCAAATCAATAATATTCAACCACTGCAGTGATGGCGCCCTGATAGTGACCGCTTAGTTGCTGTAGGTCACTTACTGTACCATTAATGGATATCTGATGCTCACCATTATCAGAAATTGTCTGATCCGCGGCTAATTCTTCAAAATCAAGCGTTTCACCATTCCCGTTTGTTATCTGATCGGTGTTTTGAATATGAACATTGACGTCAGAACCGGGTGTAGTAACGAGAGTAAATGCACCGGCTTCAAAATCTTCAAAAGCATTAACAGAAGTGAAGTCGATGAGGTGTTCGCTCAAAGTAGTAAAACTTGCACCGCTAATTACTTCTACCCGGGCTTGCATTACGGCGGTTACCTGTGCATTAGTTTGGAGAATAGATCCGGAAACTAAACAGATCAGTATGGAGAGAATTAGTGTTTTCATTGAATCTCTTGTTTTATTTCACCTGCAATTTATTAATTATTCTTAATATTAAAAAATCTTAATGTTATGAAGGGTAGTAAACCTCTCCCTTGATGACCAAAAATGCCCTAAATGGAGGGTTCAGGGGTGATTTTTACACTTATTAGAAAATAAGGTTAAGCCTTTGTGGTGAGCCAATTATTAGAAAAACCCAAATATTGCTGATCAGATGCGTAGAAATCGTTTGATCTTGATCATTCTTGCACGCTTTTTCAATTGGATCAGTTTTTCAGGTGAGAGTCCGGCTTCGTCCGGATTTAATTCAACATCTTTTAAAGCGTTTTCGGGATCTAATACACCCAGATGATTGATAAAAGTTGTCAGATGAGAGCGGAGATAGTTACTTCTGTTTTTATCCAAAAGGTCGAGAATGGTGTCCCATTTTTCCGGTTTTACTGAACATTCAATACCAAGCCCAATAGCGTCAGAGTTGTCAGTACTATTAAGGCAAATTTCAAGCTGCAGTTCCAGACTTTTAGGGAGAGGTTCAGGGCGCAGTAACTTTGGACCTTTATGTTTTTGATAGCCCTTGGGAAAAAAACTCTTCCACATTTCACCGGTAGAGGGGTCATGATAATATACTTCGAACGTTTCAAGGTTCTTGCGAAGTGGAACCATGCTGTTAATGCGTTCGATCTGTCGTTTGTTATCAATGATATACATAATGGTACGGTCTTATGTGTGTCTGATCATTTTTACCTGAACCTATACATAAAGTTCCCTGAGAGAAATTTGTTACAATTAAAAAAGGGATGTCAGTATAATACTGACATCCCTTATCAATGTCGGGGCGACTGGATTTGAACCAGCGACCTCTCGACCCCCAGCCGAGCGCTCTACCTAGCTGAGCCACGCCCCGATCATTGCTATAAAGATACGCCCTTTGTGGCCTGTCTTCAATTCTAATTAATGTATAATCTAGGATTCTTTTTTACTTTGGCACAGCTCTACCAAAACCCCGTTGTTGTCTTTAGGATGCACAAAAGCCACCAGTTTGTTGTCGGCCCCATCCTTGGGTTGTTCATTCAATACGGTGAACCCTTCTTTTCTGAGGCGGTCGAGTTCTGCGTGGATATCTTCCACTTCAAAGGCGACGTGATGCAGTCCTTCCCCTTTTTTAGCCACATACTTTGCAATCACGGAATCATCATTTATGGGGCCAAGTAGCTCAACTTTAGATTCCCCGGTTTGAAAGAAGACGGTTTCTACCTTTTCACTTTCAACCACTTCCGTTTTGGTTGGTTTACTGTTCAGGATCCTGGAGTAGGTTTCAGTTGCTGATTTGATATCTTTGACAGCAATACCAATGTGATCAATATGCATAGTGTATTAAATATGATTTAAATTAATGATGAACCGAAGCAGTTAATAACTGAAACATGCCTGAAAGCTGGATCAAGTCTTTTATTGTGAATCTAAATATGCTCATCAGGAAACAGAAATAGTTAACATTAACGGAGAGTATGTGCTATGTACAAAGGAAATAATTTATCTTTAAGTTAATCTTCATGAAATTGGGTAATTATAAGTAACATATAGGTTTATTGAGAGTACAAGAATTTCACCCTCATGGTCAAAAAACGTTTTAAAAGTTATATTAATTTTATTGAAATATCAGCAGCCGTAAAAAGTAATCAAATTACATGCCTAAAAAGTTAATGCACCATCCCCTTTCTTCGCAAGAAAACTATCCCTTTTGGTTTAAAACGACGATAATTTTAATTGGTCTGAGCCTGCTGATCACTTTACTTACTTCAGCAAAATTCATTTTAATGCCGGTGGCATTTTCTGCTTTCCTGGCGATGCTTTTGAACCCGCTTGTTAAGTTGTTTGAGAAACTTAAGGTTGGTAAGGCTTTAAGCATCCTTTTGACAATGATCGTTGTCATCGTTGTTTTAGCCGGTATCCTATTTCTGATATCAGTACAGTTCACTCAATTTGCTGAGCGCGTTCCTGAAGTAACAGAAAAGTTGAAAACAGTATCTGGGCAGGCTATAGGTTTTCTTGAGGAGCAAGTAGGAATTTCTCAGGAGGAACAGAGTAAATATATTGAGCAGGGTATCAATAACCTGATTGATCAGAGTGGCAATCTTGTGAGTTCTGTAGTGGGTGCAACAACCAACATGTTTACGGTTTTAGGACTGTTGCCTATATTTGTTTTCTTCATGTTGTATTATCAGGATATGTATCGGGTCTTCTTTCAGAAATTATTTGCTGCAAAAAAAGGAGATTATACTCATGTAAATAATTTACTGGACCGCATTCAGGAAGTGACTCAAAATTATTTGGGCGGAATGCTGACAGTGATAGGAATTTTGGCTCTTTTGAATACCATTGGGTTATTCATAATTGGCCTTGAACATGCCCTTTTCTTTGGCGTGTTTGCTTCTCTGCTTGCTATCATACCTTATATCGGTATAATTATAGGAGCTTTGCCGCCACTTTTATTTGCTTTGTTACTGACAGACTCTCTAATCGCCCCATTACTGGTGATCGCTGTCTTTTCAACGGTTCAGTTTCTGGAAGGTAATTTTATAACGCCAAACATCGTAGGTTCAAAAGTCTCTATAAATCCATTTGTTGCTATGCTGGCACTTATCGTTGGCGGGCAATTATGGGGCATCTCAGGTATGATCCTTTTCGTGCCCTTGATCGGTATCCTTAAGGTGATATTTGACCAGATTCCTGAACTTAAACCTTATGGATATTTACTGGGGAATACGATTGAATACAATAAAGATTGATGGCTTTAATTTTCCGAAGTATTGTCTATCTAATGCTCTTTTTTATAGTCTCTTCTTGTGCGGAGCAGTCAAATGGAAGGAGCCACTATTTTCTGAACGGATATGAAAATCTGGAATTCAGGGATGAAAATGGGAATGTTGTTTCACCTAGAGAATTCATCACAAGTGGAAATACGAATGGGGCACGCCATTATATGATCCGGGATACAAGCTTAAATTTAGTTCATAGAAGATCGGGGGATCCATACTCAGGCTATATCAGAACTTTTCATCGGCATAGATACAATATCCAGGCCGAATTTGATGAGGGCAAGATATTCAGATTAAGATATTGGTACCCAAACCGTACTTTGGCAATGGATCAAAATTTCATTGAAAAGACAATGTCATTATGGAATTCGACCGGGAATCTTATGGCATCTGCCAACAAGGATGAGATGTATTATTATTACTCCGGTTCTCAAGGTATCAAGGAGATCATCATGGATACAATGCATAGTTACTACGACAGAGAAGGCCAGCTCGAGCGTTATACTGTAAGAAGGGATTCAGCAAGTATCCATTTTGACAGTGCCGGTACTATGCGCCGGTATTTTCCTTTTAAAGCAGGTGTTGGATTTCATGGGATAGTTAAAGAATGGCATGCAAACGGCCATCTCAAAGTGATCGGTGAGTATGTAAATGGTCGTCAGTCGGGTGATTGGGTAGAATATGACAGTCTTGGTAATGAAGTGAAACGGGAAAGGTACCCGGATCGCAAAATTGGAAATAGGACTCTAAATTGAGGAAACATCGCCCGGAAAGAAAAGGTCGCGAACGTGTGTGTAGTTTGCCGCCATTCTTCCGATTGGGTCATATTTCTGGTAATTCACCTTATCGTTTTCCATGTACACTTCATCATTGATGTGGTAGCAAACGAGTTCAGCGATTATCTGATTAAAATTACCAAATTCAAGAACCTCCCGAAGAATGCATTCCATACTGATGGGAGCCTCAGCGACCCGCGGAGCAGTCACAATTTTACTTTCAGCTACGGTCAGGCCGGCTTCTTCAAATTCACTGACATCCTTAGGGTAGACAATGCTGCAATGGTGCATCTTATCGGCAAGTGAAGCTGAAGTCATATTGATCACAAAATCACCACATTCCCTGATGTTGGCAAGCGTGTCTTTATCACCTGTTTTTCCAACGTTTTCAGCCGGGCCACTGGCGATCATGAACATTATTGGATTAGTGGAAATGACATTGAAAAAACTATAAGGAGCAAGATTTGGGATCCCGCTTTTTCCAACAGATGATATCCATGCAATGGGTCTTGGGACTACAGTACCTTTGACAAGTTTTACGATATCAACTTCCGAGAATTGGGTTTTGTCGATGATCACTTCGAAATAATTAGAGGTTAAAATTCAGGCCAAAGGTAGCTAATTTTCGATACCATGCATAATGAACCAAATTTGAAGGGACCTACCTTGCCTTAAAAAAATCCATCACTTCATCAGCACTTTTTGCATTTAATACACGGTCTTTTCCATATTTTCCCTTTCGGGCAATCCGAACTCCGAATTCAATGTCATCAATACCCTCGATAGTATGAGCATCAGGATTGATTGACGTCATCATGCCCGTCTCCCGGGCTATATTTCCAAATCTCCAGTCGATATCCAGTCGGTGAGGATTTGCGTTGATCTCAATTGCCGTGTTGTGTTCAGCGGCTAATGCAACGAGTTCATTGAGGTCAAGATCGCTGCCGTTTCGTTTTAAAAGCAGGCGACCTGTTGGGTGTCCAAGGATTCTTGTATATGGGTTCTTTATAGCATTCCGCATGCGTTGCATCATCTGTTCACGAGGCATGTTAAGGGATTGGTGCACGCTGGCAACAACAAAATCGAATCCATCCAAGACCTCATCTTCATAATCGAGAGAACCGTCTGTAAGGATATCAGATTCGATCCCTTTGAATATGACGAAATCTTTTCCGGCTTCTCTGAATTCTTCGTTCAGCTGGTCGATCTCATCCCACTGTTTTTTGATCTTATCAAAAGAAAGTCCGCCTGCATAGGCTGCCGTTTTGGAATGGTCAGTTAATCCGAGGTATTCATAACCACGAACCATGCAAGCCTCAGCCATCTCCCGGATCGAATATTTACCGTCACTGTAAGTACTGTGAGCATGAATGACTCCACGAATATCATCGTCTGTGATTAGTTCCAGAGTGTTCTGTTTTTCGTAGATATCAAATTCTCCACGGTCTTCCCGGAGTTCAGGTGGCACAAAATGGAGATCCAGTTTTTTATAAATATCTGCTTCACTATTGAACGCAATAGGCGAATCAAAATCAGTCTCGCCTTCATTATTCAGTTTGAAGAGGCCATATTCATTTAATCCCATGCCGCGTTCACGGGCGCGTTGCCTCATCACTACATTATGCTCTTTGCTTCCGGTAAAGTACATGAGTGCAGCCGGAAACTCCTTGTTTGATACGATCCTAAGATCAACCTGCCGGCCTTCTTTGGTTCTTACTGAACTCTTGGTATCACCGCGTCCCAATATTTCAGTAACGCGTTCATGGTTGGTAAATACATCGAAAAGATCTTCAATGTATTCTTTTTCGGCAGCTATCAGAATGTCTATATCTCCAATTGTCTCAAGTCCTCTGCGGTATGAACCGGCTACTTCGATCTGCTGCACACCTTCAAGGTCTTTCAGGCTTTCAAATATTGGGGTAGAGATCTCTTTGGCTTCGTCCAGTCTGCAACGCTCATTGAATTTTTCCATCCACTCAATGGACTTCATGATCTTCTCTGCCGATTTCTTACCCAATCCTGAAAGAGAAGCAACCGATCCGTCTTTCAGTCTTTCCTTTAATTCTTCAATCGTACTGATGTCCAGTTCATTGTGGATCTTGTAGGCATTCTTCGGGCCCAGTCCTGAAATATTAAGCCAATCAACGAGGTCTTCCGGAACCTTTTCCTTAAAGGCTTCGAAAACAGGCATCTTTCCGGTTTCTTCAAGGGCATAGATATCCTCAGCAATGGATTTACCTACTCCCTTTATATCCGTAAGGGTTTTGTTCTGAATGTAATCATCGATTCTTCCCTGTAATCCTTCAATGGATTGTGCTGCTCTGTCAAATGCGATGACCTTGAAGCGATTCTCGCCGGCAAGCTGCATCAATTGTGAAACTTCACGGAGTTTGGAAGCAATTTCGTCGTTAGTAAAAGGCATATTTTAATTTTAAATGCGGTAATTAATAATGTTAGGTGCAAGGTGCAAGGTGCAAGGTGCAAGGAATTCAGTAAAAAACACTTGCCCCTTGAACCTAACACCTTGTGCCTATATCTACCTATAAGCATCCTCAATATGATTAAATTCCGGTGCTTTATTTTTTTTCTTTACGATACCAATTATATCGAATCTCACAGGCGAATCATGCATATCATTTTCCCGGATCCACGCTTCAGCAGCTTTAAATACATTTTTGACTTTGTTTTCCGTTACGTATTCAAAAGGCTGTCCGAATTTAGTGGATGATCTGAGTTTCACCTCTAAAAATACAATAACAAGACCATCCTGAGCTATGACATCAACTTCAGCACGATCAAAAAAATAATTTCGATCCAGTATTTGCCAGCCTTTAGATTTCAGAAATGTACAAGCCAGATCTTCACCGCTATTTCCGATCTCCCGGCGAGATTTATCGGTCATCGTTTTTTTTCTTTCCCGCCAGAGACTCTTTGACCTCCACGAGTTTCACAAGCTGTTTCAGGAAGCCAAGATTCTTCTTATTGATGTAGGGCAAAAGGGCATCGGTGAATCGTTCGAACATCTCAAGGAATTCCATATAGTTTTCAATGCGAACCTTAAACTCCTTGCTCTCCTGATCCTCTAAACCGCCCGATTCAAGGGTTTCAACACACTTAACTAAGTTTTCACGAATTGGAGCGATCTCTCGTTGCTGACGCTCCCGTATAATGGTTGAAACGATCTTCCAGACATCCGTTTCGGCAGAATAATAATCCTTTCGGTCACCGGGATAGCCTGTTTTGTGGATCAGCTCCCAGTCAACCAGTCGCCTCAAATTCATATTGGCATTACCGCGACTGATGTCGAGTGTTTCCATGATGGAGTCTGTATCCAGGGGCTGAGACTCGGCATAGAGTAAGGCGTGAATCTGGGACATGGTCTTGTTGATGCCCCAGGCTGATGCCATTTCACCCCAAAGAAGTACAAACTGATCTAAGGCTTCCTGATATGCTTTACTGTGTTCCATCTGGTTAATGGTTTATTCGTTAATCGTGATTCGTATAATGGAAATAAGATACGAATAACGATTAACCATTAACGACTTATGATTTCTTTTCCTTTACGGCATCTGTTTTTGGAGCTTCAGCTTTGGTCTCAGAGCTGACATTATCAGTAGTATCAGCGGGAGGAGTAGAAGCTGATTTACGTCCGCCATCTTTATAGTCGGTAACATACCATCCATCGCCTTTGTAAACGACACCTCCGCCACCTGAAATAATCCTTCTCACTTTTTGACCGGTAGTTGGACAGGTTGTGAGAGCAGGTTCGCTCATTTTCTGCATGATCTCAAAGGTGGATCCGTCTTCTCTTTTATATTCGTAAGTAGGCATGGTGAATATTGTAAATTAGTTAATGATGAATTTTAAATGGCTTAAACAAATTTTGTACCATTTTCATCATTTAAGTCAAACTTGCTAAACCTTTTTTCAATCGGTTGATGGCTTCTTTCAGGTCATCCATAGATGCTGCATAACTCAGTCGGATTCCATTGGGTTCGCCGAAGGCATCACCGGGAACAAGGGCTAATCCAAACTCATCCAGCAAATAGAGGCACATGTCGGTTGAAGATTCGATTTTTGTGTCCTTAGGAGTTGATGAGCCTATGTAGTGTGAGATATCCGGAAACACGTAAAAAGCTCCACCAGGCGTAAAACAACTGACACCTTCAATGGCATTCAATGCTTCAACAAGGTAATCCCGGCGTTCTTTAAATTGTTCGCGCATGGCAATAACTTCATCAAGATCACCTTTGTAAGCTGCTTCTCCTGCTTTTTGTGAAATAGAGGAGGGCGCTGATGTTTCTTGACTCTGGATCTTTGAAACGGCTCCAGTGATCTCATCATTGGCAGCCAAATAGCCCAATCTCCAGCCGGTCATAGCAAATCCTTTTGAAAATCCATTGATGAGAATGACTCTGTCTTTGAGTTCAGGTGCAACATTTAAAATACTGACATGCTCACCTTCAAAAACGATATACTCATAGATTTCATCAGAAATGATGTAGACTTGAGGATAATTTTTTAGTACCTCTGCCAAATCTTTCAGCTCTTCAGCGGTGTATTGGGCTCCTGTTGGATTGGATGGCGAGCACAGGATAAGAGCCTTGGTTTTATCAGTAATGGCTTCTTCAAGTTGCTTAGGGGTCAGTTTGAAATTGTTTTCAAATGAAGTTCTAACAGGTACGGATGTTCCTTCAGCCAACCGCACCATTTCGGGGTAGGAAACCCAGTAAGGAGCCGGAATGATCACCTCGTCACCCGGGTCGACCAATGCCAGAATACTAAACCCAATAGATTGCTTGGCACCGTTTGAACAGATGATCTGTGAAGCATCGTAATCCAGATCGTTGTCTCTTTTTAATTTATTGCAAATGGCTTCACGTAATTCCGGAGTACCGGGATTCATGGTGTAGCCATGAAAGCCGTCATTGATCGCTTTTATAGCAGCGTCACAAATATGCTTCGGAGTTTTAAAATCCGGCTCGCCGGCGCTAAGCGACACAATGGACTTACCCTGTCTTTTTAATTCCTTGGCTCTGCCGGTGACCTTGAGGGTTGCAGAGGGTTGTAGTTGTTGTGCACGTTTTGAAATCATCTTTTTAACTGGGTATTAAGGCTATGTTTTATATATAATGATATAAGGTAATCAGTTTTAATAGTCAGCGTATGACTTATTCTACAATTTTTCCTTTTCCCTGAACTTGTTTTTGAGTGCTTCGGCAACAATCTCAGGCACAAAAGAGCTTAGATCTCCATCCCAATAAGCTACTTCTTTGACTATGGAGGCTGAAATAAATGTGAATTCTTCATCAGGCATCAGAAAAACAGTATCTACTTCAGGAGCGAGCCGTTTGTTGGTCAGCGCCATACGAAATTCATATTCGAAATCTGAGATCTGTCGTACACCTCTGACGAGGGTATCGGCATTCATCTTTTGAGCATGATCAACCAATAGTCCTGTGAACTGATTAACAGTGACATTTTTTGACCATTCCTTATCATCAATACAGGTTTTGATAAGCTCAACTCGTTCTTTTCCACTGAATACAGCATCTTTTTTATTATTTACAGCAACTGTGACAATAACTTCCTCGAACAATTTAGTTGCTCGCTTAAGAATGTCCAGGTGACCGTTTGTGATAGGATCAAAAGAGCCGGGATACAGGGCAATGGTTTTCATGGTCTGATTTTTATTCTGAATCTACCGGATGCTTTTGAAAGATGCTAACAATAGTACGACCATAGGCTTTAGAGAAGGTGCAATTAGGATGATCCTTGAAGTCTTTGTATTTATCATGTTCAAGCATTAGCCACCCTTCATCGGTTAGCCAGTTGTCAGAAAGTATTTGATCGATTATCTCGTCCATAAATGGATAGTCGTAGGGAGGGTCGCAAAAAATAAAATGGTGAGGAGTAGCCATACCGTCCAGGAATTTCTGAACATCAGAGCAAACGATGCGCATCTGTTTTTCAATACCAAATTCTTTGGCGGTCTTCTCAATCTGCTTAACGTTCTGAGAGTCCCGATCTACAGCAGTTACATGTTTTGCACCTCGCGAGATGGCTTCAAATCCCAGGTTTCCGGAGCCTGAAAACAGATCTAAAATGATCGTGCCCTCCATGAAAACCCTGGCTTCGATCAGATTGAAGATACTTTCCTTGGTTCTGTCTGTGGTTGGACGTACGTCGAGCCCTTTTGGGATGGTAAATTTACGCCCTTTTAATTTTCCTGTAATGATCCGCATGGCGGAGAGTTTATTTTAAGTTATAGGTACCAAATGAACTATACCCGTAATTTAACACTAATAACTGAGCATTAAACATCTCAAATCAAAAATCGAGGCTGAGTAGAATAGCAGGAAAAGCAGCGGTGAGGTCAAAGCCGTAAGTCTCCTCTTCAGCATTAACACCGATGGTCTCGAGTGAGTTTAGCTTGACGATCTCGGCAGAATTATCCCAAAAACCTTGTAGGGCCTGTTCAACATCATGGGTGTCGGTGCCGAACAGATAAATAGTTTCATGTAACCCTCTGAGCCAGCTTGAATTTTTAGCATATTGAAGCCAGTGATACGGTAGGTCTTCGGGCTGATCAAAAGATATATAGGTAGCTGCTCTAAACTTTCCCAACAGATAGGATGTGATAGAGATGACATTTTTATGGCAGCCTATCATCAGGAAGGAACCACCGGGTTTGGCAAAACCCGACCACTGCTGTGCCATTTCAAAATCACTGCTGAAATCGGTGGTTGCAACTTGTTTGGTCAGCTTGTCAAAACCTTCCATTAGGTTTCTTCTGCGTACGGAAAGAAATTTGTACTCGTTGTTGTGAAGTGAATGCCATGTTGGCTCTATGACCTCCCGATCAACGCCTTTCATCAGAATTGAAAGGTGGTCTTCGCGTTCATCCGCATTATCATAAACTACTTTGGGGAATACCGTCCAGCATTCGTGGGACGGATTGGTGAGCGCACGCACTGATTTTATGTTGAAGTCAGCCTTGAATTGTTCAAAGGTCGATAGAACGTGGGAAAAGTTGGGATCCTGCTGTTGGGTAATGGCATCGATAACATTGAAATTGAAGTCAAACGAGCCAATACGAAAAAGGTGCTTGTCTTTATTCGGATCGTTTATAGAATAGAACAAGCGATCAGAAAAAAAACAAACACCTAGATTTGCAGGTAGGTCACCCATTAATTCCAGTTTGGAGCATTACGCATAGTTGTACGTTCAAGGCTCCCAATGGCGTCGTCAGAGCCAGGATCCGTCAATAAGTAGATCTGTGGGCGTAGCGTATCATTCAGTGCGTACTCAAATTTTGGATGCGGAGGCCGAGGTGAGTACACCAAAGAATCAGGATTGAACACATCGAAAGTAGAACCAAACAGAGAATCACCCATCGCGATCATCATTGAATCCGTTTTAAGGAATTGGACCAAACTGTCCAATCCGCCTTCAGATGGGGGGAAAGTTTCATGAACTGACTCATACTGAATCAAGGCATCTTTTGTGTCAACTAAGCGCTGACGAACTTTTTCGGTCATAGCTTGTCGCTCTCTTACCTCTTCATATGGGGTAACTAGGGAATCATACAACCAATAGGTAAGCCCAAGAATTATTATTCCAAGTACAATAGTCAGGATCGAGTTACGCGTTTCAAGTTTCATGTGAAAGGCAAATAAGTTAGATAATTAAGTTTTATTCCTAAGAATTTTTGGAGAAAGAAAATACATGCACACCCATAGATATGCAACTTTACAGAACATTCAAAAAATATGAATTTATTATTCTTTGAATGCTCTTATTTTAGCCTTTTAACATTAAAATTAAAAACTACTTTCATTGAACCGGCAAATACTTAGACTGGCTATTCCTAATATTATAAGTAATCTGTCGGTACCGCTACTGGGAGCTGTGGATACAGCTGTTGTGGGTCGTCTTGAGCACGTTTACTATTTGGGAGCCATTGCAGTAGGCAGTATAATATTTGATTTTATTTTTTGGGGCTTTGGTTTTTTGAGAATGGGAACCACAGGAATGGTGGCACAAGCCTATGGAGCGGGAAATAACAGAAAAACAAAAATCATACTAATGAGGGTTTTGTTAGTGGCTGCTGTCAGCAGTTTGTTGATCCTGATATTGCAATACCCGCTTATTGATATTTCTTTGGCTATCATTGATGCTTCTCCAGAGGTAGAAGAATATACCCGGCTGTATTATCATATTCGAATCTTTGCAGCTCCGGCTACACTTGCCTTATTTGGATTGAATGGCTGGTTTTTGGGAATGCAAAATTCTACCTATCCAATGATAGTGACTATTTTCTTAAATATTGTAAATATCATTTTGAATCTGATTTTTGTGTTCCGGTTCAACATGACGGTAGATGGTGTGGCAACAGGAAGTTTGATTGCAAGTTTCCTGGCATTGGCTCTTGCCATTATACTTTATAAAAAGAAATACGGCGGGGTTAAGCTTAATATCAGATGGAATGAACTGATTGAAACCTCAGAGCTTAAAAAGTTCTTTTCAGTCAACAGTGATATTGTGATCCGCACCCTGTGCCTGATATTTTCTTATGCTTTTTTTACAGCAAAGTCTGCCGAAATGGGGGATGTAGTTTTGGCAGCCAACACAATTTTATTACAAATGTGGTATATCAGTTCGTATGGAACAGACGGGTTTGCCTATGCGGCGGAGAGTTTGGTAGGGCGGTTTAAAGGAGCTAATGACGATGAGAGTCTAAAGCTGGCGGTCAAGGCCAATATGCTCTGGGGGTTGGGTCTGGGGTTAATGGGAACTATTGGTTATGCCGTATTTGATGCTGAAATACTTTCATTATTTACAGATAAGGAAAATGTAATTGCGGTAGCTATGACCGTAGTGATATGGCTGATCGTGGCACCTCTTGTTAACAGTGTATGTTTTATTTGGGATGGTGTTTACATTGGGGCAACGGCAACGGCTGCGATGAGAAATTCGATGCTGGTAGCAACCATTCTCGTGTTTGTGCCGGTTTATTACATAAGTGAATCATTTGCCGGTGTTCATGCGTTATGGATGGCGATGACGGCATTTATGGTGGCAAGAGGTTTGATTCTGACATTATATGCACCAAGCCGAATTTTCAACAGACAAACAGGATAGTGATGAGCAACTATGTAATGAAGATCTGGCGGACTTTTTATACGGCCGTTGACTCTTTTATAAAAGATAATTGTTTTCAATATAGTGCCTCAACCGCTTTTTATACCCTGTTTTCATTGGCTCCGATCGTGGTAATAGCAGTTTATGTGGTCGGTATCTTTTTCGGTACTGAGAGCGCAATGGCAGAATTAAGAAATTATTTAACCACTTATTTGGGAGAAGAAAGCACAAAGGGAGTAATGGCACTGGTTGAGACTATTCAGACAAATACTGAAAGTGTTTTTTTTCTGATCCTAAGCATTATTTTTTTGATGATATCGTCAACAAGTATCTTGGTACAGCTGCAGTATTCATTTAATCAGATCTATCGAGTCAAACCAAATCAGGATGCAGCTGTTTTTAAATTGATTAGAGACCGGGTTATGGCTTTCGGCATGATCTTGCTTTTGGGGGCTGCTATGATCTTTTCATTAGTAATAGATTCCACAATGACGGCACTTCTTAATGTGTTGCCGGTTGGGGGATTGTCGGATCAGGTAATATTAGTAGGTGCTGCAAGTAATCTATTTTCATTTTTTATGATACTGATCGCTGTTATGGTGGTGTATTATTTATTGCCGGATGCTAAAGTTCCACGGTCATCATTGGTTTGGGGAAGCCTGGTAACGGCTCTCTTGCTTGTGTTTGGGAAATTTCTGGTAGGCTTGGTGATCGGTAACAGTTCTCTTACACAACTCAGTGGGGCTTCATCTTCAATAATAATTTTGATGTTGTGGGTTTACTATTCTGGTATTATCATCTTTTTCGGGATCGAACTGGTAAAGGTTATGGCAAAATCCTCAGATGGCAGTATTGTAGCCGGTAAATATGCCCGGAAGGTAAAAATGGTTGAACTGGAAACAGAAGATTAAGCCGATTATGAAGCAGCTTTTATTAATGAGACACGCAAAATCCAGCTGGGATAGCGCCGGGCAGAAAGACTTTGAACGGCCTTTAGCTGAGCGTGGGTTAAATGACGCCCCTATAATGGGGCAGTTTGTAAATAACATTAATTACAATCCGGCGGCCATTTATAGTTCAACGGCTAAAAGGGCTGTGCAAACTGTAAGATTGTTTGCAGAGGCCGCTCAGATAAAGCCAGATAATATTCAATGGAATGAGGATCTATACTATGGTTCTATGAAAGATTACATTGAACAAATACAGGCTGCTTCGGATGATCATGAGCGCATTATGCTGGTTGGTCATAATCCGATAATGGAAAATACGGCAGGTATGCTTGCCGGCTCAGAACACAAGATCGCTGTGCGTATGCCAACAGCAGCATTGGTTTGCCTCGAATGTTTTGCGAATTCTTGGATAGATGTCACGCCGGGTACTTGCCAGATCAAATGGATGATGATCCCTAAAGTTTTAAAGAAAATAGGGGCAAGTTATTAGGTATTAGGTGTTAGGCGTCGCCACTAACACCTAATACCTCACGTCTAAAACCTGTGACCTAGAATGGCACATTTTGCACACTATTTGTTATATTGACGAAGCTAAAAAATTCAATTATCAAATAAACAGCAGATGCAATACCAACAAAACTTTTTTTATCTCTGCAAAACCCCTTTAAGTGCGGAAGGACCTGAGCACGTTGAAGTGATAACCCGTGCTGAAGACAGCGAAGACTTTCCGCGGGTATTCAAAGAATTTGAAGAACTAAGATCCCATGCTTTTAATGATGATAAGATCTACAGTGTAGTTCGTGCTGATGATATTTATGAGCTTGTCCGAACCAATACGGATAAAAATGCTAAAGAATTAGCTTACGAAAGAGCTGAGCAGGAAATCATTACTAATTTACAACATCGCGTAATGCAAGATGGTGATGCCAATGCCAAAGGTATTCTAAAAGAGGTTTATGGAGTAGAAGAGTAACAGACTCTGCCAAAAAAATCGAAGCCTCGTGTTTTATAAAGCACGAGGCTTTTTTTTATTGAAACTCTCTATATTCACAATCATAAATCAATTGTAATAACTACTTAAGTATTGGAATTATTTACAGTGGTGTGTGTTTTGGTAAGTGAATATTAAAGAAAAATACAGATATTATGAGTACTGAGGCACCAAGCGAAATTGAGACTATGAAAATAAACATCGGGATTTCTGAAGAACACAGAGAAAAGATCGCGAAAGGGTTATCCAAAGTATTGGCTGACTCCTATCTGCTTTATTTGAAAACACATAACTATCATTGGAACGTAACGGGTGAATTATTTCATCAGTTGCATGAGCAGTTTGAAGAACAATATACCGAGCTTGCTGAGGCCATTGATGTTATTGCAGAACGCATCAGGGCTTTGGGTTTCAGAGCACCGGGAACGTTTAAAGAATTTAATGAGCTAACCTCAATTGAAGAAGATACCGATCGCCCCAAAGCCTTAGAAATGGTCCGTCGCCTGACAACAGCAAATGAACAGGTTATCCGAACCGCACGTGAGGCCTTGGAGCCGGCAAATAATGCTGAGGATGAAGCAACTATCGATCTGCTAACGGAGCGATTGACTGTCCATTCCAAGACAGCATGGATGCTGAGAAGTCATTTAGAAGAATAGAACCATCCCGAGTTGGTGGCTATTTTGGAAGTTCTTGTTAAAGACTTCCTGAATGGCCATTAACTTTTTTTAAAACACTAAAAATCAGAACTGTCTAAATATCGGAGTCACATTATGAATGATCTGACAATTAAAGGAAATTGGAATGAATTAAAAGGAAAATTAAAGCAAAAGTATTCTGAATTGACGGACGATGACCTGACATTTACCGAAGGTAAAGAAGATGAACTTATCGGTCGATTACAGAAAAAGTTGGGTAAGACAAAAGATGAAATAAAGAAAGAGTTGGCAGAACTCTAAGAACTCAATTATTTGCTAAATCAGGGGGGCAATAGCCTCCCTTTTTTTATGAGAAATAGTTAGAAATTTTGCTCATATTAAATCAAATAACCAATTAACTAACAAGGGTATACAGTCAGTGGAAAATTTTAATATTTCGTCAGATGATCTAATTAATATTGTGACCACTTATGGTCCAAAACTCCTTGCCGCGATCGCCACACTTGTTGTTGGTCTTTGGATCGTAAAATTAATAGTCAGGGGAGTAGGAAAAGGCCTTGATAAAAGCAGTGTAGATACAGCACTAAAATCTTTTTTAAAGAGCTTGGTTTCCATCCTGTTAAAAGTGATGGTGTACATTACAGCACTCGGCATGCTGGGTATTGAAATGACCTCCTTTATAGCCGTATTGGGTGCCGCCGGTTTAGCTGTTGGTTTAGCCTTGCAGGGTAGCCTTGCAAACTTTGCAGGAGGAGTTTTGATCCTGTTTTTCAAACCATTTAAAGTTGGGGATTTTATAGAAAGAGGAAGTGAGTCAGGAACTGTAGAAAGAATCGACATCCTGCATACAGTTTTGAATACTCCGAATAATCAGATAATAGTCATTCCAAATGGACAACTTGCTAACTCGCCTGTTAAGAACTATTCAGAAAAAGATACGAGAAGAGCTGATTTTGCTATCGGTATTGGATACAATGATGATATCAAGAAGGCTCGCGAAGTTATTCTTAAAGTATTAAATGAAGATGAACGTACATTACAAGAACCGGAACCAATGGTTGTATTAACAAATCTTGGTGATAGTTCCCTTGATCTTTCTGCACGTGCGTGGACTCAGACAAGTGAATATTGGGGCTTTTTTTGGGATAATATGGAAAAGATCAAAGAGGAATTAGATAAAGCAGGTATTGATATCCCATATCCTCAGAGAGATGTTCACATGTTTCAGGAAAAATAATTTACAGCTTGTTTTTGATCCATTTAGAAGGTGCATGAAAGTGCGCCTTTTTTTGTGCATTGTGATTTTTGGATAGGTATATCCGGATAGCCGGTAACAATTTTGGGTTGTTTTCCCTTTCAATTGCCAAAGAATAGGTAGATATATTATCTTAACTAAAATAAATAGCAGGCTTAGGGCCGTAAATCAAAAAGAACTACGAGGAAAGGAAGGTTACTGTGGAGAACCTGGAGCAAAACAATACCGAATCTGAAAAGAAAGAAGAAAAAACTGCTGAAGAAATAGAGCAGGTTAAAGATACTGAAAAAGCTGGAGCAGAAGAGCAGAAGCCGGAGTCTGATGAGGCAGCCACTGCTATATCTGAAGAAGAGAATACCGTGGAGGCAGAATCTGTAGATGAAGTGGATGCAACTGAAGAGGTGAAAAAATCTGAGCCAGCTGAGGAAATTGAGGAAACTGAATCTGAAGCAGGAGAAGACGCTGAGGAAGCCTTAGATAGTGAGCCTTCTGAAGAAGATGAGGTATCTGCTGAAGAGTTTTACTCAGAGATCGTTGATAAGGCAAAAGAACTTGCTGCGCAAACCGACTGGCCGTACGTGACAACAGAATTAGCTAATCTGGCACAAAAAATTACGGAAGGACCGGATTCAGACAACGAAGAAGTCAGAACCCTGATCAGCGAGTTTGAAGAGATTCGTGATAATTTTGAGGAGAAAAAGAGGGTACACTACGAAGAACTGAATCGCAAAAAAGAAGAAAATCTTGGCAGAAAAAAAGAGCTGCTGAAATCATTATCCGATATAGTTAATGAAGAAAACTGGACAGCCACCAAGGAAGTAAGCAAGATCAAAGGTCAGTGGGAGTCTATCAAGCTTCTGCCACAAGGAGAGGCTGAGGCGTTAGATCAGCGCTTTAAAGAATTGATGGGTGAATTTGAAGACCATAAAGTTGACCGCCTCGTCAAGAAGCTACAGAAAGAGGAAGAGAATTTAGATTTAAAACTTCTGCTTTTGGACAAGATGGATGCTTTGGTTAAAAAGCTTGAGGACGAAGATCCAGATTTTGAAGAGCTCGAGGACGAATTCAACAAATTGATCTCTCAGTGGAGAAAAGTAGGGAGGGTTCCTTCAGAGAAAAATCAACCATTGTGGGATCGTTTTAACAAGGTTCAGGATACATTCAACGATATCCGGTTCAAAGTTGATAAAACATACCGGGAAGTTATAGAAAAAGCTCTCGAGAGGAAGAAGAAGCTGGTAAAAGAAGCTGAGGCACTGGTAGATCAGGAGAATATTGCCAAAGCTGCCCGAAAAGTTAATAAGCTGCACAGGGCCTGGAAAAAAGCCGGTAATCTTCCGCAGAAAGATGAGAACGAAATGTGGGATAAGTTCAAGGCAGCCACAGATAAGTTCAATGAAGTGAAATCAGATAATCTGGACTTGTTAAAAGAGCAGGAAGAGGAAAATCTGGAGAAGAAGTATAAGCTGATTGAAAAGGCTAAGGAAGTTAAAGAAACGGACGATTTTGATAAAGGTCATCAGACCATGCAAAGTCTGATGGGGCAGTGGAAAAAGATAGGTCCGGTTCCGCGGAAGAAGTCTTCCAAGATCTGGAAACAATTCAAAGGGGCAATGGATGAGTTTTACGACCGGCGCCGTGAAGCTTTCAAAGGTCAGAGAAAGGATCAAAAGGAAAATCTTGCAAAGAAGGAAGAGATCCTTGAGAAGCTAAGGGATTTGGGCAAGCATGAGGATCCGGCACTTGCGGTTCAGGAAGCCAAAGAACTGCAGCAAGAATTCAAAGATATTGGGTATGTACCCATCAAAATGAAGAACAAGATCTGGAAGCAGTACCGCGAAGCCTGTGATGTGATCTATGATCGATATAGGGCACTCGGTTCTGATCTCGGAATGGAGAAAAAACTTGCCAACCAGGGAATTGATCCGGATACCAGAAAAGATATCATCAAGTATCAGAAAGAGCGCGACAAGCTTAAAAAAGAGGTTTCAAAGCTCGAAAGTGAAATGATCCAGTTCGAGGAAGCCAAGACCTATTTTAAGCCTACAAACAGGGGGAATGCCCTTTTAGATGAGCTTCAGGGTAAAATTGATAAGGCAGATCAGGCTATTGAGGAAAAACAAGATCGCATCATTGAATTGAAAAAAGAGATCGATCAATTGAAACGATCTGCAGAAAATGATGATGAGTCTGACGAAGCGGAGTAAATATTACTTTATTATAATAGCCAAGTAGTACTTTTGGCGATATCTTTATCATACAATATTTTATCACCCCAGAAGAATATTCTGGCAGAAATCACCAAAATCATTTGAACTCACATCCCATACAAATAAAATTCTGGGGAATCAGAGGCTCTACACCATGCGCAAATGCTGAAAATATGCGGTATGGTGGCAATACGTCTTGCGTTCAGATTGAAATGCCTGGCGAGGATACAATAATCGTCTTTGACAGCGGCACGGGTTTCAGAAATCTTGGTAACAGCCTAATGAGTAACGGCAAAGGCTATAACGGACGTGTCTTTATAACTCACCCACATTGGGATCATTTGCAGGGTTTTCCCTTCTTTAAGCCTTTCTATGACTCTGAAAACTCATTTCGAATATATATGCCGCCTAACGGAGATATGGGTTGTCAGGAGATACTGCAGGGGCACATGTCGAAAACCTTCTTTCCCGTCTCTATGGATATGCTGGAAGCGGACATAAATTGTATAACCACAGATCCTGATCCAATAGATTTCGGTACTTATCAAGTTGAATACATGTGGGCAGGTCATACGGTTCCAACCGCCATCTATAAGCTTACAGCCGGTGAAACCACCATCGTATACGCCCCGGATAATGAGATCATGATAGGTGATGGGGAAGACGTTTATGATTTCAGGAAAGAATTTGTTGAATTTGTTGAGGGTGCGGATATCCTGATGCACGATTCTCAGTATAATAGAGAAGAATACAAAGACCGAATAGGCTGGGGGCATTCAGCATGGGAAGAGGTCGTCAAGCTTGCTGAAAAAGCAAATGTCAAGAGATTATGCCTTATTCACCATGACCCCGATAAGGATGATGATATATTGGATGGGGTGAATGCGAAGATTCAAAAAGATTTTGCTTCAAAATTTGAGCATATCAGTTTAGCAAAAGAGGGGCAGGTCATCTCGATTGATCCGCCCTGCCCGTTTTTAGCTTTAGTTTAGAAGTAATAGCGGATGCCTAGAGCTCCATTTCCATCAAAATCAGTATCAGGAATCAGATTTAGAATAGGTACTGCTTCAACAAACAGATCTATTTGGGAATTTGGAATAATATAATTCAGCCCGAAAGGCACTCTTATACCTGCACGTGCATCCGGATCACTTAATACAATGCGTGCACCAACGCCATAATAGAAAGCAAGGGCACCCTGATCGATGTCGCTGAACCATTTATGCATTAGATAATCACCGTGTAAATGTAAAGCATCATCATTTCCGAATGACCATGCAGCGCCAAAAGCAAAAGCGGATCGGTCATTATTCCAAATTTTAGCAGATATACCTGTTGGCTCTCCCAACATTACACCGATACCTACATTTCCTCCATTTCCATTGGCCTGGGCCTGAACTTTATTGGGAGAAAAAATTAAAAAACCGGTGACAATAAACAGTATCGATAATAATTTAGTTGTATTCATTTTCATATGATTTAGATTTATTGGAGTTTCTACCTATTTAAAGGGAAAAAAGAACGAAATTGTTTCATTTTCTAAAAATTAGTGAGTTCTGCGACAGGCATATTGATCCAGTACACTAATTATTTCATAAGAATTATATATACACAACCATCTACTAGAAAACTAATATTATTATCATGGACAAATCTTATTATAAAAAAGAAGACTTAAAAAAATTCGGTAAGGTCACGGAATGGCAAGAAAACATGGGCGAAAAATTCTTTGAATATTATGAAGAAGTTTTTGAGGAAGGTGCTCTAACTAAGCGGGAAAAGGCACTTATTGCTTTGGCAGTTGCACATACGGTTCAATGTCCATATTGCATTGATGCTTATACAACAGAAAGTCTCGAGAATGGCGTGAGTGAGGAGCAAATGATGGAAGCCGTTCATGTTTCTGCTGCTATTCGTGGTGGTTCTTCTTTGGTTCATGGTGTGCAGATGATGAACAAGGTCAAAGACGTGTCAATGTAAGTTACGCCAATCCTTTTTAATTATTTTTTTAAATCTATTACACCAATGAAGACTTTAAAAGCAGAGACGCATGAGCTTTCTAAGCCTGAAGTGCAGCTCGATATCATCAACAATCATAATACGAAGATAAAGTCACTTTCCAAGTTTGAGGATAAACTGGATGGTATAGGATTATTCCCCCTTAAACCCACAGGTATTGAGATCTTTCAAATGAATGTAGGTTATATGTGTAATATGACCTGCAAGCATTGTCATGTTGATGCCGGCCCGGATCGGGAAGAGATCATGAGTAAGGAAACATTCGAGTATTGCCTTGAGGCATTGAAAGATTCGGATATTGAAACTGTTGATCTAACGGGTGGGGCCCCGGAGATGAATCCGCATTTCAGGTGGTTTGTCAAAGAGGCCGCTAGAATGGGAAAACATATTATTGTCCGGTCTAATCTTACCATACTGACTACTAACAAATTCAGTGATCTTCCTGAGTTCTTTAAGGAGCATAACGTTGAAGTCACCTGTTCATTACCTTTTTACAGTAAATCGAGGACCGATCGGCAGAGGGGTAAGGGTACGTACGATAAATCCATCATAGCATTAAAGAGACTCAATGAGATCGGATATGGCAAAGAAAACACAGGCCTAATGCTTAACCTGGTGTATAACCCGGTTGGCGCTTTTTTGCCAGGAGATCAGGAAGAGGTTAAGCAGGAGTTTAAAAAAGAGCTCAAGCGGACTCATGATATCGAATTCAATGACTTGTATACCATCACAAATCTTCCCATCAGTCGGTTTCTGAATTTTCTACTCATGTCAGGTAATCTTGAGGATTATATGGAAAAGCTGGTAGAATCATTCAATCCATCAGCTGCCATGGGAGTCATGTGCCGAAATACCATTTCTATTGGTTGGGACGGGAAGCTATTTGATTGTGATTTCAATCAAATGCTGGAAATGGAGACTCATAGTGATAGTGTGCAGCATATAAAAGAGTTTGATCTGGATGTTCTTAACGACAGAGATATCAAAGTGAATCAGCACTGCTTTGGCTGTACTGCAGGATCCGGAAGCAGTTGCGGTGGGGCCACTGCCTGAACCGCCTGAACATTCAACAAGGAACATAGAACATCGAATTTTGAAGTGTAGATAGCTAAGTAAGGGCGTATCGCATACGCCCTAGGTATTACATGTCTGTGAAATGGAAATGTTCTAAAGCCATTCATATAAAGCCAACAAATTAATGACGAAAGAAAAGCTCATCATTTTTGTAAAGAACGAGGAAGCCGGGAAAGTTAAATCCAGGCTTGCTAAAAGCATAGGGAATATAGAGGCACTTCGCGTGTATCAAAAACTGTTGAGGTATACTTACTCAGAAACCGTGTCTTTAAAAATGAACAAAGAGATCTGGTATTCATCTTATGTAGAACTTAATGATATTTGGGAAAATGATCGGTTCACTAAAAAGCTTCAGAAAGGGGATGATCTCGGGCAACGAATGGAGTATGCCTTTAAAACAGCCTTCGAAAACGGTGCTGAAAAAGCAGTGATCATTGGAAGCGATAACGCAGAGATCACAGCTAAAATAATTGAAGATGCTTTTTTATCACTGAATAAGAAAGAATTTGTAATAGGGCCTGCCAAAGATGGAGGATATTATTTACTGGGGATGAATAAATTTTATCCCAAAGTATTTAAAAAAGTGAAATGGAGTACAGAAGAAGTATTTGAAAGTACGATAGGTACCATTGAACAGCTTGGCGAGTCTATTGCTCTTTTAAAGACCTTAAATGATGTGGATATCATAGAGGATTGGATAGAAGCGAAAGGAATTTTACTGAATACGCCGGAAGATCATGTTTAGTATTATCATACCAACTTATAACGAAGAAGAAAAGATCGGTGAGTTGATCCGACACCTGAGGGAGTCGGCCGGTTCAAGGGAGATCGAAATTCTGGTAATAGATGGTGGCAGTTCAGACCATACAATTGAAGAAGCAAGAAAGGCAGGCGCAAAAGCTATGATATCTCCCCAAAAAGGCAGAGCCCACCAAATGAATTACGGAGCAAGGCAGGCTGGGGGAAAGTGGTTGTATTTTCTTCATGCTGATACAATTCCACCTGATTCATTCGTGGAAGACATGAGAAGGGCTATAGAAAATGGGGCTAATAGTGGTTGTTTCAGGCTTGCATTCGATATGGAGCATTGGGCTCTAAAGCTCTATGCCTGGTTTACACGATTTGATGTGGATCTGTTCAGGTTTGGAGATCAGAGCCTTTTTGTTGAAAAGGCAGTCTTTGAAGAGATCGGTGGGTTTGATGAATCTCTGATTGTGATGGAAGATCAGGAAATTGTGAGAAGGATCAAGAGGTATTCACAGTTTCGGTTAATTCCCAAAGCTGTAGTTACATCAGGCCGGCGATATGAGCGAATCGGGTTCTTCAAATTACAGCTGATTTTTACTATTATTGTGCTATTGTATTACTTAGGGGTACAACAGGAGACGATCGTGAAATTCTATCGTTCACAAATGATCAGCAACGCGTATTAAGTTAGTGTTAAATAGCAAAAAGAAAGGGATGTTGGGTTTCATTATTCCTATCTTTTTGAGACTTGAACAAAGACCAAATGAGTATATTTTTAACTCTTGAGGCCTGTTCATAGCTCTAAGTCATCAACTTGGAGTCATATGAGATTTTTTTGAAAATTTTCTAACAATCCATCATAAAACAAAACCCATGAAAAAATTAATACTATTTTTTTTCGCTGCACTTGTGCTGCCTTTTGCAGGTTTTTCTCAAGGTACCACCACAGGTTCAATCGAGGGAACAGTAACAGATATTAATGGTGAGCCGTTACCTGGAGCTACCATAATTGCCCAGCATATGCCCACCGGAACCGAATACGGAACAGCTAGCCGCCCGGACGGACGTTACACGCTTAGAAGTGTGCGTATTGGCGGACCTTACGAAGTGCGTATTACTTTTGTAGGGTTTAATCCGCAAATTGTAGAAATAGACAGAATTGAGCTAGGCGAGCGTTATACGCTGGATTTTACGTTGGAAGAAGGTGCTCAGGATCTGGGAGAAATTTCTGTTGTTGCTGCCGGTGATCGATTATTTAATCCAGATCGAACAGGAGCCAGAACAAATATTACAAGCGAGGATATTTCGAGAACCCCGAGTGTATTCCGTTCTTTGGGAGATTTTACCCGTCTGACTCCACAAGTTACAAGTGGAAATAGTTTTGGTGGTGCGAATGACAGATATAACAATATTCTCGTAGATGGTGCCACTCTTAATGATGTATTTGGATTAGGTGATGCAACTCCTGGTTCGCAGGCAGGTGTTAGCTCTCCGCTGAGTATTGATGCTATTGCTGAATTTAATGTGGATATCGCACCTTTCGAAGTAACAAATAATGGATTTACCGGTGGACAGGTAAATGCCGTTACCAAGAGTGGAACAAACAATTATGAAGGGTCTGTTTACTTTCAAACAAGAAATGAGAATTTGATCGGTGATTACGATTACTTTGCAGCCAGACCTAATATAGGTGAGGATATCTTTGAGAAGGTCGAGGGTGGTGATTTCCCTTCCTTTACTGAAAGATATATAGGACTTAATATTGGTGGTCCCATCATTCAAGACAAACTTTTCTTTTTTATAAACGCAGAATTTAAAAGAGAGACAAGTCCTATCACTACTGGTGTATTTGGCAGTGGAGCACCTGTTCAAGTCGGATTTGAACCTGCTACATTTGATCAGATCAGCAGTATCTTACAGAATGAATATGGTTATGATCCCGGAGCTTACACTTCGCCGTTAGACACCGATACCAATAATGATAAGGTATTGGCCAAGCTTGACTGGAATATTAACCAGGACAACAAGCTGAGTTTCCGAATGAACTATGTGGATGCCTTGGCAGACCGAGGAATCAGCCGTGGTCAAAACAGCTATACGTTCAGTAACCGGCAGTATAATTTTAACAGTAAGCAGACCTCATTTGTTTCTGAGCTGACAAGTCGATTCAGTGACAATGCTTATAACGAAGCCCGTTTGGTCTACACACGAATCAGAGATTCCCGTGATGTTCCTTCACAGCGCTTCCCAAGTGTTACTGTTAGTATGGGATTTGATGATCCGGATCGGAATGGATTTGGTGCTATTAATGCCGGAGTGGAGAGGTTCTCCCAGGCTAATGCTCTGGATCAGGACCTGATCGAGTTTACTAACAATTTCACCTATATCCGTGGAGATCATGAAATGACGTTTGGTACCAGTAACCAGATATTTACATTTGACAATTTATTTGTGCAGGATGCTTTCGGAACTTATACGTTTTGGAGTATTGATGACCTGGAAGCAGGAGATCCGGTTGAATATCAACATAGTTATTTGTTACCTGATGGAAACCCAACAGCAAACTTTACCGGTATGCAGTTTGGACTTTATGCTCAGGATAAATGGTCAGCCACGGATTATTTAAAACTTACTTATGGTTTAAGAATTGATATTCCAGTTCTGCCTGATGAGCCATCATTTAACCCTGATGTACCGGATGCATTTCCCGGATATTCAACCGACAAGATTGTTAGCGGGCAAGTTCTTTGGGCTCCTCGTTTAGGATTTAACTGGGATGCCAGCCAGGGTGAAAGAACTACCCAAATTCGTGGTGGTGTCGGTATCTTTTCCGGAACACCTCCTTTTGTATGGATATCAAACCAATATAGCAATACAGGAGTTGATTACGGACGTGTAGATGAATTCAATTTTGGCAGATTTGATGGATTATTTTCGCCGGACCCTGATAATCAACCGACCCCCGGAACTAGCCCCATTCTTGATCCTGTGGAAACCTCTGAGATCAACTTATTAGCAGATGATTTCAAATATCCACAGGCACTGAAAGTGAATCTGGCTGTTGATCAGGAGCTTCCATATGGAATCCGTGGTACTTTAGAGGGTATTTACTCCAAAGGTATTAATGACGTAGTCTTTGAAAATATCAATCTTGAGAGCCAAGGTGAATCCGCTTACGGCCGCCCTATTTATGGTGAAATCGAATATAATTCACGATTTGGGAATGCCTCAGGTGATCCTGTAAGAGTAGATCCAAGATTCACTAATGCCATTGTAATGAGTAATAGTGACGAGGGTTATCAGTACAGTCTTACCGGTGAATTGGAGAAATCTTTCGATTTCGGATTGTATACTAAGTTTTCTTATACATATAACAGAGCTGAAAATGTAAACAACGGAACCTCAAGCCGCGCTATTTCTAACTGGCAATATAACGAAAATGTAGATGTCAATAGCCCTGAAGTGGGTACAGCAGACTTTGAAAGAAGGCATCGAATTCTTGGTATTGCTTCTTATAGAATTGACTATTCAGAACGATTTGCCACATCATTCTCATTCATTTATGATGGCCGTTCAGGAACTCCTTTTAGTTGGATCTATACTGGAGACGCAAACGGTGACGGTCGCTTTGATAACGACTTGATCTACGTTCCTGCAAATGAAAGTGAAGTTGTGTTAACCAGCGATAATTGGAGTGAGTTTGAAGCATGGATCAACAGCGAAGAATCAATCAGTGACTATCGCGGTGGATTCGTTGACAGAAATACTGCACGAGAGCCTTGGACCAACTTTGTTGATTTCAAAGTAACTCAAGAGATCAAAACCGTTAGCGGTCAGTCTCTGGAGCTGAGTGCAAGTGTGATCAACTTCTTGAATCTTCTTAACTCTGAGTGGGGAGTTCGAAGAGGAGTCTCGTACAATAACTACAGAGCCTATAACTTCGAGCAGTATGTGGATCAGGACTACATCGATAATAGGGGCTCAGGCAGAGGCTTAACAGCTAGTGATATCGGTAAGCCTGTTATTAGTTTCGATCCAAATGATATAACTGAAGACAGAAAGTTCAGCATCAGAGATCAAAGCTCAAGATGGCAAATGCAGTTTACTGTTCGGTATAACTTCTAATGAAAAGCAGCAAAGTTGTATTAAAAGGGAGGCCTGTTCAGGCCTCCCTTTTTTTGTAATTATCTAAGAATCTAATAAGGCTTAAGAAACTTGGGTTTGTTTTTGTTTTATACAGACTAAGAAAGATCAAGGCTTATTAAGTTAGTGTTAAATAGCAAAAAGTCGGGGATGTTGGGTTTCATTATTCCTATCTTTGCACAACTTATTGAAAGATCTCAAATGCTTTTATATAGCTTTTATGATCTGATATGAGCTCTAAGTCTATGACTTGGAATAATTAAGAATGTTTTAAAAGTCGTTTTTTTAACAGAACCTCTCAATAAAAAATAAACACCATGTTAAAATATCTATCCACTGTATTTTTAATTCTCGGTATTTCGGGGGCGGCACTTGCGCAGTCTGCCATCAGGGGTACCGTAACAGAGCTGGGATCGGGAGAGCCAATTATTGGTGCCAACTTGATCCTCATGGGCACAGCCCAGGGTAATGCTACTGACCTTAACGGTGACTATGTGATCAGGGGCGTTGAGCCCGGTACATATACCATCCGGGTTTCAAGCGTTGGTTACATTACTGTAACCGAAGAAATTACTGTCGGCTCCAGTGATCTGGAACTGGACTTTGAACTTGAGCTTACAAGTGCTTCATTGACTTCACTTGAGGTGTTTGCTTCTCGTTCAGATCTGACAACACCTGTGGCTTTTTCTGATGTAGATCAGGAAGCAATTCAGGCTCAGCTTGGCTCACGAAATCTGCCGGAAGTACTAAATATTACTCCGTCAGTATATTCAACCGGACAAGGTGGTGGTTCAGGTGATGCAAGGATAAACGTGCGTGGATTTAGTCAGCGTAACGTTGCTGTGATGATCAATGGTGTACCTGTAAATGACATGGAGAATGGCTGGGTATACTGGTCAAACTGGAGTGGTGTTGGTGATGCCGCACGCTCAATTCAGGTACAGAGAGGTATTTCGAATGTAAACCTTGCAGTTCCTTCTGTAGGTGGTACATTGAATATTATCACAGATCCGAGTCAAAATGAAGCCGGTGGTTCTATTAAGTTTGAGACCGGTAGTGGAGCAATGAACAAAAAGACTCTCCAATTGAATTCCGGCCTTGTAAATGATAAATGGGCGTTCAGTTTTGTGGGTGTTCGTAAAGAAGGAGAAGGCATTGTTGAGGGTACCTGGGCTGATGAATGGGCTTATCACTTTGCTGCTTCATATCAACTGAACGAGTCTAATCGTTTTGATCTTTTTGCTCTTGGTGCCCCACAGCGTCATGGTCAAAACCTGTATGCCATGAATACAGCTACTTATGACCGTGACTATGCACTGAGCTTAGATGGTTATGATGCAGCAGCAGCCGATATTCATTGGGAAAAAGGACGATTTTTCAATGCTAATGTTTCCGGTGTTTCTAATACATATGATGGAAACCAATATGTTGGAGATGGCTGGGTTAGTGCCTCAATTCAGAATCGTCAAAATAAAGACTTTCTGAACGAGCGTGAGAACTTTTTCCACAAACCACAGGTCAACCTGAACTGGTTCAGTGAACTTAGCGATAAGCTTACACTGACTAACGTATTATATTATTCAGGTGGTCGAGGTGGTGGTACAGGTACACTTGGAGATATCGAGTGGGATTATTCTCACAACCAGCGTGTTGCTGACTGGGATGCAACCATCGCTGATAACGACCCTAACGGTGAGTCAAATGGAATTCTCCGAAACAGCCGTAACAATCAGTGGACCATTGGTGATATTCTGAAATTATCTTACCAAGCCACTGAAAACTTTGAATTGCAAGCCGGTTTAGACTGGAGAACAGCAGAGATCGAACACTACCGTGAAGTTCGTGATTTACTTGGTGGCCGCTACTACGTTGAAACACGTGATCCATTTAACCCTAATTACAGAGCAGGACTTGGTGATGTTGTTAATTACAATTATACCAATACAGTTGACTGGTATGGTGGTTATGTACAGGGTGAGTATGTAGGTGACAAATACAGTGTATATGCAACCGGTGGAATTTCATCCATTAAATATTCTCATGAAAACTTTTTTATAGCTGAGAATGGCAGTCCACTGACACGTGAGTCTGATAATATTGCCGGGTATCAGCTAAAAGGTGGTGGTCTCTATAATGTAACAGAGAACACCGGTATTTACCTGAACGTAGGTCACATTTCCAAAGTGCCTATTTTCGACAACGTTATTAGTGACTTTAACGGTGCGATAAATGAAGATCCTGAGAACGAGAAGTTTTACTTCTATGAAGCAGGTGTCAGATACCGCGCTCCGGGTGGTCAGTTTGGTTTTAATGCCAACTATTACCTGACCGATCGTCGTGATCGTTCATTTACACGTGGCGTACAACAGCCAAACGGTGATGAAGGCCTTATAAACATTTCCGGAATTGACCAAATGCACTCCGGTGTGGAGGTTGAAACTTCTTACAAACCAAATAACTGGATTCGTTTGGATATTTCCGGTTCTTACAACCTTTGGGAATACCAAAACGATGTATCTGCCACGTACTTAGAAGATCAAGGTGATCCGGGCAGTGCGCAAAATATAGACCTTTATATCAAGGACCTGAAAGTCGGTAATGCACCTCAGGCACAGCTTGCGTATATCTTAGGCATGCAACCAAGTAACAACTTTGATATTCAGTTGGTGGGTACATCATTCTATCGGCACTGGTCAGATTTCGATCCAATTAGTCGAGACGATCCTAGTGATAGAGCCCAAACATGGCAAGCACCTAACTACACTGTGTTTAATCTGCACCTGAACTATACTCTGGACAGCATTCTTGAGGGTACCAACCTCTTCCTGAATGTCTTTAATCTCTTAGATGAGACGTATATCCAGGATGCTACTGACAACAGTAGGTTCAACGGTTACGATGGTGACCATGATGCAGATGATGCTGAAGTATTCTTAGGTCTTCCAAGACGCTATAACTTTGGAATCCGTGTAAATTTCTAAATACACACCAAAGTAAAAACTAAGTAAATTTTTAAAAGCAGCCTGTTTCTGACAGGCTGCTTTTTTATTTTAGAGTATTATGAAAAATCTGATTTTTACATTAATAATTTTTGTAGCAGCTGTTGGCTGTACTGAACAAGCATCCCGCCATGAACCACAAGGAGAAAAGGTTTTGCTGATCTCGTTTGATGGCTTCAGGTATGATTATCTGGATAAAACTGAGACGCCCAATTTTGATGAACTGGTTGAAACCGGGGTTATCAGTGAAGGCCTCATTCCAATTTTTCCATCCAAAACATTCCCTAATCATTATGCAATTGCTACGGGACTATATCCTGAGAACAACGGCTTTGTAGGGAATAATATGTATGATCCTGAAATGGATTCCCGCTTTGCTATTCGAAACAGGGAAGCTGTAGAAAATCCTGATTGGTATCAGGGTGAGCCGATATGGAATACGGTAGAGAAAGCAGGTAAAAATGCAGGCACTATGTTTTGGGTAGGCTCTGAAGCTCCAATTCAAGATATGCGTCCCACTTTCTGGAAAAAGTACGATGAATCGATGGGTGACTCAGCTCGTATAGACTCTGTTGTAAAATGGATGACGCTGAATAACGAAAAGGAGATCGACCTGGCTACCTTATATTTTCATTTTGTGGATACTCAGGGACATCGGTTCGGCCCGGATTCACCGGAATTAGTTGAAGCGGTTGAAAGGGCAGATGATCTGGTTGGATACCTGATGAACAGGCTGGATGAATCTGAACTTATTGAGACCACAAATTTGATGATCGTTTCTGATCATGGCATGTCATCAGTATCAAGAGATAGAATAGTAGTGCTGGATGATATCATAAACCCTGAAGAATTAGACATGATCGCTTACAGTCCGGTTATAATGGCAAATGTCAGTGAAGGTGGGAAACTAGATGAGATCTATCAGTCACTAAAAGAAAATGAAGAACACTATAAAGTATATTTGAAAGATGAGATACCGGATAGGTATCATCTGAAAGACCACCCAAGGATACCGGAATTGACCATAGTTGCCGATCCGGGTTATACGATCAACACCAGAGAAGTATTCGAGACCCGACCGGAGTATCCAAGTGGCGGTGCTCATGGTTTTGACAATCAGGAAAAAGAGATGCATGCCTTATTTTTGGCTGTAGGGCCCGATATTAAGAACGGTTACAAGATGAAAGCGTTTGAGAACGTACATCTTTATGAATTAATGACGCACTTGTTAAGTATCGAGCCGGCTCAAAATGACGGATCAATAGACAGTGTATCGGTGATGTTGAACTAATTTTGGAACGCTTCAACAAAAAAAGCATTTATTAGATGCTACAAAGATTGCATTTATCCTAAAGTGAAGGGATATTCAAGTCTGCAAAATTTTACCCATTATTTGAAAAAAATTATACAAAATGGCATACGTTGTAACTGAACCATGTATTCAATGTAAATATACTAACTGCGCGGCTGTTTGCCCGGTGGATGCTTTCCGTGAGGGACCGAATTTCTTGGTGATCGATCCAATGGAGTGCATCGACTGTGACGCTTGTGTATCAGAATGTCCGGTAGAAGCTATCTATCCGGATGATGAAGTGCCTGAAAAATGGGAAGATTATATTGATATCAATGAACGCCTTGCGGATACCTGGGCTGACCGTATCATCAATGAAACACAGGATGCATTGGAAGATGCGGATGAGTGGGCTGAGGTAGAAGACAAAAAAGATAAACTGGTCGAGAACTGGTAGTCTGAACCGATATAAGAAAAATTATTTGCCAAAAAAAGACCCCTACTTACATATCGCCGATGGCCCAAAGGTAATGGGAATACTGAATGCGACACCTGACTCATTCAGTGATGGCGGTAAGTATTTAAATGTGGACAGGGCTCTTGACCGGATCCATATCATGATTCAGAACGGGGCTGATATTATAGATATTGGAGGCGAATCTACCAGGCCGGGATCAGATCCCGTACCTGTTCAAGAGGAATTAGATCGTGTTATCCCTTTGATAGAAAAGGCAGTACCATTATTTAGCAATGTGGATTTTTCTATAGATACTACAAAATTTGAAGTCGCTAAAGCTGCTTTAGAGAATGGGGTTCATATAGTTAATGATGTAAGTGGTCTTCAAAAAGAACCCAGATTAGCCGATCTGTGCGCAGAATTTGAAGCCGGTTATGTGCTGATGCATTCTCAGGGTGACCCAAAAACAATGCAAAAAGACCCCCAGTACGATGATGTATTGAATGATATTTTCAGTTTCTTTGAGAAGAAGCTGAAAATATTACGAACAAAAGGCGTACACAAGATCATTCTGGATCCCGGTTTAGGCTTTGGAAAAAAATTACAACATAACCTGAGACTAATTGAAGGGCTTGAGGTTTTTAAAAAGTTTGATTTACCTATATTGGTAGGGGCTTCCCGGAAATCAATGATAGGTACTATTTTAAACGGGCGGCCTACAGACGGACGTGTAGCAGGAACCATCGCCTTACACTATCATGCCCTTATGAAGGGTGCAAATATACTGAGAGTGCATGATGTAGAGGAAGCTTCCGATTCTATTCGTATATTCAACGCAATCAAAACCCAAGAGTAATAAAAAGGAGCGGCCTTGTTCCCGATCGGTTTTCTCGAATTCGGAATTAAAGATTTTGCCGAGACGCTAATCATAGCACTCGTATTGGTCTATCTATACAGGTGGGTGAAGGGTACGTTTGCCATTCAGGCCGGTCTGGGAATATTGTTTGTGGTGATCCTGAATGTTGTGATCGGTTTGCTGGGATTCACAACTTTGAATTCTATTCTGAGTCAGATCCTGGATGTTGGTATTATCGCTTTGATAATTTTGTTTCAACCAGAGATCCGAAAATTGCTTTATCGCCTTGGCACGAATACGAGCCTCGATCGTTTTTTTACCACTAATAACTCAGACAAGACTATAGATGAAGTAATTGATGCGGTTAAGGAAATGTCCAAGAACAAGACAGGTGCTCTCATTGTATTTGCAAGAAGTTCATCTTTACAGGATCTGGTTGATGCAGGTGTCAACATAAACGCCGAGATAAGGAGTGAATTGCTGATCACCATTTTCCAAAAAGAAACCCCCCTTCATGATGGAGCAGTAGTGATTAGGGGTAATAGGGTGGTTGCAGCAAGTTGTTATCTGCCGATATCGCAAAATCCGAACATTTCTACCTCATTTGGTACAAGGCACAGAGCCGCTGTAGGTATAAGTGAGTCCAATAACGTGTTCGTGATCGTTGTATCTGAAGAAACGGGCCGGATCTCGATTGCCAGAAATGGAGCTCTCACCAGTGGTTTGACCATTCAGAAACTCAGAGCTGAAATGGAAGAATCTTTCGGCAGTCAAAAATTTGAGGATGATGTGGCATTCAGTTCTCAAGCTGATATGAACCTAAGCTGATCTTAAATAGATATTTTATCGGTCTGACGGCTCCAAGTAAATCTGACCGAAAGTTGGAACAAATGTCCAATCTCTTTTCACATCTTAATCCAACACCTTGAGTCATTATCACCGATCATATGGGTGATCTGTCAGATCACATCTTGTCAATTTTGAGTAAGTGAGTAACGTGTCAATATCGGATAGTGATCACTCGTAGTGGTACCATAGTTATTGACATAGTCTTCCGGTTGAAATGACATCACAGAGCCTGTTACGTAAAATGAATACATTTCATTTGAATTTAAGTGATGATCGATCACATCAGGATAGTCTGTTGTGGAAGAAATATTATTCTCTGAAAGTGTCATGGTTGGGAAGGCGTAATTCTGAGAATCGTCTACAAATGGTTTGTAAACAGATTCACGACCGGCAGAAATTGACTCATCAATGTCGTCATTGAAATCACCGAATACCATGACATTTGCATCAGGCCAGGAGGTATCCAGATAGGATTTCAGCGCATTGGCTGCTGCAGATTTACGCTCATAATCTTCATCTTCTGTACAGCATTTTGCATGTATCAAGATGGCCACTATATCGGCTGACTGCCCATCAACATTTGCAGTGAGTTGAACCTGCACAGGGGGGCGACCGGCAAATTCGTGATCATAATCTGTAAGGATGACCTCTGCACTGTTTACAGTTATCAGGCTTGGTTTGTAGATCAGGCCTAATTTTTGCTCATTACCGCCAAAATCATCATAGTAAGCTGAGTCACTTTGTACGATCGGGTCGTTTGCCAGGAAGCCATCATAGCCCTCAAGGCTGTCTATAAGGTCATTAAAATGGGAATTGGATGTAACCTCCTGAATGGACCAAATATCCATGTCCAGCCCTGAAATGATAAAGCTGGCGTTATCAAGTTGCAGCTCTTCATCAGAAGGTCCATTACTGGGGTGTCCAAACCATACCAGGTTCCATGTTGCAAAGTCGAGTGTGGTGGAAGTGCCTACCGCGTCGAATTCGGTGTTAGGTACAGGTTCGTCAGGAATGATAGGAGTTGGAGTTGAGTCACTGCCACAGGCCCCTAGTAATAAAGCTGAGGAAAAAAGTGCGAGGGTAAATAATTTATTATTCAAGAACATATTGGTATTTAGTGCGTGTGATATTATGAATTAAAAAATTTGTCAATGAGTAGTGAAGCAGCTTTTTGGGTTGAAACTTCTCCCCGCTGAACCTGTTCCCTAAATTTTTGCAACATTAGTTGCAGGTCTTCATTTTCATAAAACTTTCGGTGAAGTTCCTGATTAATGCTCTCTTCCAACCAATAAACTGCCTGTTGCTTCCTTTTATTGTTAAAATATCCGCTGGTTTTAGTGTGCCGGATGTATTCGTCAATGATATCCCATACATCATTAATTCCTTTGTCATGATAGGCTGAACAGGTCGTAACCTTAGGTATCCAGCCGGATTCAGTAGGAGGAAAGAGATGCAGGGCATTTTTGTATTCGGTCATGGCTCTTTTTGCAGCATTTTCATTACCGGAATCTGCTTTATTAATAGCTATGGCATCGGCCATTTCCATGATGCCTCGTTTTATGCCTTGAAGCTCATCGCCGGCACCGGCAAGCATGAGCAATAAAAAGAAATCGACCATAGAATGTACGGCTGTTTCTGATTGGCCGACTCCCACAGTCTCGATCAGTATAGTATCGAAGCCGGCGGCTTCACAAAGGGTGATGGTCTCGCGTGTGCTTTGTGCGACTCCACCCAGTGAACCCGAAGTAGGAGTTGGACGTATGTATGCCTTTGGGTTGTTAGATAAGGTATCCATCCGTGTCTTATCACCCAGTATACTTCCTTTGGTTCTGGAACTGCTTGGATCCACAGCCAGTACAGCCAGTGTGCGGTCTTCTTCCTGAATAATGTGATTTCCAAAGGCTTCAATAAATGTACTTTTACCGACTCCGGGCACCCCTGTGATGCCGATCCTTATGGAGCTTCCGGCATGAGGCAAGCATCCTTCAACGATCTCCTGAGCCAGCTCATGATGCTCCTTTTTTGTGCTCTCGATCATTGTGATGGCCCGGCTCAGAAACATTCGGTTGCCGGATAGGATACCGTCAATGAATTCTTTTTTTGTTGGGAGACTTCGGCTCAAATTAACCTCCTGTTCCAAACCATTTCTATGGGCCTATTGATCAGAAGCATCCGCATAATTTTCTATCAGCACATCCAGGATTTGTTTGGCAGCTTTGGGTATCACGGTTCCGGGACCAAATACCGCTGTTACGCCGGCGTTATACAAGAAATCATAATCTTGCTGAGGGATCACTCCACCGGCAATCACCATGATATCATCGCGTCCGTGTTTCTTTAATTCCTCTATCACCTTAGGCACCAGTGTTTTGTGACCACCTGCAAGGCTTGAGACTCCCAGAATATGCACATCATTTTCAACGGCCTGTCTGGCAGCTTCCTCCGGGGTTTGGAACAAAGGGCCGATGTCTACGTCAAAACCGAGGTCAGCAAAACTGGTTGAGATCACTTTGGCTCCGCGGTCATGCCCGTCCTGACCCATCTTGGCAACCATAATGCGTGGCCGCCGTCCGTCGAGCTCAGCAAATTCATCAGCACGTTTAAGCGCTGCTTTAAATTGTTCGTCATCTTTTAATTCTGAAGAGTACACGCCGGATATTGATTTAATGGTTGCTTTGTAGCGCCCAAAGGTTTCTTCCATAGCATCGGAGATCTCGCCAAGAGTAGCTCTTTCACGGGCTGCATCAACAGCTAAAGCTAATAAATTTCCCTCTCCGGTTTCGGCACATTTGGTGATTTTATCCAGATACTGTTGAACTTTCTCATCATTCCTGTCTGCTTTAGTTTCGTTGAGTCTTTCGATCTGTGATCGTCTGACCTTGTCGTTATCAACCTCCAAAATGTCGATATCTGATTTTTCATCAGTTACGTACTTATTGATACCCACAATAGTGTCTTTGCCTGAGTCGATGCGGGCTTGTTTTCTGGCTGCAGCCTCTTCGATCCTCATTTTTGGAACACCGGTTTCAATGGCTTTAGCCATTCCACCGAGTTCTTCAACCTCACCGATCAGTGTCCATGCCCGTCGTGCTATCTTATCCGTGAGATATTCAACATAGTAGGAACCTGCCCATGGGTCTACCGCTTTGGTGATCCCGGTTTCTTCCTGTAAGAAGATCTGGGTATTACGCGCAATACGGGCCGAGAAATCGGTCGGTAAGGCGATAGCTTCATCTAAAGCATTGGTATGCAAAGACTGCGTGTGCCCCAGCGCAGCAGCCATGGCTTCAATAGTTGTTCTTGCCACGTTATTGTAAGGGTCCTGCTCTGTAAGGCTCCATCCGGACGTTTGTGAATGTGTTCTTAACGAGAGAGATTTTGGGTTTTTTGGGTTGAATGACTTAACGATCTTGGCCCATAAAAGCCGGGCTGCGCGCATTTTTGCGACCTCCATAAAGTGGTTCATGCCAATAGCCCAGAAGAAGGAAATGCGCGGCGCGAATTCATCAATGTCCATTCCGGCTTCGATACCGGTTCGAAGGTATTCGAGACCGTCTGCGAGGGTGTAGGCCAGCTCAATGTCTGATGTAGCTCCCGCTTCCTGCATGTGGTAACCACTCACAGAAATAGAATTGAAGCGGGGCATATTTTGAGACGTATATTCAAAAATATCTCCGATGATCTTCATGGAAGGGACCGGTGGATAGATATAGGTATTACGGACCATGAATTCCTTCAGAATATCATTCTGAATGGTTCCGGAAAGTTTTTCAAGTGAAACGCCTTGTTCTTCAGCAGCAACAATATAGAAGGCCATCACCGGAAGCACAGCGCCATTCATGGTCATTGAAACAGACATCTTGTCCAGAGGAATTTGATCAAACAGGATCTTCATGTCTTCCACTGAATCAATGGCTACACCGGCTTTCCCTACATCTCCTGAAACGCGAGGGTGATCCGAATCATAACCACGGTGCGTGGCAAGATCGAAGGCTACGGAGAGACCGCGCTGACCTGCTGCCAGATTACGACGATAGAAGGCATTGGATTCTTCAGCCGTTGAGAATCCGGCGTACTGCCGAATGGTCCAGGGGCGCACGGCATACATAGTGGAATAAGGCCCTCTCAAATAAGGAGGAATACCGGCCGCGTACTCTAGATGTTCCAGCGAGTCTATATCCTCTTTTGTAAACTGAGGTTTCACAGAGATTTGTTCAGCAGTATCCCATTCGTTTTTATTTGCTGATTCCTTCAGGGATGAACCGTTTAATTTCAGATCAATTTTAGAAAAGTCCTTTTTCATTATGCGTCTCCCTTTTTGAGTTCAGCTTCAATGTTAAGTGGTTTTATCGGAGTTATCTTCACAACCTCACTAAATTCCATTTGTGACATATTTTGCTGTTGGGCCTCGTCGTTTGAAATATCAGTTTCTTCATCAGGTTTGTATTTGTTAACACCGATCAAGGCTTCTTTCTCTTCTTTGTAGGCTTGGATCTTTTTGTTGCGAGCATCTGAGATCAATTCCTGAATGAATCCTGATCTCAGGCATTCATAAAAACCACCTTTTGCTTCGATTTCCTGGAAAAGTTTCCAGCTTTCTTCAGCCATTTTTTCCGTTAAAACTTCAATGTAATAAGAACCCGCACCCGGATCAGAAACCTTACCCAGATAGGCTTCTTCCTGAAGTATAAGCTGAGTATTTCTGGCGATCCTGGTGGCGAACGGTGTCTGTTCTTTAAAATGCTTGTCAAACCTGTGGACGCTTATACCATCACAACCTCCTAGCGCAGCAGACATCGATTCTGTTGTTGCCCTAAGCATATTATTGTAGGGATCGTTTTGAGCCTTATTCCATAAGGCGGTTTCAGAGAATATCTTCACGTTTCCGATAGAAAAATTGTATTCGCTCAGGATCTGATCCCAAAGAAGCCTAAAGGCTCTGTATTTAGCGATCTCAGGAAAATAAAGGGTGCCGGTTGAAAATTTGAATGAGAGTGATTTTGCAAGTTCAGGGTTTGATCCCAAATATTCATTACCAACAGACAGTGCAAAAGCTAATTGCTGAACAAGAGTTGCTCCTGCATTTGCATAAGTGGATGTGTCGATCAATATAGATCCGGATACAGAATTAAATTCTTTTATAAAGTTTTTGAAGACGTCTATTTCAGGGAGGTTGCCCAGCACGGCAGCATGACTGAAAATATCTGTTGAGAAATGCATATCGAGAGATCCGGCATCAAGGTTGCGCTCAGATATGATCTCACTTACCCAGCCAATGATTTCAGGAGAAGAGACAGAAGGGCCGAATATAATAGTTATGATATCGATCTGAATACTCTCAAAAAGTGATTCAAGGTCTTTTTTTGATGCAATGCGGTCTGTAGATAATCTCAAGTCGAGCCCACCGGCACCGTTTTCCAGTGCCAGCAAAGCCTGTTTATTTGCGTCAGAAGCCTTGGCATCCTCAACGACCTCAAGAACACTCCAGTTACCGGTGTGCGTTAAAGGTTCAGTTGAACGATCCAGCCGGTTAAGGTCCTCGTTTTGGTAAAAGGGAAGGCTGTCAATACCTTCGCGGGTATCCCATCGAAGTATTTCCTTATAGTCTTTGCCCTTAAGGTCTTTCCGGATTATTTCTTCCCATTTTTCAGTTGATACCGGAGGAAACTCATTAAAATTTAGTTCATCCTCGAAATTCAGATCGTTCAAAATAAACAGGTTGAGTGTTAGGATTGATTATAGGCCTACAAAATAAAGAGGTCAGAAGTTCTTTACTAACAGGTGTTAAAAAATACCGTTTTGATTAGTAAAAAAGCGCTTACAATTTGTATATTCATACCCCTTACTTACATAAACTATAATAACGAAGTACTTAGAAGCACATGACGGATCAATTAATTGCACCACTAACTCAGCTTACCGAAGATGAACAAATGCTAAAAGACGCGGCGGCTGATTTTGCGGAAGCTTCGATCAAGCCTTTGGTTGAAGAGATGGATGAGAAAGCAAAACTTGATCCGGATCTGGTGAAGCAATTTTTTGAAATGGGATTGATGGGGATCGATATACCTGAGAAGTACTCAGGGGGTGGCGGTACCTTTATGATGTCTATTGTCGCCATCGAGCAGATCTCAAGAGTGGATGCCTCCGCCGGAGTATTTATGGATGTTCAAAATACGCTTGTAAATAATGCCTTTGTGAACTTTGCATCTGATTCCCTGAACGACAAATATTTGCCACAACTGGCAACTGAAAAAGTAGGAGCATACTGCTTATCAGAAGCCGGTTCAGGAAGTGATGCTTTCGCGCTCAAGGCAACGGCAAAGAAAGATGGAGATGATTTTATATTGAATGGTGCAAAATTATGGATCACCAATGCAAATGAAGCCGATATCTTTTTGGTAATGGCTACCGTTGATCCTGATGCAGGGTATAAAGGAATTACAGCTTTTGTGGTAGAACGCGGCACAAAGGGGTTCTCAATCGGGAAGAAAGAAAATAAACTGGGAATTCGTGCCAGTTCAACCTGTGAGATCTTACTTGAAGACGTGCGTGTGCCGAAAGAGAATGTATTAGGTGAAGTTGGAAAAGGTTATAAAGTAGCCATCGAAACGTTGAACGAAGGTCGCGTTGGTATCGGTGCTCAAATGATCGGTATCGCACAAGGTGCTTTTGATGCTGCCTTAGCCTATGTTCAGGAGCGCAAGCAGTTTGGAAAAGCCATTGGAGAATTCCAGGGCGTTCAGTTTCAGCTTGCAAGAATGGCAACCGATATAGAAACCGCCAGATTATTGGTTTATAATGCCGCAAGAAAGAAAATGGCAGGTCAGAATTTCCTGAAAGAGGCCGCGATGGCAAAATTCTATTCATCTGAGGTTGCAGAAAGTGTAAGCTCTCAGGCAGTAGATCTTTATGGAGGTTATGGATATGTCAAAGAATATCCCGTAGAGAAATATTACCGTGATTCTAAGATCGGTAAGATCTACGAGGGTACAACGAACATGCAGCTTAGTACTATAGCCAAGCTGCTACTTCGATGAGTGAGTGAGAAAAAGGGGGCTTCGGCCCCCTTTTTATTTTAAGGTACTTTTTCATCAAGACTGAAAAAACCATTAAATACACCCTTTCTGTTGACCTCTTCCCGGGAAATTGAACACCAAAATCCAACATCATTGTGGATCATAAGATCATATCTACCCACCCTCCAAAATGTTTGATTTGTTTCCAGTTCCTCATCAAAACTACCTCCGCGTATTATTCTCAATAAACTTTTATCTAGTTCATGTCGCTGATCAGGGTTGGAATAATCCTGATAAAATGAACTGACCATCTCAAGTACATTGCCACCCATATCTTACAGGCTAAATCGTTTGGTTTTCTGCTGCCTACCAGATAGGAGAATTCGATATTGGAATTAACCGTTATTGCAAATTGATCAAGTAAATCGGGATCGCTGGTTCCGGCATAGCGGGTTGGTTTACCAGCACTTCGGGCTGCATATTCCCATTCAGTTTCAGTAGGTAATCGCCATCTGCAATAATTGCAAAAGGTATTTGCTTCATGCCAGTTAATATAGACTATTGCGCGTTTACCCCTTCCAAAACCTTTGAGGTTTGGAAATGCTCTGTCAATTGATAGAGAAAATTCATCATACTGTTGGAATGCCATCTCAAACTTGCGTATTTAAAAATCAATGACGGTTATTTGGTGAATAGGAAGAGCATCAGCGTTAGTAGAATCTATAACATCACCTATAAAAAAAGAACCACCTTCAACTAATACCATTCCAGGGTTCATCTTTGAAAAGTTTTTTTAACATTGAGCACCCTACGAGTAATGAAAATGTCAGTATAAATACTGTGAGCGCAATTTTATTCATAATATTACTAATTTAGTAGTAAATAAGAAATTATTTTAGTGATTTTGGAATGATGTCGCTACTTACAGAGTTTTAGCTTGGCAGATAAGACCCTTGGATCAAATAAATAATGTAGTAATGGACCAGAAGATTTTAGATCAGCTAAAACAATGCAGTAAGGACGAAGCCTCCTATTCTAAGCTTAAAGAGCTTTACAATGAATTAGAAAGTAGATATTCAAAAGTCAGTAAGCAGCTTTCGCTTCTCGAGCAGGCAATAAAACATGACTATGATTCCATCTTAATTACGGAGTTGGACCTTGAAAAACCGGGGCCAAGAATTGTTTATGTGAACGATGGCTTCACTAAAATGACGGGCTACACTAAAGAAGAAGCCTTGGGTAAAACACCCCGCATACTTCAAGGTGAAAAGACAGATAGACACGTGTTGGATCGGCTGAAAGAGAGATTGATCGAAGGGCAGGCATTTTTTGGTCATACTGTCAATTATAAAAAAGACGGCAGTGAATTTATTAATCAGTGGGATATACACCCTCTGACAAATAAAAATGGAGAGATCACTCATTGGGTTTCTTATCAAAGAGATATCACGGATCGAAAAGAAACGAGTAAGGTGGTATTTGATGCCAATCTTGATTTTGACAATCTGGTGGAAGAATCCAAAAAAACCTTTGTTGATCTGGATGTTCAGGGGAATATCATCTCCTCAAACAGCTCATTCAAAAATCTTCTTGGATATGACGCAGATGAATTCAAAACCATTAAGGTTTGGGATCTTGTAGTTGATGAGGATAAAAAAGAAATGAAAGATCTTTTTTCCGACTTTGATCCTGAGAAATTGGAAGAAAATCCATATCCATGGGAGTTTATAAAGAAAGACGGTGAAACCGTTCGCCTTGAAGGAAAAGTAAATTACTTTGTAAGTAATGAAGAGACCATCATCAGAATTCACTTTGATAATATTTCCTTGAGAGAAAGAATTATTGAGACTCTCAAAAAAAAGAAAAAAAATCTGGAAAACATCGTTGATAAAAAAGACGAATTTGTATTGCGATTTGTGATCAATGAGGAGGGGCAGACCGGATGTAAATTTGTATCTGAAGGATATACTGCAATAACCGGACTTGATCCTGATGCTGTGATCAACGACGGTGTGAAGAACGCCGTGCATGCAGATGACTTGCGTGTTATAGAAGAAGCATTGGAAAAAGCATTTGAGGGGAAATCTTCTAGCGTAAATTGCAGATATAAAACCTCTGATGGAGATCACATCTCAGTAGTCCAGTCATTTAAGCCCGATTACGGGTCTGATGGCGAGACGGTGGAAAGCGTGAAGAGCGTGGCTATGATAGAACTTGAAGTTGAATAGTATAAGACTCTCTTAAATTTACTGATGCAAAAGCCCGATTACTCGGGCTTTTTCTTTTCATGGAATAGATGAACCCGTATATTTAAAATAAAAATGGATATAAAAGAAACCGGAGATCGGATCATTAGAGAGTTTGAGCTTCTGCAGGATTGGCAGGAGAGATATAAGTATATCATCAAACTTGGCACAAAGTTAGATCCGCTTCCTGAAGAAGACAGAATAGACGATAACTTGGTTAAAGGCTGCCAAAGTCAGGTTTGGCTTACAGCCAGGATGGAAGAGGGGAAAGTGACCTTTAAAGCTGACAGTGATGCTGCAATAACCAAAGGATTGGTCTCATTGATGATTCGTTTTTATTCTGGGAGAGAACCCGATGTGATCCTGAACACAAAACCCGAATTTATTGAGGAAATAGGAATGTCTAGCCACCTTTCTCCCACCCGTGCCAATGGCTTGGCCTCTATGATCAAACAAATGAAGATCTACGCTATGGCTTTTAAGTCCAGTGAAACGTTATCGTAATCTAATTGTTAGATTTGTGTAATTTGCTTTACTTCATGGCTTAATTGGAAGGATTATGGATATGAGCAAAAAGTTTTCTTTGACTGGAATCTCGGATATTGCTCTGGGAAAAGACCTGAGAGCCGAAAATGAGGTTATTGGGTCTAAAGCCAGTATGTCCATTCTCAACTCTGTTTCTTTCTTTCTTGCTGGTGTTTCCATTCTTTTTCTTGTTGCCTTTCAGATCAATGAATCGGTTTCCCTAACCTGGTTTTTTCTGTCTGAAGCAATCGCATTTCTTTTGATCCCGCTTTTGGCAAGACAAGGTTTTGAAAAAGCTTCCAAGATTCTTCTTATTGCTTATGCTGATATCGGTATCATTATTCTCAGTTCCGTATTTGGTGATGATGCAATGATCCAGGCGTTCTTTATTCCCGCCATGGGATTATCTATTCTACTATTTGATAATACCCAGATACACTTGCGAAATCTCGGTATTCTTTTGTCGATCTTGTCCTATTTTATATTAGACTATATAATATTTGAAAGGATAAACATGTCGGCCAGTGGCTTTTCCCTGGTCCGATGGGCTGTGTTAACTGGATCCTTTGTTACTACATGGCTTATCTTTAATACATTCTCCCAATTCAAAGAGAATGCAGAACAGCAAACATTAGAGCTCCTGAAAAAGGAAAAAGAGCTCAATGAAGAACTAAGTGTTAAGAAAGAGAAGCTGGAGAACTACATCAATCAGTTAGAGGAGACTACAACTGAGTTGGAAAAAAGTACGAAAGCAAAGTCTGAGTTTTTAGCTACAATGAGTCATGAGATCAGAACTCCGATGAACGCCATACTTGGTATGACCCACTTGTTAAAGCAGGATGATCCCCGAAAAGATCAACTGGAACCTATAAATATTTTAGATTTTTCAGGTAAAACGCTTTTATCTCTGATCGATGATGTATTGGACTTTTCAAAAATCGAGGCCGGAAGGATCGAGTTTGAAAACATTGAATTTGACTTGAGTAACTTGGTAAATGTGATACTTGAAAGTTTCAGGACGACAGCCAAAAACAAAGGGATCAGTCTGGAAATTGAGATAAATGACAACGTTCCAAACCGTCTTATCGGTGATCCGGCGCGACTCACACAGATTTTGAATAATTTATTCAGCAATGCTCTCAAATTTACTGAGGAAGGGGAGGTCAAACTCGAGGTCAGTGCAACGGAAAAAGCTCCTGATTTGGCTAAGCTTCAGTTTTTAATAACTGATACAGGTATCGGAATAGATAAAGATCGAATAGACACGATATTTGAAAGTTTTACACAGGCCAGCCAAAATACAAAGCGTTTATTTGGGGGGACCGGATTAGGACTCACTATAAGCAAACAACTGACGGAGCTGCAGGGTGGGCAGATCACAGTAGAGAGTGAAGAAGGCGTGGGAAGTACTTTTATTGTTGAGCTTGATTTCGGTATTGCAGAAGATGTTGATTTAGGAAAAAATGGAGGCCATAATAAAGACCATGATGTAAGTCTGCTGAAGGGAATGAAGATATTGCTGGCAGAAGATAATTTGGTCAATCAGAAAGTGATGAAGCGATTTCTGGAACGTTGGGAAGTGGATATGAAGGTCGTTAATAATGGTAAAGAAGCGGTTGATGCTATAGAGGAATGTAATTTTGATATGATCCTTATGGACCTTCAGATGCCTGAAATGGATGGTTATGAGGCAACGGAACGTATCAGAAAGCTGGATGACCCTTACAAGCGTAAAGTACCAATTGTTGCTCTCACTGCTGCAGCATTAAAAGAGGTGCGTGAACATGTGTATGCTGCAGGAATGAATGATTTTGTTACTAAGCCCTTCAACCCAGCAGAACTTGAACAGAAACTGGCGCAGATCGTGCTAAATAAAGCTTAGCAGTTTGCATAAAAAAAGAGCCGCTCCGTATCAGGAAGCGACTCTTGGGTTTTTCGGGGTACAAATGATATTCTTGTTCGGAATGCAAATGTGAAAGATGGTTTTCCCATGCCTTTCAAAACTGCAGACTCTGAAACAAATCCTGTTTAATAAAGCTCAGTAATTTGTTTAAAAATGAGAGCCGCCCCGTATCAGGGAGCGACTCTTGGGTTTTTCGGGGTACAAATGAAATTCTTATGCAGGCAGGTTCTCCGGAATGTTTACTTTGAAAGTGGTTCCCATGCCCTCGATACTCTCAACTTTTATCTCTCCGTTGTGGAGTTCAATATATTTCCTAACAATAGGAAGACCCATACCGGTACTTATCTCACCATTGGTTCCCTGGCGCTGATGCTTTTTATTCTTTTCAAAGATATCCGGTAGAAATTCAGCAGGGATTCCAATGCCGGTGTCAGAAACATATATATAAAGCGTTTTGTGCTCAGTGCCCGATGTCTTTATATCTAAAGTAATGTTATCCCCTTCACGGCAAAATTTGAGTGCGTTAGATATGAGATTACTTACAATGAGTTTGAATTTTTCGCTATCCAAATGAAAGGTGCCGGGAGTACTGAAATGTGAATTGATATTCACGCCTTTGGCATTTGCAAGTGGGTTGTATATGTTGATCACATCCTGGATCAGGTCTTCGATCTCAACTTCATCAAGAATGAGTTTTGTTTCACCTTGTTCCATAGAGTTAGTAACTAATTCACTGGTGTAGTTAATCAATTTCCTTCCGCTTAGTTCTATCATCGATAAGATCTGTTTTAACTCATCTTTGTCGCCCTCCCACAATTTCTGCAAATAGTGGGTAGAACTAACGATCCCATTTAGCGGACTTTTTATATCATGGTTTACAGCACGCAGAAAATGGTCTTTTTCTTTATTGAGTCGTTTCAGTTCCTGCTGCTTCTTCTTGAGCTCAAGCCTTGCCATGATCTCGTTGGCAATGGTTTTAAGACCCCTTTTCTGTTCTTCAGTTAATTTCTTTGGTTTTGTATCCAGTACACATAAGGCTCCAAGGTTGTACCCATCAGATGTGCGAAGCGGATGACCGCTGTAATAACGTAAATTTGGTTCATTATTAACATAGGATTTACTTGAAAATCTTTCATCTTTGGCAAGATCCTCGATCTCATAATTTATTTCGTCGAGAATAGTGTACTGACATACAGATTCAGAGCGTGGGGTAGATTCAACCTCCATACCGTGAGCTGCCTTGGTCCATTGTCTGTCATAAGTTAGAAGATTCATTAGCGATATGGGCGAATCTGTTATCATTGCAGCTAGTTCAACAAGAGAATCAAATTCATCCTCCGGGAGGGTATCAATGATGCCGTATTCTTCAAGTTTGGCTTGCCTTTTAGACTCAATGTCTGGAGTAGGAGCATTTTCTGCGATCTGGTGGTAATGTTGTTTTAGCAAATACATATTTTTCATGCTCTCATTCTAATTATATAAAGCATTATGCGGACCTTTAGCTTCGCTTTTCGGGAATGAAAGTGTAAGAAGACTCTGGTCTCCCTCAGAGATTTTAATATCTCCATAGATCTGTGTTAAAAGAACTTCTATAAGTTCATTTCGCAATGTGTGTTTCAATTCAGAGCCGGGTTTTTGGAAATCCAATACACGATGGAGAGGGTCCAACAGATCAATAATGACGTTATTCTTTTCTTCACGCATCTTAAAGATCAATTGACCTTCTGATAAATTATCAGGTTCTATACAAGTATCATGCAGATGTTCTAGGATTTCATTTAAAAGAATACCAACAGGAATAGCCTGATTTACATTGAGATGTACATCATCAAGCTCAAAGTCTGAGATCAATGGGTGTTCACCTTTCATTAGCTTGCTGTTCTTAGAGAGTACACTTTTAATATATTCCTTGAAACTAACGTGTGATAAGCTGTCGCTTTGATATAATAACTCATGTACTTTTGCGATCGTATTAATTCTAGAATGTGTAGAATCAAGGTGTTTACTGACTTTTTTATCATTTACACTCATGACTTCGAGCTCCAGTAATCCTGAGATGATAGCCAGATTGTTTTTTACCCGGTGATGTACTTCAGTTAGCAAGGTTTCTTTCTCCTGAAGGGATTTCTCGATCAGATTTCTGGCTTTAACCTGTTCAGTCACATCCACCGCTTGAACAAATATTCCGTATACGTCTCCCTTGTCATCATGGAGTGGTTTATATACAAAATTCAGGTAGTAATTTTCTTTTTCCAGGCTGTTTTCCTTGTGGAAATAAACAGCTCGTTCATTGAATGTATGTGTTTTCCCATCGTTATAGCAGGTATCAAGCATTTTGGTAAGGCCCTGGTCATTTAATTCAGGTAAAACCTCACTCACTGTCTTACCTGTTACGTTTTCCTTGCAGATAAGTTCCTTGTATTTATCATTCACAAAGCTGTATGTATGATTATCTCCTTCCAGCATTGCAATGGCTGTAGGTGCTTCTTCAAACATATCCTGCATATGAAGGCGAGCTTGTTGCTCGGTTTCTAACAAGTCAAGTATCTGATCCTCAAGTTTCTTTCGCTCTGAGATATCAACATACATACCATAAATGGCAATGACCTCATTATCAACTTCAACAGGTACTCCACCGATCAGTACGGGTACTTCTTTACCATTCTTGGTGATCCGTATAGCTTCCGATTGGAATGCTTGTCCAGTGAAGCTTTGATTAGAAAAAGATTGAGCCTGCTTATCCATATAATCCGGAACAATGGCTTCTGTTAAGGTAAGATCCCTTAATTCTTCTTTTTTGTATTCAAATGTCTTTTCAAAGCTGTCATTTGATTCTAAAATTTTTCCATCAGCGTCAATAAGAACAATACCTATAGGAGAATTATGGAAAAGCTGAGTAAGCAGTTCTGCGTTTCTTTTGCGCTCAGTATCAATTTCAAGTAAATCATTTTGGTTCAGACCGCCGCCTACAATATAAGTTTTTCCATTTTGGTCAAAACTGGTTCCTCTGAGGAGGTAATTAATAATTTCCCCATTCTTAGAGATACAACGTACGTTAATGCTGACTTTTTCCCCTGAAAGCTTCCCAAGTATTTCTCTTAGTTTATATCTATCATGAGGGTGAATTAACTTCATTACGTTAGTGCGGGCAAGTTCCCTGGCACTGTAACCCAGGTCATCCTCAAGCATATCATTCCACCGTATCATCTCGCCGTCAGTAGAAAAAACAAAAAAGGCGGTTGGGAGAATAGAAATAGCCGATTCAGTAAATTCTTTCTCATCAATGAGCTGTTGCTGAACAGACTTGCGTTCTGAAATATCCTTAATGTTGATAATAGACTTTTCAGAACCATTTTCAGCTGCGAATATAACAGTACCGATCTCCACTGGAATGTGGTAACCTTCTCTATGTGTAAAAACAACCTCACCGACAAAGCTGCCATCTTTTCGTCTTTTTTGTAGAGCCTTTTTATTCAATGGGTGTTCAGTATCAAATATGATATCTCGATGTTTTCCTTCAAGCTCTTTTTGTGTGTAGCCTAAAATATCACAGGCAGCCGGATTGATATTTAACATCTGACCATCGGGTCTCCCTATAATGATACCTTCCAGGGTATTGTTAAACTGTAATTTGTACTGTTGTTCAGTTTGTCTTAATGTCTTTTCAGTGATCTTTTTCTCGGAAATATCATTAAAAGCCCAGCTCGTAATATATTTTCCGTCTTCATTCCTAAAGAGAGTGACGCTCATTTCAACAGGAATGGTGTTGCCGTTGGCAGTAGTTATCTCAATTTCACCGATCATATTACCGTCACGGTTGATCTTCTTCTGAAGATGATCAACGTCCATATCCAGATCCAGAAAATTGGTCACGTTAGAAAAGGTCACATCATCAATCGTTGTTTCAAGAAGCTTACAGGCAACTTTGTTTGCTTCAATGATCACCTTGTTCTCATCAGCTACAAGTATTCCATACAGACTGTTATGAAAATGACTTTCAAATTTTTGCTGTGTTTCCTTTAAGTAACGTGTGCTCTTGATCTGATCACTAATGTCATCATACATAATGATGGCGCCGTTTTGATTCTGTAAATGTGATACTTTAACCTTGAACCAAAACGGGGCTTTTTTTACATCCTTGAAAAAGCATTTACTTTCAAAAGAAGTTACTTCCAGCCCCAGTACTTCTTTAATACCAATTAAAAATCGAAGTGCGAAATCGTTACCATCAGCAAGAGGTGCCTGCAGGTTCTTCAAAATATTTACACCCAATCCCGGGTGGCACCAGGTGTTTTCAAGACTCTGCCTGAAATTATGCCATTCATTATTATAGGCTATTACAGTACCCTGATCATCGAGTACAGCCACCTGTGAGTCAAGTGCATTAAGTAAGCTTGCACTCAGGCTATCCATCTCAATATTTGTGTAAATGTCTTGGTCCCTTTTCATTCTAATCCCGATACTTAACCATAATTAATTGACCATAAACTAGTACACTGATAGACCAAATGAATGACGTGAAAAGCCTAATTTTAAAACTACGTGTAAAACCGCAATTCATTTTTAAAACGCTTAGGTTTATTTACCTACTTGGGTTCAACGAAATAATCATCTCCGTTTAGCAGGTTATCAATGGCTTTGGTGATCTCATATTCTGTAGGGGTATTTGAAATGACGCCATTAGCCCCGGCTTCTATCAACGGTTCGATGAAAGTAAAGTTTAAGGGAAACATTACCAGAAGGGGTGAAGTGACTAAATACTGATTGATCTTTTTGATGCTTTGAAGAGCATTACCGTTACCATATGATGAATTTAAATCAAGTATGGCAAGATCAAGTGACTTATCATCTAATATTTCAGGCTCTTTAAACAGATCGTCCGGTTTATGAAAAGTAATGACGGCTGAATAATTCGACTGAATAGTCTCACAAATAAAACTATTCGTTTGATTTGTTTTCCCTATGTATGCAATCTTCAACACCCAATCCCCTACCCTGTTTTGAGACTGTTTCTACGTACTACCAATCTATTGCAAAGTGAGGTGAAGGTGAATAGGTGGTAGGGCCTATTTTTAATTTTTAGAACTAGGTGTTTATACCTAGGTGGAAGTTTAAATAATAGGCGGTGATCAAAACAAAGAACTCAGGTTCGATAAGAAAGTCAATCTAAGGGATTGGGGGCATGTGTGTGTCGGCTTTAGCTATTATTGCTGAATAATTTATTCTTTAGTGCATATTTAACAAGACCGGCTGTATTTTTTGCTCCAGTCTTTTGAAGCAGGTTTCTTCTGTGAGCGTCGATGGTCCTTACGCTCACAAATAGTTTTTCAGCGATCTCCTGATTGGTGAACTCATTCACGATCAATTTTAAGACTTCAAGTTCACGTTCAGTAATGTGAACGTCATCCTCATCATTGACTTTATTCACATCAGGTGTCACAAGCTCCTGAAGGATAGCCTGAGTGGCGTCGTTACTGAAATAGTGTTTACCGTCAACTATAGTTTCAATGGCTGTAATAAGTTCTTGCTTACCTGAACTCTTTAGAATATAACCGGAGGCACCGGCTTTTATCATCTTACGTATGTGCTGATCTTCACTAAGCATTGTAAGAGCAAGGATCTTGATATCAGAGTGGCTCTCTTTAATGATTCGAGTCGCCTCAATACCATCCATCACAGGCATGGTAATGTCCATTATGATAACATCAGGAGATTTTGTGGTACATAAATCTACGGCAACTTTTCCATTCTCAGCTTCACAAACAATATCAAAGCCGGGATGGTCTTCAACCATGATCTTGATGCCGTCACGCACGATCTTATGGTCGTCTACAATTCCTATTTTTATATTTGCCATGATCCGATAATTTGTTTCATTTGATCGGTACTACCACACTAAGATACGTACCCCTGTTTGGTTTGCTGTCAAATTCGAAAGTCCCCCCCAATGCGCCTGCTCTTGTCTTTATGGTTTGCAGGCCTAAACCCGGCTTAAAATCGTCAGCATTAACATCAAATCCTATGCCATTATCATCAATTGAGAGAATCAAATCAAGTTTATCCTTAATAAGCTGAATATTAATCTCATCAGCTTCAGAATATTTCACAGCATTTGATAACCCTTCCTGACTTATCCGGTATAAATTGAACTGCAACTCTCTTCCAAGTTCAAGGTCTTCGATATTATGATAATATTTAATATCGATGCCTGAGGTTTTTTTAAGGCTTTCTACAAGAGATTGAACGGCCAGTGCAAGACCATAGTCATCGACAACCCTCGGAAGAAGGTTCCTTGAGATCTGAGCCGTTTCAGTTACTGCATATTGTAAAAGGTTGAGTCCATTTTCCAATTGTTCTTTTTTACGATCACTCAGTGCGTCAGCTTCATCTTGTACAGAATTTAGATTCATGTTGGCTGCCGCCAGATATTGACCAAGTCCATCATGAAGCTCCTGAGCAATTCTTGCCCGTTCCTTATTTTCGCCCTCTACAAGAGAGGCTAAAACCATTTCTTCCGCTTTTTTCTGCTCGGTTATATCGTTGACTAAAATTAAGCGATAATCATTGCCAAAATAATTTATGGAAGAACCGGTGATCCGAACGTCAATAATGTCCTTGTCTTTTGTAATATGTCGCCACTCGGTTGTATCAGTTACATTACGCTCAGCATGTATTTTAACGATGTTAAGAAATTTTCTTCGATCTTCTTTAGGCCTGATATCGAGCAGGGTCATGCTATAAAAATCTTTACGGGAGTAACCGTAATGTTTTATAGCAGCATCATTGACCTCGATGAACTTCAGGCTTTCAGGATCATAGATCCACATGGGTAGGGGACTCTTTTGAAACAGGAGACGGTAATTGTGTTCAGATTCAGCCAGCCTTTCTTCAGCTTCAACCTGTGCTGTCACGTCAATCACGGTTGAGATCATCAGGTTTTGTTCATACAAAGGAATATTTTTGGCGTTGATAAGCTTTTCACTTCCTTGTCGGGTTGTAATTCTGAGGTGCTCCCAGTTCATTCGTTCTGGATTCCGGGATGCCATATCTGCGGCTACCATTTCAACCATACGCTTACGGTGTGCTTCATCCGGGTAGATCTTTTCGAAAAAGGTGTCCACATCTGTCAGAACCTCTTTTGGCCAACCATAGATCTCAGAAAATTTCCTATTCATGATCGTAACTTCTCCTGTGTCGATCAGATTTACGGCAACTCCAATAGGTAGGTTCTCAAGGGTGGCTTCGATGAATTTGTTACGTCGTGTTAAAGCGATCTGGAACTCTTCGCGTTCTGTGGTGTCCTGTATAGTGCCACTTATGGCAATTGGGTTGCCATCATCATCATACTCAGTTTCAGCAAGTTCGTGAAAATAACCGATCTCTCCGGTGTCCGGTTTGATGATCCTGTATCGAATATTCAGTGTTCCAGACTCAAGGGCATTTTTAAAAGCTTCCCGGTATTCATATCTGTCGTCGGGGTGAATAAGCTTTAAAGAGCTATCTAAATCGGAGTCCATTTGACCGGGTTTCAAACCTATAATATCATAATATCCCTGAGAAAATATAGCATGGTCGTTTTCAATATCTCTCCACCAATGCCCAAAGTCAGCTATCTCTTCAGCTTTTCGATACCTTTCTGCCAATTCCTGGAGTCGGGTCTGATATTCCACGGTTTCGGTGATATCTTGAACTGTACCGCTTATCATGTAAGGATCCCCGTTCTCATCCTCATCAATGCGGCCTAATTCATGAATATGGGCAATATCGCCGCTCTTTTGTTTAATAATGCGGTAGTGGATATCCAGAATGCCTGTTGTGTATGATCTTTCAATGGCATTTAAAAAGAAATCAAAATCATCGGGATGAATGACACGTTTTAAGAGGTCGAAATTGAAATCTTCTTCTTTTGGATCCACTTCGACGATCTTATAAAAGCCCTCTGAAACTGTAGACTCGTTTGTATTTAGATTTCGTTTCCAATGTCCAAAATTGGCAAGTTTTTCCGCATTTCGGTAGCGCTCGGTTAAATTTTGAAGTTTATTCTCATGTTTTTTTCTTTCGGTGATATCCCTTATCACACTTACTACTTTTTCAATTTTCCCTTCCTCATTTTTTACGAGAGAGACCGTGTGGTCTGAATAAAACTCGGTCCCGTTTTTCTTTTTCATCTTGAATTCTGTCCTGAAAACTCCGCTTTTTTCCAGGTCGTCAGTTCCCATTTCGTCAAATTTCTTGTAATGGGAATCATCTATATGGAGTATTTGGGTAGAACTCCCTATGAGTTCATCCTCGGTATATCCAAAGAGTTCACAGGTCGTTTTATTACAGTTGCTGATGGTTCGAATTTCAGGATCGAGAATGATCACGCTTTCCTGAAGGCTTTCAAAGGTCTTTTTTAACAGCTCCCTCGATTCCTTTATCTCAGTTTGAGAGGCTTTTAGGTCGGTGATGTCCATGCCTATGCCGATTGTGCTACCGTCAGATATCCTGATATTGGCCCATCGCTGAATGCGTTCTTCTCCGTCTTTAGTGAGGGTTTCAAATTCCCGGAATCTACCATCAGCCTTATCGATAGATTTCCATGCTTTTCTTCGCATATTTTCATCAGGATAGACAAACTCCATAATGCTTGGTTGTTCCAGATCAGTCTCAGTAAAACCTGTAATATCTTCAAATGCTTTATTTACGCGGATTGTTTTACCTTCATCTGAGGTAATACCGATCATCACGGGAATGTTCCTGAAAACACTCTCGAACAGTTCTTTTTCCCTTTGGTACTCGTCCTCCAGTTTCTTTTGTTCAGTAATATCAGCTACCACGCCTGACAGATGAGTGGCTTTACCATTTTCGTCGTAAACCAGGTTGCCGCGGCTATGCATCCATTGAATTTCGTTATCTTCTGTGACCACCCTGTATTTAACCTGAAAACCCGGGTTCTCTCTGTTAATAGTTTTTTCAAGTTCTTCACTGACGTAGTCTCTGTCATCAGGATGTATGGCATAATAAAATTTATCAAGGTCCCACTTTACAGGGTTTTTTGTAATACCAAACAATTTGTGATGAAATTCGGAGCGTTGAATTTCATTTGTTTTAAGGTCAATACTCCATGTCGCCATTCCTGCCGCAAATAATGCAGTGTCGATCCGTTCCTTTTCAGTTGAAATGCGCTCGTTACTTAGATATATAAGATAGTACAGAAACAAGGCTGTTACTGATACATAGAAAAGGCCTTTTATGGTTTGATACTGTGAAATAAGCTGGGCATCCTTTGTTAGCCATATCAAAAATTGATCTGAAAGCAGGATCCAGAGCATGGCAAACACAAGATACAAGAAAGTAATAGAGAGCGCATTTGGCTTTAATAGATCAGGGGCCCGGAGCATGATTTAAATGCATTAATTCAGTTAACTTTTAGAATAAACTAAGTGCTTTATGGAGCAAACACCAAACAATTTTAATCCCATTTGAGAAAAAGATGTGAAAGTGTTGGCAGGGAATATTGTATCAATAAAAAACCACCCCCACCTTTAAAAGGCGAGGGTGGTTGTACTTGCACCCACGATTACCCAAACTGGTTCTCTTGACCATAAAGTCAGAGCGATCTCAAAGCCATTCCTTACAAAAAAAGTGAAAAAATATTTTAGCCCTTAAAGTGCCGTTCAAATAGGTTTTAGGCAGGATTATTACGCTTCGGTAGTTATAAGTCAATTTAAGTAAAGAATAAAATAGAGTAATTCTGTGCGCGAATGAGAGTGGAAAGGATACATAATAAAAAAGCCATCTCTGTTGGGAGATGGCTAGAAGATCAGGAATGTACACCCGGGGGGATTCGAACCTCCAACCGCCTGATTCGTAGTCAGGTACTCTATCCAATTGAGCTACGGGTGCAATTATTTGAGAGCACTAAAGATAAGAAGTTATATACAGCAGGGCAATTTATTTTCGGTGCAGTAAAAATACCAGCATTCAGCACCATCAGCTCTGAATATATCTTTTAAGATCATCCGTTTTTGTGGTCTGATTAATTTATTTAACAAAAAAAGTTAAAAGACTAATATAAAAGCAAGTTATATCCAAAATCATCAATATACTTTCGAGAAACCAAACGAAAAAAGCTAACGCTTAAATCAAAATAGCTTCATCAATAATTAATTTATACTTCATAGTATGACGGTAATTCAATACACTGCTTCGTATGTTTTTATGTTTCATTTCCTTTCCTTTGCTAAAACAAATACTTTCAAGAGAAGCAGTCTCAACTTATAACCAGCGATAATAGAATTTTTCGGTATGCGAAATAAAAAATATGTTTATGCAGTTTCACTGGTTGTGGCGTTGGGTGGTTTTCTTATGGGGTTCGATGCTTCCGTTATTTCAGGCGTTAACAGATTTATTGAGTTGGAGTTTGATCTTTCCAAAATTGAATTGGGATGGGCAGTTGCATCCTTAACACTTAGCTCTACCATTGCCATGTTGGTTGCGGGCCCATTAAGTGATAAGTTCAGCAGAAAGCGCGTTTTGAGTGCCGCAGCTATACTCTATACCATTTCAGCCATAGGTTCTGCATTAGCCCCGTCTTTTATTTTTTTAGTGATCGCGCGTATGATCGGTGGACTGGGAGTTGGCGCCTCACTTATTGTTGCTCCTATGTACATAGCTGAAATGGCACCGGCTAAAAACAGGGGAAGCCTGGTCTCACTGAACCAACTGAATATAGTATTAGGTATATCGGTAGCTTTTTTTACCAATTATATGATCCTGCAGCTGGGCAAGTCTGACCTATCTTGGGTGCACACCCTGCAGATCGATGCTCACAACTGGCGATGGATGTTAGGGCTGGAAACCCTGCCAGCGATGTTGTATTTCGCAGGACTGTTCTTTGTGCCTCGAAGTCCCCGATGGTTGATCATGAAAGGAGAAGATGAAGAGGCTCAGGTAGTGCTCAATAAAGTAAATAGCAAGGAAAAGGCTCAGGAAGCTTTTTCTGCCGTTAAAGAAAGTTTTGAGGCTGAGAAAGATCAGGATAAGCGGTCGATACTTGATCTGTTCAAACCTGCGCTCAAGCTGGTACTTTTGGTGGGTGTTGTGATAGGGATACTTCAGCAAATTACCGGGATCAATGCGGTCTTCTTTTACGCCCCCATGATCTTTGAGCAATCGGGGATAGGGACAGATGCTTCCTTTGTGCAGGCTATACTTGTTGGACTTACAAACCTGGTGTTTACGGTTCTTGCCATACTCTTTATTGACAAAGTAGGGCGCAAGCCGTTACTCATATTTGGGTTGACGGGCATCGCGCTGTGCATGTTCATCCTAGCTTATGAGTTTGATAAGGCTACTTATACGCTTCAGCCAGAAACGGTAATCGAACTACCTGAAGCCATCAACCAGCAGCAGATAAGCCCGATGGTAGGAGTGACCTATGAAAATGATCTGGCGTTTAAAGAGGCTCTTGCAAATACTTTAGGGGAGGATATGGCTCAAAGTTTTGAGTCACAGCTTATCACCCAGGCTACAGATATCAATGCTACACTTATATTGATCGGAATTATTGGGTTCGTGGCCTCTTTTGCTATATCCATCGGTCCGGTTATGTGGGTGCTATTCTCTGAAATATTCCCTAACTATATACGGGGCTTAGCTATTTCATTTGTTGGCCTTATCAACTCCGGAGTCAGCTTCGGGGTTCAGCTTGTGTTCCCATGGGAGCTGGCCAATCTGGGCAGTTCACTTACTTTTTTAATATATGGGATTTTTGCCGCAGCAGGACTCTTGTTCATTATTTGGGTGGTTCCTGAAACAAAAGGGAAATCACTTGAGGAGCTTGAAATCTATCTTGCAAAATAGGCTATAGTAGCTTTGCCAAAAAGATACAATGGAGATTAATATTAATCCGAATATCTAAATACCTGAATTTGTGTAATACAGTTTGTTGGCTTTCATAAGTCCAGGCAGCTTCGTTTAGTTGTTTCCCCATCTTATCAACTACAACTGGCTTACGTTTCAATAAAAGATGTTCTTGCAAAGCTTAGAGAACAAAAGCTCTATTTTGTTGAATAGAAAGACTGCTCTCCACAGCGCCAATATTCGTCACACGATCTATTTTCATGCATTAACTAATAGTTTTTTTGTATTATTATATGCGAAGCAAAAGGTTTAGGTAAATTATAATTAAGGTTTTTAATTTGTTGTCATTCAATTAAATCATATAGGAATAGTATGAATTACAATGTTTCGGAAAAGTATAATTGTGTCGTTATAGAACTGAAAGGTAATGTAATGGGAGGACCTGATGCTGAGATCTTTCGGGATGAACTCCATAAACTCATTGAGGAAGGGAAAAAGGAAGTTGTTGTAGACCTGGGCAAAGTGAAGTTTATGAATTCGTCCGGCCTTGGTATTCTAATTGGTGGCCTTACCACTATGAAGAATGCCGGCGGTGAGCTTGTTATATGCCAGGCAGATAAGAAGGTCGAAAGTTTACTCATGGTAACACAGCTGATCAAAGTATTCGATCATTATCGTACACTTGATGATGCAATTGCTCATTTTGATAATAAATAGTAGATATAAAAAGATCCTGCAACAAATTATCACTGCAGGATCTGCATTTTTTGAACCAAACAATTCAGATAAATTTCCTGAATTGTTTTCTACATCTGATTCTTAATAACGGTACTGATCAGATTTGTATGGACCGGTTATCGGTACGCCAATATATTCAGCCTGATCTTCGGTCAGTGTTTCCAGTTCTACACCGATCTTGGATAAGTGCAGCCGGGCTACTTTCTCATCCAGTGATTTTGGCAGTACGTGAACACCGGGTTCGAATTCTTCAGGTCGATTCCAAAGTGCGATTTGTGCCAGCGTTTGATTTGTGAAACTGTTACTCATCACAAACGATGGATGTCCGGTTGCATTACCAAGGTTCATCAACCTTCCCTGTGATAGTAGTACCAATTGTTTACCACTGTCATTCAGCGTAAAGATATCAACCTGTGGTTTGATATTTTCTTCTTTGGAATTTTTCTTAAGCCATGCCACGTCGATCTCATTGTCAAAGTGACCAATATTTCCAACGATAGCTTTGTCCTTCATCTTCTTGAAGTGGCGGTCTGTGATGATGTCTTTGTTACCGGTTGCGGTTACAAAAATATCACCTTCTTCAGCGGCATCATCCATTTTTTTGACTTCAAAGCCGTCCATAGCAGCCTGAAGAGCACAGATCGGATCGATCTCAGTTACGATCACCCGTGCGCCGGCGCCTTTAAGTGAAGCTGCCGTTCCTTTACCTACATCACCGTAACCACCCACAACGGCTACTTTACCGGCCATCATTACATCGGTGGCACGACGGATAGCGTCAGCTGCAGATTCCTTGCATCCGTATTTGTTGTCAAATTTGGACTTGGTTACGGAATCATTAACGTTAATGGCAGGGAGGGTTAAAGTACCCTTTCGTTCTCTTTCGATCAGGCGAAGAACACCGGTCGTAGTTTCTTCAGAAATTCCGTTGATGCCATCAACCAATTCCGGATAATCATCAAGCACCATGTTGGTTAGGTCACCGCCATCATCCAGGATCATATTCAATGGTTGTCCATCAGGGAAGATCAGAGTTTGCTCAATGGCCCAGTTAAATTCTTCTTCAGTCATGCCTTTCCAAGCATACACAGGAACACCGGCTTCAGCCATGGCAGCGGCCGCATGATCCTGAGTGGAATAAATATTACAGGACGACCAGGTTACGTCCGCTCCCAGTTCTATCAGTGTTTCGATCAAGACGGCTGTTTGAATGGTCATATGAAGGCAACCGGCGATTCGTGCGCCTTTTAATGGTTGTTCATCTGCGTATTCCTCACGCAGCGCCATCAAACCGGGCATTTCTGCTTCAGCAAGTTCTATTTCCTGACGCCCATAGTGCGCCTGTGAAATATCTTTTACTTTGTATGGTAGTTTCTCTTCTTTTACTTTTGGCATGTTAATTATGATGTTTTGTGTTGTTCTATAATTTCTTTTGCGTCGTTATAATCATTCCCGGATAATCCCAATTCTGATTTGATCAAATATCCTTCAGGATCAAAAAATACTTTAAAAGGGATACCAAGTGTGATAACCTCTGCTCCTACACTATTTTTATCCAATACATATTTGAAGTTGTAATCGTTGTTATTTTTAAAATTAACAACGTCCTCTTCAGAGTCAGAATTATTGAGGTTTACAGCAAGCATCACAAAGTCATCGCTGTATTCTCGTTGAAGGGAATCCATAGCCGGGAATACCTGCAAACATGGGCTACACCAGGTTTCCCAGAAATCAACCATGATGACCTTACCGGAATAATCCTGAATGGAAACCTCATTTCCCTCAAGATCATAAAATGTGGCATTCCAGATCACTTCATCAATGTTAGTATCCTGCTGGCTCAGATCCCTGGGATTTTTACGTGCATCACACGCACCTATTAATCCGATCAGGATCAATCCGAAGATGGATAATGAAAGTTTTTTCATAAAAATTGTTTATTGAATAGCTTTGTTGGGTTTATAACCAAATAAAGATAAGGTTTAGTTTCGTGAATTAAGAACAAAAACCGTAAAGAGACAGATTCAGAGAAATGGATAATGAAGGATCAATTTTTGATTTAATAATCATATCTTTGGTGATATGAAGTACGATTTTACAATTGTAGGGGCCGGCATAGTCGGTCTCTCAACGGCATATAAACTCTCACTCAAATATCCTGAATCGAAGATCCTTGTTCTTGAAAAAGAAGGCAGGGTTGCGGCTCATCAGACCGGTAAGAACTCGGGTGTTATTCATTCAGGTATCTATTACAAGCCCGGAAGCTATAAGGCTAAAAACTGTGTGGATGGCAGGCATCAGCTGGTGGAATTTTGCAATAAGCATGATGTAGCGATCGATGTTTGCGGTAAAGTGATCGTTGCTACTGCCGATCCGGAAGTACCCAAGCTCAAAGAGATCTATGCACGGGGACTTGAAAACGATATAGAAGGCATTGAACTTATTGACGCTGACAGATTAAAGGAGTTAGAGCCGCATGTCAAAGGCGTTGCTGCGATCCATGTACCTTGTTCCGGAATCGTGGATTATGCCGGAGTTTGCAGGGTCTTGCAGAAGCTGCTTGAAAAAGGCAATGGCGAGGTGCGTTTCAACAGTAAGGTCACAAAGATCCGTCATTTAGGTGATGAGGTGATCATAGAAGCTGGAAAGGAAGAAATTTCATCCTCCTATCTGATCAACTGTGCCGGATTATATTCTGATCACGTGGCTAAAAATGCCGGGGTGAGATCTCCGGTTCAGATCGTGCCTTTTAAAGGTGAGTATTATGAATTGAAACCGGAAGCTGAATATTTGGTCAATGACCTGATCTATCCACTTCCTAACCCCGAGTTTCCATTTCTTGGCGTTCATTTTACACGTATGGCTTTGGGGGGTATTGAGTGCGGACCCAATGCGGTCTTTGCCTTTAAAAGGGAAGGGTATAACAAGCTTTCCTTTGATCTGAGGGATACCATTGAAACCCTGAATTTTCCGGGTTTCTGGAAAATGGCAAAGGAACATTGGCGTATGGGACTTGATGAGTATCGGCGCTCACTTTCCAAAAAAGCCTTTGTGAAAGGATTACAAAAGTTGATTCCTGAAGTGCGAAAGGAACATCTTGAGGTCTCACCATCCGGTATCAGGGCCATGGCACTACAGCGTAACGGAGAGATCCTTGACGACTTTTATTTTGAAGTAGCCAATCGCCAGATCCACGTGCTAAATGCACCCAGCCCTGCTGCAACCGCAGGATTAGCCATTGGTGATGAGATAGCTAGGAAAGTGGAAGAAAATTTTAAATATAAGGTGTAGTATGATACACCAGGACTCCCTTACCCGAAAACTTTACGCACAAGACGCCTCCCTATATCAGGAAGTTCCACAGGGCGTTTCCTTTCCGGAAAAACTGGAAGACATTCAGACTCTCGTAAAAAAAGCCAAGATCGAGAAATTCAGCATAACTGCCAGAAGTGCGGGTACCAGCCTTGCGGGACAAACGACCGGCGGGGGCGTGATCATGGATGTATCCCGTTATATGACGGATATCCTGGAACTGGATCCTAAAACAAAAACAGCACATGTTCAGCCGGGAGTGATCCGTGACACTCTGAATCGTGAAGCCGGCAAACATCAGCTGCTATTTGGTCCTGATACCGCTACAACCAATCGCTGCATGATCGGTGGAATGATCGGTAATAATTCATCCGGCTCCTTTTCCATTAAGTATAAAACCACACGGGAGCATACTCTTGAGATCGAGGCTGTTTTAAGTGATGGATCTACGGCTGTTTTCAAGCCTCTTACATCAAAAGAGTTAGAAGCCAAGAAGCGTCAACAAAACCTGGAAGGACATATCTACCGCTCGACGTTGCTGCTTTTGGAGCAGAATCGAGAACTGATCGGTACAAGTTATCCTCATAAGGATATCATCCGAAGAAATACCGGGTACGCTCTTGATAAATTACTGGAGATGCAGCCACTCAACCCAAAGGGCAGGAAGTTCAATCTTTGTGAATTGTTATGTGGAAGCGAGGGAACTCTGGCACTAACGGCTTCAGCGAAATTGGATCTTGTCTCTAAAGACAAGCATCAGCTGATCGTGGTCCCTCAGTTCAATTCGCTTGAGGAAACCATGAGAGCCGCTGTGGAGATCGTGAATTTTGAACCGGCGGCAGTGGAGTTGGTCGACCACATTATTATGGATGCGACCAAGGGTAATATTGAACAGCGAAAGAATCGTTTTTTTCTGGATGGTGAGCCCCGATATATATTGATCACACAATTTGAGGGAGACGATCCGGAAGTACTGAAACAGCAGGCAGCGGAAATGGCTACAGTACTCAGTAAAAAAGGTCTGGGTTATTCATATCCGGTTATTTCGGAACCTGATAACATGAATCGCGTCTGGAATCTTAGAAAAGCCGGTCTTGGGCTTTTGATGGGCTTGGGTAAGGATGGAAGGTCACCTTCATTCTGTGAAGATACAGCCGTTCGGGTTCAGGACCTGCCTGAATACGTAAAGGAGTTTCGGGCCATTTTGGATAAACATGACACCAACTGTGTGTTCTATGCACATGCTTCGGTGGGTGAGTTACACCTGCGACCTCAAATTGATATTAACACTGAAGCCGGCCTTCAGACCATGAAGATCATGGCAGAGGAAATTGCGGATCTTGTGAAAAAATACAATGGCTCGCTTTCAGGTGAGCATGGTGATGGTCGTGTTCGAGCGCCTTATATCAGGAAGATATTAGGTGATGAAATGCTGCCGGTACTGAAGCAGGTTAAAGAGATCTGGGATCCGGAGTATATTTTTAATCCTGGCAAGATCGTGGATCCTAAGCCTATTGATAAGGATCTTAGGTTTTCACCTTCCTATAAAAAACCGGAACCTGAAACGGTATTTTCATGGCGCAAAGAAGGGGATTTTGGGAGTGCCATGGAGCTGTGTAACGGAGCAGGGGTTTGTCGCAAGCTTGCCGAAAGTGGCGGGACTATGTGTCCTTCTTATATGGCTACCAAGGATGAGAAGGACTCAACCCGTGGCAGGGCGAATGTATTCAGGCAGGTATTTTCCGGTGAAGATCCACATGGCTATGCATCTGAAGAACTGCGTGAAGCACTGGATCTTTGCCTGAGTTGTAAGGCTTGTAAAAGCGAGTGTCCGGCCAATGTAGACATGGGTAAAATGAAAGCTGAGTTCATAAATGGCTGGCACAAGGAAAATGGACCACAGCTCAAGGAGCAGTTCTTTGCAAATGCCGGAAAACTATTTCCATTGGCTTCAATGACTCCAGCACTGTCCAACTTTTTTACAAGTTCGACTCCGGGAAAATGGATTTTTGAGACTGTGTTTGGCATCGATTCCCGCAGGGACCTGCCTGAGTTTGCCCCCAGATCATTTCATTCTTTGTTCAAAAAACATCAGAAACATGGAGCAATAAATTCTGATAAAAAAGTGGTGCTTTTTGTAGACCTGTTCACGAACTATAATGATCCACATATCGGTATGGATGCCGTACAGGTACTTGAAAAAATGGGGTACGAGGTGATCATTCCGAAAGCCATGGAAACCGGTCGACCACAACTTTCAAAAGGATTTCTCGTAGAGGCAAAAGCTATAGCCTTAGATGTGCTGTCAGAATTTGGGGAATATGTTGAAAAAGGTATACCTGTGATAGGGATCGAACCTTCAGAGATACTTACCCTACGGGATGAATTCCTTGAGTTATGTGAAGAAGACCGATTACCGCTCGCGAATAAACTTGCAGAGCTATCTTATACTTTTGAGGAATTTATAGCACAAAATAAAAACAGCCTTCCACGATCTAACACGACTCAAAAGGTCATGCTGCATGGTCATTGCCATGCCAAGGCGTTGGTTGGGAATGAACCGACGGTAGAGGCACTGGAATCGGCCGGGTACCAAGTGCAGGTCCTTGAAACAGGTTGCTGCGGAATGGCGGGAAGTTTTGGGTACGAAAAAGATCATTATGAAGTCTCTCAGGATATAGGAGAGCTGGTTCTGTTTCCGGCGCTGCGCAAAAATCAGGAGGATGAGATTTGTGCCCCAGGATTCTCATGCCGACATCAGGTCAAAGATGGCATGGATAGGGAAGCAGTTCATCCGGCGTCGTTGATTGCCCGGGCGATTTTATAAATGAAAAATATTTAATTTTTAAATGTATTCTTCTCGATCAATTCACGGGCACTGGTTAGGGCAGAATCGGTGATCTGTGAACCGCTCATCAGGCTGGCTATCTCGTGAATGTGTTCTTCATCTGAAAGTGGAATGATTCGGGTTACTGTTCGCTCTCCTTCTTCTACTTTGGCCACCTTATAGTGTCTATGGGCCTGACTAGCGATCTGTGGCTGGTGTGTGATGGCCACTATCTGACAATGTTCCGATAGTTTCCTCATGGAAGCTCCGACTTTCTCAGAGATCTCCCCACTGATACCTGTATCGATCTCATCAAAGATCATAACCGGAAGGCTTTGCTCTTTGGCGAGAATGGATTTCAGCGCCAGCATCACACGGCTGATCTCACCGCCGGAAGCAATTTTGGCAAGTGGTTTCGGTTCTTCGCCTTTGTTGGTGGATATGAACATGCGGACGTCATCGCAACCTGTTTCGGTACAATCGATAGTTTTGCCCTCTATTTCGATCAAGCCGTTGTCAGATAACAGCCAGTCAACGCGTACATCAAGTTTGGAGTGTGGAATACCAACTTTGCTGAGTTCTGTCTGTATCTGAACCGCCAGCTTTTCTCCGATCTTTTTACGCGTATCATGAAGATTGATAGCATGATCTTTCAGAATTTCAGATTGTTTCTGAATGGCTTGCTCGATCTTATCGATCTCAAGATCAAAATTGTCGGCTAGTGATAATTCGCGTTGAATTTCGTGCAGGTATTTGACCAGTTCAGGCAAATTGCGCTGATACTTCTTCTGAAGCCGGTTAAGCTCAGACTGTCGCTGACGTAGTTCTTCAAGCCGATTTGGATTGAATTCAATGCTGTTTCGGTATCGTTCGGCAAATGCAATAGCTTCGTTTACGCTCACTCGTGCGGCGTTTATCTCCTCCAGATAATTATTGAATTCCGGCTCGATTCGCGCCAGATCTTCGAGATTTAATTTCAGGAAGTTTAACAACTGAATAATATTTCCATCATCCGATTCAGCCATTTCAGATAATGCCGCTGCTTTTTGGTCAAGAACTTCAGCATTATCCAGGAGATTCATCTCAGACTCAAGTTGTTCAAGATCAATTTTGTCAAGCTGCGCCTCCTGTAGTTCCTGCACCTGAAAGCGATAAAGTTCGGTTTTCTCCTGCAGCTCGTGTTCTCTTTTCTTTAAGGCCCGTAGTTCCTTTTGCAGCTCTGTTATTTTTTTGTATTCAGCCTGATACCCTTTCAATATCGGCTCCACTTCCCCAAAACCATCTATCACACCCAGGTGATTTTCTTCCTTTAATAGCAGTTGATGATCGTGTTGTCCATGCAGATCTACAAGAAGATCACCCGCTGATTTAAGCACACTGATATTAACCGGGGTATCGTTTATAAAGGCCCGACTGCCTGTATTTCGGATCTCTCGGCGCAAGATCAAATATTCACTGAATTCGACTTCATTCTCTTCCAGAAGCGATCTGAGCTCTTCATTATTGTCAACTTTGATGGTTGCTTCTGTGATAGCTTTATCAGCTCCTCTTCGAATTACTTCTGTATCGGCACGTTCACCCAAGATCATATTCAGTGCCCCAATAATGATAGACTTCCCGGCGCCCGTCTGCCCGGTCAGGATATTCAATCCTTCCTCGAAACCCACTTCAAGTTCATCTATCAGGGCAAAATCTTTTATATATAGTGATTTTATCATGGAAATTGGGAATTATGGATGTTGAATTATGAATTTCTTTCCTGAGTGGTTTTGACGATCGAGGTCAGGATATTAATAATTTGATCAATGTCACGTAAATATGAATCCAAATCAATACTAGTTAGTTCACTATGTTTTAAAAGCCGTAACCAATAGCGGGTTTCTCTAGCTTCTTTTGAAGATATAGACATTTTGTAAAGAAAATCTTTCTTCGAAAATCCTGCAAGAGATTCTTCAATGTTCGCCCCAATACTTGTTCCGCTTCTTAGTAATTGCTTTGATATTACGAACTCTTTCTTTTCAATAAGGTTTTTGTAAAGCGTAATGATAGCTAAAGCAAAATCAAAACTTTTAGATTGTATGATATTTTTCTTTTTCATGGCTCTTTTTGATTTAAAATTCAAAATCCCATACTCATAATTACAATAGTAAGAGCGGTAAAAAACTAATTCCTTACAAAAAAGTTGAAAGTGCGTACCTTGTGGGTATGAAAAAGAAAGCCGGAAAAGACAGACAGTCTACGATTTACGATCATACCGTACCCGAAGGGCAGAATTCGGATATCCGATTGGATGTCTATATCACCTCGTTTGTGGAAAATGCATCTAGAAGTAAAGTGCAAAAAGCTATCAAGAACGGTTATGTAACCGTGAATGGGAAAAAGGAAAAATCATCCTACATCATGCAGCCGGATGATGAGATCTACATCGAGCTTCCTCAGCCTCCACCGCCGGAAGCCAAACCTGAAAATTTAGACCTGAATATTGTTTATGAAGATGATGACATCATCATAGTCAATAAAGAGGCCGGAATGGTGGTTCATCCGGCATATGGAAATTGGAGTGGCACAATGGTAAATGGCTTGATGTATCATGTGGATGAACTGGCAGGGGAGGATGAAGACGAAAACCTGCGTCCGGGTATTGTGCATCGACTGGATAAAGATACGAGTGGATTGCTTGTTGTAGCTAAAAGTGACGAGACACTGGCTAAACTGAGTGGGCTATTTCAGGAAAAGGACGTTGAAAGAACTTATTGGGCTATTGTTTGGGGAACCCCGGACCCTGAAGGAACCATTGAAGGAGATATTGGTCGTTCTAAAAAAGATCGAAAACTCATGACCGTCAAACCTGAGGGTCAGGGTAAATCTGCAGTGACACACTACAAAGTGCTGGAGTATTTTGATTATCTGAGCCTGGTGGAGGTCAAGCTGGAAACCGGGCGAACGCATCAGATCCGGGTTCACTTCGCCCATAAAGGAAATCATGTATTTGGAGACCCTACCTATGGTGGTACGTCTGTTCGCTATGGGCCGAACACGGGTTCAAGGAAATCCATGTTCCATAATCTTATCACAGGGCTGGGTCGGCAGGCTCTTCATGCCAAAACGCTGGGATTTGAACATCCGGCTACAGGAGAAATGGTGAGATTCGATTCTGAACTACCGGATGATTTTCAGCATGTACTGACCATGTTAAGAGAGAATTGTAAGGCAGAATATTGAGGAGACTTGAAAGTTTTTTGTAAGGTTCGCAGGCTTCGTTACTCTAACTATTTAAAGAAATCAGAATCTAAAACAGTTAGAAAAATGAGAAAAACGGCAAGAAATTTTCAAGACTTAATTGCGTGACAGAAGACTCATCAATTGGCACTAAAAACATATCAATACACTCAAAATTTTCCGAAGCATGAACTTTATTGGTTAAATTCTCAATTTCTGAGAATCACTGTTTCTATTCCTGCTAATACTGCTGAAGGATTCGAGAAATGCGGAAGAATAGATACGATGCGTTTTTAAATATTTTGCACGGTTCTTGGTAAGAATGCAGATATTTTGTCTTCCTTGCAAAAGATCTGAACCATGGAAATTCAGGTCACTTAAATAATTAACTGGAAGAAGTGAATTGCTTGCTCAAAGGCTGATACAAAACCATTCTGAATTCAGATTCCTGACTTCTGAATTCTCTATTATTTAACCATATTTTCACAATTTAAACTCTAATTTCCGTTACATTTAACCCATGGGATTACTGACATTTTATTTAGTGCTTGCCATTGGAGTCTCATTTTTGTGCTCCATTTTAGAAGCCGTTCTGCTTTCAATATCACCATCTTTTGTGGCGGTGACAGAGAAGAATGACCCTAAGACCGGTCAGCTTCTTAAAGAGCTGAAGAAAGACATTGATCGGCCGTTATCTGCGATCCTGACTCTAAATACGATCGCCCACACCGTTGGAGCAGCAGGGGTTGGTGCTCAGGCACAGGTTGTATTTGGGAATGCCTACGTGAGTATAACATCAGCTCTATTAACATTAGCCATACTGATCTTTTCAGAGATCATCCCAAAAACTCTGGGCGCAAATTACTGGAAAGCATTATCCGGTTTTGCTGCACGCGCTACTAAAGTGTTGATCTATGTTACCTATCCGTTGGTTCTACTTTCTCAGTGGATCACCCGATGGCTTTCGAGTGAAAAAAATCAGCCTACAGTAAGCCGCGAAGAATTCAGTGCCATGGCGGAACTGGGTTTTGAGGAAGGTATTTTTGAGGAGGGTGAATCCAATATCTTTAAAAACCTGATAAGGTTTCGCTCATTAAGGGTACAGGATATTATGACTCCACGTATTGTGGTCGTGAAATTTCAGGAAGACCAGACCATTCAAGAGATCCTTCAGCATAAAGAAGAGTTAAGGGTTTCCAGAATGCCGGTATATGGAGATAATGAAGAGGATATCACCGGATATATTTTGAAGAATGATCTGTACTATAATCTTTCAGAAGGAAATGGAGAAAAGGCCTTGAAGGACATCAAGCGAGAAGTATTGATACTGCCTGAGACCATTTCCCTGAAAACTCTTTTCGAAAGGCTACTGGAAAAGCAAGAGCATATTGCAGTTGTTGTTGATGAATATGGAGGATTTTCAGGTGTTGTTACTATGGAAGATGTGGTGGAAACTCTGTTCGGAATGGAGATCGTAGATGAAATTGATGCTATCGAAGACATGCAGAAGCTGGCCCGTCAAAAGTGGAGAGAGCGGGCCAAGCGATTGGGTATTGTTATACCTGACAAGCTAAAAGAAGTCAGTGCCCCGGATCAGAAAAAATCAGCTGAATAAAGCCCGGTGTACTTTTTGGGCAGCAGGCAGTAACTCTTCGTTGTCCGTTACAAGATTGAATATGCGTTTCTCCTTGGTGTATGATAGCATATCTATTTTCAGATTCGATAATGGGGCTAAAAGAAGATCTCGGAAGTTGTCTGCAGATTGCACCGAACAACCGATCAAGGTTAAGAGACCTTTGTTCTTTTCAATATTTACGGACCCTATCTCAATAAACTCTTTTGAAAGCTGACCCAGAATATTATCGTCAGATATGGCAATAGTCACGGAAGCTTCCGTGGTGTTAACCGCATCAACGGGTAAGCGATATTTTTCAAGAACACTGAATACCTGGGGTAGAAAAGAAAACCCCATCAGTGTTTCGTATGCACTTACGGTAAGAAGAGATATATTCTGTTTAAAAGACATAGCTAAAATGGGCAGATCATGATCCGCTTCCCTCACGATCCGGGTACCGGGATCTTCAGGATTGAACATGTTTTTAACATATACCGGAATATTTCGCTCCTGTGCCGGTTTCAATGTTGAGGGATGCAAAACTTTTGCTCCAAAATAAGCCATTTCGGTTGCATCAAAGTAACTGATCTCAGAAAGGGGCTTGGCTTCAGGGATGAACCGTGGATCACCGGTATAGACCCCGCTAACATCTGTCCATATCTCAATGGTTTCAGCCCCAACAGCTCCACCGATCAGACTAGCAGAGTAATCGGATCCTTCAAATCCAAGGGTGGTGATAGTTTTGTCAGGGGCTTCCCCATAGAAGCCACCGATGATAGGTGTGAAACCATTTTCGAGTACGGTTTCCAGTGAGCCACAATGCTGATTGATGAGCATTTTATTTGGATTGGCCTTGCCGTATTCATTATCGGTCTTTATTAATTTTCGTGCTTCAATATGCTGGGTCATCATGTCCAGAGCCAGTCCGCATTGTGCAAGCAGATAAGAGGAAATTTGCTCCCCCGTCGCTGCAATGGCATCTTTCATTTGTGGAGATAGCTTTTCCTGACGGGCAGTGTAACTCAGTAATTTATTGAGCTTGCCGATCTTGGCATCCATATTTTTAATGCAACTGTCTTTGATCAATAAATTTTTTGGATGGGGATTCTCCTCGAGAAAGTTTTCAACGATACCCTGATGACGTTTTTGAATGGATCCTGAGATCTCAATGGCCTCATCAAGTTTACCTGAGGCAGCTAAATGTGCGGCTTCAACCAGCTGGCGGGTTGTTCTTGCCGTGGCGGAGACGATAACCACAGGCCATTCATATTCCTTGATGATGTCTAAGACCTTTTTCCATGTTTTGTGATCGGCCATGGAGGTGCCGCCGAATTTAAGTACGTTGATCTGCATATATAGTCGTCTTGAAAATGAAGTGGGAAAATAAGGGGAATCTAAACCTATTCCATGTTGAATTCGGAATAAAGTTTCCGGGATTTTGCCACGAAATCTCTAAAGCACGAAATATAAATTAATACTCGTTACGAAGTTCCAGCTTTGTAATGCAGTCCGGGAAGCTCCGGCTTCCTGTGCATTTAAATGATTGATATTCCGTATTCACCTTTCTTGTTCTTTTGTTCCGACAAAAGAACCAAAAGCTCCTGGCTGCGAAAAAAGAGCTAAAGCTGACTCCATTCCGCTAAAAGAAATCAATGCTCCTTGACGTATATAGATGGCTTCGTAGTTGTTCAGCGATATGATTTCTTTTTAAACGTTGCATTGCGTCATCTTCTTAACGCTCTTTTTTCTAAGGCCGATGGAATTATTGAAAAAGGAAGTATAATAAAGTCATTCCTGCGAAGGCAGGAATCTAATTGTTTGAACCGCAGATTAGGCTGAATCATGAATTGTTCGAATAAGCAGATTTCTGAGCTATTCGAGCTCAGCGGAGTCATATATTAGTAGCCCCGGATAAGTCCTGCCGGGAAGTTGAAGATAGGGTTGCCATATTTGCCGGGCGCAACCTGGGGGTAAAAAGAACCAAAGTGGAAAATTTTTGCCCCGGATTTTTTTAAGAAATGATGTCAATCAAAAATTGGGCATAGAGTTCAATACTGTACAGAAAAATACTCTATAATTTCTGGGATTATCCGAACAATCCGCTTTATCGGTATTCTATTTCGTGACTCACCAAAAGAAACGGTATCTTTAAAAGATGAATGATAAACCCTTACAAGTAGCTGTTATTGGCGGTGGAGCAGCCGGTTTTTTTGCAGCCATTTCTGCCAAAACCAATCACCCCGAAGCTAAAGTTACCATTTATGAGAAATCGGATAAATTGCTGTCAAAAGTTCGAATATCCGGTGGCGGACGATGTAATGTAACTCATCATTGTTTTGATATTCGGGAATTGGTAAAGCACTATCCCCGGGGTGAGCGGCCGCTGAAGAAAGCTTTCGGGATGTTTTCTCCAACCGATACCATTGAGTGGTTTCAGCAGCGAGGAGTAGAACTGAAGACCGAGTCAGACGGACGCATGTTTCCGACCACGGATGATTCCGAGACCATCATTCATTGCCTGATGCAGGAAACACGAAAGCTTGGGGTCGGAATCAAAACCAAGTCCAATATCAAAATTCTGAAGCGACTGGAGGAAGGGTACGAACTTGGATTCCATCGGGGTGGAAGAATGGTCGTGGACAAAGTAATTGTGGCAACGGGTGGAAGTCCGCGGGCTAGTGGTTTTGACTGGCTTCGAAAGCTGGATCATGAGATCGAAGAACCGGTGCCCTCCTTATATACCTTCAATATGCCGAATGAATCGATCAAAGAGTTGATGGGCGTAGTAGCAGAGCCGGTTTCGGTGAAGATCATGGGGACGAAATTGCAAAGTAGCGGTCCGCTGTTGATCACGCATTGGGGAATGAGCGGTCCGGCTATTTTGAAGCTTTCTGCATTTGGAGCAAGAGAACTGAATGAGATGGATTACAATTTCAAAGTGCTGGTGAACTGGACAGGTGAACGAAGCGAGCAAGAAGTACGGGATATCCTCAAAACCGTTGAAGAGGGGCATGGCAAAAAGAAGATCACGAATGTAAATCCGTTTGGCTTGGCGGGTCGATTATGGGAATTTCTCATCAATAAGCTGGAGTTGAGTGATAATATGATCTGGCAAAATATGGGCAAGAAAAACATTAACCGCTTGGTGCATTTACTCACCAATGATGAGTATCAGGTAGAAGGAAAGACCACCTTCAAAGAAGAGTTTGTGACCTGCGGGGGAATCAGTCTACAAGATGTGGACATGAAAACCATGCAAAGCCGGAAATCACCGGATCTCTACTTTGCGGGAGAAGTTTTGGATATAGATGGCGTGACTGGTGGATTTAATTTTCAGGCCGCCTGGACTACAGGATACATTGCCGGGATGTTGAAGTAATTCGAAATTTAAAATTTTGAGTACTCGTTAAAAAGTTACGGCTTTGTAACGCTGTCCAGGAAGCTCCGGCTTCCAGAATTATTATAAATTCAGGGTCTAAGATCTCTCTTGGTTCTTTTGTACCGACAGAAGAACAAAAAAACTATCGGCCTTAGAAAAAAGGAGCTAAAGCTGACTTCATTCTACTAAAATAAATCAATGCTCCATCATCGGGCTTGCAGGTAAGTCAAATACCATACGGTATGATTTATTTTTTAACGTTCCATTTCGTCAACCTCTTAACGCTCCTTTTTCTAAGGCCGATTGAAAGATTACAAGGAAAATCCCCTTGTTATTTGTTGACTTGCGACTACCCCAAGTTCAGCTGTATCAGTATTCTATTTAGGGATGTTAATGATTTAGTGGCAAATTCACTCTATCTCATCCGAATACACTGTGGCGTTGGCCTCTCGCAGATTATAGGCACTGCGCATAACCTCACCGTAGGCTCCGGCGCTTCGAATGGCGATCAGGTCTCCGCGTTCAACTTCAGGGATGGAAATATCAGTCCGGAAGGTATCGGAGCTTTCGCAGATCGGACCGACAACATCATAATTTTTATTACGCTTTGCACTGGTTAAGACATCGATGCGGTGTGCCGCTTGATATAAAGCCGGCCGGATAAGTTCCGTCATACCGGCATCTACAATAGCGAAATTCTTAGATTCACCGTATTTGGTAAACAGTACGCGTGTGATCAGACTACCACATTGGCCAACCACGGATCGCCCAAGTTCGAAGTGCAGTTGCTGATGATCCTTGAGTTTTATGTTGTCCTCAAATAATCCAAAAAAGCGTTTAAAATCCGGAATTGAATTGTCGTTGGGATGAGCATAATTTATCCCAAAACCACCACCAACATTTATGACAGAAATTTTGAAGCCTCTGTTCTCGATGTGATCATTGAGCATGTTGGCACGATCGCAAAGCACCTCAAAGGGAGTGAAATTTTCGATCTGTGATCCGATATGAAAATGAATTCCGATCAGCTTCAGGTTTTTTAACTCAGGAATACGATCCAATACCTCATCCAGGTCGGAAGCGTTGATACCAAACTTATTCTCATTCAATCCGGTAGTAATATACCGATGGGTATCCGCTTCAACATCTGGGTTGAGCCGCAACGCGATTCGGGCTGTTTTCCCTTGTTTGCCGGCAAGTTCATTCAACACTTCCAGCTCTTGTGGCGATTCACAATTGAAGCAAAAGATATCATGTTTCAATCCCAATTCGATCTCATCATTACTTTTACCTACTCCTGCAAAGACTATTTCATTAGCTGAAAATCCGATATCAATAGCTCTTTGTACTTCACCTCCGCTTACGCAATCAGCCCCAAGTCCGGCTTTTTTGATCAATGTTAAGATCTTAGGCTGATTATTGGCTTTAAGAGCAAAATGAACATGGTACCCTTTGGAAAGACCGTGTTTTTTGATCTCTTTCAATGTGGCATTCAGTACATCGAGGTCGTAATAATAAAAGGGCGTTTTCTGTGCACTAAAAAAGTCAGTGACTTCCGATGGAAACATCAAAGGTTAATTTAAGAGTGAATGAGTGATTATAGGGAGAAATAAATATAACTAAATTTACCGCTTGGTTTGATAGGATTTGTTGATGGTAGGAATTAGTGTTGGTAACCGGCATAGTCGAAAAAACATGAAGAGGGTTTTTGCATTTGATTATGAAAAGGATTGAGACTTTAAGTGATAGAAAGCCCAATTTTTGATCAGCTATTTCCCTGAAAAGGCTGTTCAGGTAAAAATTTATATATCTTCTTACAGTAAAGGTTTTACCAATATGTTGCTCCTGACGAAGCAGAAAGCCAAACTGAAGACTGGCACCGCAAGTGCCAAATACTGGTAAAAAAGAAAGTTACCTCAAAAAGTAAAAACCTTCATCCGGTTGTTTATGATGTTATTTGGTCTCTGAAGTTTGGGGCAAAATCTTTCCAAAGCAAAATATGACTTTGTGTTTGACGAAATACAAAAAAGCCGGTATTATTATTGGTGATTAAAAACGATCAGCCTAATCCCGATCTCATTGGGAGCGGAGGACCCGAAAGTGGGGCGAATTTCTGAAAAGAATAGAGTATCTATCAGCTCGAGCCCGTCAGCTAACTTCGCAGGCATTGATAGAAGATTGAGCATGCTATTCCTGTGTGATCGGTCTTCACATCTTTAATTTTATATACCGACAAGAACACATGAGTTTAGATCAGAAAGATTTTTTGCTTTCTGCAAGCAATTACGATATCCCGGAAGCGATCGAAGAAAGCAGTGGGCTGCAGGTAGGTGATAACCTGATCCGGTCTATATTACTGACAACGGACCTTTCATTCATTCAGAGCCTGAATGCAGATTCGATTATGGCGGTACACCCTTTTGAGAAATCAGCCCAACTGGATAAAGTGATCGTAGATTTTAGCAACAGGCCTGTATTTTGTGATATTGGTGGTGGATTGCTTTATGAGAGGAAAACAGTTGAAGCTGCCAAAAAATCCTTTAATGCCGGGGCTGCAGCAGTTGTGATCTCGAAGCCCACTCCGGCTGAAGTCATCAGTAATATAAGATCTGAGATCGATGGACCGATCATATATACAGTGATGTTTGATGCTGAGACAATACCGGAGTTGTCTTCGGCGGGAGTTGATATTTTTAATGTAGCTACCGGTGAATACACTGCGGAAACAGTCAGCTATATTAGTAGCTTAGTTCCGGAGATGCCGATCATGGCGAGTGGAGGGCCGCATGATTCAACGATCCGTGAAACCATAAGATCGGGGGCTAATGCCATTGTATTCAATCCACCAACGGCTACTGAAATTTTACGATCTTTCTTTGATGAATATCGAGATCAAAGGTCACAATAAGATTTTATTTTCTTCTTGGATGGAATGTTAGTCTCAAAAAGAAGATTATTTTAACTTGAAATAAACTAAAAGGTATTGTCATATGGACGTTTTTAGCGCAGCGCCGCATCATGATGTTTTAGTATTGGTTGTACAGGTAGGGGTTTTATTATTGGTAGCACGATTGATGGGTGAGATCGCACAGCGATTAAATCAACCCTCGGTGGTGGGTGAAATACTTGCCGGTATTATTTTAGGTCCTTCCCTGATCGCGGGATTCTTTCCCGGAATCGGTGAGTGGATAGTGCCTCAAAATGTAACACAGGGGCACCTATTGGAGGTAGTTAGTCTTATTGGAGCTATGTTCTTATTGTTGATAACAGGACTTGAAACTGATATCAGGCTGATCAAGCGGCACGCAAAGACAGCTATGGGTGTATCCGGCGGTGGTATTATAGTGACCTTCGCCACGGGTTTTATCTTGGGTCAGAATTTGCCTGATTTCCTGTTGGCTGATTCCAGTGAAAGGTTGGTGTTCTCATTATTTGTGGCAACAGCGATGTCTATTTCAGCGATTCCTGTAATTGCCAAGGTTCTTATGGATCTAAACTTGATGCGGCGGGATATCGGTCAAACAATTATTGCGGCCGGCATGAGTGATGATACCATTGGATGGATACTGCTTTCTATTGTAGCCGGTATCGCAAGTGGTGAATCTGTTACTGCCGGTGGGGTTTTGCAAATCGTAGGTAGTGTACTGGCATTTATGCTGGTTAGTTTTACCTTGGGCCGGTGGATGGTCAAAAAACTTCTGAATTATGTACAGGATCAGGTAAAAAGTACAGATCGGCTTTTAACTCTAGTGGTTGTTCTAACTTTTTTATGGGGAGCCATTACACAGGCGTTGAATCTTGAGGCCGTTCTTGGCGCATTTGTAATGGGTATCCTGTTTGGCATGATGCCACGATTGCCTGATGAGGTGCACCATAAAGTAGAAAGTATCGCCCTTGGAATTTTTGCCCCTATCTTTTTTGCGGTTGCAGGTTTAAAAGTTAATGTGGTCAACCTATTTGAACCGACACTCCTGATCATAACCGGTATCGTGATCCTGATCGCAACGCTTGGTAAGGTTGTTGGAACCTATTTTGGTGCGCGTTTTATAGGAGGAAGGGACCATTGGACGTCTCTTAGTTTTGGAGCTGGATTGAACGCCCGGGGAGCCATGGAGATCATTATTGCAACTATTGGTCTGCGGTTGGGAATTTTGTCTCAGGATATGTTTTCCATTATAGTGGTGATGGCAATGGCTACGTCTCTGATGGCACCATCTGCACTTAAGTGGGTGCTTAGCAAAGTAGAGATGGGAGAGGAGGAAGAAGAACGACTCAAAAAAGAAGAAATGGAAGCCGAAAGTGTGGTTGCCGGTATTCACCGGATTTTGCTGCCTGTTCGTAAAAGAGATTTTACTACAGACAAAATGACCACGCAGTCAATTGAATCACAGATACTTGCGCGACTTGGTAAACAAAATGATCTTTCAGTTACTCTTATGACAGTATCTCAGGAAGGTGATCGACAAGAATGTGAAAGATATCTGGATGAATTGGGTAAGCTATTTGAGGGAATTGATGTTACAAAAAAAGTGGTGCAGAATGTAAAACCTGAAAAGGCTATCCTTGAGGAAGTTGGAAAAGATTATGATCTGTTAGTTCTCGGTGCCACCGAGAAGAAACCGGGTCGTAAACATCTTTTCAGTGAATTTGTGGATTACACGGTTCGAGTAGCACCTTGTCCGGTTATGATCGTACAACCTGAGCAGGAGCCCAAAGACTGGAACCCAAAACGTATTTTGGTTCCCACTAATGGTACTGAGGCTTCCAATAATGCGGCTGAACTTGCATTTTCTCTCGCCAAAAACAGCGAACACTGTGAAGTTATAGGAATGAAGGTATTAGAAGATGAACGAAGCTCAAATCGTCCTTACCGTATTGACTCACAACAAGTTAGTCAACGTGAGGTAGCTGAAGACATCGTGGATAAACTCAAAGAAAAAGGAGAAGCCTACAAGGTTAAAACTGAAGGTATAGTAGGGCAAGGTGAAGAAGTAGAAGAAGTAGTCATCGATTTCATCGACAGGAATGATATTGACCTGATGATACTGGGTACCAACATCCGTCCCGGATCTCACCGATTATATCTTGGCCCTAGAGTTGAGAATATGCTCGAGGAGTCAAAATGTGCTGTGGTTGTATTTAATACCTGATACTCGCCATAATTCTCAAAGTTAGATCAGCTTCTGAGATATAAGCAATTTATTATTCTTGCTGCTTTTCCAGCGTGGTTTTTTCAGGTTTATGTTTGGTGTCAACATCAGGCTTAGTAAGTGATATCAAAATGTTTCCTGGTTGAGGTACCGGTGGATTATCCGTTGTAAATGGCCTTATGGAATTATCATTTAAAACGACAAATAAAGGAATAGCTACGTCACCATATGTTTCTTTGAAGTTCTGAAATGTGAACTCCTCAGTAAGTTGAGTGGATTTAACCACTTTACCTTGTTCGTATTGTCGGGTCATAAATTCAAAAGTCGCATTTTTTTTGAAGAGAATGCGACCGGTTTGTATGATTCCGTCCTCGCTGTCATCGGATTTCTTTTTCATGCTCGGCGAAAGTTGATACACTCTTGAACGCCCAAATAGCTCAGAGAAGCGTATGGCAGTAAGGGCATTTACCTCGTCATTTGGAGTAACAGAAATCAACTTACCAATTCCATCCAGATCAAGATGATCTAGAGCAAACTCTGATAGAACGTTACCATAATAGGTGTCAAGATCGTGTGATTTAGCATTGCTGATATTTTTCCAATTTGAATCTGCGATAAGTATTTTGCCACCATGTTTTTTTATCTCGGTAGCTATATCAATTGCCCACTTATGCGCACCTATGATGAGAAATCCATTTGGTACAGGTTTTGCAACACCCAGTTTCTTAGCTACCCACGGTGCTGTTAATCCATAAATAGCTACGGTACTGATAATTGTGATGAATACAATTGAAATAAGTTGATTTGCTTCGGGAAAGCCATTTTGCACTAAAGAAATGGCAAATATTGAAGAAATTGAGGCAGCAACAACACCTCGGGGAGCCATCCAGCATAGAAACAGTTTTTCCTTCCAGTTTAGTGGTGAAAAGATGGTTGAAAGGTAGACTGCTGCCGGTCTAATCAAAAAGATCAAAATGGCAAGAAATGCCAGCATGTTAAGGTTCAGGTTGCCCAAAAGGTTTGTGAGTTCGATCCTTGCCGCAAGTAATATGAAAAGTGCTGAGAGAAGCAAGAGCCTGATGTTTTCTTTGAACTCTATAATGTGATGGATCTTGGCTGATTTCTGATTTGCCAGCACAACGCCCATCAAAGTGGTAGCCCAAAGTCCGGATTCATGCTGAAATATGTCAGAAATTGTAAAGATCAGAATTACGATCATAAGGCTTACCGGATTTTGAAGAAAATCAGGCAGCATGTGTTTTTTCAATAAGGCATATAAAACACCTGCCCCTGCCAGACCAAGTGCAGAACCGAATAGAATGGTCTTGAAAATACTCATAAAAGCCAGGCTGGTCGCCTCAGAAAAACCACTTGTCAGAATAACTTCGTATACTAAAACGGCGATCATTGCTCCAATCGGATCAATAACTATGCCTTCCCATTTTAATATGGATCCAACCTGACCAGAGGGCCTTACCTGTCTTAATAGGGGGACAATAACTGTAGGGCCGGTCACAATTAGAATGGCACCCAATAAAACCGCCAGTTCCCATCCAAATCCAAATAACAAGTAAGCTGTTACGGAAGTCAAAACCCAGGTAAGTAAAGCACCGATGCTAACCAGATTCCCTATGGCACCGCCAACATTTTTCAGTTCAGAAAATTTAAGGCTTAGCCCGCCTTCGAATAAGATTATAGCGACTGAAACATTGATAAAAGGAGTTAACAAGTTTCCCATTAACTCCTCAGGTTTCACCAAGCCTAATATGGGGCCTGCCAGGAGTCCGGAAAGCAGTAAGAGAAGTATGGCAGGAAGTTTAAATTTCCAACCGACCCACTGAGCACCAACTCCAAAAAAAATAACACTGGTTATTCCAATTAAAATACTTTCTGTCATAGGGAGGAATCCGGAAGTAACATAAAAGGACGAATTGTATGTAGGTATAATTTCAAGGCCTGAAGATAAACAAAGTATATCACAAGTTATTAACTGTTCTTCAATTACACTGATAACAACTGATGATAGATGTTTTGGTCAGAAGTTTATGGATTTTAACTACCGTTGTGTTATTATTGGTGCAAAACGAAATATGATGTAATGAATAAAAGTGCATTCAAAATATTGTTAAAAGAATTGATATGGTTGACTGCTATAATTGGGCTTTCTGCACTTTTAGAATTCGCTATAATTGAGACTTTTGACCTGCATCCTGTGTTAAGTATTAAACTACAAGGCCTGATCGGTCTAATAGTTATTGGTTACGGTATCAGAATGATTGCGAGATTATGGAAGACCTTTCACTCTTCAGAAGATTTAAATTCTGAGAAACCCGAATCATCTGACTGAATTATTAGTTGGCGTTTTACATTGTCACAGTTCCCAACCTTCAATATTTCTTAAATAATCAGATTCTATTCAATTAAATTATGAAGCATAAAAAATTAGCGAAAGAATTAGGTCTTTCGGATGTATATGCGATCGCAACCGGAGCTATGTTCAGTTCCGGGTTTTTTCTTTTACCCGGTTTAGCTGCAGCTGAAACCGGCCCGTCTGTAGTTTTGGCATATTTGGTTTCAGGTATAATTGTACTCCCCACCATGTTCAGTGTGGCAGAACTGGCAACAGCTCTGCCACGTTCAGGTGGCACCTATTATATAATTGATAGAAGCTTAGGTCCCATGTTGGGAACTATTGGCGGATTTGGCTCATGGCTGGCTTTGGTACTTAAGAGTGCGTTTGCCCTTATAGGTATGGGCGCATATATCTCTATATTTTATGAAGTAGATATATTGTATGTAGCGGTGTTTCTCACAATAGTTTTTGGGATATTGAACGTGGTCGGTGCTAAGGAAACAACGTGGCTCCAAAAGGTATTGGTTGCAGCTCTTGTGACAATCATGTTCTTTTATATAGTTCAGGGTGTTTTTGAGATCTTTTCCATGAATTTTGGGGAGATCACTGAAAAGCAATTTAAGCCGTTTTTCACAGAGGGGGTGTTTGGTTTCTTTGCTACGGTGGGTATGGTGTTTGTGTCTTATGCGGGGTTGACAAAGGTTGCAAGTATAGCTGAAGAAGTAAAAAACCCGGATCGCAACATACCTTTGGGAATGTTTTTGGCCATTGGTACTGCTGTGATTGTATATGTTGTAGGTGTATATATTATGGTGGCTTTACTTGAACCCAATGCTTTTCGAGAGGATCTTACCCCTGTTGCGACTGCCGGAGAGGTATTTCTTGATTGGCTTCCCGAACCCGGTGGATTGATCTTAGTGGTAGTGGCAGCGGTAGCAGCATTTGCATCCACAGGGAATGCAGGTATCATGTCAGCTTCCAGGTACCCCATGGCTATGGCACGCGACAGGCTGGTGAACAAGCATTTTGCTACTGTAGGTAAATTGGGTACCCCTCATTGGTCGGTATTGGGAACGGTTGTGTTGATGTTATTTTTCTTGTTGGCTTTTAATGTTGCTGAGGTTGCAAAATTAGCGAGTGCTTTTCAATTGTTATTATTTGGCCTGCTCAATCTTTCTGTCATTGTCATGCGCGAAAGCCGAATCGAAGAATATGATCCGGGATTTAAATCTCCTTGGTACCCATGGATACAAATTGCAGGTATCATACTTTCAATTATTCTGATCTTTGAGATGGGAATTCTTTCAATACTATTTACAGTGGCAGTAACTGCTGCCTCAATAATTTGGTACAAATATTACGCACAAGATAAAGTTGAACGTCAGGGGGCTATTTTTCACGTACATGCACGACTAGGTGAAAATAAGGATCAGGGTCTGGAAAATGAGATGCGGGGTATTCTCCGTGAAAAAGGACTTAGGCAAGAGGATCCATATGAGGAACTTGTTGCTCGTGCGGACGTTTTGGATTTTTCTCCAGATACCGATTACGACACTATCTTCAGTAAAGCTGCAGAAAGCCTGGCTGAAAAATTGAACATCACTACAGATGAACTCCGAGAACTATTTTTAAATTCAGCTGATAACTCTGCAATTCAGATCGCAGATGGTGTGGCTCTCAATCATGCAAGGTTAAAGCAAGATGTTTCTCCTGAAATGGTGTTAGTGAGGATACGAGAGGGTTACAGTAAGAAAAAGCTTGGCAAAGATGAGGATAAAGATCAAAAACTTCACAGCATCATATTCTTTGTCAGTTCTGAAGCAAATACCGGCCAGCATTTAAGGATCCTTGCCCATATTGCAGAGATGGTAGGTTCCAAAAACTTCCTCCAACGCTGGAATAATGCCGAAAATGATGAAGAACTCAGGGAGATTCTCTTACGGGATGAGCGCTTTATTAAGATCACCCTTAGCCCCGATGATAAGACCCAGCAGTATATTGGTAAGATGATCAAAGAGATCTCATTTCCCGGACAAAGCCTGATAACGATCATCCGACGGGGAGGAGATATCAAAATCCCTCATGGAATTACCGTTCTCCAGGAAGGTGATGAACTCTCGATCATCGGTGAAATTGAGGACATCGATAAGCTGAAAAACATGCTGAAGAAATAAGGGTAAAGAGTCTAGTCAAATAACGACTGCTTATTCCCGACGGGTACTGTTAGGCATACTTACTCAGTTCACCGTAATGATTCAGGATTACTATCTCTGGATTTTGTCTCGTACACTAAGGGTCGATTGGAGTAAATTTGGTGCTAACGTAGTTTCTTCAGGATCTCATCAAAAGTGAGTGAATTTTCTTCACTTTCTTTCATATTGCGAAGGGTGAATTTGCCTTCATTGAGTTCGTTATCACCAATGATGAGGGTATAACGGGCATTCTCACGGTTGGCATCCTTCATTTGGGCTTTCATGGAGCGACTCATGTAGTCCATGGTGGCAGAAATACCGGCTTCTCGCAATTTCGGCAAGTGAGTGACGGCAAATGATCTTGCTGAATCTCCCAGCGTTACGAAATAAACATCGACGGACTTTTCAGCGGTCAGCTCAATATTAAGTTCTTCGCAGGCGATAAGGAGACGTTCCATGCCGGCAGCAAATCCAACGGCAGGGGTAGGCTGCCCTCCAATTTCTTCAACAAGCAGATCATATCGGCCACCGCCGGCAAGGGCATCCTGAGAGCCAAGATCAGGAGATGTCAGTTCAAAAGCCGTTCGTGTGTAGTAATCCATTCCACGAACCAAATGTGGATCGATGGTATAGCTGATCTCAAGATCTTCGAGATAAGCTGTCACCTTTTCAAAATGCTCTGCGGTTTCCTCATTCAGGTAATCCTGTATGACCGGAGCATTTTTAATGAACTCCTGATCTTCAGCCTCCTTGGAATCAAGAATTCGCATCGGGTTTTTCTCGAATCGGTTCTGTGATATTTCGCTCAGCTTATGGAGGTTCGGTTTCAGATGATCGCGGAGAGCCGCCTTGTAAGCTTCACGACTTTCAGGATCACCGACAGAGTTTAATTTCAGTTCAAAATTTTTGATACCGATCCGCTCGTAGATCCTCATCATAAAGGCAATGGTCTCTACATCAGCTACCGGGTCATCACTCCCAATAACCTCAACGCCAAATTGATGGAACTGGCGCTGTCGGCCTTTTTGAGGCTTTTCAGCACGGAACATTGGTCCGATGTAATACAGTTTTTGGGAACCGCCACGTTGATCAAGGTGGTGTTCCACATAGGACCGGACAACCGGTGCGGTCAGCTCTGGACGCAACACATAATGGCTGTCACCCTTCTCAAAGGCAAAGATCTCCTTGGAGACAATATCTGTAAGCTGACCGATTCCACGCACGATCAACTCCGTTTGTTCCATGATGGGCGTGCGAATTTCCTCGAAGTTGAACCTGGCGGCTTCCTCATGGATGATATTTTCCAATGCCCTCCATTTTGGGGATTCATCAGGAAGTATATCTACCATTCCAACGTGTGAGGTGTACTTGGGTTTTGCCATGCGTTATGTGAATTGAAGTGAAACCAATTATAAATATCGTCTCAAAGATAAGGGGAGTGGGGGAGAATGTCTCAGAGGAATTTGGCCTTGATATCTTTCCATATCGAATTCACCTCTTCTGATACATTCATGCTCAGAACTCCAAAACTGTATACAAGAGTAATTACTGAAGACCTGATGATGATATCTACATAAGTGTTATCAAAATGACCTGTCTGAAGACTTATCCAGAGAACAATTGAACTCAATCCGATAAGCATTAGGATCTTTGGCGAAAAAGGCTGCATACTGAATTTGATCCATACGTATGTTCCCTTAATGAGGTTATACAAGAACAGAGAGGCTGCAGTAGCAATGGCAGCACCTGTTATGCCAAGGGCTGGAATAAGCCAGTAGTTCAAAGTGATGGAAAAAATAATGAGAATGAGCATTGAAACAAGATCAAACCGATAATATTTAGAATTCAGAATAATGGCACCGTTGATGCCGGCTGTCATATCTATGAGTTTGGATATTCCAATTATGATGATAACCGATGAAGCTGAAGCGTAGGCTTCCGGAAGGATTTCATTAAGGTTATGTAGATTTGCCACAACACCGACGAAAATCAACAACCCCGGTACCATTTGATTAATGGAAGAACTTTTGTAGATCCTTTCGATCTCATCGTAGTTTTTTTCTTTGAGATGTTTGGCTACCACTGCTGGTGCAATCTTGCCAAGAGATCTTTGAGGTACTATTATCACACTGCCGATATAAAAAGCGATGGCGTAAACTCCGGTTTCGGTAAGGCCGGCTAGTGAACCTAGCATAATAATATCGATATTATTTACGATAAGGGTAGTCATGCCACCCAAGACGGCAAACAGGCCGTAGTTAGCCATTCGTTTAACAAGAGTTGTTTTCAGGTAGGCAAAATTGGGTTTAAGAAAAAGTTCACCTTTCATAAAAAGGAAAACCAATAGTAAAAGGGGCTGAATAATGTATGAGCATGCAAAGCCAACCATAAATTGATCGAAAGTGATCCAGTCGTACCAAAAGAGGACTAGCAAAATTATGATGATCAGGCGTAGTATGATTTCACTTATTACCGAGCCGGGAACCGAGTGTAACCGGGCGCGGACGTAGCTGTTGATCACTTCAAAATAGAGCAAGCCAAACACTATTGGAATAAGCAGCAGATAATATTCACCAAAATAGGTAGATGAATCGTAGTACGATATAAGCAGGTCATCAAATAGGAAGATGATCCCCAGAAAAAGTAAAAAACCAGTGATCGGCACAACAAGAATCAAAAACAGAAATCCGTTGTGATCGGTTTTTTCATCCTCAAAATAAGGAAAGAACCGGATCGCGGTATTGTTCATACCCATGTGCGCAAACTGAGTAAATACAAAGGAAACGGATAGCAGTAGCCGTGTAAGACCATACTGATCCGGCTCAAGAAAGTTGGGATATAGATAAATGGTAGAAATAAAACCTAATACAATACCTATATAGGTTATGAAAGTATTGATTATGCTCTGTTGCTTTATGACACCCAAATGGTTTTCCGTAGAAATTTTATTTCTTATATATAAGGTCTAAAAGTGAAGGATAAAAATGCACATGTTTTAGGGTCTAATCCAATTATAAATATGTTACTTTAATGAAGGTGAAATTGAAAAAATGTATCAAATTATGACCTTAGATAAGTTTGCAAGAGCTTTGCTACCAAGAAGTATCTATCAAAAAGTGTATTTGTTAAGGCATCTTCAAAAATTAAGTACGCAGAAAGGGGCGTATTTGGTTGAGACAGGTTACATTAATTCGATCAAGAATTTGGAACCTGTGAATAAACAGGGAGCTCCGATCCCGTGGATGAACTATTCATTTATTGATTTTCTTGAACCACGTTTAAATCGTTCAATGAAAGTATTTGAGTACGGATCAGGGTATTCAACTCTTTATTTAACTGATAGGGTACACTCAATTACTTCTATTGAATATGATAAATCCTGGTTCGAAAAGATGAGCAAGGATCTGGAAAAAAAAGATAATTGTGAGCTAGTTTTCAGACCTGAACCTGATCAGTACACTACAACTATCAAAGAATATGATGAATTATTTGATATAATTATTGTTGATGGCCGGGACAGAGAAGAATGTGTGAAATATATTATTCCGTACTTGAGCGAGGATGGTGTAGTAATATTGGACGACAGTTGGAAGTCTAAATTCGATAAGGTTTTTGACTTTTTCCGGAAGGAAGGTTTTAAAGAATTAAGTTTTACCGGATTAAAAGCCGGCGGGATGATAGTCGAAAAAACCACTGTATTTTATAGGAATAATAATGTGTTAGGCATTTGATTGCGATACTGCATGTTTTTTTAGATCCAGTAAGTTTCCAATCTTATATTCCATGGAACGGGGTTCAAATGGGATAAATCCATTACCGGGATAATTGGTCAGTTCGCCGAAATAAACATTACTTTGTGTAATATAAAGATCAACCCTAATAAAATTGAAGTCGCTGGATAAGGATTCTGCAACTTCAATGGCTAGATCCCACAACTCTGGCTTTTGTGTTTTACCGGAATATGGAGGATAAAGAAGTTTTGCTTCAATTTTATTAAAGTTTCGGTCGTATAAGTTTCTGGTATGAGGTTCACTTTCATACCGGCCAACATCCTCTTGAATGACTTTAACTTCACCGTGAAAACAAAAGAATTTCCAATCTTTAGGGATTCTATTATTCGAATCGGTTATTAGGGTTTCTGCTATAATTTCCCTGCTCAAACCTTTATAAACCCACTCATGTCCGATTTGATAATAATCAATGTTCTTCCATTTTTCAGTTAATGCAATTATATGTTCGTAGGACTGTTGGGTTTTATCCGTGATTATTTTAACCATTCCACAACCGTGATTAGCTTTTAAAACAAATTGATCAGGAAGGATATTCCAATCTTTTTGTTTTAACGTATCGTAATTGCCCAGCAGTGGAATGAGATGTTCTTCGCCAACTTTGGTAAGCACATAATTTCGAACCTTAAGTCGGTCTGCAACCATCTTCCGAAGTTTTGTTCGCTCGTACAATTTTATATACTGGATCTTTTCAGTAAAGAGCACAGGATCATGGAAGTCTCCCCATTTATCCATGACCAACCAGTACCGGATTTTGGCATACCAATAGTCGTTGACAAAATGAATCAAAATACCCCAAAACAGCTTGGATACCAGAAAATGTAAAACCTTATTCATGAACCAATGTGAATTAAAAAATGATCAAATTTTGCCAGATCCAGACAGGTAACCCTGTAATATCCAATATCTGAATTTTAATAACATGAAGCCTTTAGAAGGACTGAATCCGAAGAGGTAAACAACAAACAACCCCAGACTGACCGATGTCTTGAAGATCTCAGTTAAAAAATGTTTCACCTTTCTCTTAGAAGAACCTTGGACCTGAGTACTAATGCTTCTGCCCATTCCTTCCGCTTGTTTACGGATGTATTCTTTGGTGGCCCGTTCTTCCCCTATCCTGTGATATAAGGCTGCATCAGGTAAATAGAGGATCGGTTCGTCTAAAGCTTTGATCCTGTTAAAGAGATCTTTCTCTTCGTTGGCAGTTAGTTTTTTTCCTTTTCTGCCGAGATCTGTATTAAATTTACCGGCTTTTGAGAAGATGTGCCTCCTGAAGCCCATATTACCGCCAAATGGATATTTATTAGGAGGATAAGACTTTATTTTATTTCCCAGGTTGTGATGACCAAAGAGTGAAAGTAAAAAATGTGAGGCCCATTTTGGTTTACTTTCGTCGAACTGAACATGAATTTTCCCACCGGCCGCATTGAATTCACCATAGTTTTGAAAAAAACTGAGCCAGTTGCTGATAAACCCTTTAGTCGCAAGAATGTCATCATCTATAAAAACAAGATTATCAGTTTTAGCCTCATTTATTCCTCGGTTTCTGGCATGGGATAAGCCTTTTTCTTTTTCCAGACAATAGCTTATGGTTATTCGTGATGAAGCATCGCGATCCATGAAATTTTTTACGATCACATCGGTGTCATCCTCAGAGTTATTATCAACCACTAGAATTTCTACACTCCCTTCATTAAAATTTTGCTGTAACATTGAATGAAGGGTGTCATCTAGATATGCAGCACGATTATAAGTGCAGATAATAAAAGTTATATTAAGATCTTTATTCATGCTAAGTTCTGATGAATTATGGCATTGAAAATACATTTTTTAAAGTGAAACATGCTACCAACAAAATGACAGTGATATTAAATGAGTGAACTACCATTGGTTTCAGTGATCGTGACCACTCATAATCGGATAGATCTCCTGAGAAGAGCCTTGAATTCGGTCAGAAAACAAACCTACCAACATCTGGAATTGATCGTAATAGATGATGGCTCTGATAAATCGGTTCAGGGGATTGTGAATGAATTACAGGATTTGGAAAATATCATATTCTATAGGAATGAGATTGCAAAGGGAGCTTGTGCTGCTAGAAATATAGGAATTGAGTTGGCATCCGGAGAATTCGTAGCCGGATTAGATGACGATGATGAAATGATGCCTGGCCGAATACGAAAATTAGTAAGTGCACATAACAATAGTTTCTCATTTGTAACCTCTGATGTTTTACACGTCTACCAAAACAGGGAACTCATTTGGAATAAAGATGAGGTTATAACACTTGAAAGGCTGCTTTACTCAAATCAGGTTGGGAATCAAGGCTTGATCAAAAGAGATCGCCTAATTGAGGTAGGCGGATTTGATGAGTCACTGAGTTCAGCTCAGGATTATGACCTATGGGTACGGTTGTGTGAGAGGTATGGCCCGGTCAGAAATGTCCAGGAGGCTTTACAGATAATACATCTGGAGCACGAAGGAGAGCAGATCACCACACCAAAAAATCAGCTGAAGGGATACCTGCAATTTTACAGCAAGCACAAGCATTTGATGAATCGAGATCAGCGAAAATACCAGCTCTATACGATTCGAAAAGCAGTTGGAAAAGCAAACAGATTGTCAGATTTGTTCAAATGGGTGCCAACTAAGTTTCTCTGGAAAGAGCTTAAGGTTTTTTTCCTGAGGAGGTTTGTGTAAAGCCGCCTTATTTTTTAACGACCCTGAATACTATAAAGCTGGCTAGAAGTATTTGAAATCCAAGCGAGATCCATGATAAAATCACTCCAGTTTTATATGATCGCGGCTCAAATCTTAACTTGATCTCATGCTCGCCGGCCGGAATTTCCAAGCCGCGTAAAAAGTAATCGGTTTTGTAGATCGGAATCTCCTCACCGTTCAAAGTGGCAGACCAGCCTGCAGGATAGTAAACTTCACTTAGTACTAAGAACCCTGTTTCAGAGCGTGATACTTTTAGGTATATCTCAGGTCCTGTGTAGTTCGTTACTTCTACGGATGAGGCAGGATCGGCAGAGGTTGTTAACTGATCGGCGGTTTCCACAACAGCTGTTTCAGAAAGATCGATCTGCTGTGGCTGGATATAGCCAAAGGCCTGACGTGCCGAATTGACTGTAATAACCGAATCCACAAAAAAGGCTTTGGGCAATACATTCTGGTTTTCATAAACTACGCCACGTTCCGCCTCAAATACCGGTTCAAAACCTTGAAGTGGCAAGCCACTGGTATAGGTCAGGTATTTCACGTTAAAGAGATCAAGCAACTGAGGATTGAAATTATTGCTTTGAATATCCAAAGGTCCACCATTATACATTACATCTTGAATGATACTCAGTTTGGCACCGGTGTAACCACCAATTTGTGGATAGAAATACGAAGGGATCGCATTACTGTATGGATTATCGAGCAGAGGAAATGTCCGGTACGGATAGCTTGTATTCTTTGAATTATTCTCGACGATGTAGCTTGTGAGATCTGTCTTCTGAGATTCGAGTAATCGCTCAGTATTTCTGTTGCTATCAACTATTACATCTTCAGGGATGTACCTCTTGTCAACGCTAATCAGATCATAGGCCACAATGAGTATAAATCCAAATAGGGCAGCTGATAGCGATATTTTTTTTGTGAAAGCCAGGTATATCAGACCGATGGCCAATGCAAAGATAATGGCAAGCCGCAAGAGATCACTTTTGGCCTTTTTTTCTCTCTGAGGAACCATTCGTGCATTTACATACTGCTCGGCTCTTTGCTGAACCTGTGGGTTGTTGGGACTAACCTGATTTTGCTGAGCAATTTGATTTGCAATGCTAGCAACTTCCCCGGGCCGTTTAAAGTCAGACGTATTAAGTTGCACAAAAACAAATATGATAACAACTGCGCTAATTCCTACCGGAAGGTACAGGTCTTTTATCTGTGATTTTTTATCACTTACAAACTTGACCAACCAATCAAGGCCATAAACAGCCACAACCGTGTAACAAAAAGCAGTTAAAGTAAGCCAGGTTTCGGGGGCTCGGAATTTGTCGAACAATGGAATATAGTCGAAGGCAAATTCATTTAATAGCCTGAAATTACCACCCCAGGAGAACATCATTCCTAAAGTGCCGGCAGCAAAGAATACATACATGATCTTTGAACGCTGACGCAGGAGTGCCAGAAGAATAAATGGAAGAGCTAAAGCACCAAGATAGTGCGGTCCGGATGTAAATGATTTTGGTCCCCAATAATCAGGTGAGGCTCCTCCAAAATAATTAGGGACTAGCAGCGTCCAGGTTTCTTTGATGCCCTGCGACCATGCAAAGGCGTACCCTTCACTCAATCCTGTCGAGTTATTCAGTGCTGACCCGCCTCTTAAGCTGTAGTTTGAATATTCCTGTAGAGGTAAAAATGTCTCGGCATGACCCATTAGGGCGATTATCCCTGATAAAGCAAGGAGTCCGGTGGTCTTAGCCCAGGGAGCGATCTCTCCTTTTTTGTAGGAACTCCATGTATCAAAGACCCAGAGAAAGCCAAGAAGGTAAATAAAATAGTAGGTGATTTGTGGGTGATTTGCCCTGAGGTTCAGAACCAAGGCAACCGTGAACAGAAGGAGGCCGGGGAGTCGACTTTCCTCTTTTCGGGTAAGAAGCCAATAACCGGCTATCACCCAGGGTATATAGGTCAGGGTTATGAATTTTGTATTATGTCCGGCAGCTATAATAATGGGGATATAGGTTGTAAGCCCAAACATCAAGCTGCCAAAAGTGGCAGAAAGCGGTCGAAACTTCATCAAAATCAGTAGAAAATACATTCCACTAAAAAGGATCCAAAATTGAAAGGCAGGAAAAATATTCTTGAATAACTTCCTCAGATCATCAAGATGTGGAGTTTGTTTGGCCATTGAGACCACATAAGAGGGCATGCCACCAAACATATTATTAACCCAAAGAGGTTCTTTATCATATGCTTCACGATATTCGAAAACTGATTCAGTGGCCGCTCTCCATTGGGTTGTATCATGTCGCTGAAATTCTTTACCGCCGATAGTAGTGGCAGTGAATAGGAAAAATGGAATAATGAATAAGATAAACAGCGCTATGAGGTGCTGTTTTGTATCAGAGAGGCTGGTAAAGAAATCCTGAGTAGTGATGTTCTTTGGATCAGTCATATAAAGATTTTGGAACGTGGATTATTCGATCACTTTTGGAACACGGAAGTAATCACTGTCGGCATCAGGGGCGTTTTTGAGCGCATCTTCATGAGAGATGGGTTCTTTGGCTTCATCTTTCCGGAGCCGGCTTTCGAGATCTATCACATGCTCGAGTGGCTCAACATTCTCAGTATCTACTTCATTTAACAGATCCATGTATCCCAGGATCTTATTCATGTCGTTGGAAAATGACTTCACTTCTTCATCATCAAGTTGAAGTCGTGCTAAATTGGCGATGTATTGAACTTCTTTCTCAGTAACTGACATAATCTATAAATAGAGATTTATTTTGAGTGCCTGAATTTAAGAAACATTAAGTGAAAGATTAATCATATTTAAAAAATACCTGGTGCCTTTTTTAAGTAGCAGAATTATGGATAAATAATTAAGGTTCAAAAACTTGGCATATTGATAATATTATTTTCATTTTAAGTGTCTAAATCTTTGCTATGATAAAAGAAAAAGTAACTATAAAAAATTCTTCAGGACTTCATGCACGTCCTTCTGCTCAGTTAGTAAAATTGGCCAGTAAATTTAAATCGGATTTCTATATCCATAGTTACGGGTATAGGGTAAACGGGAAAAGCATTTTAGGTGTAATGACTCTTGCCGCAGAGAGTGGAGCTGAGCTTGAGCTGGAACTCGAGGGACCTGACGAAGAGCAAGCTCTAAAAGCTATTAAAGAGGCTATTGATAATAAATTCGGGATGGACGAGGAATGAGTGTTTCCTTCGATGAGAATACTGAGAATTTTATAAAAGCTCGGAGTGCCGCCGGCGGTATATCTATTGGACCTGCAGTGGTCATTAAAACCGATTCAAAAAAAATAAGTCCTACAGCGATCTCTGAAGAAGAGATTGAATCTAACAAAGAAAAATTTTGTGCAGCAAGAGATTTACTTATACATGAACTTCAAAAAATGAGGGGTGGGCTTCAGGATAAGAGTACATCTGAGATCATTGAAGCTCAACAGCAGATCATAAAAGATCCGGAGATCGAAAAGTCAGTTTTCGAGATCATTGAAAAAAAATCCTTAAGCGTTGATTTTGCTGTATATGAAACTTTCAGCTATTTCATTGAACAGCTTAAAGAAAGTGGATCTGAACTATTCAGGCAACGTATTATCGATCTGGAAAATATCAGAGACCAATACGTATCCAAAGTGTGCGACCATGATGTGGAAGTTTCGATTCCCGACAATGCTATTTTAATTGGGAGCAAAATCAGTCCGACGGAATTGGTGAGTTTTTACGAGCAGGGTGCCTCAGGATTGGTCTTAGAAAAAGGAGGTATTACCTCTCATGCGGTTATCATTGCTAAGTCACTTGGTATTCCCTGTTTGATCAATGCAGAGAAGATCACTAAGAAAATAAAATCGGGTGATTCGATAATACTGGATGGTAATGAAGGCGGAATAGTGGTGAATCCTTCGGAAAAGATCTTGAATGATTATGCTGAAAAGATTAAGGGAGTTAAGGTCTCTGTCAGATCAGATCATACCAATGAGTTTGAGACAATGGACGGTTATCCTTTTAAGCTCATGGCTAATGTTGAGTTTGAGGCGGAGCTTCCTCGTGTTGCAGAAAATAACGCACAGGGCATTGGGTTGCTTAGAACGGAAAGCCTTCTTTTTGGGAAAAAGCTGAGAAAGGACATTGAGGATCAGGAAGCATTCTACACGGCGATGCTCGAAAATGTAAGTGGGCCTGTGACTATCCGTTTATTTGATATTGGAGGAGACAAAAACGCACGACGCCCTTATAAAGAGGCCAACCCATTTTTAGGGTGGAGAGGTATTCGACTTCTTCTGGATGAGAAAAATCTACTTAGATCTCAATTGAAAGCAATACTGACCATTGCAGGAAAATATCCGGGCCGGGTAAAACTTTTGGTCCCAATGGTCTCAGTAGTAAACGAGATCGACCTGATCCGCGGTGAGATCGAAAAGATGCAGGGTACGTTACTTTCTTCAGGAATACCTATCGATGAGGATCTGCCAATTGGCATTATGGTTGAAGTTCCAAGTGTTGCTTTGTCTTCCTTTCATTTTGCAAAAAAAGTCGATTTTCTGAGTATTGGATCCAACGACCTGACGCAATATACATTAGCTGTTGATCGTGGAAATGAAAAGATCCACAATCTGTTTCAGCATTACCATCCTTCCGTTTTGAAGCTGATCAGCATGACTGTTAAAGGTGCTAAAAAAGCTGACGTAAATGTAAGTGTTTGCGGTGAGCTTGCCGGAGATGAGGTTGGTGCTGCTTGTTTAATGGGCTTAGGAATCAATGAATTAAGTATGGTTCCGAATTCATTGCCTGAAATTTACGACTTGTTAAGCAGTAGAAATAGAAATAATTTGGTTGAGCTTGCAAATAAAGCCGTTGATCTGTCATCCTCTGAAGAACTTGAAGAGCTCTTCAGAGAATGGAAAGATCAAACTGCTTAAAAGTGTTTGCTTTCTTACTCAGTCTGGGCAATGCCGATCACTCCGCATGCTACACGACTTCCGGCTGCTCCGGTCGGTTGAGAAGTTAAGTCATCTTCTCCGGCGTGAACAATGATTCCGCGACCGATAATCTGCTCTAAAGTGATGGTATCATCAACATAATCAACCATAGCGATACCTTCTTCATTTGCCTCGATGTTACCCAAATCACCCATATGGCGATTCATATCGCTGGGTGCACCATGATCTTTATTTAAAGGATTGAAATGACCGCCGGCGCTGGTTCCATCATCTGCTCGGCAATCACCAAATTCGTGTATATGAAATCCATGTTTACCGGGTTCTAATCCTTCAAATTCACCCATCACAGAAACACCATCATTAGTTTTGGTAAAGGTAACAGAGCCGGAAACGTCACTATCGTTAACAGGCATTGTGGTGGCTACAAGTTCGGAATGAACAAAATCATTTGTTATTACTTCCTCTTCTACCGTTTGGTTGCATCCAACAGTAATTAAGAGTAAAGCAGTAAAGAGACTAATAAGCTTCATAAGTATGTTTTGGTTTTTTATTGAGTTCAGACTTAAAACAGTAAATAACTGAGCTTCATTCACTTAAAATAGTTTCACGTAAATGAATGAATTCCGTTAGTTCGTTTTCGATTTCACCAAGCAAGTCAGGATCTTTCTTTTTGAGTTTCTTTTTTGGGGAAATAGTGAAGAGATCCTTAGCCTTTACAAATAGGGGGGCAGTTAGAATACTCAAGAAGAGGTAACTCAGCAAGATCGTCCACCCCACTCCTATTAAGCTTAATAGGATCAAAATGATCAGGTAGAATGCTGGAAAAAAGAGCAAGGATAGCAGAAACTTTATAGAGGCATCAAATGCCCGATCTTTAATTACGTTGTCCACCATATATCTTACAGGTTGGTAAGGTATAGCATTATTGATCAGTGAAAAAAGATAAAATGGAGATAATAATATCTTTTTTAAATCAAGGTCTTTTTTAGAAGCCAGGTCCTGAAGTTCTACTCCGGCCTTGTCGGCTTTTTTATTTAGGGTTTTTGCCTTATCAATGATTTCCTCAGTCAAGTAAGATTTTGTTTTGGCAATACGGGCATTCGCAGTGTCAGGATCTATAGTTTTATGCTCATCCGGTTCCAGGTCATCCCAGAGGATCTTTTGTACCTGATATTCATTCAGGTTTTCTACATGAAAAACGAGGTCTTTCATGGCATCAGAAACATCCCGTTTCATCGATTCGACGCCTTTGCGTTCATCTTCAAGATAAGACTCACGATATTTTGTTACGGCAATTGGCTTGCCATAGTTGACCTGAACAATATTTCCGGCTTTACGATGTCTTGTATAGTTAACGCCAACAGGCACGATCTGCAGATCAAGATCCCAGTCGTACTTTTCCTCGGCTCCGAACGCAATGCGAGTGAACCCTTTACTCAAGGGACGAATTCTTCGTTTAAGATTGTGGTTCGCTTCAGCAAAGACCAGAATAGTATCTTTGTTTTTTAGATATTGAATACATTTTTCAAAAATTTCATTGTTCTTTTGAATAGAGCTGAAGCCATCCCTGACTCTGTAAACAGGCATCATATTTATGGACCATAGAAATTTTCCGACAATATCCGGGCTGAAAGCCTGAGCACGGGTCAGAAAATAGATGACCGGTTTGATGGTTACTGCCACATGCAGGGCATCCATGAATGAGTTTTGATGATTGGGTATAAAAAGGATAGGCTTGTCTTTTGGCAGGTTTTCTTTGCCAACCGCCTTAATTTTTTTGTAAAAGAATTTGAGTCCGGTGCCGACAACAGTGTGTCTCCAAAATCGGTACCACAGATAGTTTTTTCTACGCATTGCTGAAGACGCGGTGTAAGGTTGATTTTCCTACTGACCAATACCATCCGATGCATAAACCGGCAACTATATGCCAGATCCCCCACCAGGCTGCAACCAAAGCCATACCACCAAGGCCGTCAAAAAAATTGAAGATCAGTAATAAGCCCAATCCTGAATTCTGAATGCCGGTCTCGATGGCAATGGATTTACGATCTTTTCGGGGAAGATTAAAGATAACTCCAAGTGAGTATCCACTGGTTAAAGCGACTGCATTATGGATAAAGACCAATAATATAACAAGATGTACGTAGCCAATAAAATTCTCAAAGTTCATGCTGAATGCAACGATCACAAATCCGGCAAAAAACAGAATACCAAAATTTTTAATGTAAGGGGAGATAGTTTGCGAAAGTTTATCCTTGAAATGCCTGAGAACCATGCCGAGTAAGAGGGGAATTCCCAGGATGAGAACAATGATCCGAAATACTTCAAAAAGATCGAGATGGATCTCAGTTAAAATCGCGTTCGTTGGACCATACATGCTGGCCCAAAATGCAAAATTAAATGGGGTCATAAATATTGATAACAAAGTGGCAAAGGCAGTCATACTCACTGATAGAGCTGCATTTCCACGAGCCAACAGTGAGAAAAAATTTGAGATGTTTCCACCGGGACAGGCTGCAACCATCATCATTCCCAAAGCAAAGCTTGGGTGAGGCTCCATGATGAGAACCATTATATAGGTTAAGGCAGGAAGCATGAAAAACTGAGAAGCTAATCCGATAAGTGTGCTTTTGGGGTTTTTGGCAACTTTTTTAAAGTCATCGATCGTGAGTTCCAGGGCAACACCAAACATGATAATAGCCAGCGAGACATTCATGACATGAAGTCCGCCACTACCAAGGTTCAGTTGTAGCGTATCGATCGATTCACCCATAGTGAAGTATAATTGCTGTGAATGATATTTTTAAATGAGTGCTCAAGGATACAAAATCTTTTAGATAACGAATACCGGATTATTGGAAGTATTGATAATTAAAACACTAAATCCACCTGTGGTTTATAAATTTGATATCCATTACTTTGATTAAAATTATAACCAAACTCCAAAAGTACCATGAGTAATATCAATCCATTTCACCTTGCCTTTCCTGTAAAAGACCTTGATGAAGCCTATAAATTCTATCATGACTTGCTTGGATGCGATACCGGACGAAGTTCAGACAGCTGGATCGATTTCAACATGTGGGGGCATCAGGTGGTTGCTCATTTGAGTCCTGAAGAAGCTAAGGAGTCTGCCATGAATGCGGTAGATGGAAAAGGAGTGCCTGTCCGGCATTTTGGAGTGATTCTCGAAATGGATGAATGGAAAGCACTGGCTGATAAACTTGAGGACGAAGGTATTGATTTTGTAATAGAGCCATACATTCGTTTTAAGGGCGAGCCGGGTGAACAAGCCACAATGTTCTTTCTCGATCCAAGTGGAAACGCTCTGGAGTTCAAGGCTTTTGGGGATAAAAGTCAGATCTTCGCGAAATAAAGTTGTGGATCTAACCGGTCTCATTTCAAAGTGATGGAACCGGAATCCATATAGATTAGAATTGAGATTTACGTTTTGGCTATCTTTTTGGTAGGCAAATAAGGAGTTTATACAACCACCTTCAGATTTCAATATAAAATATTGGCTATTCGGTATTCCTTGCCTCAACCCAATTCAGTTCGTTTTCAACAAAGGTCATAAAGGTCAGTAAACTCTGTGCCTGCCAAAACTCTTTAATTCCACGCTCCGGGTCCTGATAAGAAAATGACCGGGTAGTATCCCCATCAAAGACTTCAAAAGTATAAACACGTTGGGGTAATTCGCCCGAATCAGGCACCCATCCATCGACTTCATACTGAGGCGGGATCTGATAAATGTTTAAAAACTCCACAAACTGATCGAAATCACTCCAGCTGCTGTCTTGGGCAGAAACGAGATGGCGACTCACAACTTTTTCATTGTTCTCATTAAGAGAATAGGTTTTCAGATCTCCTGACCACTGTGATTCTTCCTTAACAAAAACAAAATAGATCACTTCATTGATGTTGATACTGATCGATTCATCAGGTTTCAGGTCATGATTCATTTGTTCTGATGTTTCAATAACCTTGTTTGATGGAGAACACCCAAGGCTGGTTAAAACGAGAACCGCTAAGAAATTGTAAATGAAATATTTCATAATCATTTTCCCTCTCACTTCTCACTGCCAAGTTCTGTTTCAATATGCTCAAGTCGCTGCTGATACTCTTCCCATTTAGAGTATCGGTCCGTAAGGTCGGCTTTGAGTTTATCATATTCTAATGAATATTTCTTTACCTCGTCGGCATCATCATAAAAATCAGGTTCAGCCATTGCTTCCTCGATCTCGTCTTTGCGGATTTCCATCTTCTCGATCTCTTTTTCGACCATCTGAATTTTGTCACGAACCGGTTTTGTCTGGCGGTTTCTCCTATTTCTCCGCTCGGCTTCAATACGGCGCTGTTCCTTGCGGGAAAGTTGTGGGGTTTCATCCTTTTTGTTCTGAGCAGATTCAGCAACGGTTTCTAGTTCCTCTTCCTCTTTCTTCTTGTCAAGATAGTAGGATACGTTTCCGAGGTAGGTCTTGATGTAATCCGGCTGTACTTCCAGCACTTTGTTAACAATCGGATCAAGGAAAGCACGGTCATGCGATACGATCACACATGTTCCTTCATACTGTTGAATGGCCTGTTGAAGAATATTCTTACTGCTCATATCGAGGTGGTTGGTTGGCTCATCAAAAATAAGGAAATTTGCAGGTGATAATAACATCTTAGCGAGTGCAAGCCGGCTTTTTTCACCTCCGGAAAGTACTTTGACCTTCTTAAATACATCATCACCCTGAAATAGGAAGCAACCCAGAATGGTTCTCAACTTACTCTCTTTTGCTCCCGAACCGGCATCATGCATGGTTTCCAGGGCATTCTTGCTAGGATCAAGCTCGTCGGCCTGATGCTGCGCAAAATAGTTGACGGTCACATTATGGCCTTCAACGCGGTCACCTCCCTGAAATGGTTCGTTGCCGGCCAGGATACGGATCAGAGTTGATTTCCCGGCTCCATTCGGCCCTACGGTAGCAATTTTATCTCCACGCTCAATTTCGTAATCAATGCCGGAAAAGACCTCGTGACCATCATAGCTTTTGTGCAGATCTGCCAGTTTCATTACTACCTGACCACTGCGTTCAGGTTCCGGAAAGCGAAAAGAAACATTGTTCTGCTCATCCTCTAGCTCGATCTGTTCCATTTTTTCCAGCTGCTTGATGCGGCTCTGAACCTGTCGTGCCTTGGTAGCCTTATACCGGAAGCGGTCTATAAATTCCTGAGTTTCCTTGATCTGCTTTTCCTGATTTTTTTTGGCATTTAATAACAACTCTCGCTCTTCTTCCCACTTTTTCTCATAAAAAGAGTAGTTGCCGGCATAATCAGAAATATCTCCGTTTCTGAGAGCTAATGTTCTATTGGTGATGGTGTCAAGGAAAGCACGGTCGTGTGATACAACCACTACAGCACCTTCATAATTATTCAGGAAGTTTTCCATCCATTGAAGTGATTCGATATCAAGATGGTTGGTCGGCTCATCCAATAGGAGATAGGTAGGGCGGCGAAGGAGCAATTTTGCGAGTGCAATACGCATCAACCATCCTCCGCTAAATTCGGATGTATTCCGGTGGAAGTCTTCCTCAGTAAAACCGAGTCCCATTAATACTTTTTCAACTTGTGAACGCAACTCATAGAGACCTGAGGATTCAAGTTCCGTTTGCAACAAACCGTAACGATCCATCAGTTTGTCATATTCATCGCTTTGTGGATCCACTTGTGATAGTTTTTCCTGAATGCCTTTAACTTTCATTTCCAGATCAAAGAGTTCTGAAAAGGCCATTTCCACTTCTTCAAGTACGGTCAGGGTGAAATCAGGATCTACTCCATCCTGTGGCAGATATCCCAGTGTTTCTTCGTTAGCTAAAGAGACCGAGCCTTCATCTGCTTCCTGGATCTCCATAATGATCTTGAGCAGTGTAGATTTCCCGGCACCGTTTGGTCCGACTAATCCTATACGTTCACCGGGATTGATGAAAGTACTGACGCCATCCAAAAGTTTACGATCCCCTAAATGAAGTGTTATATTTTCGAGTGCTAACAAAGTCTGATGAATATCTGATTGAAAAGTGAGCGCTGAAAATATGGATTAATTACTGCGGTATGAAATTAATCCTGAGGCTTTTGTAAGGGGTTACCTATTGTGGCATGGGCAACCATTAGATCCCCGTTTTCACGAGGATGACGAGGTAGTGGGTGGTTAATCTGCAGTTTGTCTTAATCTCCTAAGTCTCCTATAGGTCATTCCCGCGCAGGCGGGAATCTAATAGTATTACCACTTAAAAATTTTTCCTAAGAAAAAACTGTAAGAAACACATTTTATATCGCTCTTACTTAACATGAAAGCCGGCTACGTTTGCATACTATCTAACAGTAAAAGGACTGTATTATACACCGGGGTTACAAGTAATCTGTACAAACGAGTATTCGATCACAAAAAAGGCAAAGGCTATACTTTCTCTGCCAAATACAAAACGCATTATTTGATGTATTATGAAGTACATCAATCTATGTATCAGGCTATCACAAGGGAAAAACAGATAAAAAAGTGGAATAGAGATTGGAAGATTAGTTTGATCGAATCTTTCAACCCGGAAATGAAAGATCTTTGGAATGATATTTTACCTAGTGGCAGAATGCATTTTTGATGGGTTATTTGGTTAAGATTGGTGCGCTATGACAACTATTAGATCCCCGCCTTCACGGGGATGACGGGGAAGTGAGTGGTTTGTGCTTGCTCGTTCCGAACGTCCCGTTCGGAATGCCTGCCCGGACCTCAGGTCCAAAGAGGTAGCCAAAGAATGTCAATTCAGTTTACTCTTTGTATGTATTTCCCTGATTCCACACGCTCTGCTTTGAAACCAATTGAATATATCAACCCCAAAACATTCACAAATTCAGTTCAGAAAGCCTTAATTTAGAAAGAAATTCAACACAATCGATCTCATGCCACAGAAAGACATCAACATTACCGTAGAACTAGACGATCAAAACATTGCATCCAACATTGCCTTCAAGGCCGATGACATGCCTAACGTGGATGCTGTAAACTGCCGCGCCATGCTGCTTTCCTTCTGGGATGCCAAGAACAAGGACACGCTTAAACTGGATCTGTGGACACGCGACATGACCGTAGACGAAATGAAGATCTTCTTCCACCAAACGCTGGTCACCATGGCAAATACCCTTGAAAGTTCCATTGATGACGAACGTATTGCCGGCGACATGCGTGATTTTTGCACCTACTTTGCGGAAAAGATGGAGATCAAAGAGTAATTCAAAATTAAGAATACAAGATAGACCCGAAACTCACCCCACTTTCCCGCTCGGCTTCATCCCAGATATCGTAGGTGAGGATTTCACCACTCCGGTCAGGCATGGTTTTCAGGAAAGAAAGAAGCGGTGGATAGCCGCAAATACGATAAGGATCATACTTTTCACTCATCAGGCTAAGTAAATTCCAGTGCGAGCCGGTGGCACCAGCTTTCATGAATTTATTATCGAAAGTCCGGACTTCCTCGAATAGATCTTTAGCCGGCTTTTGATCTCCGAACTTTTTACCAATATGCGCCAGATCACCGCTGATAAGAAAGAAGGTGTCTTCATCATTTGCGAAAAACTCCTGCAATAAGCTGCTGAAATTCTCCACCTGTTGTCCCTGAAATCCGTCAGCTTTGTAAAAGAGTTCATCGAGTCCGCCAACCAAGATCGGTATCATGGTGAAATCATGCTTCCAGAGGTGGTTGATGAACAGAAGGTGCTGCTCAATACTGTGTTCGATACGGTGTGCCCGATCCTGAAAGGTCACTCCGTACTTTTCTTCATCATCACTAAGCCTGTCTGCAATCATTTCAAGGGCTTCATGATCTGCTTTCACCGTTCCATTTACCATCTCAAAATCTTTCCGGGAGATCACAAAGGGGCTTCCTTCGTAGATATCCGGATGCATGCCGGAGTAGTGAGATGTGGCCAGCATCACCACGCGCTTTGGCTTCAGATTCCTGATAGATGAAAAGGCCTTTACATAGCTGCTCATACCCACTCTTAAATCAATATGTGGAGCATACAAAGCCTTTGCAGTTGGAGTCGGAGATGACTTTGGTAATTTTTCAAACGCCTCATTAAGGAAATGGGTCATTTCCCCGGCATCATTTGGATAAGCAAGACCGGCTGTGATGGATCGGTGAGTATCTGATCGCTCATAATGCAGCTCGGTTTTTTGAGCATGTTGCTTGAAGTAGACAGAATGAAGCAGGGCATTTCTATCTAAAAACTGAACATATTCAAGGATCTGTTCTTCGGTGATGCCATGGCCGGTAAATTCCATGATATCCTCTACACTACGCTGACCATCAAACAATGAAAATATATTCTGTGCAGATTGCGGTACTGCAAAATCACCCGGTGCATACCCGTATTGATCCTGAAAATACAAATAGTTTTCACCATCCTGTTTGATAGGAATGATCTGCAGATCAAACCTCAAAGAAGGGATGGGATCGGTGTAGGAGGCGAAGATTGTATCTGATGTATCAGTCACGCGAAAAAAAGATTGTAAGGAATTCGCTTTAATTTGCTCTAACTATAAGGAAAAATAAATTAGCGTGTTTTCAATCGTAGGCGCAATTCATAAACTGTCCCTACGATTGAATTTCGTTTTTTAAAAAGTTAGGTCATGAGAAAGTTTAAAACAAAGAATAATCGACAATCAATATGACTTCAATCTTACGACTATTCTTCACCGGGATATTATTTTGTTACTATCTGTACCAAAAATAGGGAACCAATGTTTGGTAAAGTTGAAGATGGTGTAATGAAGCTAAATTGGCTGGTATAAAATGAATGTATCAAGAGAAATAAATAGTAGGAGAGGACCAATTAGTAAAATATGTTGGCAGCAAAATTACCACGAACACATTATTAGAGATCAGCGGCCATTGAATAAGATCATCGAGTATATTGAAAAGAATCCACAATTATGGGAAAAGGATAAATATTACCCCTACGTGAATTGGTCATTCATCCTCACGCATTTTCTGGCACTTACAATTGATGCCGTAATTTTTGCAGAGGGGATGATCAGGAGCTTCGGAAATCCGGGCTTTGCAGGGGCCGCGGCCATGATGGATCATCAGGTGTGACAGGTCCGTCCAACTTTCGCGGGGGAATAAGGCCATCAGGTCCTTTTCGATCTTGTTCGTGTTCTTCTTTTCTTTAGTGAGTCCGAATCGATTTGAAAAACGTTTTACATGGGTATCAACCACTACACCTACATTGATACCGAATGCATTCCCTAAAACCACATTAGCGGTCTTTCGAGCGGCCCCACGAAGTTTTAACAGATCCTTCATGTTCTGAGGAACTTTCCCGTCAAACTCCTCAACAAGTATTGAGGAAGTTTCTTTTAGCGACTTCGCCTTGTTACGATAAAATCCGGTGGATCGAACCAGTTCCTCCAATTCTTCGAGCGGAGCATCCTTCATCAACTCAGGAGTGGGATAGGTCTCGAAAAGAGCCGGGGTTGTTTTATTGACGCGTATATCCGTGCATTGTGCACTTAATATGGTTGCGATCAAAAGCTCAAAAGGATTGCGGTGATCCAGCTCGCAATGCGGATTGGGATAATATTTATAGAGCTCATTGAGGATCTCAAGCGCCCGTTCTTTCTGCTTCTTGGATTTTCGAGGAAGCTTGGGAAGTTTATTCTTGTCTTTCGCCATTTCAATGATCAATTAACAGTAAATAGTTATCAGTGCGTTTGAAGGTATGATTTTGTAGCTATATGCGCATATAGGATTAATGTTCAATTTTAAATGTTAAATACCCCACCATTCATTTAATATTAAAAATTACCTCACTTAAAATTAAAGAGAAGTTATGGCAGATTAACCTGAGCCGACACTGAATATTCAATATTCATTTCCGTATCTTTGGCGCTCAATGAATTATTGTAACTGTAAAATCACTGACATGTCGAATTTGGACAATCTGGATAAAATTGTATCGCTGGCGAAAGCGCGGGGCTTCATCTTTCAATCATCAGAGATCTATGGCGGACTCAGTGCCGTTTACGATTACGGACCCCTCGGTGTAGAACTAAAACGAAATATCCGTGATGCCTGGTGGAAGGAGATGACCCGCCGCCACGATAACATTGTTGGCATAGATGCCGCCATCTTCATGCATCCAAAAGTGTGGGAAGCAAGTGGTCACGTGGGTGGATTCAATGATCCGATGATCGATGACAAGCAATCCAAAAAACGCTATCGTGCGGATATGCTCATTGAGCAGCACATTGAAAAGCTGCGAAAAGATGAGAAAAACGAAGAAGCCAATGCCATTCAAGAAAAATTGGACTCCTGTGGTTCACGCAAAAGTCTGACCGAAGACCTATACGAGATCATCATGGAAAATGAGATCCGTGCTCCGGAATCCGGCGCTTTCGATTGGACCGAAGTACGCCAGTTCAACCTGATGTTCAAAACCCAGTTTGGGTCGACTTCAACCGAGGAAGACGGCGTATATTTACGACCTGAAACCGCCCAGGGAATTTTTGTGAACTACAAGAATGTACTGGACACAGCTCGTGTAACCGTTCCATTTGGGATCGCCCAAACCGGTAAAGCTTTCCGAAATGAGGTAGTGGCTCGTCAGTTTGTATTTCGTATGCGGGAATTTGAGCAGATGGAAATGCAATACTTTGTGAAGCCGGGAACTGATGAAGATGAATACGAAAAATGGCTGGAAAAGAGACTTGAGTGGCATAAAATGATGGGGATCCGAGAAGAGAACTTAAGAACAGCTCCACATCCTGAGGATAAACTGGCACACTATGCAAGAGCGGCTGCCGATATACAGTACAAATATCCGATTGGCTGGCAGGAAGTGGAAGGTATCCACAATCGAACAGATTTTGACCTGACTCAGCATGCCGAGTTTTCCGGTAAGAAACTGGATTACTACGATCAGAAAAATCAGGAGCGTTTTGTCCCATATGTGATCGAAACTTCAGTGGGCCTTGACCGACTTACCCTCATGGTACTTTGTGATGCTTACCGAGAGGAAGAAGTAGATGGCGACACACGCACCGTTTTGAAAATGAATCCAAAGCTGGCTCCCGTTCAGGTTGGTATTTTCCCGCTCATAAAGAAAGACAAACTGCAAGATCTAGCCCATAAAATTGAGAAAAACCTCCGTGAGGAATTCTCGGTGATGTACGATGAATCCGGGTCAATAGGTAAGCGTTACCGTAGATTGGATGAAGCCGGAACGCCATTTTGCGTGACTGTAGACTTCGACGGAGTAGAATCAGAAGGAGAGGATACGGTGACCATTCGGTACCGCGATGATATGAGTCAGGATCGTGTGCCTGTTTCAAGACTGGCAGATGTGATCCGTGATGGCATGGAAGACTGGAAGCCGGAGTAATCTTCTGAGTCCACTAATAATATTTAAAGGCAGTCCAACCAAATGGTCTGCCTTTTTTTAGTTTGAATCAACTGTAACCAACCTTAAGAAAGGATGTCTATTCTTGCTAACTGATTACAGGTCCTTCAGGAAAGCTCTTCCAGCAATTCTTTTGCTTTCTCCATATTCCACTCTTGGATCTCATTGCTGGGAGTTTCCTGCAGTACTTCCTTCAATGTTTGTATTGCTTTCTGCTTTTGACCGGACCGCTCATAGTGACGAGCAAGGTCAAGCTTAAAACGAATGACCTTCTCAGGTTTAAGATCTATGGCTTTATTGATGTACTTTACAGCTTTTTCATTGGAGGCTCCATCCGGTAACCCCTCAGAGAAAATTCCTGCTGCAAATTCTTGAGCAGAACCCACGTTTGCCACCTCGCTGTGCCATACTCCCAATAAAAGCCATGCCGGAGCATACTCGGGAAGTAATTCCACGGCTTTACTTACATGCTTTTTTATGATGTGTGATTTTTCAATACGTGTATCAAGGTTAGAGATATCAGAAATGCGGCCTTGAGCTACTGCGTATACAAAATGTGTATAGCCTTTATCCGGATATAGTTCTAAGGTCTTTTCAGCATATTCCAACGACTCCTTGTAGTAGTCTTCCTTTTCTGATCCAGATTTCATTCGGAATCCAATACGGGCATAGAGCAGTGAAGTATGCCATAAAGCTTCATAATGCTCTGGTTTTTCGTCAAGAACTTTGAGATACGTTTCAAGCGCTTTTTGTTCCTTAGCCTCATCAAAATAGGTGGCTGCCTGACTAACCAGCGAATCTGTGGCAACATTATCTTGAGCTTTTGCCAGGCCGGTTAAAATCAAGCAGAGCGTGAAGACCAGGAAGAAATTTCTATTAAATACACGACGACCCATAAAGTATCTATCAATTATTTGCTGTTTTTTAAAATATTAAAATTTGCCATGACAAACAGTTAATACAAAGAACTTTAAATGATTTTGAGGAAAGGTTTTCGTGTAATTGAAACTTGTGAAACACAAACGCATAAAACCGCAACAACATCTTCAACTTTGATTTCTACACCATCCAACGAGTAGATCAGGGTCCCATTTTTCCATACTTATCTGTGAAGCTCAGTCTCTTGTAAACATGACACAAATATGAAGATAGAACACCGTTTGTAAGGTATTTTAAAGAATAGGTTATTAGTGTAAATAATAGTTCTGTTTTTTCTGAGATTCTGTTTATATTTAAAGCCTTTTTCGGATAAGAAATTGAACGTATAAAATATCCAAATTCATGAAACGCACGTACCAACCTAGTAATAAGAAGCGTAAGAATAAGCATGGTTTCCGCGAACGTATGTCCAGTAAGAATGGGCGAAGAACCATTGCGAGCAGACGCAAAAAAGGACGTCACAAGCTGACAGTAAGTGATGAGAGAAAAGGAGCCAAGTAGGGCCACATATTCTTCTGATCACAGATTTACTCTGCCTAAATCTCAAATTCTAAGTGGCAGGCGAAATTTTGAGGAACTCTTCAACGGTTCCTCATTCATCTCTAAACCGGCGGTGAACATTCGCTATTCAGTCACACGCGGCAACGGCAACCAGTACTATGTCGGATTTATAGCCCCTAAAAAGATCGGTAATGCGGTAGAACGAAATAGAGCAAAACGTTTTATGAGAGAAGCTTACCGACTTAATCAACACATCATTACAGAATTGCCTCAGTTAGCTGACATAAAACTTAAGTTCGCTTTTCTGGCTCGTCGCGCTGACCTCACCTTTGAGACTGTTCAAAAGGATGTAGTTTCCGGAATGGAAAAACTGCGTGAACGGATCTTGTCAAACCACTCAACTTTCTAAACCCTATACTTTTGGATAAGAATACAGTAACCGGATTTGTTTTAATATTTCTACTCATGTTGGGATGGTTTTATTTTACCATGCCTTCTGAGGAAGAGTTAGCACAACAAAGAAGAGATCGAGTTATTCAAGACAGCTTGGCTCTGGTTGAGCAAAACATAGAGGATAGCCTAGATGGAGCTGGTGGCGTACAGAATCAAGAGACTCAAACACGTCCGGAGCCGGCAATTAGTGAAGATGTTGATGAGCCCGCACCGGTTCAGGGGTTGTTTTCAACAGGGCAGGTTTCTGAAGAAACTGAGATTGAGGTCAAGACACCTCTATATACTGCTACCTTTACTAACAGAGGTGCCGGTCCGAATTCTTTTTTATTAAATGAATATGATACGTGGGATGGTCGTCCGGTTCAACTAATAGCTGACACCACGCAATCAGCCTATAATATTGGGTTTCTGTCAACTGAGAACTACAACGTTGAGACTCAGAATCTGCTTTTCAAACAGGTTACATCAGGTAGATCTATAAACATTAGACAAGGGGAACAGCGTGAGATCCGGTATGAAATGGATCTTGGTGAAGGTCGAAAAGTGGTGCTTACCTATCTGCTGAATGGTAACACATATGAAGTGGATGTAGATGTGCAGTTTATTGGTTTAACAGATTACGTTATTGGCCGAAGCATTGACTTTGGCTGGACATCCCCATTGAGATTTACAGAAAAAGATCATACTCAAGATGCACTTGCAACTTCAGCATATACCTACGCAGGTGGTGAGTTGGAACAGTTTAAACTAGATGAGCCCGGAAGGGAAGAATCTACGATCAATGGCAATATCGATTGGGTAGCTACAAAAACGAAATTTTTTACTCAACTTATTAAGCCACTTACTCCAACCGATGCTGCATTAATGACAGCAGAAGTGACAGGCGAAGCTGATAATCAAAATACTGAACACAGATATACTTCATCCATTCGCTCCGATCTCGATCAGGAGGGTACTGCATCATACCGCTTGTATGTCGGACCAATGAAATACCGTGAAATTGTAGAGGTTGATGAACATGCCTATGATATGGTTGATGTGGGATGGAGCTGGCTGAGATGGTTCTCTGATCCCTTTGTGCGCTGGTTGGTTATTCCATTTTTCGAATTTATGTCAGGATTCACCTCCAACTTTGGAGTGATCATCATTGTTTTTGCTTCGCTCGTTAAGCTTGTGCTATCTCCGCTTACATATAAGAGTTACAAGAGTATGGGAGCCATGAGTGAGTTGCAACCGCAGATGAAGGAGATACAGGAGAAGTACAAAGATAATCCTCAGAAGCAGCAAAAGGCTACGATGGATCTGTATCGTAAGAATAAGGTGAATCCACTAGGCGGGTGTTTGCCTAACCTGCTTCAGTTTCCGATCCTGATCACGCTTTGGAGATATTTCCAGAATTCTATTCTGATTCGTCAGGAAGAATTTCTATGGGCGGCTGACTTATCAGCACCCGATTACATTCTAAGTTTGCCGTTTAGTATTCCTTTTTTGGGCGAAGAGATAGCCGGATTCGTATTGCTTATGACAGCGGCTATGATGGTTCAAAGTAAACTTACCGGTGGTATGAGCGGCGGTGCGGGAGGCGCAAGTCCAATGGCCGGCCAGATGAAGATGCTTCAGTATATATTCCCGGTCATGCTATTATTTATATTTAATAACTTTGCAGCCGGACTGAGTCTGTACTATCTGATCTTTAATGTGCTATCGATTATTCAGCAGGTTCTGATCAAAAGAAAACTTCACGGTGATAAGGAAGGAGATACAGGAGAAGTTGCTAAAGCCTGACAGATACTGTGAATAAGTAGATCAGAGAATGAGGAAGTTCTTATTACTTAATTCTATATTTACTTATCTGTTTTTTTCTAAAATCTCAAAATCATCCATAATCATTGCTCAGTAAAGCTCTTGGTAATTATCCTGAATATCGATTTCAAAATGGGCAGAAGCGCCTTTGGAATCCTATTGAGAAAAAAACATTCGCAGATCTTCCGGAAGAAAGAGTTCGCTTAGCCTTAGTGGAGTATCTGACCGGTGATCTTGGGTTTTCATCTTCCCGCATTTCTTTTGAAAGTCCTGTTAAGTCACAGTCTGATAAAACCCAATCAAGAACGGACCTTATTTACTACAACAAGGATTTTAAGCCTGAGCTACTGATCGAATGCAAAGCACCAAGTGTAAAACTCACGGAAAATGCTTCCATTCAGATCGCACGGTATAATGAGAAAATAAACGCCCGTTATCTGTTGATAAGTAATGGTTTGGTGGATCACTGGTTTAAAAATGATTCAGATGGTGTGAAATCATTGGCATGGCTGCCGGATACGTATGAACAGAAAAAACTTAGATCCAGAGATACTCAGTACTGGGAGTTGAGGGGGTTCATTGGTAAGGGAACAGACCAGGGCACAAAAGAAGTACTGAGAAAATTCAATATGTATTTATTCGGTGATCCGGTTCAGCCCATTAAATATCTGGACTTTGATGGCTTTCCTGACACCTATGCACTGAAACATTTCTATAGGATCTTCGGGATCGACAAACAAACAAAACTGGGTATCAATATTGCCGCTAATTCCGAAGGAAATACCAGATTCAATGTGATTCTGAATGTAAAAGGGTTGAACGTTGCTTTTGCCACAGCGGAAGTTGGAATGATGAAATTTACTGAAGGTGTGGTTCATTCAGGAAAAGGAGAGAAAACGATCGACCTGAATGAGACCATTGACTTGAAAAGAGATATCCTTTTAAAAGATCGGGCCGTCGATCTTGGTAAATTGCTGAACACCTATTCTTAAGCCGGTAGTCGATATTAGTCGGCTATTTCATTATTCTGTTAGGGTATAAATGACCATCAAAATTTAACAAGAAGACAATCGTATGATGCATCAGAATCACCGTGTAAAACTATTTTCTTTATTCGATGACGGACAGAAGGGAGCCGTTTTCATTCAGGGTTCAGAGATCCTTTATAGAGATGAGACCGATTATGAATACCCGTTTCGGCAGGAGTCTAATTTTTGGTATCTGACAGGTGTAAATGAACCTGAATGCGCCTTGATTCTGGATCTTAAGACCGAAGAATACCACCTCTTTGTTCCGAAAAGGGATGCGCAATATGCAGTTTGGCATGGGTATGTGAAATCACAGGAAGCATGGAGGGAAAAGTATAACCCTGATCATATCCACTATACAAATGAGATCCTTACGGTGATGAATAAGATCAAACCGGACAAGGTATATTGCCTGAATGATATTGATGCTGAACTTATCGAAGATCTGGACCGGGGCTTCGAAGCAGATATCGAGACCCTTCAGGATGCTCTTACCTATTGTAGGGTCATCAAGACCGATGAAGAAATTGAATACATGCGAAAAGCGGCAGCGGTCAATAATTTAGCTCACACTGAGGTGATGAAGGCGATCAAACCGGGAATGTATGAGTACGAATTGAAGGCGTTGTTTACAAAGATACAATATGAAAATGGTCTGCAGCAGGATGCCTATAACGGGATTTTTGCGGGTGGCAAGAACAGCGCGATCCTTCATTATGTTGAAAATAACAGTAAGATCAATGATGGTGATCTTTTTCTCTTAGATGCCGGACATGAATACGAAGGCTATGCTTCCGACATCACTCGAACTTATCCTGTAAATGGGAAATTTACGTCTCTTCAAGCCGGTGTTTATGATGCGGTTTTGAACGCACTCAACTCATCTATAGATCAGGTCAAAATGGGTGTGAAGATGGAAGACCTGCACCTGCATGCAGCCAGAACGATCATGGAAGGGCTGAAGGAAGCCGGAATAGTTAAGGGCTCTGTTGATGACATGATGGAAAACGATATTTTTGCTCTTTTCTTTCCGCATGGATTGGGTCACTTCCTTGGATTGGATACGCATGATGTGGGCGGATATCCAAAAGGAGTGGAGCGTATAGATCGACCCGGAATCAAATTCTTGCGCGTTCGCAGAGATCTTCAGCCCGGAATGGTTGTAACCATTGAACCAGGAGCCTATTTTGTGCCTGCTCTGATTATCCCGGCTTTGGAGGATGAAACTCAGTCACAGTTCCTGAATGCCGAAAAGCTGACCAAGATGTACGAGTTTGGCGGAATCAGAATTGAGGATAACCTTGTTGTTACCGAAGATGGATATGAGAATCTGACAGATGTACCTAAAGAGAGATCTGAGATCGAGAAACTTATTAACAGATAAAGTTAAGTTCTTTATCTGTTAATACAGGCTTAAAGTAAATGTAAAATGCAGGAAATTGCTGCCTTTGATGAACTGTTGGTATGGAAGGTATCAAGAAAATTGAGGTAACGAATCCCACGAATTGTATGGAACCGTCTAAAGAAGAAGCAATAAGGTCAATCAATACCTTAGTTATCTTAGTAAGATTAAGATCAATTACTGTAAGGAACTGATATCAAATACACAACTTACGAATCAACAAATAACGAATAATTAAAGTTGGCAAGAAAGAAGTTTGACATACCGGAGATGTATCGGTCACCCATCATTCGGAAGGTGAAGGATGCGACAAAGATAATTGACCCCATGAAGAAAGATATGGAACCAACTGTTCTTGATTTCGGTCCGGTTCAGTTTTTGATCCCTCGCTTCTTCGGTTTTTGTTACGGAGTCGAAAATGCCATTGATATTGCATATCGGACAGTAGCTGAAAATCCGGATAGAAACATTTACTTACTGAGTGAAATGATCCATAATCCTACGGTGAATGAGGATTTGCAGAAAAAAGGCGTAAAGTTTCTTTTTGATACAGATGGAACCGAACGTATTCCTATCTCATCCCTGAATTCAGAGGATATTGTGATCGTACCAGCATTCGGAACTACTTTGGATATTCAGGCTCAGCTAAAGGAAGTTGGGATAGATCCCTATCAATATGACACTACCTGTCCCTTTGTAGAAAAAGTGTGGAAGCGTGGAAAACAGTTGGGTAAAAAAAATTACAGTTTAGTGGTTCACGGAAAACACCAGCATGAGGAGACCCGAGCCACATTTTCCCACAGTGCAGAGCATTCTCCGGTAGTTGTGGTTTTGAATTCTGAGGAGGCTCGCACCCTGGCGGATATCATTACTGGGGAGCGGCCCGCATCGGATTTCGAAAAATACTTCGGTCATAAGTCTACCAAAGGTTTTGATCCATTGACAGATATGGAGCGATTTGGTGTGATCAATCAAACCACTATGCTGGCAACCGAAACACAGGAAGTAATGGAAATTCTGCGCGATGCGACCATCAAGAGATTTGGTGAAGCCAATATACTCGATCACTTTGCGGACACGTCAGACACCCTTTGCTACGCTACCAACGAGAATCAATCAGCTACTCTCGTACTTGCAGAGACCAATGCCGATCTGTCGATCGTAGTGGGTGGCTATAATTCTTCCAATACCATGCATTTGGTAGAGATACTCGAGCACAAATTCCCAACCTATCACGTGAGAGATAAAGGTGAGCTTTCTGAAAATAAGGTTCTGCATTTCGATCAATGGGCCAAAGAACTGAAACAGACAAAAGACTGGCTTCCAGAAAAAGACAGGCCGGTTAAAATTGCACTGACTTCCGGTGCTTCCTGCCCGGATATTTTAGTGGATGAAGTTCTTCTGCAGATTCTGGAATACTTTGAAGGAACCAAAGAGCTGGATAAAGTCATCGCACCATTTGAGGAAAAGCTGGAACAGGAAGAAGCTTAATGTTTTGAAACTGGTAATCGTTATTTGTTATTGGTTAATGGGTGATCATGAAACGATTAACCAATAACGATTAACGAACCAACCAATAACGAAAAAATGTGGATACAGAAAGAAATTAAGCTGTCACCTAAGCCACGGGGTTATCATATAATTACCGATGAGATCCTGAGGAAAAGTCCTGAAATTGGGGAGATCGAGAAAGGCCTTGCCCACATATTTATAAAGCACACCAGTGCAGCTCTCACCATTAATGAAAATGCGGATCCATCAGTCCGGCGGGATTTTGAATCGCATTTCAACAGAGCAGTTCCTGAAGATATCTCTCTCTATGAGCACACGCTCGAAGGCACGGATGATATGACCTCCCATATAAAAAGTTCGTTGCTTGGATCTTCTGTTTCAATTCCGATCACCGATGGTAGATTCAATTTGGGAACCTGGCAAGGGCTTTATTTGTGTGAGCATCGGAACAGCGGAGGTTCGCGAACGTTGGTGATCACCTTACACGGTAAGTGATTATATTCCTTTTCGGATTCTCAAAAGCCGGTCCAGCGGACTTAGGTTATCAGCGAGCGGGAGATGGTCGTGATGTTTATTGGAGTACTTCACTTCTTCCGTAGAGAAAAAGGCATCCGCATCAATTTCTTTAACGATATCGAATACTTTGTTTAGTTTTTTTCTTTTTAAGACAGTAAAGATAATTTTAACATCGTTGAAACCACCTTTGGCATCTACGCTTGTAACAGCAACTCCGGCTTCTTTGAGAGCCTCAATAATATCAAGTGATTTTTGGAGCGTGATAATTCGAACCAGGACGGTACCAACTTTTAACTTGTCTTCAATATAAAGCCCCATAAAAGTCCCCGCAGAAAAACCGCCAGCGTAAGCAACGTAATTAATCCAATGGTCCAGATTGGTGAGTAATTGTGCTACCACGATCACCCAGATCAATACTTCAAAAAAACCGAGTATGGCAGATTCCCATTTATATCCACGAGAAACCATAGTGATACGTAATGTACCAAGGGATACGTCAGCAATTCGGGAAAGAAAGATAATAACGGGCAGTGCGAAAATGGAAAACTCAGGCATGGTCAGTGGCTTTAATTGAGGCCGCAATGATAAGAATAATTTAAACGACAGAGAACAGGATTCGAAATATTTATTAATGTTCGAACCATGCTTTCTTCCAAACCCGGAAATAGAAATAAGCTGTAAATAATTCTTGATAGTGGAGTGCAATAACCCTTATCTTTAAAGCCTTGGGCAAGTCCTATACAGCCAGCTCCCTTTGAACTCCGTCAGGGCAGGAATGCAGCAGCGGTAATTAGGTCGTAGCGGCGTGATATAGGTCGCTTGCCCAATTTTATTTTTTGGAAGTTTCATCCAATAAAAACCCCCGCACATCTAATATGTGCGGGGGTTTTTTGTTTTAAAGATGATTCCGGATTAATCTGTAGTAATTGGAACCGGCACTCGAACTGTTCCCCAGTGTAAGTTCAGGTGAGCTTTGGTATCTGATAACTCATTAAAGTAGATCTCAAACCATTCGAGGTCTGAACCTTCAGCAACTTCAGCGGTAACACGTACCACATCTTCACTTTCATCATATTGAGTTCCCCAGGAAAGCTTTTCATTGAGGATAATAGTCCATTCTTCCATACCGGGAATGGTATATAAAGAATAGGTTCCGGCTTCTACTTTTTTCCCTCCGAACATAACGTCATCAGAAAATGTAATGGCAGTTGATTCGTTTGCACCGGTTCTCCAGATGCTGCCAATAGGAGCTAATGGTGTATCTTCACCAAAATAAGCCCGATCTTTTAGCGCCGGACGGCCGTAAGTTACCGTGACTTCCGTTGTACCTATTGTTTGACTAATAGCAGCATTAGGGCTGGCTCTGTTGTTTTCATTTCCTCGTTCCTGAGCAAAAGCGGTCCCTGTCATCAGCATAGCAGCTAAAACAGGAATAATCGATCGTTTTAATAGTTTTTTCATTGTACCGAGATTTTATGAGTTATTAGTTGGTTGCGTTGAATAGTGATTCATCGATGCCCGGTATAATTTTGAGGGCATTTTTATAATACACTTTTTCTAACACTTCATTAGGCAGATCCAATCCATACATTTTCCAAAAAGCATGGCGGCGGCGAAAATAATCGAAGTATTCATCATCACTTTCCAAAACTCTAAAGTAAGTGTGATATTCATGAGGGCGGTAGGTGTCTTTGCCGAATAAGAGTCGGTCCTGATATTTGATGAAGAACTCCTTGGCATAGCGGGGTTGGCGGCCAAGCTCTGCAATGATGGCTGCAGTCTCAGTGTAAACATTAGGAAATTCATCGAGGTGCTCACCAAGTCGGGCAAGGTCATTGGCCATCCAGCCAAAGTGTGCGTTGATGAATGTGGTTTCAGGATGTTTTCGGAATACATTCCACTGCTCCTGCATCACCACTTCCCAGCTGGGGTAGCGGGTAGAATCCCCGCGATGGCGATCAGGGAAGTTCTTCATTTCCAGCCAGCGCTCGTTTGTGTTGTCTATTGGTTCCCAGAATTCTGCAGGCTCTCCGGTGTGAATGAGGACCGGTATACCTAGCTCTCCGGCTTTAGCCCAAACAGGATCAATGCGAGGGTCGTCAGTTTTAATGCGATCACCTTTAGAATCCAAAACAGTAAGCCCAAGATTTTTGAAGATCTTAACACCTCGGGCACCATTGTCATAATCTTCCTGAAGCTGAGATACGGCACGCTTGGTCCAATCCGGTTCATCCATGCCGTCAAAATCAATATTCGCAAACACCACAAATCGTCCGGGTGCTTGCTTTTCGGCGGCATCCACCATGGCTTTTAGGGTTTCCCCGGATCTCCCGCTTAGGTTCACCAAAACCTTCATATTAAGGCTGTCCATTTCTTGTACGGTTTGACTCAGATCCATTGAGGCCATTCTCCACAAATGACTGTGAATATCGATAAAGGGATATTTGGCTGAGGTAACTTTCTCACCCGGAACCACCAGGGTGGATTCAGGCTGATACTCTTCAAAGGTCATTGTTGTATCCGCTTCTTGTGCGAATAAAAACTGAGTGAGTAGAAATGAGAAGAAAAGTGTAGTTAATTTTTTCATGTTTTAGTACGAACAGTATTAATTTTCATTTAAATGTACAGAGGGCCGGGCAAAATGCAAAAACCGTATTTTAAATTATTATGTGATGCATGCAATTGATACAAATCTTGCTAACTGTAATCTTTAAAAGATCATATGTCTACCATCAAATCAGTCTTTTTTTTACTGCACAATTCTGGGTTTTATGGTCGGTGACTGGAGCTTGGGGACTCCTGATGGTCCGTTAATCTCGCAAACAGAAATACAAAAAAATAGCCAAAATTTGGATATGATAGCTGCCGGTGATACAGTATTAATTCATGGTAAAATTAAAGACACTCTTGACAATCGCTTTAGATACTACTGGAGTTTTCCTGAGGGTGAAAAATACCGGTCGATGGAATGGTACGTGGACTAAAAATTAAGTGGTAAGCCAAGGCTACATCTGATACATCAGGAAAAGTTGCAGATGCCACCACGTTTTTAAGAGTAGATAACGGATCAAAGAACTCAGTTTCAGGAACTAAAGTATTTAGCATTCCGATCTTAAACTAAAAACAGAATAGACCTAGTGGGTTAAACACCTGAATGTTGATTCAGCACATTAAGTAGCAGAATTTGCAGACAGTAAAAAAAGAAAATGCTTCGCATTTACCTTTAACGCGAAGCATTTCAGTAAAATTATAAACTTACTATTCAGCGCCATCTTTCAAAAGGTGATCAAACTCTTTCTTGAACTTAGCTACTTTAGGGGCGATAACTATTGAGCAATAACCGGCATTGGGGTTATTTTCAAAATAATCCTGATGATAGTTTTCGGCTACAAAATAGTTTTCAAGTGGCTCGATCTCAGTGACGATGGGATCTTCCCACAGATCAGATTCATCGGTTTTCTTGAGTGATTTTTCTGCGATCTCTTTTTGCTCTTCATTGTGGTAGAAGATCACAGAGCGGTACTGAGGGCCCACATCATTCCCCTGTCGATTCAAAGTGGTCGGGTTATGTGTATGCCAAAGTACTTCAAGCAGTTCCTCGTAGGAGATGACATCCGGATCAAAATGAATGCGAGCTACCTCGGCGTGTCCGGTTCGGCCTGTTGTTACTTCTCTGTAGGACGGGTTTTCAACATGTCCCCCTGAGTAGCCTGATTCAACGTGTTCAACACCGTCTACAATTTCATATATAGCTTCAACGCACCAGAAACATCCGGCACCAAAGGTTGCTTTCTCTAAATTTTTATCCATGTTTTGTGCAAATAATAGGTTTGTACTCAGACTTAAAATAAGTCCTGTGATTAATAATATTTTATTCATGATGTATAAGACTGTGTTCTGCAAGTGAATAACATAACGCTTTAATCTTGCGTGTATTTCAACAAAAAATCCCTTTACTTTCGTTTCTGTATCGTAAATAAACCTCACTTACTTATTCGTATTCTCCAATTCAGATCTTTTACCATGAAATTCAACTCTCTCACGCTTTTAATCGTTGCTTTACTGCTTATGATCTCTTGCTCAAATTCCTCGAAACAACAAGTAGGAAGGATGGATTTTGAAGAAACATTTACCTCACCCAATGAGACACTGACTCTGAATTTTACTATGGATTCCGGAATTCCCGGTTACTCGATGTCATACAATGGAATCGAGATCATTACGCCATCCGAATTGGGTGTGGTATTTAGTGAGGTTGATATGTCAGAAGGGTTGATACTTGATGCCTATGAGATCTCAGCATATGATGAGACGTGGAGCCAGCCTTGGGGTGAACAAAAAGAAATTCGTGATCACCACAAACAGGTTAAATTCTATCTCACTAAAAATGTCACCGGCGAAAAAATGAATCTGACCTTTCGCTTATTTGATGAAGGCTTGGGTTTTCGCTACGCCTGGCCTGAGCAAAAAGGATTGCAGGACTTTGTGATCTCCGATGAAGTGACGGAATTCAACCTTGCTGGCAATCACACCAGCTGGTGGATCGGAGCTTATCAGCTGAACCGGTATGAGCATTTGTTCAACGAAACCCGGGTGTCTGAGATCGATACGGTTCATACTCCATTAACCATGAAAACGGATGATGGTTTGCATCTCTCCATTCACGAAGCCGCGCTGACAGATTTTGCGAGTATGACCATCGCCAATAACGGACATAATACCCTGGAAGCAGACTTGGTTCCCTGGAATAATGGGGATAAGGTCCGTGGATCGGCTCCACATATATCACCGTGGAGAACTATAGCTCTTGGGAAAACGGCCGGCGATCTGATGACCAATTACATTACACTTAACCTGAATGAGCCGAGTAAGTTAGAGGATACTTCCTGGCTCGAAACCGGCAAGTATACCGGGATCTGGTGGGATATGCACTTGGGTACCAAAACATGGGGATCCGGGCCCGATCACGGTGCAACGACCGAATACACGAAAGAACTAATGGATTTTACGGCTAAACACGGTTTCTATGGTGTATTGGTGGAGGGATGGAATACCGGCTGGGATGGTGATTGGGCGGCCAATTCAGACATCTTCAGTTTCACTGAAACCTACCCGGATTTTGATATTCAAGAGGTTACTCGGTACGCGGATTCGTTAGGTGTAAAACTCATTGGCCACCATGAAACCTCGACGGGGATCTCCAATTACGAAGCGCAGGTAGAGGATGCCTTTGACCTATACAATGAAGTGGGAGTGGAGGCCGTAAAAACCGGTTATGTAGGTGATTTTGTGGAAGGCGGTGAGTGGCACCACGGGCAGTTCATGGTTCGTCATTACAGGGATATAGTAAGAAAAGCAGCTGAACATAAGATCATGCTGAATGTGCATGAACCTATCAAGGATACCGGCATCCGAAGAACCTGGCCGAATATGATGACGCGCGAAGGTGCCCGCGGACAAGAATATAATGCGTGGTCGGTAGATGGTGGAAATCCGCCAAGTTATACAACGATTGTTCCATTTACACGGGGGCTCGTGAGTCCATTTGATTACACACCCGGTGTATTCAATTTACTACTGACCGACAAGCCTGAAAATCCAAATAATAACCGTGTGATGCACACCCTTGCCAAAGAACTGGCCTTGTACGTAGTGATCTACAGTCCGTTTCAAATGATATCGGATCTTCCCAGAAATCTGGAAGCCCAACCGGTGGCATTGGAGTGGGTGAAGGCAGTGCCAACAGATTGGGAAACCACGATCGTACCTGAAGCTGAAATAGGAGATCATGTAGTAGTGGTGAGAAAGGACAGAAACTCTAATGATTGGTTCTTGGGAGGGATCACCAATGAAGAAGCGCGAGAATTTGAGATCGAACTTGATTTCCTGGAAGCCGGGAAAATCTATGAAGCTCACATATGGGCCGATGGGGATGAGGCCGATTGGGAAACGAACCCATATCCTTTGGAAAGAACCACCCAAGAGTTGACTTCAGAAACGATTCTGGAATTAGATCTTGCCAAAGGCGGTGGAGTAGCGATAAGATTTGCAGAAATGGATTGATGTATTCTGCCCGTAGAGACGCGATGAATCACGTCTCTACGGGCAGGTGGGTAATTACAATTTGATATATTGTTTGAGGGAGATTATAATCTTGGGATAGAACAAGTGAAGCGGGTAATCAATGTCAAAATTTTGGGGTAAATATAGACTCAAATCAAACCGATGGGAATATTGGGATTATAAAAAACCCGGAGCCTATTTTATTACGATTTGTACAAAACACAGGCAACATTTTTTCGGGAAGATAGAAGGTGGAGAAATGAACCTGAACGAGGTGGGATCAATTGCCAAGACCGAATGGAAGAAAACACCGAAGATCCGCAAAGACATGAATATTACATTGGGTGAATATGTGATCATGCCGGATCATATGCATGGTATCATCATAATTGGTAATAACGAATATAATACTAGGGAAAAACAATCCACCCCAGGTAGAGACGCGATGCATCGCGTCTCTACCTGGGGTGATATTGAATCAGGTTCACAAAAGAGGTTCGGTCCTCAAAGAAAAAACCTGGCATCCATAATAAGGGGTTACAAATCTTCAGTTACTATTCAAGGAAGAAAGATAAATCCTGAATTTTGTTGGCAGTCAAACTACCATGACCGGGTAATAAGGAATTATCAGGAATATCAGGTAATTGCTGAGTATATCTTAGATAACGTCCGGCGATGGAAACTGAAAGTAAAATAGCTGACAGATTTTTCGTATCTATAGTAATTAATAACCTAACCTAGTACAGATCTTACTATGAAAAAAGTCATATTCTTACTGTTAATTACTTTGATCCTTTCCGGAAATAACTGGGCACAGGAAGCTCCAACTACCCGGGAAATGAACCTCATTAACTGGCTAGAGTTTGATGAGTTCGTGCCGGAAAAAATTGAAACGGTTCTGCTGCCGACAGGAACACTGGAACCGCATGGAGTGATCCCAAACGGATCAGATAATCTAGCTCCCGAGGCGATGGCAAGGGATTTGGCGGATGAATTGAATGCGATGGTCGCACCGACGTTAAATTATGGAATGACCGGTACACTAGCGGCTTATCCCGGCGCTTTTGCTATGAGTGAGGATGTGTATCGTGCCTTTGTTGGAGAGATCCTGGAAGGGTTGCATAAAAATGAATTCAGGAATATCATCATTTTGAATGGTCATGGTGGTGGGCAAACAGCTGTGCTTCAGGGTCTGGCTGCTGAGTTGTCAAATAAACTGCAGGTCAGGATCATGGTCATCAACTGGTGGAGCCTGGCATCAGAAGATACCTTTGCCGTGTTCGGTGAAAATGGTGGTCATGCCGGAAATAATGAGTCCGCTTACATGCAAGCTGTTACTCCCGATCATATTCACCCTGAATGGTACTCCGGAGAGGAAATGACGACGCCGTATCCGAGTGGTACTTCCTGGTCGGCTTACCCATTTCCATCCTCAATAGGACTTTATGAGCCAGGTCAGGGATATCCGACATTCGATCAGGCCCAGGCTGAGGAATATTTTGATAGAGTCAATACCCGGGTGGGTAATCTCGTGAAAGAAGTGATCGAGAAATGGGATATGGCCGGATTGTTCAGGGAATGAAAAGCAGTTACTGAGTTTTATGACTTTTATAGCGATATAGGGCTTTTATATACCATTCCATCTTCGGATGAAGCAAAATAAACTGTGTTGCTTTCGTTATCTACATCAAATGCTGCAAGGTAACCAACATGATCAGGAAGTGTATAAATGTCTGTTATTTCACCTGCACTGTTTACTCTGATTAGTTGCTGAGGGACTTCTGAGTTTTTTCTGTTTGAAAGAATGACGATCTCTTCATCAATGACCTCAAGATCATTTATATAAGTGTAAGCGGGAAGCCCACCCGGTGAGTTTTTAGCTTTTTCTACCGTTGCCCTGAAAATGTCTTCGTTATATGGCAGTTCAATTTTTTGCTCCCAAACCAGTTTGCCATTCTGATCATATTTTTGAAGGATACTGTAAGCATTCAGGAAAGCATAAATATGATCATTATCTGTCCTTAAGGTGACCATGTTCTTGTAAAGGCCTGGGATCTCACCATTTTTGAGTTGGTTGAGACTTTCCTGAAAATCCACAACTTCTATGCTTTCACCTTTTGGAGTTCCAAAGTAAAAGGTAGAATCAGTGTTGAAATCAGTAACAGAAAGTAGAGTACTGTCAACACCCCCGGTAGCAATAATATACTTGGTTCTGTCAATAGCGGAGACTTCTTTAAGTATTGCAGCTGACTTATATGCATGACCGTTAATAAAATTACCTTCGGCATCAAATTTAGAGATCATATTTTGATTGGTATCGATCACATGTATCACATCATCCGTGACAAATAGGTTGTCAATACGAATAAACTCACCCGGACCTCTTCCTTCACGCCCAAATGATGTGATCAGATCCCCTGATTTACTAACCAAACTGATCTGCTTTTGGTCAAAATCTACAATGGCTAAAGAGCCATTATCAAGCAATGCAATTTCTGTAGGCTGAGCAATATTATGAGTTTCGAAATCGGTAAAGGTATAAAGAGTATCAATTGATGTCTTGCTGATATTGTCAGTTTGCTCAGTAGTACTATTACTCTTTTGTGAGCAACCAATGATCAAGATGAGTAATAATGAATAAGCGGGAACCTTGAAGCGCATGAAAATAGACCTGTAGTTATTACTGAAAGCAATAGATATACTTATTCAGATAAAATATCAACAGGAGCATCTTTAAACAAAAAAAGCCCGCCTCTTAATAAGAAACGGGCTTAATTACTTGGTGCTCACGAGAGGAATCGAACCTCCACGGCCGTTAGGCCATACGCCCCTCAAGCGCACGCGTCTACCAGTTCCGCCACGTGAGCATAGGTAATCCCTGAAGGGCGACAAAGATAGCACTTTTGCCCTTCAAAATTCAATGCTTTACTGAAAAAACATGAAGCTCTTTAGAGAAATATGCGCCCTGACGCATAGTGTCAGGAGCGAGTAGTTTGTTAGTCCCTGAGATAACCTATTCGAGTAAACATCTGTATCACACGCGCAATGCTTGTGATAGTTGTGATTAGTAAATTTGAAGTCATTCCAAACTCTTCAACGTTGGAGGTTGAGTGTCGAATGTTCAGTCCTCTTCTTCCAGCTGGCGCTTGGCATATTCGTTATCGGGATCGATCTTCAGTGCCTGCTCGTAATAGGTGCGGGCTTTGTCGGTTTGGCCACCTTTGTGGATCATATCACCCATGAGGATCCAATTCTCTGCATCCTGTGGATCTTTTTTAATGCGTTCGATCAGATAAGGAATAGCTTCCTGACCACGATCGGTCATTAGCATCAACATGACCTTATTACGATGAGCTGCAGAAGTATCGGCCATTTCAATGGCTTTATCAAAATCCTCTTCCGCCCCCTCCAGTTTTTCAAGCTGCATTCTAACATTACCGCGCAGGTTGTAGTAAGGGGCGTTTTCGTCATCGATCTCAATTGCTTTTTCAATAGCCTCAATACTCTTATCGTACTGATTCAATTGCTGCATGACCAATGCTTCGAGGTAGAAAGCCTCATGAGAATCCGGATGCTCTTTTTGCAGTTCTCTTGCAACATCCAGAGCGTAATCGATGTCTTTTTCTCTTAATAATTCAAAACCTTTATTCAGTTTCTCTTCGAAATTCATGGAGTTAGTTTAATTTTCTTTATTAGAAAGATCTTCGTATTCAGCTTCTTCTATCTCATCAAAGCTTTTTTTTCTTTGGTTTGAACGTCCGCTAAACGGATCAAAACTCTTGTTTTTCTTATTGGAAGGTAAGAACAATCTGTTGATATATCTTATCAGAAAGAAGAATATTATGACAAATAATAAAAACTTAAGCATTTCACTCAGGGTGAGATGTGAATATGTGTGTTAGTAGTAATTGGTTTTTCAAAGATCTGCTCTTCAATATATTGCAAGTGCTCACTATTGTTTACAAAATCGATCTCGGAAGCATTCAAAACGATCAGTGGAGCCCGGTTATAATGATGAAAGAAATGATTGTACGCATCGTTCAACTCTTTTAGGTATTCCGGGGTAATGTGCCTCTCATAATCTCTGCCTCGATTCTCAATATTTTCCATCAATCGTTCCACGGAAGACTGTATATAAATGATCAGATCAGGCTGTGCAGCGATCCCGGTCATAATACTAAAAATATTATCATATAGGGCCATTTCATCCTGATCCAGATTCAAACGCGCAAATATACGATCTTTATCAAAGATATAATCTGAGACCGTGAATTGGTGGAACAGATCTTGACTCATCATATTTTGCTGTTGCTTGAATCGGCTTGCCAAAAAAGCGAGTTGGGTTTGAAAGGCATATCGCTCACGGTCTTCATAGAACTTTGGGAGAAATGGATTGTCCTCGAACTCCTCAAGCACTAATCGTGCATTTTTGCGCTCAGCCAGCAGGGAGGCGAGAGAAGTTTTCCCGGCTCCAATTACACCTTCGATCGCAATAAAATCATATGGGTTGGGCATCAGCTACCAATTCAGGGTTGTTTTAACAATGTCGAGCTTTGGTGCTTGTTTGATCAGTTTATCCACATGTTGAGCAGACACAGGATCCCGCCAGTCGGGTAAAACATCCTTAAGAGGTAAAAGAACAAACAAACGGCTCTTATATTCTTGATGTGGAATTATAAGGGTATCTGTTTCAATGACCAAGTTATCATAGGCAATTATATCAAGGTCTAACGTTCGGGCAGTCCACTTAGGATAGCGGGAGGGGCGGCCCTGCTTTTTCTCCTGTTTTTTGAGTTTTTCAAAGAGTTCATTTGGTTTAAGCTCTGTTTCAATAACGACAACCGCATTCAAGAAATCATTTTCAGATGGACCAACCGGTTCAGACCGATAAATGGGAGATTCTTTAAGCTCAGAATTGGTAAGCTTTTTAAGAAATTTAAAGGCAGTTTTTAGTTGCTTGTGAGGATCGTTAAGATTAGAACCCAGTGCTATAACTACCTGGGCCATGACATGCTCACTTCAGTATGATCGATCGGTGCTTGGATAGGTGGCCTCAGTTTTCGAATCCTGACATCGATCTTTTCACATTGGTTTATAAAGTTCTTAGTGAGAGCTTCGCCGATTTGGAAACAGAGGGTCTCGATCAGGTCAACGGATTCACCTTTCATGATCTCGGCCGTGATCTGCTGAACGTCAGTGTAGTTAATGGCATCTGAAAGATCGTCAGATCTTCCGGCTTTGGAAAGGTCGGTGTGAAATTTTACATCCACTATAAAATCATTTCCCTCTTCTTTTTCGAAATCCTGAACACCATGGTATCCAAGAAATTTCATGCCGTTTACTGAAAGGGTATCCATTACGATTAAAGGCTGGCTACTTCAATACCCTGATGAAGCTCTTCAACCATACGCTTGTGCTTTGGGCTGGTTGAGATGCGTTCTTCAACCGTGGAAATGGCATGAATAACAGTAGAGTGGTCACGTCCGCCAAAATGTAATCCGATCGTTTTTAAGCTGGACTTTGTGAATTTCTTGGAGAGATACATAGCGATTTGCCGGGCTTCCACGATCTCCTGTTTTCGGGTCTTTTCACGAACCTTATTGGTATCGATTCCGAAATAATCACACACGAAATTCTGAATAGATTCAATGGAGATCTGTGTGTTTGAATCTTTAACCATATCCTTCAATACACGCTTGGCCATGGCAAGGTCAATGTCATCCACATTCTGCAGTGAGGCATGTGCCAGGAGTTTGATAATGGCCCCTTCAAGGTCTCTGACGTTAGATTTGAAGTTGTGGGCTATGAATTCAATGATCTGTGGATCTATTTCTATGCCGTTGTCACTTGCTTTGCGTTCAAGAATGGCATAACGGGTTTCGTATTCCGGCATTTTAAGGTCGGCACTTAATCCCCATCCAAAACGGGAGATGAGTCGTTCTTCAATATCAGGTACATCTTTTGGTGCGCGGTCACTGCTAAGAATGATCTGTTTGCCATCCTGATGCAATGCATTGAATATGTGGAAAAATTCTTCCTGCGTCTTTTCCTTACCGCTGAAGAATTGAATGTCATCTACCATTAAAACATCAATATTCCGGTAGAACATGGAAAACTCACTGGCGCGATTGTTTCGGATAGCATGTACAAATTCGTTAGTGAAGGCCTCAGATGAGATATAAAGGACAGACTTTTCATCCCCAAACTTTTCTTTGATCTTGTTGCCGATACTTTGAACAAGGTGTGTTTTACCTAGCCCGGTAGGACCGTATACAAAAAATGGATTGAATGAATTACTTCCTGGATTATCGGCAATGGCCATAGCGGCAGAACGTGCAAGGCGGTTACAGTCACCTTCAATGAAACGCTCGAAAACGTAGTTGTTATTCAGATTCGAATCGATCTTGGTCTTTTTGATGCCCGGGATCACAAAAGGATTTTCAATACGGTCGGGCTGATATTCAGGATACCCACTAGACTCTTGAGGTTGAACCGGACCCATGGGGCGCTGTGGCATTCTGACTGATCGGTTATTCTCAAACTGATCAGATTTTTCCATTACAATGGAATATTCCAATTTCCCTTCCGGGCCCAACACTTTTGCCAGGGTAGAACGAAGCATATTGTAGTAATGCTCTTCCAGCCATTCGTACCAGAACTGACTGGGTACCTGAATAGTAAGGGTGCCGTCTTTTAGAGACACAGGTTTGATCGGTTCAAACCAGGATTTATACTTCTGATAGCTGATGTTGTCCTTTATAATATCGAGGCAGTCATCCCATGCCTTCTCAACCGATAACTCGTACAATTTTCAAATCCCCCTAACGGTATTAGCTTAAATAAGTTTGATCCTTTCCTAGCCAGTTATCCACAGGTACGGATAATCAACTGGCTTTGTTCGGTTTTGAAAATGGCAATTTATTGGGCACTTGTCAAACCTGTATTTGCCCAATATTGAAAAGTTATCCACAATAGTATAAACTATGTAAGCTATTGGCGCGCATCGATTAAAAGATAACTACAAAAAATTCCTAAAAAGGACTTGACACCCCGTAACAATGCCGTAACACTGAATTAGCGTTTTTGAAAAACAGAGGGAAGGATTATAAAATACTTTTCCACAAGTTATCCACATTTATAGAATAAAGTGGGGAGATAAATTTTTGCGCAAAAAATCAAGCCTTTTTTGCTTTAAAAAATCTTTTTTTCTCGTCCAGATCTTTAAGGATCTCAGAGGTCCATATTGAGGGGTCGAAAAGCTTTGATACCTCAGTACCTAACTGATGATGTAATTCAAAATAAGCTGTCCCTTTTTCTTTCAAAGATAAGCGAGAAATAGACTCAAGTGCACTGTACATATTTTCTGTAGATTCACAGAACAGAGCGAGTTCCGGTTCGAATTCCAGAACCTCTTTGTCAAGGGTGCTTTTTTCGTCAGGTTCAATGTAAGGCGGGTTGGATACAATGACATCAAAAAAGTCAGATTGGATTTGAGAGGGCTCAAACAGATCGTCACAGAAATAGGTTACTTCAACCTCATTATACTCAGCATTGCTTTTAGCGATCTCGAGAGCTTTTTCTGAGATATCAGTGGCATATACATCCCATTCCGGTTTCTCTTTTTTTATGGATACGGGGATACAGCCGGAGCCGGTGCCAATATCCAGAATTTTTAGATTTTCTTTCTCTTTGTTCTCTTTAAGAATTAGATCTACAAGCTGTTCAGTTTCCTGCCTTGGGATGAGAACTCCCGGCTCAACCTTAATTTTAACATTCAGAAAATCAGATTCACCTGAAATATATTGTAAGGGTTCATGCAAAGACCTTCTCTTAACCAAAGGTCGTAAAGTATCAAGTTCTTCTGACGAAAGAGGTCTGTCGTACATTAAGTATAGATCCAGCCGCTTAACATTTAAAACATCTGCCAATAGCCATTCTATACTATAGCGAGGTGACCTGACTTCTTTTTCCTCAAAGAAATCTGTGGCCCACTCAAGCATGCTAAGAACCGTCCATAAGGAAGGTGTTTTAGCCATAAATTACTCTTCTTCAGTCTCAGCAGGTGGCTGTTCTTCCTGAAGGGTTAATCCGTGACGTTTTGAGAAATCAAGAATGAAATCGACCACATTGTTCTCTACAGTTTGTTCTTCAGAAAGTGAACTTCCTCTAAAACCCATGCGACCACCGGTTTTCTTAAGAACGATCTTATTATGTTTACCTTTACTTTCTAGGATACAAGTAAGGGTAACGCTGGAATTGATCTGTTTTTCGTATTCCTCATAAACTGCTACATAGATGGTCTCAGAAGTCCCCTCTGGAGAATACTCATAAAGAAATTTTGGTGGTTGCTCTTTAAACAATTTGGATGACATTCTGCGAAGCGTTGCAGTTGGTCCAAATACGAAATATGTTGTATGTGAATTCATGCTTTGTAGCTTGAATTAATTATTTTATGGATGTGTTTATTACTAAAAATTTGTGGTGAAAATAACATGATATTGTATTAACGCAATAAGAAAATGAAGAAAATTTCGTTATCGTACCACTTAATGGGCTCTAAACTATCTTAAACCCAACTTTTTTGATGAAAAAATTTATTACAGTCTTTGTATTTACTGCTGCTTTACTAACAAATAATGCCTTTGCACAGTTTGGTGAACCTGAGGTTCGTAAAATTGACGCCCCTAAAAATTTATATGATGAAGGTTACAGAACCGGATTTGGGATTAACCTTGCACTCACTGATTTTGGCTTTGGCGCCGGTGGACAATTTCGACTTGGTCTTAAGCCTTACACAGAAGCATTGATCTCACTTAAGATATCAGGCCTAAAGGATCCGACAGAGCAGACGTTTACTGATTTCCTCGGTTATAGAACTACTCCCGATAAATATCAGCGAGTTATTTCGGTCCCACTTTACATTGGAGTTAAACAAAGATTCTTTCCTGAAAAAATCGCTGATAACTTCAGACTATTCAGCTCTATAAGTGCAGGTCCTGCTTTCGCATTCTCCTATAGCTATTTCAATGATATCAATGAAAACGGATTTAGGGAAAATGATGCCCGTATATACGGATTTACGGAACGAACCAATGATATTTTTACCGGTTGGGGTGATTCAGAGACTCATTGGGGTATGGGAGGTGAATTTACTGTTGGAATAGATTTCGGTGATAATTTTTCGAATCTATCTACCGTTCAATTTGGCTATACCATGAATTACTTCCCGAATGGTATTCAGGTTTTGCAGCCATGTAAAGCCGATCTTACCAGAATCAATCAAGCTCCTATCAATGCATGTGAATTTGCATCGACAGTTGCAGTTGGCCCAAATGGTGATTTCGCTCCTCTCGAGCAAGCCAACGATCCAAGAAAATATTTTGGATCAGCTCAGATCAGCTTCATTTTTGGCTGGATGTGGTAAAGCCATCAGCCCGAGGTTAGTTCGGCAAACCACTTTTCAGGTTCTGAAAGATCGTCAATTATAAAATCAGGGTCATGTTTGGCAAGCTCATCACGCCCGTATTTTCCTGTGGTTACTGATATGCATCTCATACCGGCATGTTTTGCACAGAGAATATCTCTTGGAGTGTCACCTATAATTACGAAAAGTGAAGGATCCGGTTCTATTCCCATTTGTTCTCTGACCTGATCAATTGCGATCATAGGAAGCCTGTTTCTGTCTCTATCCTTTTCACCAAAAGCTCCGATAGAAAAATCGTAATCAATTTTTCCGGCATTTAATTTGAGTTGGGCTGCCTCAGGATAATTACCGGTTAAAAGACCGTTTACGAAATTATTATCTGTGAAATAATTTATGGCGTCATCAACATATTTATGTCGATGTACAAGCGTTTCATTTAATCTATTTTCAAGTTCGCTTAGATAAGCTGATTTGAATGTATGATAAAGATTTTCATCATAGTCATGGTTCACCAAAAATGAGGTAAAAATGTCGTGATCAGTTCGTCCGGAAAATGCATCATTTTCCATATCGGGATAGTTGATACTGTGTTCATCTAAAAGTTCTCTCAGCATGGCTCTGTTAAAACCGCGATCAACGGTTAGCATGGTTCCATCTATGTCAAGTAAAATAACCCAGGGGTGTCTCATTTGTGAATTGTTCATTGATTGTTAATATCATCTTCACTTTAAGTTACGAATATTGAGCCGAAATGGCTTTAAGTACATGTTAAATAACAGTACCTTTAAGCAGTAAGAATCTCACTTAACTAATCGGAGAATTGATAATGAGTTTTATAGAAGACATTCATGCAAGACAGGTGATAGATTCACGGGGTAATCCTACCGTGGAAGTTGATGTAACACTTGAAACAGGAACTATTGGTCGCGCTGCAGTACCATCAGGAGCTTCAACCGGAGAACATGAGGCAGTTGAGCTTCGGGATGGAGATAAGGATTATTATATGGGCAAAAGCGTTTTGGACGCGGTTGAAAATGTAAATACTGTGATCGCTGAAGAATTACTTGGGTTGTCGACATTCAATCAGGTTTATCTTGACGACCTCCTGCTGGATCTGGATGGCACACCAAATAAAGCAAAACTCGGTGCCAATGCCATTTTGGGTGTATCAATGGCTATTGCCAAAGTTGCAGCAAAAGAACTGGATATGCCATTGTGGAGATACGTTGGAGGGGTGAATGCGAAGGTAATGCCTCTTCCAATGATGAATATCATCAATGGTGGTTCTCATGCTGATAACAGTGTGGACATGCAGGAATTTATGATCATGCCTGCAGGCGCCGAGAGTTTTAGTCAGGCTCTGCAAATGGGATCGGAAATATTTCACAACCTCAAGAAAGTATTAAGTGATAAGGGTTATAGCACGGCTGTAGGTGACGAAGGTGGTTTTGCTCCAAACCTGAAATCTAACGAAGAGGCGATCGAGGTGATCCTAAAAGCCGTTGAAAGTGCAGGTTATACTCCTGAGGAAGATGTATTGATAGCTCTTGATCCGGCTGCTTCTGAGTTTTACAACACAGAGACCGGACTTTACGAATTCAAATGGAGTGATGGTTCGAAAAAAGATACCGACGCCATGGTTGATTATTGGAGCGAGTGGGTGGATAAATACCCTATCATTTCCATTGAAGACGGATTGGCTGAGAATGACTGGGATGCCTGGGAAAAACTTACCGACGCCGTTGGAGATAAAGTGCAGCTGGTAGGTGATGATCTTTTTGTTACAAATACTGAGCGTCTGGCAACCGGTATAGAAAGAGGTATTGCTAACTCGATCCTTATTAAAGTAAATCAGATCGGTACAATAACTGAAACCCTGGATGCCATTGAGATGGCACATAAAAACGGATACACCGCGGTGATATCTCACCGTTCAGGTGAAACCGAAGATGTGACCATTGCCGACCTTGCAGTTGCAACAAACGCCGGCCAGATCAAAACAGGCTCAATGAGCAGAACGGATCGTGTGGCCAAATATAATCAGTTACTAAGAATCGAAGAGCAGCTTGGAGATACAGCTCTGTTTATGGGTAGAGATACATTTGGTCTCTGATCTATACTAAAACTAAATGACTTAAAAGCCACTGTTGAAACAGTGGCTTTTTTTACGGCGCCAATTTTTTAAAAACAGATCATGAATAGCAAGCTATGCGATCACATAACTTATCATCAACAATGTTAAGAGAATAAAAAGTTTTATTAGATATCATAATAATCTGTAAGGAATTAAGTTATAGTTGCTCTTACATTAAACATAGTAGCTTTCTAAAGAGCCGGCATTTGGATAGATGGTCGGCTCTTTTTTTTTAGCCTGTTAAAAACAGATAGAATGCGTACCATATAATGTATGCGAAACACTCACACAGAGCTTTTAAATTTTAGAAATCATCTTGAGACCAAGATCGACTGGGCTCCGCATCTAAATATTATCACAGGTCCAAACGGTTCTGGAAAAACCAGTTTGATCGATGCTATTCACTATCTGTGTATGTCGCGAAGTTTTGTGTCTAACACCGATATGTACGTTGTAAATCAGGATGAGAGCTATTTTATGATCAAAGGGCACTTTGAGGGACAGATCCGCTCTGAATTTGATGTATCCTGTTCGTATTCAAGAGGTGATGGAAAGAAGATCTTTGTTAATGATTCCCCATTGGAGAGACTATCTGATCTGATCGGTATGGTGCCGGTAGTCACTCTTACTCCTGATGATAAAAAGTTAACACTGGAAGGACCCGCTGAGAGAAGAAGCTATATAGATTCATTTATAAGTCAGATCTCACCGGGATATTTGCGGGACCTCATTGAATATCGCAGGGTCCGTAAACAGCGCAATGCACTTCTTCAGGAATACCGTGGGCCTGCATCTGTTTTGGAAGCTTATCTTGAGCCATGGAATGTACAGCTTGTGGAAGCAGGCTCCAGAATAGTAGCTAAACGATTTGCAGTGCTTGAAAACCTGAAGGAGTATCTTGCAGAGGATTATGCTATGATCTCAGGTATGGATCTGTCAACCAATTTGGAATATCAGACCTTCTGCACACCGGGAGCTGATCCAAAAGAAATTGAAACGGCATACTATAAAGAACTTGAGAAAGTTCAAGCCAAGGAAATTGAACGTGAGATCACAACTGTAGGTCCGCACAGGGATGAAGTAGTTTTTTTTCTGGATGATTTTGAACTCAGAAGATTTGGCTCTCAAGGTCAACATCGTTTATTTGCTCTATCGCTTAAATTAGCTCAACTGCATTATTATTCCGATGAGCTGGATGACCTGCCGATCCTTATGCTGGATGATGTATTCGGTGATCTGGACCTCACTAAAACCGAAATATTGTTGACAGCACTTCAGCAACATAAAGGGCAAATATTCATAACTTCAGCAAATCCGGTTCCTTTTAAAGATTATGTTACATTTAATGGGAAAGAAAACCGTTTTTATAAAGTAGAAAATGGAAAGGTTGAAGAGGTGGAAGCATGAGATTTGATACGCCTAAATCATTGAGTTCAGTATTGGAAGATTTTTTGGAGAAGTTTCCTCAGAAGAGAAAACTGAAGCAGGGTATGATATTATCTGCTTTTGAAGAAGTGGTAGGTCCGCGAATGGCCTCAGAGGTTGAAGACCTTCACTTTGAGGGTAACAAACTTGCAATGAAGGTCAAGCACCCGGCGTGGAGACACGAAATCCATTCGAATCGCTTTAGCATTGCAAAAAAGTTGAACGTTAAGGTAAAAGGAGATATTGTCTCCGACATCATTGTACGCAGTTAGTTGATTAAACTTAACCCGGCATCTATATTCTTATATGGCAGAATTTTTTAACCACCCAACTATTAAAAAAGTAAAGGATTTCTTCAAATTCGGAACCAAACCCGGAACTGATGTAGAAGAGGTGACCTTTTTGCGTCGTGAAAAAGTGATCGTGTTTATCGGGGCTTATATTACGGCCGTAGCCCTATGGTTTATAGTGAATTTGAGCAGCAGTTACAGTATCAATCTAAATCTGCCGATAGAACCCGGCAATATCCCTGAAGATATGGCTCTCACTGAAGAACTACCTGAGTATGTACAGGCAGGTGTTTCAGGAGATGGATGGCAATTACTTTCCCTTCATAATGACCCCCCAACGGTAGTGATCAATATAGAAAGTGAAGAAATTAATTTGTTTGATCAGGTCAGGCAAAGGCTAAGCTATCTTCAGGGTGTGGACATTGCTAAGGTTCAGCCTCTGATGATCCGCATGGAGCTGGAGCCAAAGATTTCAAAAAAGATTCCTATTGTTTTGAACAGGGAGATAAACTTTCAAAATCGGTATGGTATGATCGGAGAACCGGTTATTTCACCCGATAGTTTAGTTATCACCGGTGCTGCTTCAAGAGTATCTGATATTAATGAATGGATTGTAAAGGATACTCTCAAACTCAATGATGTGAGAAATGATATCTCCCAAAATATTGCCTTAAGTGAAGAGACAGGCGTTCTTGAGCTTTCTGAAGACGGAATCAGATTCGAAGCAGATATCTCTGAATTCACAGAGGGAGAAACAACAGCTTACATCAATACCAGAGGTTTGCCAAGAGGTCAAAACGTAACTTACAATCCCGCCTCCATAACCATTACATACGATGTGCCCATCGAACAGTATGCAGAGGTTGAAAATCTTCAGCCATACCAGGCATATGTTCCTTACTCTGAAATACTGGAAGATTCTACCGGATATGTGACTCCTGATATTGACCTAGTTGAACCGGAATATGAACTTCGCTTACGCAACTTTAAACCGAAGGCAGTGGCCTATTTTACGGTGATCAACTGATCTTAGATCATTTAGAAATTGAGAACCAGCCCGATGGAAGGCAGTATTTCGGCATCGTCATTCGTATTAACCAATACAAGGCTTCTTGGTGTAATGATATCACCGGTTTCATCTCTGTCCAATCCATAACGCGGCTCAGAAGGACTAGCTTGCGCAAGAACATTCTGAACCTCCAGATAGATATCAAGGCTGAGGTTCTGAAAGTTGAATTTCTTATCGATGCGGATATCAAGTTGGCTTAATGGATCAAGCCGTACAGAACCAAGTTGCTCGAAATCTTTAAAAACAGCCGGATAATTTTGCAAGGTCAATTGCCTGTCAACGGGTGCATAAGGAGCTTTACCCAGATACCGGTAGCGACCGCTGATTTCCCAGTTATTTTTTAATTTATATCCGCCCAACAAAGAGATCAGGGTTCCATTATCCCAAACAGCCGGCTTGTAATCGTTGCTGAAAAGATTCGTGAATTCACTTTTATAAATAGTAAATGCGGCAACGCCATAGAATTTCCCGGTGAATTTTTGCTGAAAAAGTAATTCAATGCCATAAGTTCTTCCCTCACCTGTACTGATGATCGGTTCACTCCCGAAAACTTCAAAATCGCCGCCTTTATTTGCCAGTGAAACACTGTCTGTAGTTGAGATCGGGTAGTCAGTGTAGTATTTAAAGAAGGTTTCAGCTGAAATTCTTGCCCGGTCATTCAGCAAATATTCAATCCCGGCAACAAGGTGATCACTTCTTATATACTCAGATGAACTATTTGGGAAATTGCCATTATTATCCTGAAAACCAAGGGTGGTATAAGGCAAGATCTTATAATACCTGCCAATGGAGGCATTTGCTGTCCATTCTTCATTTTGTGTGATACTGTAAGAAAATGAAGCTCTGGGGCTGAGTGTACGGTAGATTTTGTCACCTGATTTTGTAAAACTATCACCATCTGCCCTTATTCCAAAGGAAAGGCCGATCCGGTTTTCATTGAAGTTTGCAGATGATTGAGCAAACAATCCGTATCTGAAGAAATTTAGATCGGTCGAAAATGATCGGGTATTGATCAGATCTTCGGTAGAATTTGTGTAATCGGCTTTTATAAGGTTCATTCCACTTGATAGGGTCCAATTGCCTAAAAATTTTGTAGCCTGATATCTCAGATGTGTCTCAGTTTCGCGAGAATCATTCTTGAGGTATAATCCGGCTTGATTGGCGTTATCTTTATACCGATAAAATTCGTTACCTAATGTATTGTTGCTGATAACTGTTTCCATGAATCCGCTATTGTCATGGAATTGCCTTTTCCAGCCAACACCAATAGTGTTACTATTCTGCCGAATCACAGGGATCTGATTTTGGATGGCTTCCTGCTCGGCATCAAACTCATCCAGATCGTTTATGGATAAGTCGTCAATAGAGCCGACTCCAGTTAAATAGATCCGGTTATTTTTGTTGATACGGTGATTCACTTTGTACTGATAATCCCAATAATCAGGCAAAAAGGGTAGTCCAATTGCCTGAAAAAGCAGCTGTAAGTACGAACGCCTAACTGAAGCGATATAGGTTGTATTGGATTCTGTGTCATTTCCTTTGAACAGAGGTCCCTCTACGGTTAATGCTGCCTCACTTGAACCCACTCTCAGATTACCGGAAAATTCCCTGCTGTTTCCATTTCTCTGATCGAATTGAAGGATGCCTGACAATACATTTTCATAATCGGCAGCGAATGAACTGGCTGTAAGTGAGACGCCTTCAAAAAATGATACATTTAACAAACCAACCGGGCCGCCGGCGCTTCCCTGTGTTGAAAAATGGTTTATATTTGGAATCGGGACGCCGTCCAGAAAATACACATTTTCGTTTGGGGCTCCTCCGCGAATGATCACGTCATTGCGAAAGCCTCCCACTGAACCGGAAACACCGGGCAAAGATTGAACTACCTTTGCAATGTCATTATTTCCGCCAGGATAGGTCGCGATTTCCTGCTGACTGAATTTTTGAATCGAGAGAGGCGTAACCTCTTCTTTTTGGAATGGGTTAGGAGTTACAGTTACTTCATCCAGTTCTCTTACATCTTCTTGCAGTTGAAAATTAATGTCAATGGTCCCTTCTGATCTGATTACAACATTGAATTTGGTTTGGGAAAGAAAGCCAACAAATGAGGCTTTTACATTATACGTCTTAGTGGGAATATTTTTGATGGTGTAACGCCCATTGGCATCAGTCGCATCCCCGAGTTCGGTGCCCTCTAAAATCACAGTAGCACCGATTAGAGGTTCACCTGTTTTAGCATCAGTTACAATGCCTGAAAGTTTTCCGGTTGGTTGGGCAAAAGTGTTAAAACCAGAGCAAATAAATATTATCCATAATAATGGAAATTGAAGTAGCATTAAGTCTCTTTTAGTTAGATAATTTTGCTGAACAAACATTTTGAAAGAAGAAAGTCGTTCCGGCAGAGATAGTTACTTTAGCTTGGGTTTTGTCTGTGATTCGGTACACAAAAATATCAAGCATAGTTTTGCACATCTTAATATCTTAGAAGCATGAAAGTAAAAAAGCAACATACTGTATTTGTTTTAGGTGCAACACTACTCTTTGGAGTGTTGACTCTACTGCATGAGTATGATTGGCTTCTCCCACAGTCTCCTGTAGATACTGTCGTTTCTACTTCACAAGTCCCGCTCCCTGATGTAATTGAAGAACATGGAAGTGAAGATGAGATCGAGCATGAGGATTCAGAACCGTTTTATGTGTCTTCTATTCAAAGTGTTAAAGGCTCTTACATGATCTATGAGGATCTTTTTGTTCCTCATGTTTCTACTCCCCCGCCAGACATAATCTAAGCCCATTCGTAATATTTAGCTATTCACTTTTGCAGATAAAATCTTTTGGAAAAAGTGTATTTACCAATTCTGTGAACTTATCTGAAAACATAGATAAGGGCTTTTTTAGCCTTTGGAATAGCTATTGAAATCAATAAAAATAATAACATAGATCATGTATAAAATGAAAAGTTTAAATTTGTTATCCGTATTAGTATTGGGTTCTTTACTATTTACAGCTTGTACCCAGAAAGAAAGTGAGACGGAAACCAATACTGTCCAATTATCTTCTGATGTGATGACGGCAGAGGACCAAAATGAAATAACATCTGAACAAATAATTCAAGGTTTAAAAGAAGGGAATGAGCGTTACGTCAATAATGACCTTACACCAGTAGATTATCAATCTCAGGTTAAGGCTACAGCGAATGGTCAATTTCCTGAAGCAATTATCTTATCTTGTGTAGACAGCCGGGTGCCTGTGGAGCACGTCTTTGACAAAGGCGTTGGCGACATATTTGTTGCAAGAGTAGCCGGCAACTTCGTGAATGAAGACATGCTTGGAAGTGCTGAGTTTGCCACTGCAGTAGCCGGCTCAAAAGTAATCGTTATTATGGGCCATGAATCATGTGGTGCAGTTAAAGCAGCCATTGATGGTGTTGAAATGGGCAATATTACTGCCATGTTAGACAAGATCGAACCGGCTATTGAAATGACTGAGAACTATAATGGTGAGCAGTCTACTTCAAATAATGACTACGTAACAGAAGTAGTTAATAATAATGTGCGTCACACAATCGCTGAAATGCGTGAAAATAGCCCGATCATTGCAGAACTGGAACGTAATGGTGATGTAGTTATAGCCGGCGCCTTTTATGACTTGGACACTGGTAAAGTGACATTTCTGGATCAATAAATAAGGCTAAGAAAAAAAGAGGCAGCTTGAGGCTTCCTCTTTTTAATCTATGGAGCCAATGTTAGATCAGGATTGCTTTTTGCCAGCTAAATCAAGGTAAAAGCGTTTAACTTTATCGCCGACTCTGATCTTAAAGTAACCCTCTTCAAGTACAGGGTTTCCATCAAAGTCCGGATATGTGAGGTCTTCTTTAGGATCAATACTCAGGCTTACCTTCCTGGAAGCGCCTGGTTTCAGTTCAACACGTTCAAAGTGTATGAGTTCTTTAACAGGCCGGGATATCTTACCTACTTCATCCGATACAAACCACAAGACTGCTTCGGTACCTGTACGTCTTCCCGTGTTTTTGATCGTAACCTGTACCTCAATTGATTCATTCTCACTTATTTTAGCTTTACTCAATGTGAGATTATCATATGAAAATTCGGTATAACTTAAACCGTGTCCGAATTCCCACTCAACAATGGTTTCGTCATCCTGTTCAATATTATTCGCTACTTCTGAGTCAAAGTGATACGATGCACTTGGTTTGTGGTTATAGGGCACAAAATATCCCACATATTGCGGATAGGAAAATGGCAGTTTGCCGCTTGGGTTCACATCACCGCTGATCACGTCAGCAATGGCTTTTGCCCCTTCAAAACCGGGGAGACCAGCCCATATAATAGCATCAGTATCGTCAACTATTTCAGATATGACCCTTGGTCGTCCTTCGATCAAAACAAGTATTGTGGGCTTCCCGAACGTGTTAACTGTTTTGATCAGATCAAGCTGCTCTTTGGGTAGTTCCAGATCCGTGATATTTCCAACAAACTCGGTATAAGGCTCCTCTCCTGCAGCAACGATAAAGACATCAGCCTCATTGGCAGCTTTGTCAAAATCGGATCGTGTCCTTGTCCCAGGTTCACCCATGGAGTCCAAACTAGTGACTTCGGAAGATGGGAATTGGTCTTGAATTGCTTCAGTGATGGTTTTCGCGCTCTCAGGATATTGCTCTTCTGAACCGCCTTGCCATGCCAGTGTCCACCCACCTGAAAGATTTCTTTTACTATTTGCTGATGGACCAACGACAAGGATGTTTTTTATGTCTTTCGATAACGGAAGTGTGTTATCCTTATTTTTCAAAAGAACCATAGACTCCTGTGCTGATCGGAGGGCGATGGCTTTATGAGTGGAGCTTCCAATATTTTCAATTCCCTCGCCTGAGGGATAGGGATGCTCAAACAGCCCTAATTCATACTTAAGTTTTAATATTCGTCGAACAGACTCATTAATGCGGTTTTCGGTAATGTTTCCATTTTGAACGAGCTTGATCAGACTTTCATTAAAATTCAGAGAATCAGGGGTCATACTCATATCAACGCCGGCATCAATTGCCTGAAACGTAGCTTCGTCATAATCACGGGCGGTTCTATGGTAATCATACAGTTTTTGAATGTCAGCCCAGTCTGTAAGAATAACTCCGTCGAAACCCATTTTTTTTCTAAGGAGATCAGTAAGTAATTCTTTTGAGGCGTGTACCGGAATACCATTAACTTCACCACTATTTAACATAATGGTTTTCATTCCTGCATCTAGTGCGGCCTGAAAAGAAGGTTTATGGAATTCGTGAATGGTCTGCATGGATAGGTCAACCGGTGTCCGGTCCCAACCGGATCTTGGCACTGAATAACCAAGAAAATGCTTACCGGTGGCAGCGATCTGGTAAGGGAATTGTTCATATTTTGCCTGTAATCCATTTACATATGCCACCCCCAATTCGGAAGCAAGGTATGGATCCTCTCCATAAGTTTCATAAACGCGGGGCCAATAAGGATTCCTACCTAGATCCAGTACGGGTGCGAAATTCCATACGTGCCCTAAGGGACCTGCTTCGAGAGCGGTGATTTTGCCATTTTGCCGGGCATTATCAGTGTTGAAAGTAGCACCAATATTAATATTATGTGGGAATATAGTGCTTCTGGAGAGGTAGCTTGCACCGTGCATATGGTCGATGCCATAGATAATGGGAATACCTAAGCGAGTCTCTTCAACAGCAATGCGCTGCAACTCAGTAATGTACTCAAGCCATTGCTGTGCCGGTACGGCTTCTCCATTTAGAAACGACCCAATATGATGCTCTTGTAAGAGAGTTCGGGCCTTTTCAGAATCAAGACTAACATCACTTTGATCACCCATGTTATTTACCATAGTGATATCAAGTTGGGTCATCTGCCCAACCTTTTCTTCCAGGGTCATACGAGAAATAAGGTCTTCTATGCGGTCATCAAGTGAAAAAGAAGGATCTTTGTAAGGCTGAGCAGACAAGGGTATTTTGGTGCTTAAAATAAATATGAAACCGAGTATAAAGGTTATTAATAAGATCTTGTCAAAGAGATCTGAAGATGGGGTGGATGAAAAGTCATATTGCATAGTAAAATGTAGTTCTGATATTTATGTTATGGTAAAATCTCAGAACACCGGAACGCCAAGAAGCTAAGTTAAGATATCCGAACTTTCAAGACATGAAAAAAATAACCGTTTTCAGAATCTTTGGTAGCTTGTAATAATTTGGTAACATTTAAGGAATCTTAAAAAAAAAGAATTCATTAAAAGAACATACTGATTTAGCATTTTTTACAAGATGTTTAATTGATTCAAGGCTTTCACTGCCTTATTAAAATGGATAAAAAAGGAAAACTGCAGGATGATAACGGGTTAGATCAACTTTGGCAAAAGTTGCGTTCAGGGGATCGGCATGCCTTAGGTGTCCTTTTTTCCGCTACTTTTGATTCGCTTTACAAGTATGGTTATAGGATCATACCAAATTCTGAAAAAGTCCGTGATGCTATTCAGGAAGTCTTTTTTCAACTTTGGAAATATCGCAAAAATCTAAGCAAACCAAGTTCAGTGAGAGCCTACTTGTTTGTGTCGTTAAGACGGGAATTACTTAACAGGAAAAAAGCGGCTAAACGGAGAGAAGAGAAAAATAAAAAGTATTATGATGAAGAGTTTGATCCACTTTTGAATTATTCAAAATGGGACGAGATCCTGAATCTTCAGGAAAAAGAAAGTAAAGGTCTTAAAAAAGCGATCGATAAACTGACACCCCGGCAGCGTGAGATCATTTATCTGAAATACTATGAGGGGTTATCAACAGATGAGATATCCAAGATCTTGGATATTCGCGCGCAAAGCATCTATAATTTCATGTCAGAATCCATAAAAATGCTTCGTTTATTTCTGGACAGATAAGAATATTTAAATCCCATTGCTTTTCTATTCTATTGGGACGTAGTTACTTAAGGGGTTTTACTGCGATGAGTAAATTTTTTTCAAAAAATTTACAGTAGATATCCTTTCGGATCTTCTCTATAAGGGCACAAGCCGAGAGTAACCCAATTAACTCAATAAGATATATGCCTAGTAAGCTCTCAGAATTATTACTCGATGAATCTTTTGTCCGCTTTCTCAAAGGGAAGGCAACAACAGAGGAGTTTGCAAAATGGACTGAATGGTCTGAACAGAAAGAAGATCATGCAGATCTTATCGAGAAGGGGAGAGAACTTTTAAATGAAGGTTCTCAGCCGCTTCCTTTGCCAAATACTGAGGTGGAATTAGAGCGCTTGATGTGGAGGATCGATTCTCAAAAACGATATCGATCTTACAAAGACGTTAGGAAGCCCTCAAGAACGGCCGTTTGGTCAGCTATTGCAGTTGCAGCAAGTATCTTATTGGTGATTGGTTTTTTTACCCGACACACATTACTACAGAACAACGGAACAGATAACAGTCAGGTCTCGTCGGTAACCTATCGAACTTTGAATACAGAAACGGGGCAAAAAACTTCGGTACAGTATTCTGATGGTTCAAAAATTGTGATAAATGCCAATTCACAACTTCGCTTACCCGGTAAATCTATCAACTCGGATACCATGCAGGTTTGGCTGGAAGGAGAGGCATTATTTAACATCACAAATAACCCTGATTCAAAACGCACGTTTATAGTGCACACACCAGATGGTGATGTGTCAGTATTAGGGACTATTTTCTCAGTTAATACAACAAAATCAAGAAGTCAGGTTGTTTTGAGCGAGGGACGAGTGCGTGTTGATGTATCAGAGCCTGTTAATCAGCAGGAGATGAATTACATCATGAGCCCCGGAGAGTTGGTAGAATTTTCTAATGAAATGGATAAGATCGAGATCAGGAACGTCAACGCACGGGTATATACATCCTGGGCAAGTGATACATTGATCCTCGAGAATACTCCACTGCACGAACTTATTGACAGGATAGAATTCACCTACGATGTCAGTGTTAAAGTTGAGGAGGATGACCTGCTCAATGAGCGTTTAACGGGAAGGTTGGAGAACCTAAATATAGATTTTCTTTTGAATGGGCTTGCTCAAGTGCTTGATGTAGAAATCACAAAGCAAGAGCGAACGGTCTTTATCAGAAAAAAAGAGGATGATTCTATAACTAAGGGATCATAGAAATGGAAGATATAACATCAAACAGTAACGATATGAAAGCTAAAAGATTCACCCTGTTAGTTTTACTATTTGCATTTTGCAGCATGGGTACAACTTGGGCCGCACAAAAAGCACAATTTGCTTATAACAAAAGTGCCGATCATAGTCAGAAATCTGAAGAGACGATTTCCCTTAAAAAAAGTTTAAAGAGTTTGGAAAGCGCTTACAACGTTGTCTTTTTCTATAAGACAAACTTGATAGAGGGTAAAAGTCACAACAATGTAGATCTGGAGGGAAGCTTGTCAGACAAGCTCCAGATACTGCTGACTCCACACAATTTAGAATCGAAGTATCTTGGCGATCGTGTTTATGTTATATCAGGAGCTAAACCTGTAACACCCGCTATTGCTGTAGCTGATACAGTTAGAGGGCGCGTTACTGATATTGAAAACGGAGAAACGCTCCCCGGAGTTAATATTCTTATTAAAGGCACTACAAGAGGAACAGCTACAGACCTAAATGGCAGTTTCACTCTGACGGCCGAAGCACAGGATACTTTGGTATTCTCTTACCTTGGTTTTAATACAACAGAGGTTCCGGTAGATGGAAGAAGTGTTATAAATGTAGCACTGACACCTTCTGTTCTGCAATCTGATGAACTTATTGTTGTCGGTTATGGAACCAAGCGAAGAAGTGAGATCACGGGATCTGTTTCTTCTATCAGCTCAGAAAGTATTAATGACACTCCAGTTCTTCGGGTAGAACAAGCTTTACAGGGTAGAACGGCGGGTGTATTTGTAGCAAATCAATCCGGGCAACCGGGTGAAGCGCCAACCATTAGGATTCGTGGAGCCGGTACTACAGGAAGTGCAGATCCTTTGTTTGTTGTAGACGGCATGCCGGTAAGTGGAATTGATTATCTGAATCCCGGGTCAATTGAGTCTATGCAGGTTCTTAAAGATGCGGCCTCTGCAGCCATTTACGGAGCTCGTGCTGCCAATGGCGTGGTTTTGATCACTACGAAATCAGGACAGCCTGATGTAACTAACGTTACTTACGAAGGTTATGCAGGTATTCAAAATGCTTGGAAAAAGATCAATATGCTGGATGCCCGTCAGTATATGGTAATGATGAACGAGGGTGCTTCTTATGCAGGTGTCAGCATGCCATTCCCAATTGATCCTCAGGTTTCAGGTGGAACTGATTGGCAAGATGCTGTCTTTAATGACAATGCACCAATGACGAATCATATGATCACTATTTCAGGTGGTAATGAACGTACACAGTATTCAACCGGTATCTCGTACTTCTCTCAGGAAGGAATTATTGGAGGAGAAAAATCTCAGTTCAATCGTAATACCTTTAATTTGAAACTAGATAATAAAGTAAGCGAGGTATTCAGATTTGGGAACAGTTTCAACTATAGCCGAATAAATCGAAATGCTGTACTAAGTAATAGTGAATGGGGTTCTCCATTGAGTAACGCCTTGAATATGGATCCTTTGACACCACTCTTTGAGACGGATCCCAATGACCTTCAAAGCTATCCCAGTAACGCCGTTCAAAATGATGAGGGTCTTTATTACGGTATTTCAAATTACGTAACACAGGAGATCGTAAACCCACTTGCCAGGCTGGCTGTAACATATGGTGAAACCCAGGTCGACAAACTGGTGAATAACCTGTTTGCTGAGTATGAGGTCATGCCAAACCTTGTAGTCAGAAGTAGCTTCGGTATTGACGCAGCCTTTGTTAGAGGCGATAATTATGTGCCAACATTCTATCTGAATTCTGCGCAAACAAACAGTGAATCTTTAGTAAGTAAATCTGAGAGTCGCTGGTATACCTGGAACTCTGAGAACACCGTGAGTTACGAGAATACTTTCAGTAACCATAATATAACTTTGCTGGGTGGTATTTCTGCTCAAAAAGTACATTATGAAGACCTATTTGGCTCAAAATCGAACTTATTGATGTCTGACGCTTCCAATGCATGGCTTAATGTAGCTTCAAATGAAGAGTCAATGCGAGCCACCGGTGGAGCTTTTAATGAGAAATTACTCTCTTATTTCGGTCGGGCAAGTTATAATTTTGATGAAACATATTTGATTACCGGTATAGTCCGGGTTGATGGTTCTTCAAAATTTGGATCCAATAATAGATATGCTGTCTTCCCTTCTGTATCTCTTGGTTGGGTGGCGAGTAATGAATCATTTATGGATGACATGGATGATATCAATCTGTTGAAGTTAAGAGCCTCTTGGGGACAAAACGGTAATCAGAACATAGGTAACTTTGCCTATACTTCGACTATTGCAACAGGTTATGGTTATAGCTTCGGGTCTAATGAAACATTTACTACCGGTGCGATCCCATCCAGTGTGCCTAACCCAAATCTTAAATGGGAAACTTCAGAACAACTTAATTTTGGTGTTGATGTAGGCTTTTGGCAGGACAGATTGATCCTGGCTGCAGATTACTATCAAAAAGAAACCAAAGGATTGTTGGTAAGAGCTCCCATACCCGGACATGTTGGCAACAGCGCGCCAATCGTTAACGGTGGTAGCGTTAAAAACGAAGGCTTTGAGTTAAGTGTCGACTACAGAGACTACACCAATGAGTTTAATTACAACGTAGGTCTTAATTTTGCATTCAACAGCAACGAGGTTACTCACATCGGGAATGCAGAAGGAGTGATAATTGGTACCGGTTTTGCAACTTATGGTATTGTTACCCGTGCCGAGGAAGGTTTCCCTATCGGTTACTTCTGGGGATATGAAACTGACGGTATTTTCCAGACACAACAAGAGGTTGATAGCTACGTGAATGGACAAGGTAATTTGATCCAACCGAACGCTTCGCCGGGTGATGTCATATTCAGAGATCTTAATGGAAATGGTCAGATCGATGACGGTGACCGAACAATGATCGGCAACCCAACTCCTGACCTGACCTTTGGTGCCAACTTTGGAGCCAACTATAAGCAGTTCGATCTGTCACTGTTCTTACAGGGAACAGTGGGTAACGACATCTTTAACGCAACCCGTCGTCATGACCTCACAATGTCTAACATGCCGGCTTCATACCTTGAAAGATGGACGGGTCCTGGTACTTCAAATGAGTTGCCTCGGTTTACCTGGAATGATGCAAATGGTAACTGGTCTAAGATCTCAGATCTATATGTGGAAGACGGGTCTTATCTGAGAGTTAAGAATGTGCAGGTTGGATATAATCTATCTCAAGGTATTCTTGACCGATTAAGCCTGACTAATACACGAATATATTTGTCGGCGGACAATCTATTCACCTTGACAGGCTACAGCGGTTTTGATCCTGAAATAGGATCTGCCTCCCCACTTAGTGTTGGTGTGGACCGTGGTGTGTATCCACAGGCTCGCAGTTTCCGAATCGGCGTCAACATTACATTTTAACGGATATTTCTACCCTTAAACATTCATGATCATGAAATACTTAAAGACTTTATCAGCGTTCTTGGTTGTAGCTTCCACTGTTTTCATAAGCAGTTGTGACAGCTTCTTAAATGAAGAACCCCTCGACCAAAGAGTAGAATCAAATTTCTACCAAACAGAACAAGATGCACAAGAGGCATTGGTAGCTATATATGATGTCCTGCAATGGAATACCGTAGTAGGTTTTCATGTACCGGAAATGCTAAGCGATATTGCTTCGGACGATGTATATGCCGGTGGCGCTAGCCGTAATGATGCGCCGAATATCATTGAGGTTGACAAACATGATATTCGTACAACCAATGGTGAGGTGCATGGATTATGGCAAAAATATTACACCGGAATTTACCGAGCTAACAAATATCTGACAGAAGTAGAAGATCTTGAGGCCGATCAGGCGTTCTTAGATCGAACTATGGCAGAAGCAAAATTCTTGAGAGCCTATTTCTATTTCGATCTTGTACGATTTTTCCGAAATGTACCTCTCATTACAGAGCCACTTGACAACCCGGATGAGTATAACCAGCCACAGGCCGATCCTTCTGATGTATTTTCTCAGATAGCTCAAGACCTCGCTGAAGCTGTTCCGCATCTTCCGGTAACGATCCAGGCAAACGAGCAAGGCAGGGTAAGTAAATGGGCAGGTCAGGCTTTGCTGGCTAAAGTTTATCTTTACTACTCAGATGTATTCGGTGAAGATCTTCCGGCAGGCAATCAAACCATAGACAGATCTTTTGCTATCACAATGATAGATAGCGTGATCAATCAAAGTGGTCATGACCTATTGTCTAACTATGAAGATAACTTCAAACCTGATTTTGAATTCAGTAACGAATCTGTTTTTGAGATCGCTTATTCAGACTCAAGACCATGGTGGGATTGGGGATTCATTCAAGGTGGTGAAGGTAATATGGCACCACAAATGCAAGGACCTCGTGTAGATGAGCCTGCTAATGAAGATTACCAGAGGGGTTGGAGTTTTTCACCTGTTACAGAAGAGCTGCTTACTGCTTTTGATCCAAATGATCCGAGGCTCGAAGCAACCATACTTTTCGAAAGCGAGCTTAATGCGGGAATTACAGTAGGATATCAGCACACCGGTAAATTTACCCAAAAATATACTACACATAAGTCCTATGAGCCATCAGATGGGCAGCTGGAACTTAACTGGGGTAACAACTACCGTGTTATTCGCTTCTCAGATGTATTATTGATGGGAGCTGAGCTTCATTTGAAGAATAATAATGCTACCACTGCAGAAAATTACTTGACCCGCGTGCGATCACGCGTTGGACTACCAACGGTACCCCCGACGATGGAGAATATAAAGAAAGAACGTAGAATAGAGCTGGCTCTTGAAGGCCACCGTTATTGGGACCTGCAGAGATATGGTCAGCAAGAGGCTGAGCAGAATATTTCTGTTCAGGGAGAAGTAAAACCCGGATATGTAGGTGATGCTCCAGATTTCGAGATAACCTATGAGACAGCTAAACAGGGCTTGTTCCCAATACCTCAAACAGAGATCGATATTTCAAACGGCGTACTGCAACAGAACGCGGGTTATAATTGATCCGAATTTGATTAACTAAAGAATATTCATAACCTGAACCATTATCATTATGAGAACACTAACAAAAACACAATGGATAGTACCGGTACTGCTGCTGTTTGGATTGGTAGCATGTGAACCACAGATGTCGTCTGATCCATCACTGGATCCCGCACCGACTTCGGAAAGCGTTACTTTTGAAGCTGAACCGGATGCAGAAAATGCGAATATCATCCATTTTACCAATACCTCCGAAAGCTTTAGAGCGGTTTGGGATCTTGGTAATGGCCAAAGTAAAGAGGGTGATGAGGTAACTGGAGAATACCCACTAGAGGGTGTTTATACTATTTCATTAACTATATTTACGCCATCAGGACAGGCAATGAATATAGATTCAGTATCTATTGCAGCAACAAATTTTGATATGCTTGATGACCCAAATCTTAATCTTCTAACAGGTGGTGTTGATAATGTTGGGGGGAAAACATGGGTAATCGATAGTACACAAGCCGGCCACATGGGTGTCGGTCCAACTACGAGTTATTGGCCAGAATGGTGGGCTGCACCGCCAGAAGCTAAAACTGGTTCAGGTCTATATAATGACCGATATACTTTCAAACTGGACGGTTTTTCGTTCGATATGGAAACAAACGGTGATGTGTTCTTAAATGCTGCATATGACGACGAATTTGATAATACCACTGTCCCCCCAGATGGAGCTGATTTAATGGCACCCTGGACCGCTCCTGAAAATCAAACATTTAATTTAATTGAAGACGATAACGGAGATTTATTCCTGAAAGTGTCAGACCCTACATTTATAGGTTTTTATGCAGGTGCAAATACCTATCAGATACTGGAATTGACAGAAAACTTTATGTCTCTGCGATACTTTGATCCAAGAAATGAAATCATTTGGTATCATACACTGATCCCGGAGGGGTATACTTATCCGGTTGAACCAAGGGAATATACTTCTGAGGAGTTAATTGATAATTTTGACGAGGAAGGAAATGTCAATTGGGTTACGGATCAGGTTGAAGGTTTCAACGAGAACTATGATAATCCAGCGCCGATACCTATCAATACCTCTGGAAAAGTAGCCAAATACACTAAGAGCAATGAAACATGGGCGTTTGATAACGTTTACTTTGATTTGGGTTACGAACTCAACTTAAATGAGCGTAGTTTGATTAAACTAAAGGTATACATGCCTTCTTACAATGACTATACAACTACGGATCCAAATGCGCCTGATTGGGCACCTCATGACTACCTTGCCAAGCAAGTTGAAGTTAAATTACATAACGCATCCGATTTGGGCGGTGATGCTTGGACAACACAGGAAACTATAATTCAACCTGTATCACAAACTGATACCTGGGTAGAGTTAGAGTTTGATTTTAGCGGTGTCAGTGATAGAGAAGACTTCGACCGTGTTGTCGTTCAAATAGGCAGTGAAGCACACGGTATGCCTGGCATATTCTTTATAGATGACTTCCAACTAACTGCAGCACAATAGTATTAGTAAATAGTAGTTAAGGAAGGAAGTGTTAGCTTCCTTCCTTTTTTTATATCCAAAAATTAAACAGATGTTAAAAAGCACCAAAATAATGAGTCTATTAGCCTTAACTCTATTCCTGCTAGTTAATTTGACAAATTGCAGTACAGATAATACCGTTGATAGTTTTGATTACAATGAAACGGATCCCACAGATACCCTTCAGGCCGGAGAGTTGATCTGGTCAGATGAGTTTTCGGATAACGGAACTCCTAACTCAAACAACTGGACCTACGATATTGGTCATGGTGAATGGGGTTGGGGTAATAATGAAGAGCAATATTATACCGATGATCCTGAGAATGTTCGGGTTGAAAATGGCAACCTGATAATAACTGCCTTAAAGGAAAATGGAGAATGGACCTCAGCGCGGATTAAAACTAAGGGACTGAAAGAGTTTAAATACGTAACGGTTAAAGCGAGAGCAAAACTGCCAGAAGGTATAGGTACATGGCCCGCTATATGGATGCTCGGTTCAGATATAGATACAGAGGGTTGGCCTGAATCCGGTGAAATTGATATTATGGAACACGTTGGGAAAGATCCCGGAATTGTTCACAGTTCACTGCATACCCCTTCAAGCCATGGGAACACTCAGAATTCTGATCATATAACGGTCCCTGATTATAATTCAGAATTTCATGTATATGAACTTGTATGGACTCCGGAAAGCATGACGTTTAAGGTAGACGGCGAAACTTTCTATATCTATAGTCCTTCTTCAAAAACTGCTGAAACCTGGCCTTTCAATAATGATTTTTTCATTATTCTGAACGTAGCTATGGGTGGTAATTGGGGCAGTGACCCACAATATGAAACAGGCGATAACAGAAACGGTATCCATCCTGACCTAACAGAAGCAAACATGATCGTCGATTATGTAAGGGTCTACAAGAATTAAATAAGGTAGCCTTATTTTGGTCATTTAACAGTGATCAACCAAACAAGCCTTTAATACTTCCTCCATCGTGACTGATGGTCTGACCCGTTACGTAACCGGAATGTGGGGATAGCAACCATGTTGCCAATGAGGAAAATTCCTCAGCTTTTCCCATTCGTCCAACCGGTATATCCTCTTCCATTCTTTCTTTGGCTTCTTCAAAACTGATATCAAGGGAGGCTTTGTTCTTTTGGATAACTCGTTCTATGGCCGGGGTTTGGTGTGAACCTGGGGCGAGCACATTTGCTGTCACTCCAGATCTGGCTACTTCCAGTGCCAAGGTTTTGACAAACCCTACTACGCCCGCTCTAAAACTGTTACTCAATGTGAGTGAAGGTAAAGGTTGTTTAACAGACTGACTTTCAATAAAAACCATTCTTCCATATCCCTTTTCTTTGAAGTATGGAGCCAGTCTCAGTGCCAGATCGATCTTCCAGCGCATGACCAGTTTCCAGGAAGAATCCCAGTCATCCATAGAGGTATCTAAAGGTGTCCCGGTTGGAGGCCCTCCGGCATTAAAAACGATACCGTGAGTTTCTTTGGTTTCAACTGACTGCTCGATCTTATCCAGTGTTTCACTGTAAATTAAACTGCCTTCTATAATTTCAGTCTGCTCTTTAAAATGAATGAATTTATCTTGCAGCATATCACCCCGGCGAGCTACTAAAATCACACTCGCGCCTTCCTTTAAGAGTTGTCGTGCGATGGCTTCTCCGAAACCGCTTGAGGCTCCACATACTATAAAACGCTGATCAGAAATTTTAAGATCCATAAGTTGAATAATTAGATTAGGGGTTTTTAAAACAAACAAGAGGTCTTATTTAACGTTCATTAAAATATTGCAGGAAAGAGACTTAATTAACTTTTAATTTGTAGGCAAAGGATCAGCATACATATTAAAATATAAATTAGAATGAAAAAGGTCACAATTATAGTGATAACTATGCTTGTGTGCCTGTGTTTTAACTTTACACAGGCACAAAATGTTACCAATAACTTCAGAATTGATGGAGTCATGTTTCTCTCATTCGAGCACGATATTACGGGTAACTCCTTTCAAAATCAGTTTACCATAAAAAGAGGTTACGTAAATTTTAGGCATAAACTGGCTGAAGGACTAAATGCGCGTTTAACCCAAGATGTGACCATTGATAGGGAGGGTGATGGAATAGGTGATATTGAACTTCGTCTGAAGTATGCCTTTGTAGAATATGATATTCAAAGTATTGGGCTTTTTAATGAACCTGTTCTATCAGCTGGTGTAACAAGGCGCCCATGGATCAGTTTTGAGCAGGAAATTAATGACTACAGATCCCAGAAAAGTATGTTCTTAGATCAAAATGATTTCTTACCATCAGCAGATTATGGAATCGTTTTTGAGACTGGATTTGGTAAAAGTTTGGCTGAGCCGGGGTTGACTTCTAACAATAGCAGCTATGGTAGTTTTTCCGTTGGGATTTACAATGGTGGGGGATATTCATCTTTAGAAAAAAATAATAATAAAGTTGTAGAAGGCAGGCTGAGTTTACGTCCCGCCGCAGCGTTCCTGCCTGGTCTTCAGTTAACAGCATTTGGAGCAATTGGGAAAGGTAATTCTGAGACAAATCCTGATTTTAATCTTTATGGTGCAGCATTAACTTATGAATCGTTAAGATTCAATACAGTAGTTCAAGGTTTTGAATCAACTGATGACATTAGGTTCGAGGATATCGTCTCTCCATATCCGGCATACGATTTCCAGGGATGGAGCGTGTTTGGAGAAATTCAACCCATAAAGAAGATTCCTGTATTCCTGACAGGCCGAACGGAACAAATGGTGGATAAAGATAGACGGCGATGGATCGTCGTGGAGAGTGTTGTTGGCCTTGCTTATATTTTCCAAGACAGATCCAAGATAATGCTGGATTTCAGCCATAGAGAATCCAGGGCTGTTTTCGATCCGGTTGATTTTAGTAGAATTGAACTAATTGGTGAGATCCGATTTTAAGTCTGTGAATGAGCGTGCTTCCAATACCTGTAGTATAAAGCTCACAGGCGCTTCTAGGCACTGTAAGGTTTCTACTAACATAATAAAAATTTTAGAAGCCATGAGCGTTCTTCAGGTCCTTATAGCGTTCGGTCCAAGGATCTAAATAGTTAAATATATTATCGTAACTACCAAACTTCCCCGGCAACTAGATATCCCGTATAAACAAAAAATATCAGCAGTAATAACGCTGCTTCCCATCTGTCCAATTTTTTCTTTTTGCCTGTGAACATTCCAATAAAGAGAAGCATCGTGCCACCCGCTAGTAAATACATTTCTGAGTTGAAAGAAGGGCTGTAATGAATTGGTTTTACGAGTGAGCTTACACCAAGGATCAGGAAAATGTTAAAGATGTTTGAACCAATAATATTACCAACGGCTATGTCAGTATTCTTTTTGAATGCGGCCAAAACAGATGTGGCAAGTTCAGGAAGAGAGGTGCCTGCGGCAATGATAGTGAGCCCAATGATCTTTTCACTGACACCAAGCATGTCAGCAATTTCGATAGCATTCTCAACCACCAGATTTCCTCCTAAAACCAATCCGGCCAAACCGATAACAATAAAGCTCCAGATCTTGAATTGTGATAAATGGATTTGGTTTTCAACCGAAGTCGCAGTGTCATTTGATAGTTGTTTGTACACATAGAAAAGAAAACCTATGAACAGGATCAATAATATCAAACCATCTGATCTGCTCAGTAAGGACGAATTGGAAGACCAAAGATCATTTGTGAGAAAGAAAAGTAAAATAATCGCGAAAAAGGATATGGGAATTTCTCTCCAAACCGTACTTGACTGAACAATAAGAGGGGTAATAAGTCCGGTTATACCCAGAATTGCTAACAGGTTAAAGTTATTACTACCAATAACATTGGCAAAAACGATCTCGTTATGCCCGTCGATAGCACCCATGACATTGACTACGAGCTCTGGCGCAGAAGTCCCAAAAGCTACCACAGTCAAGCCAATGGCCAGGTCCGAAACGTTGAACTTTCTTGCCAGGGCGGAAGCTCCATCAACTAAAAGATCTGCCCCCTTTATCAAAAAGATAAGTCCAAGTGTGAGCCAAATTAAAAGTACAGTCATTATTTACAGCGGTTAAAGGATGGTTTAAAACAATTATTTATTTAATAATACGGAATTGACTAAATAACCCGTATATTTAAGGCTTGCTGTTTTTCGGTAATTTGGATATGAGAAGTAAAGGTAATTTAATTTATTACCTATCAGCTAATTTACTTATCCCTTGTCATCAATAATAGACAAACCAACCGGTCGGCAAGTTCATTTTAAAATAACAGGTTTTACATAATTACATGTCACAAGATTTAAGAAATATTGCCATCATTGCCCACGTAGATCATGGCAAAACTACGCTCGTAGATCAAATTCTAAAACAGAGCGGTACCTTTAGAGAGAATCAGCAGGTAGAAGAGAGAGTAATGGATTCCGGCGATCTTGAAAAAGAACGCGGGATTACCATCAGTTCCAAAAATACAGCCGTTAAATGGAAAGGGACTAAGATCAATATCGTTGATACGCCAGGTCACGCCGATTTTGGCGGAGAGGTGGAGCGAATCTTAAAGATGGTGAATGGTGTGATCCTTTTGGTGGATGCTGCCGAAGGCCCGCTTCCTCAAACTAAATTTGTACTTAGGAAGTCATTGAGTCTGGGTTATAAACCAATAGTTGTGATCAATAAGATCGACCGTAAAGATGCCCGTCCTGATGCCGTTTTGGATGAGATATTTGACTTGTTTGTTATGCTGGACGCAACTGATGAGCAACTCGATTTTCCGGTACTATATGCAGTTGCCGTGAACGGTATTGCGAAAGAAAATCTGGAAGATGAAGATGAAGACCTTTCTCCGCTTCTTGACAGGATAGTAGAGCATGTTCCTGCACCGGAGCAAAACACTGATGCAAAATTTAAGATGCTGGTCAGCAGTATTGACTGGAATGATTATGTAGGCAGGATAGCCGTTGGGCGGATAGAGCAGGGCACAATTAAAATTGGTCAGGAAGTTGCACTTATGAACGGCAAAGGTGAGGTGAGAGAAAAAGCCCGTGCCACAAAACTATATACGTTTAACGGATTACAGCGCGAGCCGGTTGAGACTGCAGTGGCAGGTGACATAATAGCCCTTGCAGGTTATGAGGAAGTAAATGTCGGAGATACCTTGACTGATACTGCGGATATGACTCCGCTGGAGTATGTAGATCTAGACAAGCCAACCATTGCCATGTATTTCCGGGTAAATAATTCTCCGTTTGCAGGTAAAGAAGGAGATTATGTGACTTCAAATCAGCTGAAAGATCGCCTGAATAAAGAAGTTCGTACAAACGTAGCTATGCGGGTAGAACCTACTGAAAGTCCTGATATCTATAAAGTATCCGGTCGCGGTGAATTACAGATGGCTATTTTGATAGAAACTATGCGCCGTGAAGGTTTTGAGTTTTCTGTATCTCGCCCTGAAGTACTTTTCAAGGAAGTGGATGGCGCCGTACATGAACCGGTTGAAGAAGTGGTTGTGGATGTTCAAACAGATTACAGCAATCGCGTGATCGATAATCTGCAAAAGAGAAAAGGGATCATGACTTCCATGAGCCAGGAAGGGGAAAATAATCGAATTGAATTTCGTGTTCCTTCCCGAGGGTTGATCGGATTCCGGGGTGAAATGTTAACCGAAACACGTGGTACCGGTATCATGCACCAGCAGTTTGATGGTTATGAACCATATGCCGGTGAGATACCGGGAAGGAACCGTGGAGCCTTGATCGCACTTGAGCAGGGTGATGTGACCGGTTATGCTCTTGAAGGAGTTCAGGACAGAGGTGAGTTTTTTGTTGAGCCGGGAGATCCCGTTTATATGGGACAGGTTGTTGGCGTAAACAAGCGCAGCGATGACATGGTGGTAAATGTGGTGAAGAAGAAAAACCTGACCAATCATCGTGCTACTCAGACCTCAGATGCAGTTAAGATCAGCCAGGCCAGAAAACTGAGCCTCGAGCAATGTATTGAGTTCATTGACAATGATGAACTTCTGGAAGTAACGCCAAAAGCATTACGTATCAGAAAAACATTCCTTGACCATAATGATCGCAAGAGAGAAGAGAAGAAGAAAGCAGGGGTATAAACACTTTATAAGTGTTTACCCCAACCCATAAAACTTGACCTTTTCCTCAAAATAGGGCTTGAAAGCTTTAGCCAGGTCATGGTTTTCGGGTGTTTTAAGTTCAGGGTCACTTTCCAGTAGTTTACTGGCTTTTTCCTTGGCCTGAGCAAGCAAGAATTGGTCTTCTACAATATCAGCAAATTTAAAGTCCGGAAGGCCACTTTGCTTAGTCCCGAGAAAATCACCGGGTCCACGCAATTTAAGATCGGCTTCTGCTATGCGAAAACCATCGTTGGTTTCCTCCATGGTTTTAAGTCGGAAGGTACCTGATTTACTCACCTTAACATCAGGCATCAGGATACAATAACTTTGCCGATCACCACGGCCGATCCTTCCACGTAGCTGATGAAGCTGCGAAAGTCCAAACCGTTCGGCATGTTCAATGATCATAACCGAAGCATTGGATACATCAACACCCACCTCAATCACAGTCGTGGAAACAAGGATTTGAATCTCATTACTAATGAACTTCTTCATAACAGCATCCTTTTCCTCAGTTTTCATACGTCCATGCAATAAACCGATCCTGAATTCAGGAAAACGTTTTTTGAGCCTTTCAAATCCGGCCGTAGCATCCTTTAAGTCCAATGCCTCAGATTCTTCCACCAGGGGATAAACAACATATACCTGTCCACCATCCTGAACTTCCTGTCTGACGAAATTCATAACATCTTCTCTTTTTTTGTCGGACCGTATCGCCGTTTTAATCGGTTTACGTCCGGCAGGCATATCTTTTATTACGGAGACATCGAGATCCGCATAAACGGTCATTGCGAGTGAGCGCGGGATGGGTGTGGCACTCATAACTAACATATGTGGATGGTCACCCTTGTTCAGTAAATCCGCCCGTTGTTTAACCCCAAAACGATGTTGTTCATCAATTACTGCAAGTCCCAGGTTGTTAAACCGAACCTGATCTTGAATGATAGCGTGGGTTCCTACAACAATTTGAGCATTTCCGCCTTCAATGTCCGTAAGTATATCAGTACGTAAAGCTTTCTTTTGTGAGCCGATAAGCAGCCGGATGTTAATGTCCAGTTTTTTAAGATGCTCGGTAAGCGTACGGTAATGTTGCTCGGCAAGAATCTCAGTGGGAGCCAGGAAGGCTGCCTGAAACCCATTATCAAGTGCCATAAGCATAGCGCCAATGGCTACGATCGTCTTTCCTGCACCTACATCTCCTTGAATGAGTCGGTTCATTTGTTTACCAGAACGCACATCGTTCTTTATTTCAGAGAGAGATGACTTTTGGCCCTCAGTTAACTCAAAAGGAAGCAGTTCGTTGAAATAATGCTTGGTGAAATTCCCGGTATCCGAGAATAAATGTCCGGCCCCGCGTTCCTTAACAGTATGGTGGATTTTTTCCATACTCATTTCAAACAGAAATAATTCTTCAAATTTAAATCGGTTCAGGGCATTCTTATGTTCATTATGGGAATCAGGAAAGTGGATCATTCGGTATCCCTGTGAGCGTTCTGGTAATTTCATAACTGAAAGAAGTGAATCAGGGAGGTATTCTGAAATCGAAATTTGATTTAAGATCTGTTTCATCCAGTTTTGGATCATACCACTTGTGACGCGGGCTTTACTAAGGTTTATACTGCCCGGATAAATGGGTACAATTTTTGAGAAAGCCTCAAGGTCGCTTTCGGTCGAGATCTTATCCACTTCAGGGTGAGCCATCGAGATCATTTTACCGAAGCGTTTGGCCTGCCCAAAAAAGGCCACTGTTTCACCTTCTTTAAAAATGCGCTTAAAGTATCCGGCACCTCTGAACCACACTCCCTTTAGAACTCCATGGCCGTCATTAATAAACACTTCAAGTCTCTTCTTCTTTCCATACCCGTTCATGCTTATTTGTGTGATCTCCCCCGCTACGGTAACTTCTTCACCAGCTCCTTTAAGGTGATTAATTTGTTGAGTGTTACTTCTGTCGAGGTATCTGCGGGGAAAAAAATTTAGCAGATCAAAAACGGTATTTATGCCCTCGGAATTTAGGGCTTCGAGTCTTTTAGTACTTAAATTGTTTAAATCTGTTAATTTCAATTGATATATTGTTATATATCGGACATACATTAAATATCCGGATTCATGTGAAAGAAACGTCCAATATCACCGATATTTCAGACAATACGGAGAAATAAGAAATAATTAGTATAAATATTTTGCATTCGTCCATGAACGTTTACTATATTTGCAAGCTCTCGATTCGATGGCAATAACCAAATAATTGAACAGTGCCAACTATACAACAACTCATACGAAAAGGTAGAAAAAGTAAAGTAAGTAAAACAACAGCTCCTGCGCTGCAAAATTGTCCGCAGAAGCGTGGTGTTTGTACTCGCGTATACACAACAACACCTAAAAAGCCGAATTCGGCTTTGCGTAAGGTGGCTCGTGTACGTTTAACCAACGGCATAGAAGTTTCGGCTTATATACCGGGAGAGGGTCACAACTTACAGGAACATAGTATTGTGTTGATCCGTGGAGGTAAAGTAAAAGATTTACCTGGTGTTCGATACCATATTATCAGAGGAACACTAGATACAGCCGGTGTTGAGGGTAGGACCCAAAGCCGTAGTCTGTATGGCACTAAGAAGCCAAAAGGGTAACTAAGAACTTAAGATTAATCGAGCATGCGTAGAAAAACAGCAGACAAACGAGATGTACAACCAGATCCAATATTTGAGGATAAGCTGGTAACACGCTTTGTGAATAACCTGATGCGAGACGGCAAGAAAAATGTTGCTCGTAAGATTGTTTATCAGGCATTTGAAGTAATTGAAGAGAAAACCGGTGAAACAGGAATTGAGATATTTCGGAATGCACTGCAGAACTCAACTCCGGTGGTTGAAGTTAAATCCAGACGAGTAGGTGGTGCAACATACCAGGTACCTATTGAGGTGCGACAGGAACGAGGTACAGCACTTGGCATGAGATGGTTAATCAGGGCTTCCCGTTCAAGAAACGATAAATCAATGTCAATTCGTCTGTCAAAAGAACTGATCGATGCTTCTAATAATGAAGGCGGTGCAGTTCGCAAGAAAGATGAAACACACAGAATGGCAGACGCTAACAAAGCCTTTGCTCATTTTAGATTTTAAAGAATATTATTTGAACAAGTATTATGTCTGAAGCAACAAAAACAGATCCAAAAATTTTAGATAAGATCCGGCGTACACGGAATATCGGTATCATGGCTCACATCGATGCCGGTAAAACAACCGTAACCGAGCGTATTTTGTTTTACACCGGTCGTAGTCACCGCATGGGTGAAGTGCATGATGGCGCAGCTACTATGGATTGGATGGAGCAAGAGCAGGAAAGAGGGATTACAATTCAATCCGCTGCAACTCATTGTATTTGGAAAGACCACCGGATCAACATTATTGATACACCCGGTCACGTTGACTTTACTGTAGAGGTAGAGCGTTCATTGCGTGTGCTGGATGGTGCGGTATTTGTTCTTGATTCTGTTGGTGCGGTTCAGCCTCAGTCTGAGACAGTTTGGCGTCAGGCTAATAAGTATGAAGTGCCTTGTATGGCCTTTGTTAATAAAATGGATAAGGTTGGCGCTGACTTCTACAATGTTATTGAGGAGTTGGATGAGAAATTGAATGCAAATCCTATCCCTATTCAAATACCAATTGGTGCTGAAGATAAATTCCAGGGTGTAGTTGACTTGATTAATATGCAGGCAATCATTTGGGATGATGAGTCTCTCGGTGCTAAGTACGATGTGGTTGATATTCCGGAAGACCTTGTTGGTAAGGCTAATGAGTATCGTCAAAAAATGATCGAGGCTCTTGCTGATGTTGATGATTCTTTGATGGAAAAATATTTAATGGAAGAGGATATTTCTGAAGAGGAAATCATTTCTGCTCTTCGTGAAGCAACTATATCAAAAGATATTACTCCTGTAATGCTGGGTACTGCCCTTAAGAATAAAGGAGTTCAGGTGTTGCTTGACCGTGTTTTGGATTTCATGCCTAACCCGCTTGATATTCCACCGGTAAAAGGTATTGATCCTGAGTCTGAAGAAGAGGTTAAGAAGGCTCCTGATGTAAATGCGCCTTTTTCTGCTCTTGCATTTAAGATCATGACTGACCCTTATGTGGGTAAGTTGACCTTTGTGCGTGTTTATTCCGGACGCTTAGAAAAGGGATCTTACATTTTAAACGCCTCGACCGGAAACAGAGAGCGTGTTGGGCGTCTCCTTGAGATGCATGCCAACGATAAAAAGGATCTGGATTACATTCAGGCCGGTGATATTGCTGCTATCATTGGTATCAAAGAAGTTCACACAGGTGACACAATTTGCGCTGAAGACCATCCTGTAATACTCGAACAAATTACATTTCCTGAACCGGTTATTAAACTTGCCGTTGAGCCTAAAACAAAGGCTGACGGAGAGAAGCTGTCAACCGGGCTGCAAAAATTGGCAGAAGAAGATCCGACATTCCAGGTTAGAACTGACCATGAAACCGGTCAAACAACCATTGCCGGAATGGGTGAGCTTCACCTTGAGATCATTGTTGATCGTTTAAAACGTGAGTTTAAAGTTGAGGCCAATGTTGGTGCTCCTCAGGTATCTTATCGTGAGACAATTTCTAAGACAGTTGAACACCGAGAAATTTACAAGAAACAGACCGGTGGCCGAGGTAAGTTCGCTGATATTACATTTGAAATGGGCCCTATTAGTGAATTTGAAGATTACGATGGTAACGAAGATCGTATTACTCGTGAAGAGGGATTCATTTTTATTAATGAGATTGTAGGTGGTAATATACCACGTGAATTTATTCCATCAGTGATGAAAGGTTTTCAGGAAGCCACTAACAGTGGTATTCAGGCAAATTATTCTGTTGAAAATGTTGGATTCACATTGAAAGATGGTTCATATCACGATGTTGATTCAGATCAGTTGAGTTTTGAATTATGTGCCAAGCTTGGTTTCAGAAATGCAGCCAGAAAAGCTGCTCCTAAAATTCTCGAGCCTGTTATGAAAGTTGAGATCATTACTCCTGAAGAATATATGGGTGATGTGATCGGTGACCTGAACAGTAGAAGGGGGATCATGCAAAGTATGGATTCTAATAAAGAAGGCTCTGTAGTAAAAGCACATGTACCGCTATCCGAAATGTTCGGTTACTCTACAGATCTTCGTTCATTGACACAGGGTCGTGCGGTGTACTCTATGGAGTTCCACGACTACATTGAAGTTCCGGAGACATTGGCTCAGGAAATCATTGAGAAGCAATCATAAAGAAATTAATAACACTAAGTATAAAGTAAATAATCATGGCAAAAGAGACCTTTCAACGGAATAAGCCCCACGTAAACGTAGGCACGATAGGCC
>NZ_JBKINJ010000003.1:0-138551 GCF_046602855.1 Gracilimonas qinghaiensis
TTGCGATACGCGAAGGTGGCCGTACTGTCGGTGCCGGCGTGGTAACTAAAATCTTAGACTAAGAAAGTCGACCTGAACTTAGGCCAGTGCAAAGAGTGGTTACTTCGGTAGTCGCTCTTGTGCACTTTACACGGGTGTAGCTCAGTTGGCAGAGCACTGGTCTCCAAAACCAGGTGTCGGGAGTTCGAGTCTCTCCACCCGTGCAAACAAGTAAAATTATATGAGTAAGATTAATAAATTTTTTGATGGTGTTGTTCAGGAGTTCAAGAAGGTATCTTGGCCAACACAAAAGGAATTGATTGACAACACGATCATCGTAGTTGTCTTCTCCATCATTATTTCAGTTTTCATTTTTGGTGTAGACCAAGTTTATAGCACCATATTAGAAGCTATTTATAACTAATGAGTAAAGAACAAGAACATGGTTGGTACGTAGTACGCTGCTTCTCAAGCCATGAAAAAAAAGTTAAAGAGTTTCTTGAGCGGGAGATCGAAGAGCAGGGCCTGGAAGACAAGATTAAGGAGGTCCTTATTCCTACAGAAACAGTAGTAGAGATCAGATCGGGAAAGAAACGAACCAGAGAGAAAAATTTCTTTCCGGGTTATATCCTTTTAAATACTCATTATGATGAAGAAGTAAATAATTTAATACAGTCCGCACCATCCTGCTTAGGTTTTCTGAAAGTAGGTAAAAATGAAACGGTGCCAAAGCCACTTAAAGAACACGAAGTCAAACGCATCATTGGCAGAGTTAAAGACAGTGGCGATGAAATGCGGAATATTGAGATTCCGTATAGTGAAGGCGACTTGGTTAAAGTGATATCCGGTCCGTTCAAAGATTTTGACGGAACCGTTCAGGAAGTGAATCCTGAAAAACTTAAACTGAGAGTTATGGTTAGTATTTTTGGCCGTAAAACTCCGGTGGAAGTTGATGTTAACCAAGTTGAATCGGCTACATAAAGAACCTAGTTGATGCACACTAGCTATTACGCACAAATAAACAGAAGTTATTAATTATAGGATCCTGAGAATCCATGGCTAAAAAAGTTGAGAACATCCTGAAGCTCCAGATTGTTGGGGGGCAGGCAAACCCTGCGCCACCTGTTGGACCGGCACTCGGTCAAGCAGGAATCAATATTATGGAGTTTTGTAAAGCCTTTAACGCTAAGACTCAGGACAAGGCCGGAACTGTTGTTCCTGTTGAGATCACGGTTTATGCTGATAAGTCTTTTACATTTAAAACAAAGACTCCACCAGCACCTGTGCTTCTTAAGAAAGCAGCGAAAATCAAGTCCGGATCAGGCGAACCAAACCGAAAAAAAGTAGGTACGGTTACCTGGAGCCAATGCAAAGACATTGCACAAGAAAAGATGGAAGACTTAAATGCGTTTGACGTCGAAGCTGGTGCGGAAATGATTGCAGGAACGGCTCGCAGTATGGGTCTTAGAGTAAATCGCGAAAAGTAAGGAAATTGTGATCATGGCAAAAAGAGGAAAGAAATATCAACAGGCTGTGGCACTCGTGAATCCCGAGGTAGAGTATACTTTGGAAGAAGCGTGCGATCTGGTTAAAAAAACATCTAACGTAAATTTTGATGCTTCAGTGGATATTGATATCCGTTTAGGCGTTGACCCAAGACATGCAGACCAAATGGTCCGCGGTACAGTGAGCTTGCCTCACGGTACGGGTAAAGATGTACGTGTTTTGGCTCTCGTTAATGAAGCCAAACAAGATGAAGCCAGAGAAGCCGGTGCCGACCATGTTGGTCTTGATGATTACATCGAAAAAATTGAAGAAGGGTGGAGCGATATAGACGTTATTATCGCCACGCCTGACGTAATGGGTAAACTCGGTAAGCTTGGGCGTTTTTTAGGCCCCCGCGGACTGATGCCTAACCCGAAAAGTGGAACCGTTACAATGGATGTGGCTGAAGCTGTGAAAACAGTGAAAGCCGGACAGATTGATTTCCGTGTTGATAAAGCCGGAATCCTTCATACATCTATTGGTAAAGTTAGTTTTAGCGCTAGCGATCTGAAAGAAAATACAGAAGCATTCTTTCGGACAGTGATGAGCTTAAGACCGGCTTCCGCAAAAGGACTGTACGTGAAAAGTGTTTTCATGAGCAGTACTATGGGACCAAGCATCCCGTTAAGCAGAACCGCAGTAACATCCCTATAAAAGGAGGAAATGAATTATGCCTACTGCAGAAAAGCAAGCAGTCTTAGACGAAATTGCCGAGAAGCTGGAAAGCTCTAGTGCTCTTTATATCACTAATTATTCCGGAATGTCGGTACCTGAAGTTAATGAACTGCGTGGTGCATTTCGTAAGGGAGATATTCGCTTCAAAGTGTACAAAAACAAGTTAATGAAGCTCGCAATGGAGAAGGCTGGTGGATATGATGAAATCATACCTTCTTTAGTTGAGCAGAATGCTTTCGCTTTTGTAGATGAAGAATTATCTGCACCTGCCAAGGTATTGAAAGATTTTATCAAGGAGCACAATAAACCACAGTTTAAGGCCGCAATTGTAGATGGTGATTTCTACAGCGAAGATAAACTGGAAGTTCTTGCAGCTATGAAGTCTAAGAACGAGATTATTGGAGATATCCTTGGTCTGTTAATGTCACCTCTATCAAATATAGTTGGTGCACTTAACTCACAAGGATCTAACCTTGTTGGTGCTATTAACACCATCGCTGAAAAAGGCGAAGAATAACCCTTATTTATCAACTAGAATTTTTTTATTTAAAACAACTGGAGAAATATAATGGCTGACGTTAAAGATTTAGCTGAACAGCTTGTCAACCTAACTATCAAAGAAGCAAACGAACTTGCAACTATTCTTGAAGAAGAATACGATATCAAACCTGCTCAAGCTGCTGTTGCAGTAGCTGGACCTGCTGGTGGCGGAGAAGCCGGAGCAGCTGAAGAGCAAACTGAATTTGATGTTGTTCTTAAGAGTCCCGGTGCTAAGAAAATTGCCGTAATTAAAGAAGTACGCGGCATCACTGGTCTTGGCTTGAAAGAAGCTAAAGAATTAGTTGACGGAGCTCCTAACGCTGTTAAAGAAGCTGTTTCTAAAGATGAAGCAGAAGACATCAAATCCAAGCTTGAAGAAGCTGGAGCCGAAGTAGAGCTTAAGTAATTCTTACTTATAAATTCGTTATTAGCCAATGCCGTTAAATCGGTATTGGCTATTGGCGTCTAAAAAAACTGACCCCAATACATTTGGGGTTTCCCCGTATAAATTACCTTCAATCTAAGAGGAGAGGTTCCTTTTGAGCAAGAAGATGCAAACTATTCCCAACACGGAACGCTTATCGTTTGGAAAAACCAAACATGTGCTTGATTATCCTGACTTTCTGGATATTCAGCTAGAGTCATTTGAAAAATTCGTACAACTTGATATTGCTCCCAATGAGAGAGCAGATCAGGGTTTACAACGGATTTTCAATGAAAATTTTCCCATTCAGGATAGTCGTGAAACACATATTCTAGAATTTCTATACTTTAATATAGATGTTCCACGCTACACTGAATCTGAGTGTCAGGATCGTGGCCTGACTTATTCTGTTCCGTTAAAAGCAAAATTAAGACTTTCATCTGTTGATGACAGCGATGAAGCCAGTGAAACCATTGAACAGGAAGTTTTCTTAGGAGACCTTCCATGGATGACCAATCGAGGTACATTCATTGTTAATGGTGCTGAGCGGGTTATCGTAAGTCAGCTTCACAGATCACCGGGTGTTTTCTTTGGACAGAACGTTCACCCTAACGGAACTCAACTATATTCTGCAAGAGTGATTCCTTTCAAAGGGTCATGGATCGAGTTTACAACCGACATAAGAGATGTGTTGTGGGCATATATTGATCGCAAGAAGAAAGTTCCTGCAACAACCCTGTTAAGAGCACTTGGATATTCCTCTGATATTGAACTGTTAAGCTTGTTTGAGCTGTCAGAACATATCAAGTTTGGATCTAAAGCCGATTACAACAAGAAACTGGTTGGTAAAAGACTAGCCGAAAATATTGTTGTAGAAAGCATGGAAGAAGTGGTTGACGATGAAACAGGTGAAGTAACAGAAGCCTTGAATCGTCAGATCATATTTGAACGTGACCATGAACTGACTGAAGATGATTATGGCTCACTTAAAGATGCAGAAGTTGAAAAGGTCTTAGTTCAAAAGATCTCAGCTGAGGAATCTGAACGTTCCGTAATGATGAATACTCTTCGTAAGGATCCTACTTACGATGAATCGTCTGCACTTGGTGAGATCTATCAGCAGATCAGATCAGGTGAAATGCCGGATCCGGAAACTGCTCGTTCAATTCTTGAAAGATTGTTTTTCAGTGATAAGAAATATGATCTTGGAGAAGTTGGTCGTTACAGATTGAATAAACGCTTGAAACTTGATCAGGAAAATACCCTACAATATCTGACTAAAGAAGATATCGTTGCTATTGTTAGAGAAGTTATCCGCCTGAAGAACATGAAGTCTCAGGTAGATGATATTGATCACCTAAGTAACAGGCGTGTTCGTACTGTTGGAGAACAGTTAGGTCAGCAATTTGCAATTGGCCTTGCCCGAATGGCACGTACTATCCGTGAGAGAATGAATTCACGGGATGCTGAACAGTTGACACCACAGGATCTTGTAAATGCACGTACGATCTCAAGTGTGATCAATACGTTCTTTGGAACGAACCAGCTATCTCAGTTCATGGATCAAACGAATCCTATTGCTGAGTTGACTCACAAGCGGCGTATGTCTGCTTTGGGACCTGGTGGTTTGACACGTGAGAGAGCCGGTTTTGAGGTACGTGACGTTCACTACACTCACTATGGTCGACTTTGCCCGATTGAAACACCTGAGGGGCCAAACATTGGTTTGATCTCTTCATTGTGTGTACATGCCAAGGTAAATGACTTTGGATTTATTGAGACCCCTTATCGTAAAGTGAAAGAAGGTAAGGTTACAAAAGATGTTGAATATCTTGCGGCCGAGCAGGAAGATGAAACGGTTATCGCTCAGGCTAACGCAGAGATAGATGACAAAGGCATGTTCGAAACGGATGCCATCTTCTCAAGAACACGTGAAGGTAACTACCTTCGTGTGAAGCCGGATGAGATCGAATATATGGATGTTGCCACTAACCAGATCACGTCTCTGGCAGCAGCATTGATTCCGTTTATTGAACATGATGATGCTAACCGTGCACTGATGGGTTCTAACATGCAGCGCCAGGCCGTACCATTGTTGCGACCTGAAGCCCCTGTGGTTGGAACCGGACTTGAGCAGCGTGCAGCTCGTGACTCACGTGCTATCATCACAGCTGATGCTGATGGTGAAGTAGTATATGTGAGTGCTACTGAGATCAGAGTTAAATATAACCGTACTGAGGAAGAGCAAAATTGCTACTTCGATGGTGGGGTAAAGACTTATGATCTGACCAAATTTGTAAGAACTAACCAGGATACTACGATCAATCAACGTCCTGTTGTAAAGATCGGAGACAAAGTGAAAGCAGGACAAGCTCTTGCTGATGGTTGTTCAACTGATAAAGGTGAGCTTGCCCTGGGGCGTAATTTGCTTGTGGCTTTTATGCCATGGAGAGGTTACAACTTTGAGGATGCCATCGTTGTAAGTGAAAGAATTGTACAGGATGATATCTATACATCCATTCACGTAACAGAATTTGAGCAGCAGGTACGAGACACCAAGCGTGGTGAGGAAGAACTGACTCGTGAAATTCCAAACGTGAGTGAAGAAGCCACATCTGATCTTGATGAGCGTGGAATCATTAGAATCGGTGCCAAGATCGAGCACGGTGATATTCTGGTGGGTAAGATCACTCCGAAAGGAGAAACAGATCCTACTCCTGAAGAAAAACTACTGCGAGCGATCTTCGGTGATAAAGCCGGTGATGTTAAAGACGCATCATTGAAAGTACCGCCAAGTGTTGAAGGTACTGTAATTGATACTAAACTCTTTAGCCGTAAGCGCGATGAACTGATCTCTCGTAAAGAAGAGAAGAAACGTGTTGAGCAGGAAGAAGAGCGTCATGCACAAAAAGTAGCAGAGTTGAATCAGCAGTGGGCTGATAAGATGTACTCCCTGCTTCGTGATAAGACTTCTCCCGGTGTTTACAATTACAGCCATGTAGAGTTGATACCAAAAGGCGAGAAATACAAAAAATCTGTATTTGAAGAACTTGATCCCGTCAATATCAATGAGAATATTGACTGGGCTACCGATGGTGAATTGGTGAAACTTGTTAAAAAACTGTTTTCCAACTACCGTGAGCTTCGTCGTGAGATCGATACTGAAGCTAAGCGTCGTAAGTTTGCTATTCAGGTTGGAGACGAGTTGCCACCCGGAATTATCCAGAAGGCCAAGGTTTACGTTGCTAAAAAACGTAAGCTTAAAGTAGGTGATAAAATGGCCGGTCGTCACGGTAACAAAGGTGTTGTTGCCAAGATCGTGCCACAGGAAGACATGCCGTTCATGGAAGACGGAACTCCTGTCGATATCTGTTTGAACCCGCTGGGTGTACCATCACGTATGAACCTTGGACAGATCTACGAAACCATTCTCGGATGGGCTGCCAAGAAAATGGGTGTTACTTTTGCATCACCTATCTTCGATGGTGCTTCCATGGATGAAGTTCGTGAGAAACTAAGAGATGCAGGGCTACCTGAAGATGGCCGCGTTAAGTTGTATGACGGTCGTACAGGTGAACCTTTTGCGCAGAAGACCACAGTAGGATACATTTACATGCTGAAACTGAATCACTTGATTCAGGATAAGATGCATGCTCGTTCTATTGGTCCATATTCATTGATCACGCAGCAACCATTGGGTGGTAAAGCTCAGTTTGGTGGCCAGCGACTTGGTGAAATGGAGGTGTGGGCACTGTACGCATATGGTGCTTCCAGCATCCTGAAAGAAATGCTCACTGTAAAAAGTGATGACGTTAAAGGGCGCTCTAAAGTATATGAGGCCATCGTTAAAGGTGAGAATCTGCCTGATGGTGACGTGCCCGAATCATTCAAGGTATTGTTACGAGAGCTTATGGGTCTCGGCCTTGAAATGCACATTGAATAATTTCACTGTTAATAATTTGGAGGAACATCCTTGCCAGTAACTAAGACATTAACAGTCACAAAAGACTTTGACAGCATTGGGGTATCCCTTGCTTCCGCTGAAACGATATTATCTCGTTCTCACGGTGAAGTCTTGACTCCTGAGACAATAAACTATAGAACCTTTAAACCCGAAATGGATGGTCTTTTCTGTGAAAAGATCTTCGGCCCGGTTAAAGATTATGAATGCCATTGCGGTAAATACAAGCGTATACGTTATAAAGGTATCATCTGCGACCGTTGCGGTGTGGAAGTTACCCGGAAAGCAGTACGCCGTGAACGAATGGGGCATATTACCCTGACCGTTCCTGTAGTACATATTTGGTACTTCAAATCACTTCCAAATAAGATCGCATATCTTATTGGAACCTCTTCTAAGAATCTGGATAAGATCGTCTATTATGAGACATTTGTGATCATTAATCCAGGTGTTGCGCGTGACCTTGGTTACGCACAGGGTGATATGATCTCTGAAGAAGAGAAGTGGGATATTTTAGAACAACTACCCGAAGAAAATCAGGAATTGGACGATGACGATGACGATAAGTTCATCGTAAAGGAAGGAGCAGATGCTTTACAAGCCCTCCTTGCCGACCTTGACCTTGACGAACTTGCTTATCAGTTGCGCTATGAAGTGAAGAATGAAACTTCACAGATGCGTAAAAAGAAAAAGCTAAAACGTCTTCAGGTAATTGAATCCTTCCGTGCTGCAAATAAGCATACTGAGAATCGTCCTGAGTGGATGGTACAAGGCGTGATCCCGGTTATTCCTCCGGAACTTCGTCCATTGGTACCTCTTGAAGGAGGTAGATTTGCAACATCCGACCTTAACGACCTTTATCGTCGTGTGATCATCCGTAACAATCGTCTGAAACGATTGATCGATATCAAAGCTCCTGATGTGATTCTCCGTAACGAGAAACGCATGCTGCAGGAAGCGGTTGATTCACTATATGACAATTCAAGAAAATCAAACGCCGTACGGAATAACAACCGTCCGCTTAAGTCACTTTCAGATATGCTGAAAGGTAAGAGTGGACGTTTCCGTCAAAACCTTCTTGGTAAGCGTGTTGATTATTCCGGCCGTTCTGTAATTGTGGTTGGACCTGAGCTGAAAATGCACGAATGTGGACTACCAAAAGAAATGGCGGTCGAGCTCTACAAACCTTTCATCATACGCCGACTCATTGAGCGCGGATATGTGAAAACGGTTAAGAGCGCCAAAAAAGTAGTTGACCGACGTGATGCCGTTGTTTGGGAAGTGCTCGAAAACGTTATTGACGGACACCCTGTACTTCTTAACCGTGCTCCAACATTGCACAGGTTAGGTATTCAGGCATTCCAGCCAGTACTGATCGAGGAAAAAGCTATAAGATTACACCCGCTCGCTTGTACAGCATTCAACGCTGACTTTGATGGTGATCAGATGGCTGTTCACCTTCCATTGAGTCACGATGCTGTTATTGAAGCATCTGTATTGATGTTAGGTTCACATAATATCTTAGCACCCGCTAACGGTGGGCCTATAGCCGTGCCTTCTCAGGATATGATCCTGGGTTTGTATTATCTGACTAAGCCTGATGATGGCAGCTTAGGTGAAGGCAAGACGTTTTCATCACCTGCAGAAGTCTTGGTAGCATTTGATCAGGGTAAACTTGATACCCATGCTAAGATCAATGTTCGAATTCCCGTAATAAACGAGGAAGGCGAAAAAACGTATGAAGTAATTAAGACTTCAACCGGGCGCGTGATCTTTAACGAGATCGTACCGGACGAGATCCCGTTCATCAATAAGACCCTTGGTAAAAAAGAGCTGAGAAATCTGATCGGCGAGATCCATGATGTAGTAGGAACTGCAAAGACCTCTAACTTCCTTGATGACATGAAGAAGTTAGGTTACGAAGAGGCCACAATTGGTGGGCTTTCTTTCAGTCTTGACGATATCATCATTCCGGATGCTAAAGAAGAACTCATTACTAAAGCCAAGAACGAGGTATCAGACGTTCAGGGCCGATACGAAATGGGTTTCATCACTGATAATGAACGATATAATCAGGTAATTGATAAGTGGACAAGTACCACGAACCGCGTGTCTGAAACGCTATTTAAGGCACTTCAAAACGACCGGAATGGGTTCAATCCAGTTTATATGATGGCTGATTCCGGCGCTCGTGGATCTAAAGAGCAGATTCGTCAGCTTGGCGGTATGCGTGGTCTGATGGCTAAGCCTCAGAAGAGTTCCATGCAGCAGGGTAATGAGGTTATTGAGAACCCGATCCTCTCTTCTTTCAAAGAGGGTTTGACAGTTCTTGAATACTTTATCTCTACTCACGGGGCTCGTAAAGGTTTGGCTGATACAGCTCTGAAAACAGCTGATGCCGGTTATCTGACGCGACGACTCGTTGATGTGTCTCAAGACGTTATCATTAACGAAAATGACTGTGGTACACTCCGTGGAATTAAAATGACGGCTCTGAAAGACAATGAGGATATCATTGAAAGTTTGGAAGACCGTATTCTTGGACGTGTGTCACTGCACGATATTTATGATCCGATATCTGATGAACTGATCTGTGAATCAAATCAGGTGATCGACGAAACAGTTGCTGGCAAGATAGCTGAGACCTCTATTGAAGATGTCGAGATCCGTTCAGTACTTACATGCGAAACTCCTCGCGGAGTGTGTGCTAAGTGTTACGGACGTGACCTTGCCCGAGGAACTATGGTTGAAAAAGGTGAAGCGGTGGGTGTTATCGCTGCTCAATCAATTGGTGAGCCTGGTACACAGCTTACACTTAGAACCTTCCATGTTGGTGGTACAGCATCTCGTTTAGAGGCTGAATCACAGCACAAAACTAAATTTGAAGGTAAAGTTGAATTTGAGAACGTACGCGTTGTTGTTTACAACGATGGAGAGGAAGATCACAATGTAGTTCTTTCACGTGCGGGTGAGATCAAGATCATTAATGATGAAGGCACCACCCTCATTACGTATAACGTTCCTTATGGTTCTGAAATGTTGGTTGAAGATGGTGATATGGTTCCAAAAGGAGCAGTGCTCTGTAAGTGGGATCCATATAATGCTCTGATCTTCTCAGAAATTGACGGTACCATCGAGTATAAGGATATCATTGATGGAGTAACTTCATCTGATGATACTGATGCTCAAACCGGTCACCGTGAAAAAGTTATTACAGATTCTAAAGACCGATCACTGGTTCCAACCATTATGATTAAGGGAAGTAATGATCGTGTTCGCGAGACTACACTTCCTGTAGATACACACATTGTGGTTGATGACGGTGAGAAAGTAGAAGCCGGACAGGTTATCGCTAAGATACCTCGTGTAGCTTCCAAGTCTAAGGATATTACCGCGGGTCTTCCACGTATTACTGAGCTGTTTGAAGCTCGCTCCCCAAGTGAACCTGCCGTTGTTACTGAAATTGACGGTATTGTCGAAATGGGTGGTCGTAAACGTGGTTCCCAGGAAGTATTCGTTAAGTCTAAGGATGGCACGGATGAGAAGAAGTATTTGATCTCGTTAAGTAAGCATATCCTGGTTCAATCCAACGATTTTGTGAAAGCAGGTCAACCGCTATCTGACGGTACTATTCCGGCTCAGGATATTTTGAATATCCTCGGACCTTATGCAGTACAGTCATATCTCGTGAATGAAATTCAGGAGGTTTACCGACTACAGGGTGTGAAGATCAATGATAAGCACATTGAGACTATTGTTCGCACCATGATGCAGAAGGTAGAGATCACCGATCCGGGCGACACTATGTTCCTCGAAGGTGATAAAGTTGACCGTTTTGAAGTTAACGAGCGTAATGACGAATTGATCGGTAAGTTTGTGGTTACAAACGAAGGTGGTTCTGATCTTAAGAAGGGTACCATCCTTGATCGGCGTCAGGTTCGTGATCACAATAATGAGTTGATCAAAGACGGTAAAGAAGAGCTCGAAACCCGTGAAGCAGAGCCGGCAATTTCAAAGCCAATTCTGTTGGGTATCACAAGAGCTGCCCTTTCTACCGATAGCTGGTTATCAGCTGCTTCATTCCAGGAAACGACCAAGGTACTGACTCAGGCTTCTATTGAAGCTAAGAAAGACTTCCTCCGCGGACTCAAAGAGAATGTGGTGGTTGGACATAAAGTACCTGCCGGAACCGGACTTCGCGACTACGAAGATATCGTGGTTGGTTCGAAGAAAGATATGGAAGAAGGAGACGAGGAGATCGCCAAGGTATTTGAAGAACTTGGTGGCAGTGAAAACGGTGAAAGCGAAACCGCTGAAGCCGAAGACTAACCTCCCGTTAGCTTTCTAACAGACAATTTGAAGCCCCGTTCATTAAGTTGATCGGGGCTTTTTTGTTGGGGTACATTTCTTATGTGATTATAGATTGAATTATATACATTTAACCTCTGTTCGAACCTCTAAGTTCGGAATGCTTTGGAGGGTGACCTGGTACGCAGAGCTAAAGTACTTTAAAGGGCTACTAATTCTAATTACTAAACTTGAATTGCAAAAGGATTAATAATGATAATTACTTCGAAAAGCCTATTCTTGAGTATTAGTATTACAGTAATAATTCTGGGAATAACTGCGTGTACAACCTCTACAAAAGAAAAAAATCACTTCCAGCGAACTATTGATTATCAATCGGTTAAAACGAGCAGAGCTGTTTTAGCGAAAACAGTAAGAAATCCCAAAGTAGTACGGATCATTGATGATAAGATCGTTATTGGAGAAGTTGGGGGGAGTCCATCCATACACATGTTTCAAATCAAAGAAGATGGAGGGGTTGAATACCTGAAGGGAATTGGCCGTGAAGGTAGGGGACCGGGAGAATATGAAAGATTAATGGAAATTATTGATTCGGACTCACTATTCTATGTGTATGATGGAAATCAATTCTCTTTAACCGCATATAATACCAATGGTGAACTACGGGATCATAAAAGAAGAGAACTTACCACAAGGGGTCTTCCAAACTCTATGTTTATGTTGAAGGATGGGAGTATAGTAGCTGCAGGTGTTTTTCTGAATGAAAGAATTCAGGTGTTTGATGAGACCGGGTCAATCAAGACCAGTTTGGGTGACTATATTGTTTTTGATAAAAACTTTACACCAAGAGATAACGGTATTGCTTGGTTATCTCATGCAGCGATGAATCTTGGTCAGAACTATATTTGTCTGTTTGCAGAGAATGCAGACTTCATCGAAAAGTATGACATGGAAGGCACCTTACTTAAGAGAGTTCAAGGAGAGAAATACCCTCTTCCAAGTATGATTCTTGAAGATAACTGGCCAGTTGATAACAATGGTATTGTAGGATATACCGATGTGGTTAGTAATGATCATCACTTGTATGCAAGTTATTCAGGAATACCTCGCTCTGAAGATTCCTCCAATCCTTTTGAAACCGATCTGATTCAAGAGTTTGATTGGAATCTAAATCTGGAGCATGGATATAAACTCGATCATAAACCCACTGAATTTGTGGTTGGCAATAATGACGTGATTTATACACTTAACGAATCAAATGGAGGGTATGAAATCAGGTTGGGACATCTAAAGTAAGTAATGCTCGATTCGAACCTCCAGGTTCGGAATACTAAATTGGATATCATGACCCAAATGGAAAAGATTTGTCCGGAATAATTGCCTTAATTCAATTTAAAAAGCCATCCCGTTCTCTCTGGATGGCTTTGTGTATTAGAGCGGTATGAATAGATATTATAGTGGTTAGATCACACTCTAAATACCTTTCAACTAGATTTAATTAATCCTCCGGTGTTTTACCAAGCATACCTTCAAGTGAGTATCCGCCTGATCCCATTATTGCAATAGCTAAGCTGGTGAGCAAAAGCATGATATCAATGCGCATTCCACTGAAACCACCATCACCGCCAAGTTTCACAGTAAGTATTGCTACCACCATTATAAAGGCCAGCAGAAGTGAAGGGAGTTCGACCTTATAGCCAACTAAGACCATAATTCCACCAATAAATTCTACCAGTGCAACTACCCAGGCCATAAATCCGGCTAATGGAATGCCAACATTGCCAAAAAATGCCTGTACGTTCTCAATTCCTGTTAGTTTCCCCCATCCTGCAACAATGAAAATTATGCCTACACCGAGACGAAGCAGTAATAACGCAAAATTTTTATTCTTCATAAATCCTCCAATTAGAGTTTAAGTGTAACATTAATCTATCCTAAATGAGTTAAATTTCAAAGAAACGTTATGAAAATGCATATAAAAAGTGCTTACAAGCAAATTAGGCAATATATGCTACCCTTATTTTTTAATATTCAATGAGATTCTATCTGACAAGTTATAAGTGAGATTTTAAATAGAATTTGCATAGAAACATATATATGTAATTATGCATTAGCGTAATTAAAAATATATTTCAAACCATAACCTGCTATGATGGTTTATGATGCAATCTAATTATCAAATTAAAAATATTTTACAGTTTTGTAATGAAAGACGCTTATGGTGAGAACCCTGTTATTTACGTTTTTCAGTTTTGCAGAAGGGCGATTACATTAGAGGCCAGAGGTTAAACCCGATGCCTCAATTATTTTGATATCATTGAATAGTAGTGAAGGATGATAATGAGACTTTTCCATAAGTTATTCGAGAGGTTTATTATCAGGCTTGCTTGTTTTAAATATTTAACCTTTTATTAGGATTGATTTAAAAATCAAATTGGTATGAGATTATCTGGCAGTTTCTCTCACCACGTATCGCGGACATTGTAAAGCTTGAACATCAATTTTTAAAATTTCAAAATAACAGGGTATTATGGTCACCATATACATGTTTAAAGACAGCATACAAAATAGAGAACCAAGTAGATACCGGTTTTTGTCTGCTGCCTGTCTAGCAGTTCTGTTCTTCATTGCAAGTTTGCAGCCGGAGAAGGTCCAGGCTCAAAAAGAGACAGATAACTATCATTACGCCACAAAAACCTACCAGGCTATGGAGTGGCGCAATATCGGCCCTTTCCGAGGCGGACGAGTTACGGCGGTATCCGGTGTGATAGGGAATTCGGATACCTATTATATGGGAGCTACGGGTGGCGGTGTATGGAAAACCACTGATGGTGGTGAAATATGGAATAATATCTCAGATGGGTTTTTTAATACTGGTTCGGTAGGGGCTATCGGTGTTTCCACATCCGATCCTAATGTTGTATACGTCGGCATGGGCGAGTCGCCTGTACGCGGTGTAACGACCTCACATGGTGATGGGGTATATAAGTCAACAGACGCCGGTAAGACGTGGACGCACATTGGGCTTGATAACACACGGCAGATCTCACGGGTACAAGTACATCCTAGTAATTCCGATCTGGTGTACGTAGCTGCACAGGGCAGTCCCTATGGGGCCAATGAAGAGAGAGGTATCTATCGCTCCGACGACGGTGGCGATAATTGGGAGCTGGTGCTTCATATTGATGAGGACACCGGTGCCAGTGACATGAGCATCGACATGACCAACCCGCGTGTAATCTATGCAGCCTTTTGGGATCACCGACGCTTTCCGTGGAAGATTCGGAGCGGAGGGCCTGGCAGCAGCATCTGGAAGACCACCGACGGAGGTGACAATTGGGAAAAATTGACTGAAGGTCTTCCAGACCTTATGGGTAAGATCGGTATAGATGTATCGCGCGCTAACAATGAGCGTGTATATGCAATTGTAGAAGCCAAAGGTAAGAAAGGAGGACTCTATCGCTCAGACGATGCGGGTAAATCCTGGAAGCTGATCAATGATGATCGCATCATTCGTGCACGGGCATGGTATTATATGCACATCAAAGCCGACCCACAAGATGAGAATACCGTTTATATCATGAATGCTCCATTTATGAAATCCACCAATGGCGGGGAGACCCTCACAGAAATTGAAGTTCCACACGGCGACAACCACGATCTTTGGATCAATCCGGAGAATAACAACATAATGATCAACTCAAACGATGGAGGCGCGAACGTCTCCTACAACGGCGGAAAGTCGTGGTCTACCCAGCGAAACCAACCCACAGCCCAATTTTACCGGGTGAATACAGACAACCGATTCCCATATTATGTATACGGTGGACAGCAGGACAACAGTACAGTGGCTATAGCTAGTCGAACCTCTGACGGCGGTATTGGCTGGAAGGACTGGTATGCAACGGCCGGATGTGAAAACGCGTACCTGGCATTTGATCCTGACGATCCAAAGCTTGTCTATGGTGGATGTTATCAGGGTATAATAAACGAGTATAACCATGAAACAGAGAAAGACAAGCTGGTTATGGCTGTTCCTTACTTGGGTCTTGGGACCAATCCTGAAGATCATAAATATCGCTTTAACTGGAATGCCCCTATCGTAGCATCCCCGCAAGATCCATCCGTTATCTATCACGCTGGTAATCATGTGCTGAAGACAGAAGATCGCGGTAACAGTTGGGAAGAAATCAGTCCGGACTTAACTAAAAATGATCCTGCAAAACTTAAAGCAGGTGGTGGACCGATTACCAACGAAGCTGCCGGTGGTGAGATCTACCATACGATCATGTACCTCATGCCATCAACCCACGACAAGGGTACCCTTTGGGTTGGGACCGATGACGGACTTGTACATATTACACGTGATGAAGGGAAAAATTGGCAGGAGGTTACTCCAAACGGCATTGAAGATGCAATGATCAACTCTATTGAAGTCTCACCGCATGACCCTGCTGTTGCCTATGTGGTAGCCACCCGTTATAAATTCAATGATTTTACCCCGTATATCTATAGAACCACAGATTATGGAAAGAGTTGGGACCGTATCGTAGATGGGATCGATGAAGAGGCCTGGGTGAGAGTGGTACGCGAAGATAAACAGAAAAAAGACCTGCTTTACGCCGGTACAGAACTTGGGATGTATATCTCATTCAATGGCGGTGGCGACTGGCAGCCATTCCAGAATAATCTGCCTATCGTACCTATCACTGACCTCCAGATTCGGAATAACGATCTGGTGGCTGCAACACAGGGGCGTGGTTTCTGGATCCTTGACGACCTGAGTCCGATGCAGCAGATCAAAGCAGAGGTGGCTAAGGCTGAACATTATCTTTTTAAACCTGGGACCACATATCAGGTAGGTGGCAGTGAGGGTGGCGATCTTAACCAGGGGAAAAACCCACCGAATGGTTCTCTGATCTATTACACTTTCATGGAAGAGCCGGATACTTCGGAAGTAGAAGTGAAGCTAGATATCTTGAATAGCGAAAATGAGATTATCAGAACCTATGCTCTCGGCAACGAAGAAAAATACGATCAACAAAATGAATCGGAGGCGTCTTGGGAAGGCTTGCCCATTAAGCAGGGCATGAACAGGCTTGTATGGGATTACAGTACTGCTGAGATGACCACGGTGCCAGGCTACTTTGTTTTTGGAAATACAGCGGGCTACCGCGTGAAGCCCGGTAGGTATACAGTTCGACTCACAGTAGATGGACAGATTTCGGAACAATCCTTTGAAGTTAAAGCCGACCCTCGTGTGGAAGTGACAGAAGGCTATGATGAACAGCAACGTTTGCTCAGTGAAATTTTCCATGCTACAGATGAGATACATATATCGGTCAACGAAATGATATCTGTCCGGGATCAGATCAACCGCCTCATCAAGGCCACAAAAGAACATCCTAAGGGTGAAGATGTGGCTAAAAACGGTGAAGCCGTTAATGAGAAAGTAACCAAGTGGATCGAAAGTGTGGTTCAGCCTAAACAAGAGACCTTTCAGGATGTGATCAACTTCCCAAATAAGCTGAACGCTCAGTTTCTTTATCTTTACAATAGCATCAACGGCACTGTACCGCCGGTGACAGAAGGTGCGAAACAGCGGTTTGGTTATCTGCAGCTGGTATGGAGGGAGCGGAAGTATGCTATGCAGACAATTCTCTCTGAAGATGTAGCCGGTTTCAATGCCTTTTTTAAAGAAAATGATATTCCTGCAGTAATTATCGGGGAATAGAATTTACCCATTAGGTTGTACCAAGTAATGTTGATGTCATCACTATTATTTATTCTTTAAATAAAGTTGGCTTCAGCACTAGTCTCAGCACTTTGATTATTGAGCGGGACGAAATCGAACTATGACCAGATGCAGTCTCTAATAACACAATCAGATTTTCTGAATACAACCAAGGCTTCTGAGTTTATTAAAATTTGATATGCAAATATGTATATAGATACTAGCATATAAATATATTAAGTAGTAATAATTAAAAGCCATCCTAATTTACTAGGATGGCTTTGTTGTAGAAATTAATAATTGAATAGAAGAACTAACTAATTACTAGTCCCATCTCTATTAGGGGTTCTTGGAGAAGGCCACTCCATTTGTTCACCTGTACGTGGATTTATAGGCAGTACGGCACGATCACGTGGGAAGGTTTCCGGGTCTTCGCTGGCCATATAGGTCATGATAGCCGTCAGGATCACGTTATTTCTTACGTCATCGAATACGATCTTGTCATAAGTATCGCGGTTGGTATGCCATGTGTAATTCCAATAGCTCCAGCTTAGGGAACTGAGTGAAAATCCGGGTGCACCGGCTGTCACAAAAGAAGCATAGTCGGAACCGCCGCCACCGGGAGTGCCGGGGAATATGGTTTCAATATGTCGGGTGATATCTCTGGGAACCGGATTTAGCCATCTTTGGATGAACTCATAAGAATGCAGGAAGCCTTGCCCCGAAATTCGTACTACACGGCCGGTACCATTATCCTGATTGAACAAAGCCTGAAGGTTATCAACGATCTCAGGGTTGTCTTCCACGAAAGCACCTGAACCGTTAAGTCCCTGCTCCTCACTGCCCCAAAGGCCAACAATGATGGTTCTTTTTGGGTTAGGATATAGTTTTTTGAGAATACGTGCTGTTTCCATCATAGTTATAGATCCGGTTGCATTATCCGTAGCACCGGTACCACCATCCCATGAATCATAATGGGCGGAAAGAATGATATACTCATCTGGCTTTTCAGTGCCCGGAATGGTTGCGATGGTGTTGAACATAGGAACATTGCCAAGGTCTTTCGATTGAGTATTTACACGTACCACTGGATCATTACCATACTCTACCATGCGATGAAGCATTCCGTAATCTTCCAGTGAAATATCCACAACAGGGATATTCTCAGTGTTGGCACTGAAGATCTTGTTGACCCCAAAACCATTTGACCACCTTGATTGAAACAGTGCAACAGCACCGGCTTCTTCCAGCTTGCTGTTCAGGTCGCGGCCATAACCGATACGGCTCAGGTTATCTCGCCATTCCTCATTCAATTGTTGGCGGGTTTCACGCATCTTTTCAAAAGATTCTTCAGTTGCGAATTCTTCCCAGTTATAGTCAGGTCGGCCGGTGATCTGTGGTTGCGAGATTAGTATGATCTTACCATCGATGGTTTTAAGCCACTCATCAAACTCAGTTTGATCTTCTACCGTGGGTAGGATCGCCAGAGAGGCGGTAACTCCACCCTCAGGTGTAGTTGGACTCCATGCAAGTTGTTGTCCTTCCAGGGATACCACACGGGGCGAGATGAGATCGATGTGTGTGATACCACGCTCCCATCCGCGCCACATTCCAAATTTTTGGTTTTCGGCTTCAATACCCCATTCGTTGAATTGTTCAACTGCCCAATCGTGAGCATGCTGCTGTTGCGGGGTTCCTACCAGGCGGGGACCGATCACATCCGTAAGCTGGTGCGCAAGATATTCGAGTTGAGAATTTTCGTTGGCTTCTTTGACGATCGCTTCCACAACTTCATCCGTACTTTGAGCTAATGAAACAGAAGTTGAAAGGATCAGTGCAAAGAAGAATAGTATCAGTCGTTTCATATTGTTTATTCTTTAATTTTGGTTATTAAGCAATATAGCTGTAAATGAAATAAATGAATCCCGTAAATAATTAATTTTACGTTTAAGACAAGAGGGGTAAGTGTTTTAAATATGAATCTAAAGCAGTCTTTTCTTGTAGATCTCAAAAAATAATTGACCGGCCGGCTCGATAAGATCGTCGGGAAAATTATAGGCCGGGTCATGGAGGTTGGGCTGATCTTCACCGGCTCCATATCCAAACTGAACACCCTTATTAGTCGCTGTGAAGTAGGCAAAATCCTCAGACCAACTGTTGGGAGATTCCATTTCTACCAGCCCATATCCCAGAGATTCTGTAGCTTCAATTACCATATTTACGCAATCAGGATTGTTGATGGTTGCCGGGTAGATCTCACCATAGCTGAAAGAGGCTTCAAGTCCCTGTGCATGAGCATGTTTTTTGATAATAGATTCAGTTTTTTGACAGAGCAGGTCGAGGTCATCATTTTCATAAGCCCGAAGGGTTATTCCCATTTCAAGATCAGAGGGTGAAACACCAAATGAAATTTCACCTAACCGCATATAGATCAGGGTTGAAATGACATGATCCGAAAATCCTTCTTCAGACCTGGTTAATGCCTGAACTTCATCAAAGATCTTCTCGGCGGCAAAATATGGGTTATTTCCTTTTTCAGGCTCAGCGGCGTGTGAGGTTCGTCCCTTTAGCTTTACCGTAATTCCGCAGGAAGCTGCAGTGAAACTTCCATCTTTTACCAAAACAGTGTTCTTCTTTACACCGGGAATGTTGTGCAGAGCAAATAGGTAATCCGGCTTGAGCCGATGGAATTCCGGAGATTCAACAACATCTTTAGCTCCTTGGTCGGTTTCCTCTGCCGGTTGGAACAATAGGATGACCTTACCTTTTTGTGGACGGTTTTCAGAGATCAGCTTTCCGAGATAGGCAATTATGGTCATGTGGCCATCGTGACCACAAAGATGAGATATTCCATCATGTGCCGATCGATAGGCCAGGTTTGGAGCCTGCTCCTGAATTGGCAAGCCATCCAGTTCACAGCGAAAGAGGATGGTCTCACCGGGTTCTTTTCCATCAAAAATGAACATCTTTCCGGTACCGGCTACATCGATCTCCTTGTCCGGTTCAAACTGCTGCATGAACTCAGAGATCCTTCGAGAAGTTTCGTACTCTTGCTTGAAAAGTTCGGGATAGCGATGGAGGGTGTGGCGAAGGTTTATAAAATCTTTCAGATCAGACATATTATTTATTTGTTTGCGGTAACCATGATCTCAACTTTGGCATCCAGCGGTATACGGCTGACTTCTACCACAGCACGGGCGGGGGGATCCTGAGAGAAATAAGTGGTGTAAATATCGTTGAAGGCTCCATAGTCATTTATATCATCCAGGAAAACTTGAGCCTTGACCACATCAGATATGGAATAACCGGCAGCTTCCAGAACAGCTTTGATGTTCTTCAGGGTTTGATGAGTTTGTGATTCCAGATCATCAGCTACCAGTTTACGGGATTCAGGAATTAGTCCGATCTGTCCTGAGAGGTAGAGAGTGTTACCGGATCGTACGGCCTGTGAATACACACCTTCTGAAGCCGGAGCCGGTGCATTATCAGTTCTAATGATCTCTTTAGGTTGAGAAGATGATTCTGTTTTAACGCAGGAGATCGTTAAAAATAAGGGTATTAATAAAAGCAGGTATCTCATATTGTTTAAACTTTGTTGATCTGTTGTTTCATAGCTGATGTAAATCGGGCAATTTCCTCATGGGTCGTATAAACATTTGGCGTGATCCTGATGCCCTTGAATTGATCGTGAACAATGGGTGTGGTGATAATTCTATGTTCATTCCACAATGCACTGTTCAGTTCCCCCGGTTCAAGTCCCTTGATCTCTACCGTTGCAATACCACAGGCATATTTAGGATCACGACTGGTATGAAGTACTACCTTATCGCCATCCACTATCTCATCGATCCAGAGATCATTGAGATATTTAAGTCTTGCTTCTTTTCGTTTTGAACCGATTCCTTCGTGGAAGGTCAAAGCTTCTCCGATGGCCAGATAGTTTGCTGCAGGGTGAGTGCCAATTTCTTCAAACTTGCGGATGTCTTCATCCTGTGCTTCAGCTGCTGCCATCAATGGCCATAGGTCTTTGATCTTATTTTTTCTCACGTAAAGAAGCCCGGTACCGTGCGGAGCAAAAAGCCATTTGTGCAGGCTGCTTGTGTAGTAGTCACAGTCCAGATCCTCATGCTTGAAATCAAAATGAGCGTAAGCATGAGCTCCATCCACTATAACCGGAATGCCTTTCTTCCGGGCCATCTGTACCACTTTTTTGACCGGCAGTATCTGTCCGGTCAGATTGACGACATGGCACATCAGGATCAGTTTCGTATTTGGAGTGATGGCTTCTTCAATTAGGCGAACGATCTCTTTGTCATCTTCCGCGGGAACCGGAATGCTGATCTGGTTTAGCTTGATTCCCTCCCGCCGTTCACGTTGCAAAAAAGTATTTATCATGCGCGGGTAATCCTGATCAGTGGTCAAAACTTCATCACCGGCTTTCAGGTCAAATCCAAACTGACAGATCTGAAGGCTTTCGGAGGCATTCCTTGTGAGAGCGATCTCTTCGGCATCAACGCCAAAGTTACGGGCAATGCGCTGCCTGACTCCTTCCCTCCGTGGTTCCAGAATGCGCCACATATTGTAAACCGGAGCCTGATTCGAAAAATCCAGATGCTTTTTCATAGCGGCTTGCACAAAATCGGGGGAAGGGCTAACCCCACCATTGTTCAGGTTGATGAGGCTTCGGTCAACGGTAAATGCCTGCTGAACCCTTGCCCAGTAGTCTTCATTCTGTGCAATATCGGATGCAGATCCTGTAAATTGCTTGAGATCTTCGGTGATCTCCCTCGCTTTAAGTGGACTGAATAAGACGCCGGCACCTAATGTGGCGGCTGCGGATCCAATTTTTTTCAAAAATTGTTTGCGTGACTCCATTTTCCGAATGTCTTGGTTACAGGATATCAGGAATTAGCCAAAGACGGGCAAAAATGCAAGGTGTAAAAATAAAGGCAAACAACATTTAATATTCGTTGCGGTGCTAGGCTCTACAATGCACCAATGAAAGCTATGCCTCAAATTAATAAGAAAGGCTTAATATTACTATGGGCGCTAACATCCATAAATTGTAAAAAGTATAATATCAGACAGCGCTGTTAGGGTTATATAGTATGATTCAGAGCCTCCATGATACCGGAGCAACAGAAAGAGGAAAAGGCGCGGAATCAGAATAAACTGTAAAAGGCAGTATTAATTTAATTCATGCCATAAAAAAGTCCCTGACAAATAAATGCAAGGGACTTCAAGCTTGTAAAATGTTTAAGAGATCAGCCTTTTTTCTTAGCTGACTCTTCCTTAGCTGTTTCAATGGATTCCAAAAGCTGTTCGGCTTCAGCGATGAGGCCTTCTGCTTTTTCTTTGGCATCCAGCACTACTTTGTCACCCTTATCTTTAGCTTCTGAAACCAAGATCTCTTTTTCATCTTTCAACTGTTCGATCAAGTCGTTTAACTCGTCGTAGTATTCGGTTAATTTATAAGATAGACGATCCCGGGTATTTTTACCTGAATCCGGTGCGTAAAGCAGAGCAAATACGGCTCCAACAAGTGCTCCTGATACTATTCCTGAAATAAAATCTGATTTACTCATAATATTTCTCCTTTTTGTTATTTAAAACAAGTATAGGCAGAACAAGTTCCAATTTCCATATGTACGATAGGTATTTAGGGGGGATTTTACTTCTTTGTGCTTCCGGTCAGGCTTTTATAGCCTCAGGTTTCCTTCTCCTGAATAATTCCCTGAACCATTCGATGGTCATACTCAGTGAAACAGATAGTACAGGGGTGATGAAAAGGGTTAGGAGTGACCCGAATAACAGGCCTCCGATAACAGCTTTAGCCAAAGGTGACCACGTTTCTGCACCTGAACCTAACTCCAGGGATAGTGGGATCATAGAGCAGATCGTGGTAATAGCTGTCAATAAAATTGGACGCATTCTTCTTCGGCAGGCTTCCAGGATCTCCTTAAGCAGTTTGGAATTTTTGACTGTTGGTTTTTCTTTCCAAAAGAAAACCGGAATAAAAAGGTTCTTCCAGCTCACTGATTTACGGTTCAATAAATCATAATCCATGCCTTTGGTATAAAGGTGCATGTAATCAACCAAAACGATCCCATTGTTGACGATGATACCAACCAGCATGAACATCCCAATGTTGGCGGTTGTACTCAGTGGGTCGCCAATCAGGTATAGGTAGGCAAGTGCTCCGAACATGGCGAGTGGAATACAAAGCCAGATCACAAATGGGTCCCTGAAATTTTCAAATAATGAGGCCATGATCATGAACATCAGGATCAGAGCGGCAAGCAGGGCAAACCCGAATTCGGCCTGACCTTGCTGAGTTTCAGCTGTCCCCCCTGTAAACTCGTATCGGTAGCCGTCAGGTAAAATGATCTCAGATTCAATAAAATTTCTGATCACACTTTCGTATTCCAGGGCATTACCCTGAACCTGAATATTTACGTCCAATACCGTTTCACGGTCTCGGCGCTGGAAGGAATCTACACCGCGAACCGGGATAAACTGACCAACAGCTGAGACAGGAATTCTCTGGTCCTCAAACTGAAATACCTCGAGATCAAAAAGTTCTTCGCGGCTTGTGAGTTCCTCCTTCTGAGTTCTAACTTCGATGGGGATCTCACGTCCTTCATTGATAAAATAACCGGCCTGATTACCCAATGTCTGCGTACGTAAAGCACTGGCTATTGTATTTAAGTTGGTTCCAAGTATCGCGAGCCTTTCACGGTCTGCAATAAAATGGAGCTCAGGGGTTGGATCGGTTCGGCCATTATCAACGTCTATTACTGTGGGATCATCCATCAGATTGGCTTCGATCTCTTGTGAAATGGCGAGCAGCTGTTCGATATCAGCACCAATAAGGCTCAAGCGAATAGAGTTTCCACCGGAATCCCAGCCACGGCCAAAGCGCAACCCACCGCCTTCTACGCGAACTCTAACATCAACACCAGGAGAGGTCAATTCCTGACGCAGTTTAGCTGCAAAGTCGGTACTGCTGATGTCTCTCTGTGTTTCAGATACCAAAGTGAGACTGATCTCACCGCGGTTACTGTTGCTGCTCCAGCGGCTGCGGCCAATATTGGTGATAATGGTCTCAACTTCAGGCATTTCATCCACACGACGGCTGAATTCATCCAACACATCAGCTGTGCGAATCAGCTGACTTCCTTCAGGTAAGCTAATGTTTACGTCGATCTGACCGGAATCTGCTTCCGGGAAGCCTGATTTTTCAATGTTTGTGTACAGCATAAAAGTACCACCCGCGATCAGTATCATTGAAGTTAGAGGAATCCATTTATGCTGGAATAACCATGAAAGGGAATCAGTATATAATTTTTCAAGTTTCGAGATTCCTTTAAAGGCCAGATTCTTGCTGTTGAATTGTTTGGCATCCAGTGCAAGAAGTGAGATCACCGGTACCAGGATGATAGATGAAAGGAATGAAAAGCCAATGGCAAAACAAATGGCATAGGCAAACTCTCTAAAGAAAGCCCCTTGTGTTCCTGAAATAAGGATAATGGGAACAAATACTCCAAGTGTGGTAAGAGTTGAACCGAGCAGTGCTCCTATAACTTCATTGGTGCCTTTCAGGGCAGCATCGAACCTGGATAAGCCTTCCTCCAGCTTTCGGGCTATACTTTCAGTTACCACGATCGAGTTATCGACCAAAAGACCGATAGCAAGAGCAAGAGCTGAGATAGTTAGAATGTTCAGAGTCAAATCGGCGGCGTACATAGCCGCAAATGTGGCAGCAATGGAAACCGGGATGGTTGAAGCCACCACCAGAGAAATCCGCCAGCCACCCATGAATACGAGGATAACTAGGATTACGACAACAAGTGCTGCTAATGCAGACTGAGATAGATTATTGATGGAATCTTCAATGGTTTTACCTTCATCAGAAAGTACACGCAGGGTTATACCGGGTGGGAGGATCTCATTGATCTCAGGAACCATTGCCTTTACTTCGTTAACGACATCGAGGGTATTGGCGTCAGAATTCTTTTGCACCTCAACAGAAACACTATTCTTTCCATTAACTTTGACCAAAGAGGTGATATCCGTAAAACCATCAGATACATCGGCAACATCGTTTACGCGAATGGGAATACCATTTTCAGACATTCTTATGATGGTATTCTTTATTTGATCTACTGTTTCATAAGTTGATTCAGCCCGAATACTGTAATTGATCTTTTCTGATATAACATTACCTATAGGAAGCTGTACGTTATTTGATCGAAGTGCTCCTTCAATATCCTGCGGTACCATGTTGTATTGAGCTAGCGACATTGGGGAAACATCCACATAGATCCTGCGCTCTAAACCACCCTGAGTTTCAGCGGATGCAAGTCCTTCAATGCGTTCCAGTCTCGTTTCAACCAACTCAAGTCCGATGTTTCTAAGTTCGTCAAGCCCTCTATTATCAGCATCTATACTGAGTCGCATGATTGGCCTGTTCTCCGGATCGAACTGAAAGATCACCGGTTCCCGTGCTTGTTGTGGTAGGTCGCCACGGATCTGATCGATAGCTTTCCGAACTTTTAGTTCGGTTTTTCGTATATCTGATCCGTCACGTAATCGAAGAATGATAAACGCACTGCCACGGCTGACGCGTGCTTCCAAAGTTTCAATGCCTTCAATAGCAGATAAAGCACCTTCAATTGGATTCACAATGATCCGGTTGATGTCTTCCGGAGCTACATTATTATATCCGGCTGAAACTGCCAGAACAGGAATGTTAAAAGAAGGGTATAGGGTAACTTTTAGGTTGGTGAGTGAGAATACACCGAAACCTATTACGATCAGGGTCATCATAATGACTGTGATCGGGCGTTTTAAAATACTGCCTGCTACTGAGAATTTTTTCATGCGAGTGCCTCTTGGGTTTTAGCCAGTGGATCTTCTTTATGAACCGCATCAAAACCTAGTCGTTCCACCAATCCGTTGATGATATTGTAAAAACAAGGTACCACAAACAACATCAGAAGTGTACTCATGGTCAAACCACCGATCACGGTTCTGGCCATTGGGCTCCAGGTTTCGGAACCGGAACCAAGTTCTAGAGCCAGTGGCACCATGGAAAGAATGGTTGTAAATGCTGTCATTAAAATTGGGCGTAAACGCCGTGTAGCACCATCAACAATAGCCTTTTTACGATTTAAGCCTCGCGCTTGCAATATCTTGATGTAATCGATCATCACAATACCGTTGTTTACCACAATACCGGTTAGTAGAATTAAGCCGACCATGGAGGTAACACTGATGGATGTGCCGGTTATCCATAGCATTACTAAAACACCGGTCAAAGCCAGGGGAATAGTTAAAATGATAATGAAGGGTTCGATCAGGCTTTCAAACTGTGATGCCATGACCATATAGGTTAAAATACCTGCGATCATGAAAGCGAACATCAGGTAGCTAAAAGATTCGGATTGTTCCTCAGCCGTTCCGGAGATCTCATATCTGTATTCATCCGGCCAGTTAACCTGATCAAGAGTTGAACGAGCCCGGTCAGAAGCCGCAGCAAGATCGATGCCGGCAAGTTCTGCTGTCACTTCAGCAACACGTTCCTGATCAATTCTGAGTACATTCGTTGGGCCCGTGAATCTCTCCACTCTGGCCAGGTTCTTTAACGGCATCCAATCACCGGCGGGTGTCTGGATCTGAATGTTAGCCAGGTCCACAGACTGTGATTTATCCTTAGGATCCAATTCAACCACTACTTCAAATTCGATGCCCTGATCTACAAACGATGTAGCTACGTTTCCTTTCACTGCGTTACTGACAGCACTTGCGACCTGATTGGTCGTCATACCGACCCGTGAGATCCTTTCGCGGTCCATTATCAGCCTTAGCTCAGGTCGGCCCTGATCCGCTGAACTGAAAACATTGTTGATGCCATCAATATTAAGGAGCCTTTCTTTTACGCCTTCTGCCAATTCTTTTTTGGTCGCGGCATCGTAACCAAATATCTGTACGATCAGACCGTTTTCACCGTCCGGGCTTAACGGATCAATGATAACTTCCTGAATTTCTACACCCGGCACAATTTTCAGTTGTTGCATTAGATCGCTGGTGATATCTGCCTGCGAGCGCTCTCGCTCACCCTGAGGCACTAGCTCAACCCGTACAGTCCCGGTAAACCCACCCGGATCATCAGCTCCTTCAATACCTTCTTTATCACCATAATCAGATACAACAAGTCTGGCTTCAGGTACTTCCTGACGTACTATAGATTCAACTTGTCCCATGGATCTTTCCAGTTCAAAAAGGTTAACACCGGGTTCGCGTTGTACTTCGAGCACAAAAGCATTTTCATCGACACGAGGGAAGAATTCACCACCGATCACATAAAATAGAGGTACACTTGCAACAAACAGGATGAAGGCTGCCAAAACGATCAAGCCGCTTTTGTCGATCACTTTTTGAAGCTGACTGTTATAGGTGTTTTCAAGCTTTTGAAGCAGGTCTCCAAAGTAGTTTGCTATCTTATTATTGGCGCTGATATTTTGAGCAGATTCCCTGTAAAACTGAGAGGCCATCAGAGGGATCAGCGTTAAAGCTACAAAGGTTGAGACGATCAGGGAAAATGAGATCGTTAGTGCGAGGTCGCGAAACAGGAATCCTGCAATACCGGGTACGAACAAAATAGGAAGGAAAACCACGAGGGTTGTCAGTGTTGACACGATGATGGGAACAGCCACTTCCTTAGCCCCACTCACAGAAGCTTCGTCGCGATCAGCTCCCTGCTCACGAAAGCGGAAGATATTCTCAAGCACCACCACGGCATTATCAACTACCAATCCAACCGCCAGTGTAAGTCCGGAAAGAGAAATGATATTCAAGCTCAGATCAGCCAGATCCATCACCATGAAAGTGGTGATGATCGAAACCGGAATTGAGATGGCAATGATAGTGGCAGATCGCCCACTTCTGAGGAAAACGAGCAGTATCAAAACAACCAGAAATATAGCCTGAATACCGGTCCAAAGCAGATTACTGATCGACTGTTCAATGAAATCAGCCTTGTTAGTGAGTACACTCACTTCAATATCGGCCGGTAAAGTGCTACGGATCTCATCCAAACCATCAACCACGGCATTTGCTGCAGTTACTACGTTGGCATCACTTTGACGGTAGACATTTAGCACGATACCATCTTCACCATTTACCCGAACATTACCTATAGGTTGTTCGATGCCATCTACTACATCAGCGATATCTTTCAGTAACAGTGGCTGTCCCTCTCTCACTGTGATGATCGTATTTCGTATCTGATCAACATTCTTAAACTCACCAAGTGTGCGTAGAGAGTAGTTTGTATTACCCTCGGTTAGCTGACCGGCCGGAACCTGAATATTTTCCTGTTGCAGCTTTTGAGCAATTTCAGCAATACTGATGTTATAGAGCCGCATCTTTTCATTATCGATACGGACGTTTATTTGTCGCTCAAGCCCACCGGAAGTTTCTGCCGAAGCAATGCCATTAGTACGTTCGATTCGTTGCTCAAGGACCTGTTTAGAATAAGTTCGGAGCTCTCGGGCACTTCGTGCATTTGATGTGAGAGTGAGAACGACAATAGGTTCCTGATTTGGATCATATGAAAAAACGAGAGGAGTTTCAGCATCATCCGGGATCGAGCGTTCTACAAAACCAAGTTCCTTACGAACATCATTTTCGGCTTTATAAAGATCGGTTCCCCATTCAAAATTCAGTTTTACAACAGATGCACCCTGACTAGAAAGTGAGCGCACTCTGCGAATTCCGCTGATACTGCCTACAGATTCCTCAATAGGTCGGGTGACAAGAGTTTCAATGTCTTCAGGTGCTACACCTTCGTAGCTTGTATACACCGTTATGGTAGGGAATGAGACATCAGGATAAAGGTTCAGCCTCAGATTTTGAAGTCCGAATAAACCGAATCCAAGCAGGATCAGCGTGCCCATTAAAAACGTGATCGGACGGTCTACCGCCAGTTTGGATAAAGATCCCATTATTTCCTTTTAGTTTGAGGTTGAATCGGAATTAGCAGACTGATCTTGACGAAGCTCACGTAGATATGCCGTTCGTTCTTCACGTGACATACCCTGCATCTTTTCTCTGGCTTCGGCTCTTTCTTCTTCACTCATATTTGCTAGCGGATTTTGTCCACCCATGGCTCTATTACTTCCTGAGTTTTGGCCCTCTGTACTGATTTGACGTTCCTCAGGTGTCTGAAACCGTTCTCCTGTGGCAACTGATATTCTTGATCCATCCTCAAGTCCGCTTTGACCGGTAATGATGATCTCATCACTTGGAAGCAGGCCGGACAAGACTTCAATTCTATCGCCTTGTTCAATGCCCAGTTCCAATGGACGACGTTCAGCAACCGTATCCCCTTTGGAGACAAATACGGAATACGTTCTGTCAAGGTCGATAGTGTTAGTTTCAGGATTAATAACCGTTTCAACTTGCTCTACCAGTGCACTTCTTGATACGATCATAACCTGATCCTTGGTAGTTATATTGATTACATTCTCAACTAATATACCCGGGTAAATAGAGTTTCCGGAAGATGTGAGTGTGATCACTACTTCACCAAGCCCTGTGGTTGGATCTAACTGAGGGCTTTTCCGTGATACAACTCCACGGGCACTTACGTCACTTTCGTTGGAAACTCTCATGTTTACTTCCTGTCCGATATCAACTGCACGCCAGTCTTTTACAGGGAGATAAATGCGCGACTCATATCCATTGATACTCGCGATCTGAAATATTTCAGTTCCGGTAGATGCCAGGTCGCCTTCTTCCAAGGCTCTTGAGATCACAACACCATTTACCGGTGACTTGACTTCGGTATTGTTGAAATTTTCTAAAGCTTGTGTAACTGAGGCCCTTGCTGCTTCAAACTGGGAAAGCGAACTTTGATAAGCCGCCTCGGCTATTTCAAGTTCGGCTTCACTTGTAAGATCGCGTTCCATAAGTGTTTGCTGACGCACATATTCAGCACTGTCTCTTTTAACGGCTATTCTGCTTTGCTCAAGCTGAGAGCGTGCCTGGGCCAACTGATCGCGAAAAGTAACATCGTAGATCTTTGCAAGAGTCTGCCCCTGGCTTACCGTATCACCCAGATCTACATAGAGCCTTGTGATACGATTACTTACCTGTGGAAGCACAGAAACTACATTCTGTGCTTTAATATTACCATATGAACGTACCTGTTCTGCAATGGATCCGATCTGAACATCACTGGTTTCTACGCTTGTTGTGCGTTGCCCCGGTCCGCCAAAGCCTGAAAAACCTGATTCACCGTTACCTTCTGAGTTATCACTGCCACAACTAATTAAGGTCATGCTCAGCAAGGCTAATAAAAGAAATTGTTTTTTCACTTGATCTGTGTCTGTTTTTAAAGGTTTCAAGGATCTATTGTAATACACCAAATTTCTAGAGAAAGTTTGGATTCGTGACGTGTTAATTTGTAAAAAAAGGAATATCTCTGATTTGATAGATCCTTTGATTTACAATGAAAATGAATGGGAGGATTGAAATACTTATCTTTATATTTGATGCTAAATTTTAAATAAACTTTCTCACTCGAATGAAATTTTTTATTGATACTGCTGATCTCGACGAAATCAAAGAAGCTAACGATCTCGGTGTTCTTGATGGCGTAACCACAAACCCTAGCCTGTGTGCTAAAATTGGGGTTAAAGATTTTGAAGCCCACATTGCCAAAATATGTAAAATTGTAGATGGTGATGTTTCTGCTGAGGTTGTTTCTACGACATACGAAGAAATGATTGAAGAAGGGCGGCAGATCGCCGCAATTGCTGATAATGTAGTTGTAAAGGTGCCATTGATAAAAGATGGGATTAAAGCCATCAATACATTCTCAGAAGAGGGAATAAAAACAAATTGTACCCTTTGTTTCTCGCCAACTCAAGCTTTGATCGCAGCTAAAGCCGGTGCAACTTACATTTCACCATTTCTTGGAAGATTGGATGATATTTCAACCGATGGGATGCAGCTGATTCGCGATATTGTACAGATCTATGATAACTACGGATACGAAACTGAAGTTCTTGCTGCCAGTATTCGTCACCCAATGCACTTGCTTGAGTGCGCGAAAGAGGGTGCTGATGTGGCAACGATGCCTTTGAATGTGATCAAGAGCTTGTTGAAGCATCCGCTAACTGACAGTGGTTTGGAGCGATTCCTAAAAGACTGGGAAGACCTTCAGGAAAGCTTTAAGTAATTAATTTTCGATTTATAATAAAAATGGGCACTCAAAAGTGCCTATTTTTGTATCAACTGTATTTTGTATGTGAATTAGAATTCGGGGGCTTTTCTTACATTCGTTGCCATCTCGAAAGAATAGGCAATTTCCAAAAGTATTGGCTCACTCCATGCTCTTCCAAAAAATGAAATACCAACTGGAAGGTCGTCAATATATCCCATTGGAACTGTAATGTTGGGATACCCTGAACGCGCAGCCGGAGAACTTGAGGAAACAGCAAAGTTATCCCCATTTGTGAGATCCGTTTTCCAGGCGGGTCCACCGGTCGGGCCGATAATGGCATCCAGGTTGTGTTCGTCCATCACTCGATCTATGCCTTCCTCGCGGGTAATTCTGAGCATACGTTCAAGGGCTTCCTTATATTCTTCGGATTCAAGGCTGCCTTTTTCACTGGCCTGTATCAGGATGTCATGATCAAAGTATCTCATTTCTTCAGGATCATTCAGAGTTGCCTCAACCAGTTCATCCATGTTCTTGACCGGCGCATTATCTCCAAGAGATTCAAAATATTTGTTGAGACCGTCCTTGAACTCGAATAGCATGATCTGATAAGAATCACTGCCTGCATTTTCTTCAGAGATCTGTTCTATTTCAATAACTTCAGCACCTTGCTCTTCCAGCAAACGAACAGTTTCGTGCATCAGAGTATCAACTCTGAAATGGCCACCAAGAGATCCGGTCCAAAGACCGATGCGTTTTCCGGCTAAGCCGTCTTCGTTCAGAAATTGGGTGTAATCCCTGTGGTAGTTACTTTCACTGGCTGTAGTTTTATCATCAGCCGGATCAACACCAACCATAGTGCCAAGGGCAATAGCGGCATCAGTCACGGTTCGAGCCATTGGTCCTGCAGTATCCTGCGTGTAAGAAATAGGAATGATGCCACTTCGGCTTAATAAGCCAACTGTAGGTTTGATTCCAACAAGGCCATTTGCTGAAGAAGGACACGTTATGGATCCATTGGTTTCCGTTCCGATAGCAAAAACGGTCATATTTCCGGATGCAGCTGCTCCAGGACCGGAACTGGAACCGCAAGGGTTTCGGGTGAGATCATAGGGATTATTTACTTGTCCACCCAGTGCACTCCAGCCGCTGGAAGAAAAGCTGCTGTGAAAATTGGCCCATTCACTCAGGTTGGCTTTGCCCAGAATAATGGCACCGGCATCACGTAGTTTATTGGTTATAAAAGCATCCTGAACAGGAATAGAACCCTCTAAAATGTTGGCCCCGGCAGTGGTTGGCATGTCCTTAGTGTCAATATTGTCTTTTAAAACAACCGGGATTCCGTGAAGCGGTCCTCGTGAATTTCCCTCTTGTAATTCAGTATCAAGTTCTTTGGCTGCCTCCAACGTGTTTGGGTTGATGTATAACATCGAATTGAGTTTAGGACCGTTTTGATCTTTTTCAGAGATACGCTCCAAATATGCTGATGTCACTTCTTCTATGGTAAATGAGCCATTTTCATAACCCTCTCTAAGTTCAGCAATAGTTATTTCTTCTAGACCAAGAGCATCAAACTTAGACTGAGTTTGACAGGCTACAAATAGGAGTGGCAGAGCAATTATAAGCAGTAATTTTCTCATCGTATATAGGTTTATTCTATGATTAGGCCATGAATATACAATGGAGACGGCGTACATACATCTTTCTGTTAAGATTTTACAAGATCAGAAAGTTAGATAGATAAAAAGAGTGCCACCCCAAAGATAAGATTTGGTATACTGCCATATTTGGCATCTTCCCAATCGCGCCAGATCAACGCCTGGGACAAAGTTACAGCGGAGACTCCGAAACCCAAGTACAATCCAGAATCAGTCAGATAAAGAGCGGCAGTAATAATGAAAAGAATTGAGGTGATCAGCCAGATCATTCCGGAAGCTTTTGTGATAGGCATTTTAAGTTCTTTGACCTCAGCAAACTCAAAAGCTTTTAAAAAACCAAGCAAATGTATCGATCCGTGTAAAACCATGAATAGTATAAAGGCAGTTTTCATCGAAGGTCCCTCCGTTTATCTATATCAAAAATCTAGGTAAACCTGATTAAGATTTCGTGAAGGGCCAGCGACTTTAGAGAGCCTCTATTCGATAACTGATGTTAGTCTTTTAAGCTTTGCCGATCAGATCCTGGGCAATGATCGATGAAGAAAGCACTCCCGGTAATCCGGCTCCAGGATGAGTTCCAGCTCCCACAAAATACAGGCTATCCACGTCTTCTGATTTATTGTGCGGACGGAACCATGCTGATTGCGTCAGGATCGGTTCAACAGAAAATGCAGACCCTTTATAACTGTTCAATTCATTCTGAAAGTGGAGAGGATCAATATAATGTTCTGCTACCAGGTTTTCCTGAAGATCCGGCAGGTAATTTTCTTCCAGGAAGTTCATGATCTTATCCCGATAGATCGGAGCCATTTCATTCCAGTCGGTTTCACCGTCTAAATGTGGAACCGGAGAGAGTACATAAAATGCCTCATGACCTTTTGGTGCCATCGACGGATCAGTTTTGGTAGGCATGTGTAAGTAGAGGGAGAAATCGTCAGACAGCTTTTTATCGTGGAAGATGTCTGAAAGCAATCCTTTGTAACGCTCACCCAGAATGATATTATGGTGAGCAAGATTTGTGTCGTTATACCGTTTCCTGGTGCCGAAATAGATCACAAATAAAGACATACTGTACTTGGTCTTCTCGATCTTTCGGTCAGTGTATTTTTTGCGATGTTTTGGATTGATCAGGTTCTTATAAGTGAAAGCAACATCTGCGTTTGAGACTACTTCATCAGCCTCCAGTATTTCACCGGTTTTCAGGCGAACACCTACAGCCTTACCATCATTGACAAGGATCTCTTCAACCTCAGTTTCGGTGTGAATTTTTCCGCCTTGCTCAATGATCAATTTTTCCAGACCATTTACAATGGCACCGGTTCCACCCATGGCGTAATGAACACCCCATTCCCGCTCTAAATAATGGATCATAGAATAGATTGAAGTAGTATCAAAAGGATTACCTCCGACTAAGAGAGGATGGAATGAAAAAGCTCTTCTCAGGAATTCATCCTCAATGAACTGGGATACATATTTATATACTGACTGATGCGATTTTAGTTTGATAAGATCCGGAGCTACCTTAAGCATGTCTGTAAATTTGAGGAAGGGCTTGTCAGCCAGTTCTACAAATCCTTTCTCAAATATTGGCTTGGTTGTCTTGATGAACTCTTCGTAGCCTTTTACATCTTCAGGACTTCTTTTCTCAATTTCTGAAAGAATAAAATCGTGATCACTGTTGTAATCAAAACCTTTGCCCTCGTGGTCAAATATTCTGTAGAATGGATCACAAGGCACCAATTCAAAATAATCTTCTCTCTTTTTTCCGGCTGCTTCAAAAATATCATCGAACATGAAAGGAGCAGTTATTACCGTTGGGCCACCATCAAATTTAAAACCATTCTTTTCGTAAACGTAGGCACGCCCGCCAAGTTTGTCTCTTTTTTCAAGTATGGTTACATCGTGACCTGCAGAAAGTAAACGCGATGCTGCACCTAAGCCGCCAAATCCACTTCCAATAACAATGATATTCTTTTTCATAGTAAATGTGATTTTATTCTTTGTGCGGAAAACGGAAAAAAAGGAATAATCAGTCCCGGAAAGAGTAATTAATTTTCGATCTGCTTCACAAACCCGGCAAAGCCCATATCATTGAGGCGTTGCATTTGATGCCTGGCTTCTTCAGGATCTGTGTACGTTCCGTAATAGACGCGATAGAAAGTATTGTCTTTAGCTTCTATGGTTTCAATACGGGTGCCATCAATCTGCTGAACCTGTAATTCAGCTTGTTGAATATCTTTATATGATCCGAGTTGCACGGTGTAGGTGGGAACCTTGAGATCTGTGACGCGCGAATTCTCGAGGTCACCCTCCAGTAGATAAAGCCGAACACGGGCTGTACCCGGACCGATCATCTCTATTTTTTCAGCAGCCCCCTTTGAAAGATCAATGATCCGGTTTTTGGCATAGGGTCCGCGGTCATTGATTCTTACCTGAATAGTTTTACCGTTATCCAGATTTTCAACAAGTAGAATCGTGCCGAATGGGAGAGTACGGTGAGCTGCAGTAATACCATTCATATCATAGATCTCACCGTTTGCAGTCAGTTTTCCATGAAAGTTAGGACCGTACCAGCTAGAGATACCATTCTCAATAGCACGGGTATTTTCAGTAGATGTGTAGTCTGAATCAAGGGTTTCTTTGGACATTCCACAACCGGTTAACACGAAGGCACCCAATACAATGATAACTGTTATTTGTAATGATCTCATGCAGATGATAATAGGTATTTGATATGAAAATATTTTTCGCTTTTCAAAGAAATGCTAAAGCGAGTTTATAAGTTAATTCAAGGGCTGGTGTGTCGGAGACTTTAACTTGAGCCAATAGTCGGACTCGAACCGACGACCTATCCCTTACGAGGGGATTGCTCTACCAGCTGAGCTATATTGGCTTATTACTATATCGGGACTCTGCCACTAAGTTACTTTGACTTTGGTCAGGGTAAATTTACAACACTTTTCGATTCTTCTGCAACAGACCTGTTTTCATCTTAACTTAAAAAGAAAAACTAAATGTCCATTACTATTTCGCTGATCGCTTTAAATGTGTTGGTGTCAGTTGTGACACTTTACGCAGCGCCACAGTTATTCAACAAATTCATGTTGAAGCCTTATCGCACCGTTCGTGAGAAGACCTGGTATGAATTGATCAGTTCAGGCTTTTTGCATGCCGGAATGGGGCACCTTTTTCTGAATATGTTCGTTCTGTTTTTCTTTGGGTTGGTGTTGGAAAGAACCATTGGGCAGGGCCATTTTCTGGCACTTTACTTTACCGGACTTATCGTATCAGGTTTGCCTTCATTATATACCCAAAAAGATAATCCTGAATTTGCCACGGTCGGTGCTTCGGGAGCCGTCGAAGGAGTGCTTTTTGGTTTCATATTTCTTTTTCCGTTAGATCCGATCTATATCATGTTCATTCCAATTGGGATACCGGCTATAATCTTTGGAGTCTTATTTTTGGTGTACAGTGTGTACGCAAGCCGAAAAGAAGGAAAGATAAATCACCAAGCTCATATTGCCGGCGCCCTGTGGGGAGTGGTTTACCTGATCGTATTCGTACCTAATACGATCGATCATTTTCTTACAGTCTTTGGTTTAATCTAAGCAGTCTCTAGCCGTATTTATTTCTGAACTGATTCATGAAACTAACCAATGCCTCAACTGATTCCAGTTTGCAGGCATTATAGATACTGGCACGAATGCCACCTGCACTTCGGTGGCCTTTCAAAGCTAATAGGTCATTCTCAGCTGCTTCTTTTATAAAACGATCTTCAAGAGACTCGTCAGGAAGGCGGAAGGTGACGTTCATTATTGATCTGGAATCTTTATTGGCCGTGCCGTTGTAGAAAGCATTTTTGTCTATCTCACTGTAAAGAAGCCCGGCTTTTTTTGTATTCAATTTCTGAAAATGAGAAATACCACCTTTTTCTTCCACCCATTTGAGTACAAGGTTAACCAAATAAACTGCAAAGGTAGGAGGGGTATTGAATATCCTCTCTGCGTGAGTTCTGTAATCCAGTATGGTGGGTATTTCATTCTTTGATATGGTCTTAAGAAAATCCTTCCTAACCAATACAACCGTTACTCCCGAGGGACCAAGGTTTTTTTGTGCCCCGGCATAGATCAGCCCGTATTTATTGGATTCAAGAGGTCTGGAGATGAAATCAGAGGAGGCATCGCAAACCAGGGGAACGCCATTCGTATTTGGTTCCTTCGAAAACTGGGTTCCATATATAGTGTTGTTGCTGGTAAAATGAACGTAGCGACTTTGATCGTTTAATTTCAGTTCAGAATTTTGAGGAACCCGGCTAAATCCTTCCTCTTCTCCATTGTAAGACTCATTTACATCGCCAAATAATTTAGCCTCTTTGATCGCTTTTTTAGACCAAACCCCGGTGTTGATGTAATCCGCTGTTTCATCCTTTTTTAAAAAATTGAAGGGAACTTGCATGAATTGGGAACTGGCTCCCCCTTGCAAAAACATAATGTGAAACTGATCATCGAGGTCAAGAATGCGATTGAGTCTTTCCTTAGCCTCATTGTCCACTTTGGTGTAAGCCTCGCCTCTGTGACTTTGCTCCATGATGGATGTACCCTGACCATGATAATCCATGAGCTCTTTCCTGGCTATTTCAAGGACTTCATCAGGTAGGGCGGCAGGACCGGCACTAAAATTGTGTACTCGATGCATTTTGACTAAAGTATAGAATTAATTGGTTCTGTTTGATCACTCAAAAGTATGAACAAGGAGTCCAGATCTGAGTTTCGGTTCAAACCATGTGGATTTTGGAGGCATCAATAAACCGGCGTCTGATACCTCAAGCAGTTCCTCGATACTGGTAGGATAGAGGCTGATACCCAGTGCGGCTTCACCTGTATCGACCAGTTTTTCAAGTTCGTCAGTACCTCTGATTCCTCCCACAAAATCAATATTCGGATCCGTTCGTTGATCTTTGATATCTAGAACTGGCTCCAAGACCTGTTTTTGAAGAAGTGAAATATCCAATGAGGAAGCAGGATCAGAACCCTCACTGTTTTCGAGTTCAATACTATACCAGTTATCATTTAGGTAGAAGGCAATGGTTCCCTTTTCCCGGGGAACAGGGTGAGCATTTTTTTTAACGTTGAATCGGGCAGAGAGCTGTTTTAAAAAATCATCAGGAATAGATAGTACGATCCGGTTGTAAGCCATAATTTCGAGCTGATCTGTGGGAAAAAGAACGGCCGGAAAATAATTGTATTCTTCGGAACCGCTATGATCAGGGGCGTTCGAAGCTGATATGTTCGCTGCTCTGGCTGCACTTGCGCATCGGTGATGACCGTCAGCTACATATATCTTTGGGATCTTGTTAAAGGCTTCCGTCAAAGGTGAGTGTTCTTCAACTTTCCATATGGTATGAGATATTCCGTCATCCGTTTTAATGTCGTATAGGGGTGGATTGTGATGGATAAAGTCATTCATGAACTTTGATATGCCCTCAGAATCCCTAAAAGTCAACATAACCGGTTCAGCGTGGGCTTGTTGAGTTACAATGTGTTTGGTTCTGTCATCTTCTTTATCGGGGCGGGTCTTTTCATGTTTGAGAATCACATCTTTATCATAATCTTCTACACTCACACATCCAAAGAGACCGATCTGTGAACGACCATTCATGGTTAGCCTGTAGATATATAATGATTCTTTGTGCTCCTGAAGAAAGACATCTGAGTTCAAAAGACCGTACAAATTTTCTTTCCCTTTCTGATACACTTTTTCATCATAGACAGAAGTTCCGGAGGGATAATCGATCTCAGGCCGAATCACATGCAGAAAACTTTTGTCGTTTCCGTCGGCCATTTCCCTTGCCTCAGATGTGTTGATTACATCGTAGGGAACACAAGCTACTTCTTCTGCAAATTCGGGTTTGGGTCTCCATGCTTTAAAAGGCTTTAAAACGGCCATATTATGTGTATAAATTTGGTTATCCTTAGAATTCTTGAAGGTACATAAAAATGAACTTTATTAAATTTATCACAATCAAATTGTGTAAATAAAAAGAGATTAAAATGGATACAAACAACAAAAATCTGAACGAAGAACAGCAAGAACAGCTACTATTTATGATGCTGATTCAACAGCATCAGCAAATAGCCATGATGAGTCTAGGTAAACTCCAAAACCCGGCTACGCAGGAAATGGAAAAAGACCTATCCTCAGCTAAGTATGCTATTGATACTCTGGCGATGCTAAAAAAATATACCAAAGGAAACCTTTCAGATGAGGCTTCGGGGTATCTTGAACAGACTCTTACGACCCTACGGCTCAATTATGCCGATGAGAAGAAAAAAGAAAAAGAACAGGGTGGAGAAGAAAAGAAAAACGCAGACAGTGAGTAATACTGAAACAGAGCCGATAACGGCGGCAGGCGGAATTGTATATCGATTAGATAAGGACCAGCGCCCTGAGGTTTTGATGATTTTCAGGAATGGGGTTTGGGATCTTCCCAAAGGAAAGCATGAAGAAGGAGAGACGATTGAGATGTGTGCTGCCCGGGAGGTATCTGAAGAAGTGGGAAGTAAAATTCCATCCCTTGTAAAAAAACTGGGAGAAACCTATCATGAATATCCTGAGAATGGGAAGATCATGGGTAAAACGACTCATTGGTATTCCATGATATTTACACAGGAAGAAGATTTGGTTCCTCAGAAAGAAGAGGGTATCGAAAAGATAGAATGGATGCCGTTAAACAAGGCTGTCAAAATAGCCGGCTATAATAATTTGAAAGATATCCTGAAAAAATTCATGACATAAAAAAAGGTGTGATCGTTTGATCACACCTTATAATCTTTCAAAAAAGATAGAATTAGTTCTCTAAGCGGAAATTAATAGAGAGTGCATATTGCACGCGAACGGGGCGTCCACGCTGCATTCCAGGCTCAAACTCTGCCTGTTGAACTGCTTTAAGAGCTTCCTCATCACAGCCACCGCCAATGCCGCGAACAACACGTGCGTTTTCAACTTTCCCTTGCTCATTTACAATGAACTGAACGGTGACACGCCCTTCAATACCGGCACGTCGAGCCATTTCGGGATATTTTACACTTCCCTGAAGCTTGGCCATACCACCTATAAGTTTAGGCATTTCTTCTACTACCACGAAGAAATCTTCTTCTTCTTCCTCTTCTTCAGGTGGAGGAGGCAGATCCATAGGTGCATCGAAATCTAATTCCGCATCAAGGTCGATCATTTCATCTTCAATGATCTCATCGTTTGGAACTTCAACAGGCACCGGTGGTCTGGGTGGTGGAGGTGGAGTTTCAATTTGTTTGGTTTGAACGATCTCTTCCATTTCAACAACTTCCTGCTCGTTAAGTTCAACTACACGGGGTCCTTCGGATTCCAGTGTCACATTTACAGCAGTAATCATTAAAAGCAGTGCAAGGATCAAACCTGCCTCTAAATAGACAGTATAGGATCTCTTGAGATCGGCTTTTGGTGATTTTCTTTCGTTTCTCATAATTCAGGTACAGAGTTAGTCAGTTATAATCCGCTAAAAAGAACGGAATTTTATCGATACTGTGCAAGTAATCAGTTGTTAATTTAACTAAATACTCAGGACAATTTAAGTTCCTGTTTGCATTAGGCATCTACATTCAATCAAATTAATCTATCTAAAAGATTAAATAGCATTATCATGTGGGGTTGGAGAAAACTGTGTCACGGTTTTAGAGAGGATATATAATATTATTACTGCCGCGGCCGTGCCGGTAATATCAGCTACAAGGTCCAGTAATTCAGGACTTCTTCCGGTGGGAAGTAAGTGTTGAAGAACCTCGATAAGGACACCAAATGCAGACCCGCCCATAAAGATGGTCATCAATTTAAAATTTCCCTTTAAAAATCTTACGATTCCAAAAAAGAATGTCCAGGCTCCAAACATGACAAAGTGTACAAACTTATCCAGGCCGTAAAATGAACGTGGCACGCTATAATCTACAGGAAACAGTGTTCCATAGAGAATTCCTACAGTAGATATAATGAGCAGGATCAGATAAAGTTTTACTGAGCGTGTCAGTTGCTTAAAAGGTTTCGTCATTAAATGATATCAATTGGTTCTAACACCCCGGAATGTGATGAATAATAATTATTTGCTTTGTCTTTGCCGTCCAATAATGCCTTGAAACATGCGACCTCAGCATCTTTTGAGATCAACCAATAGGCAGATACTTTGCCTGCCAGAACATCCCCGAATCCGGCGCGAGTAAAAGCCCGGGTATCATATCCTGTTATATAGGCGTTCCCGGTTTCTGTTCCAACAATGCCCGGCATCCCCTTAGATAATATAATAATATTTTTTTCTGCTGCTAAAGCTTTGACCCCAATCAGTCTCTCATGGTCAAATTTAATGTCCTTACTGGCCAGTGTTCTCAGTTCACCGGGGTGTGGGGTCAGGATCCAGTTTGCAGATTTTGGTTTATCGATCTCATCAAGTTCTGATAAAGCGAAAAGGGCATCAGCATCGATGACTGCATCTCCCTGATAATCCGCAAGTAACTTTTGTGCGAACTCTATGGTGTCCGGGTTACGGCCAAGTCCAGGGCCGATGAGCATTTTTCCGGGTTTTTCACTCAGGATCTTCAGTACTTCATCGAGATGAGATTCCTTGAAAAATATGTCTTTGCGGTCTCCAACGGGTTTCTTGATGATCTGTTCAAGCTGTTTCTCATAAATTTCCAGCAATCCCTTCGGTGTGATGAGCACTACTGCTCCCAATCCAGTCGACCAGGCACTTCTCGCTGATAGAATTCCCGCTCCGGTCAAGCCTTCTGAACCTGCTATGATGTAAAGCACTCCACCATCATATTTATGTTCTCTGATCTGTTGCGTTGGTGCATCACTGTCTACCCAGTGTTCGTCGATCAGATAGGCTGAGGCTTTTTTGTACTTATTGGGGAATGAAAGTTCGCACAATATAACCTCGCCGGTCGTATCAAAACCATCATTTAGATAAAATCCGGATTTTAAGGCACCGAAACTCAGGGTGAAATCAGCCTGAACTGTTGAGCCCATAACTTGTCCGGTATCGGCATTTAATCCGGTTGGTACATCCAGGGCAAATACCGGTGCTACTTGTTCATTGATCCAATCGATGGCGTCTGAATAGGGAGCTCGAACTTCGGAATCCAGTCCTGTTCCCAACATGCCATCCACTACAAAATCGTAATCTTTCGGGGTGAAACCATCCCAATCTAAGATCTCGATCTCACTATCCAGCTTTTGGAGGAGCTCAAAGTTCTTATCTGCATCCGGACTCAGATCATCGGATGCTGATAGAAAACACACTGTGATCTTATAATTCTGTTGAGAAAGAAGTCGGGCAATAACCAACGCATCGCCTCCATTATTTCCCTTTCCACAGAAGAATATACCATGTGAACCGCCCGGCACTTCAGACATAATGATATCAGCGGCCCGTGTACCGGCAATTTCCATCAGTGTAAATCCATCGATCCCAAACTCTGAAATGGTGTTTTCATCCATAAACCGGGATTGTTCAGCCGAGCAGAGATAATATTGATATGGAATTTTTGGCATTTGTTATTTATGAATTGTCATTGCGAGAGATTCAGCGAACGAAGTGAGTAAATCTCGTGGCAATCTCCCGGAATTGAGCTCACAGTTCATATCAGGGAGATTGCTTCGTTGAAAAACAGATAAAACCTGGACAAACATAGTTGGCTCCTCGCAATGACGATTTAGTTTTTAGTACGACACGGCAAACAACACTTTTTGCTTTGAAGGCTTGCCGGTGACCATGCATTTGCCTTCTTCGCCTTTTTCCAATGGAATAAGGCGGATGGTAGCTTTGGTATCATTTTTGATCTTTTCTTCCGTTTCCGGTGTTCCATCCCAATGTGCCCAGATGAATCCACCTTTCTCTTCGATCATTTTTTGAAATTCTTCATAAGAATCTGCTTCCCGGGTATTTTCATCACGCCGCTTTTTAGCCTTATCAAATAGTTCATCCTGAATATTATTAAGTAGTTTTGTTACCCTTTCACCAAGTCCTTCCCGACTTTCGATATTTTTGGATTTCAGATCACGACGGGCAAGTTCCACATTGTTGTTTTCAAGATCGCGGGGTCCAACAGCAATTCGAAGCGGTATTCCGGCTGCCTCATGTTCGGCAAATTTGTAACCGGGGTTGTAATTGTCACGGTCATCCACTTTGATGCGAACACCCAATTCCTTCAGTTCATCATAAATGGCATCGGCATATTGAAGTACGGATTCGCGTTGCTCATCACTGCGATAAATTGGAACCACCACCACTTGGGTTGGTGCCAGTTTTGGAGGAAGAACAAGCCCCTGATCATCAGAGTGTGTCATGATCAATCCACCGATCAGACGCGTTGAAACGCCCCAGCTTGTGGCCCACACCAATTTATGCTCGCCATCTTTGTCCTGAAATTTCACATCAAAAGCCTTGGCGAAATTTTGCCCCAGGAAGTGAGAAGTTCCGGCCTGCAGGGCTTTCCCATCCTGCATCAAGGCTTCAATGCAATAGGTATCAACGGCTCCGGCAAAACGTTCGCTTTCGGTTTTCACCCCTTTCAAGACAGGCATTGCCATCCATTCTTCTGCAAAGGTTGCATATACATCCAGCATTTGCAGTGTCTCTTCTACGGCTTCCTCTTTAGTGGCATGGGCCGTGTGCCCTTCCTGCCATAGAAATTCCATGGTTCTGAGGAACAGTCTGGTACGCATTTCCCAGCGGACAACATTGGCCCATTGGTTCACCAATATTGGGAGGTCACGGTAGGATTGTATCCAGTTTCTGTAAGTATCCCAAATGATGGTTTCTGAAGTAGGACGAACGATCAGCTCTTCTTCGAGCTTTGATTCCGGATCCACCTCTACGCCACCGTCAACGCTTTTGAGTCGACTGTGCGTTACAACGGCACATTCTTTCGCAAAACCTTCCACATGCTGTGCTTCTTTGGAAAGAAATGATTTGGGGATAAAGAGCGGGAAGTAGGCATTTTCATGGCCGGTATCCTTGAACATCTGATCGAGGGCGTTACGCATATTTTCCCACAGTGCCATTCCGTTTGGGCGGATCACCATGCTTCCGCGCACCGGTGAGTGTTCAGCCAGTTTTGCTTCCCGAACGACGTCCAGATACCATTGTGAATAATCTTTTTCCTGCGTTGTTATGTTTTTAGCCATGAACCTGTTTTAAATTGATTTTCTTTATAAGTGGGAAGTTAAGAAACTTAGCGTAGAGAATAAGGCAGGTAGACTGAAAAAATGTTTGGGTGGAAAATGTTTGAAAACTTTTTTAAAACCTCGTTGCCAAGCACCGATATGGTAATGCAGTCTCGGAAGCTCCAACTTTCCTGATTACCTCTTAAGTATGAACTATTTTGTTCATTGTGGCTATTCCACATTGGATTGTAGTCAAAAAAAATGTTTTACCCTTTGTATTATAAACTCGTATATTTGATGCTCTTTATGAAAAGAAATATGCCGTGGTAGCTCAGATGGTTAGAGCGCACGACTCATAATCGTGAGGTCGACGGTTCAATTCCGTCCCACGGTACATATATAAAGCCTGATTCTTCGTTGGATCGGGCTTTTTTATTTTAAGCCTATTTCTGATTCTGAAACAAATGATAATTTAATCCGAATAGGATAGGTGTTAAATCAATAGGGCAATATGCGGATATCAGAAGAATATGAGATCGCTATAGTAGCGGATCAGGCACTTTACAAAGCTCTTCAGAAATATGAAGAGATATCAGAGGTGGATGGGACTGATTCCAGGTCTGATCTCATGATCACGATACATGATTCCATTCGAAATCTGAGAAGAAAGATCGACGCTTATCTTCAGGATAAACTATCAATGGAGAGAGTAATAGAAGAATTTATCTTTGAGTATCAGGTATTACAGAGTGAATTGGAGATACGAAAAAGTGAATCGGCCAAGCCAAGGATATTTGCCAAAAAGCTGATGTCCAGCTATGAAGATTTTATAGCAAAAGTGGGCGGCATTAAAAAACTATCTATTATTCAGGGAATCGACGTTCCCGGTTTTGAGAAAAAATCTAAGGCAAAAGCTTATCTATTTTGGTTCATATCCTTTTTTGGGATCTTTGGCTTTCATCGTTTTTACCTTGGTAAGATAGGAACCGGGATCGCATGGATATTGAGCGGAGGTGTTTTAGGCTTAGGGGCACTTTATGATTTGTTCGCACTCTCTTCTATGGTGGATGAGTATAACAATTATCACGAATTGAGGGGTATAAAGATGAAACACCTTAATTCCAATAAATAGAACCATAAAAAAAGCCGCCCTCAACTCAATGAGTGGCGGCAGATATCATCTACAGACGGCTATTACCCCATTTGCATAATTAATTTACATTAATAGGGCATGGCCGTCAATGGTGAGAATTACGTAATTTGCCTACGTAATTTCACGTAGCTTGCTACTCATTACTTCTAACATACGTGTCAAACCAACCGAGGTATCGCTCAAAGCGATCTTTTTGAAAGGTGGGTTTTCGAATTCCGTGATGTTCTCCCGGATAAACCACAAGCTGAGTCTCAAGCCCAAGTCGCTTCATAGCCTGATACATTTGCTCTGATCCCAGAATAGGTACGTTCCAGTCTTCAGCACCACCTATCCAGAGCGTTGGAGTCGTGACCTTGCCTACATCGTTGAACGGAGATATTCGTTCCCATTTCTCCGGTGTGACCCAAGGAAGTCCCAACTCCTTTTCCCAGGTTAGTTGATAATGATCATGTCCGTAATTAGAACGGTATAGGGTTTCACTGGCTCCGGAAATGGCTCCTTCAAACCGGTCTGTTTTGGTGATCACATAATTCGTGAGGATCCCGCCATAGGACCATCCGCCAACACCAAGTTTATTGGGGTCAGCTACAGCTTTTTCAATAGCGTGATCTACACCGGCCATCACATCCTCAAAATCTTTATTGCCCCAATCTGCAAACAAGACCTCAGAAAATTCTTGTCCATAGCCCGAGGAACCTCTGGGGTTGATCAACAGAACTGCATAACCGTTAGCTGCATACAACTGAGGAATGAAACTAAAGCTGTGCTCATACTGCGCCACCGGGCCGCCATGGATCCAGAGGATTGTCGGCAACTTCTCATTTCCATCATATTCAGCGGGGGTAACCAGAAAACCCTCAATTGGAGTACCATCTTCACTGTTGAACCGGATCTCTTCCATCTGAGCTAGTTTTTTCTGGTCAAGAAGCCCATCATTAACGTGTGTAATTCTGTTCAGTTCAGCATTTTTCCAAACGTGAATTTCATGTGGTCTGTCAAAAGTAGCTTGTAAGGTAGCGATAGTGTTGTTTTCAATGTCAAAGCTACTTACGCTCAGGTCCCCTGATAGGACTCTCTTTAAATTTCTTCCATTTGGAGAAATAGATGCAAGTTGTGTCTCACCACGGTCTTCCAAAAGGAACCAGATATTATTACCGTCTTCAGAATAGGTTGGTGAAGAGATGTTACGATCCAGATCATCAAGCAGGATGCGAGAATTACCGTTACCGTTACCGTTGGCGTCAGAAATAGTCAGCTTGTTAGTAGCATACCAGATGGCGCTTGTATCTATAACAGAAGTGTGGACAATTGATCTTCCATCCGGGCTCCAGGCCGGGGAAGAGTCACCACCCGGATTTTCAGTAATTTTAGTTAGTGCTTTGCCCGGGATATTCGCATCAACTACCCAAATATCGCTGTTTATATTGCCGTCTGGATTTGATGTTCGGTTACTGACAAATGCGATCTTATTTCCATCGGGACTCCATACCGGCTGAGAATCATCATAATCTCCAAAGGTGAGTTGAACAGCGGAAGTATCACCGGGCGTGAAGGTGTAGATATGTGTTCTTCGTCTATCTAAATAACCGACGTAATCTCGTTTGAACTGAAGCCGGTCGATCACATAGGGTTCAGGTCGTTCCGACTCCTCTTTTTTGTCCTTTATCAAAAGTAAAAGTCGATCACTTTTTGGTGACCATTCAAAATCTGATACACCTTGTTCAATATTCGTAAGCTGTACAGCTTCGCCGCCTTTCATATTCAATGTCCAAACCTGTGTTTTCTCCACCTCACCTCTCGATGCCATGAATGATAGGTATTTCCCATCCGGACTCCATTTTGGACTGCTTGCTGAGTATCCCTCGGCAGTCATTGGCAAGGCCTTGCCTCCATCAACCGGACTCATCCAGATACGGGTTTCGCGACTGTCATCTTCATAATCTGTTTCAGTAACAGTATAGGCGATCCACTTGCCTTCAGGACTAATGACAGGTGATCCTACATTTTTTAGTTTAAAATAATCTTCAATAGAAAACTCAGTTTTGGACGACTGAGCAAGAGATCGATCCGGGATTACTATGATGAGTGAGAAAAGAAGCAGATAAAAAGGAAAGTACTTGAATTTCATAACTGTAAGTTTATAGTAAGATTATGATAGGCAGAGTGTTAAATCGTCAAAGCCTTCTGAATATATAACAAATCAGAACTCATGCACTTAAAAAATAGTAAAGTGAGGAGATTTTTATAGAAGAGCTTGCTCATTTTCCATGGCAAACCGAACCAAGGCAGCGGTATTTCTGAGATCCAGTTTTTTAAGAAGATTGGTTCGGTGCTTTTCTACTGTTCGTGGGCTGATATAAAGTTTGTCTGCTATCTCAGTGCTGGTGAGCCCTTCTGTGAGTAAGCCAAGGATCTCGCGCTCTCTTTTAGTGATAGACTTGACAGGGTCGGGGCGTTTTTTCTTTTGGGCGAGGCGTTTGTATTCTTCTGTCATCATTCTGGAGAATTGCTTACCAAGATATCTCTCACCTTTGGCTACTTTTTCAGCGGCATCAATAAGTTCCAGACGGTGAGCAGATTTATGTATGAGCCCATATGCACCTGAATCCAGAAACTCGTTCAAGGTTTTGCGGTTTGTTTCATCAGCAAGCAATAGGATATTGGCATCGGGATCTCTGTCAATGATCTTTTTGGCGATAATAATGCCTTCCATTTCGGGCATAAAAAAGGAGAGTATACACAGGTCGGGCCTTACGCTTTCATAAGCGGTTAAAACCAGGGCTCCGTTATCGATCTCACTTTGAATTTCAAATGTTCCTTCAGTGCGTAAGATCGCACTTAGCCCGTGCCTGAATATTTCGTTGCCGTCTGCAACAATAGTGTCGATGATATTCATTTTACCTCCCCAGGTAGAATGGTTCCCTCCACGACCCACTCGCAGAAGGGCATATAATGTAGTTAAAAATGAGGTAATTGCGCTAATTTAATTTTAACGCATTATTCATGCGCTTTTTTTTATTGCAAAATCACTACTTAAAAAATGATGAGTTTACTTAAAATGTATAGGCTAAGCCCAGATTTTAAAGACCATAAGACAGTCCTCAACCAATTGGTTAATACTAAATTTTTGATCACATTATGATCTTTTGAAGACTCAAGTTTATTATGAGCCGGAACCGAGAAAAGACCTGTTGAAGCCCATATAAGAATAACGATATAAAAACCGACAGCATTAAGGCTTAGAAAACCATCAAACCACGCCAATCCAAACGAAGTTGCGAGTTCAACAACCATTACCGGAATCACGATCTTATCGATACTATTCACATGGTGAAGTTGAAAGGCTTTGAAGTTATCACTTCCTACATAGTGAAATGAGGGATAGTGAACGAGCTGAACGATCCATATAAGCCCGGTCATGAAAAAAGTAGCGAAAGTATTTATCAGAAAAATGAGTTCCTGCGACATTGATTAAGCGATTCGTTTACATTATGCGTATTTTCAGCGCCTTAACAACCAAAAGTTTTCACTTTACGATTCATCTAAAAGAATGACCCTTAAAAGAACACATACCTGCGGAGAACTTACAGCAGAAAATATTGGCGAAGAAGTAATTTTAAATGGATGGGTTGGACCCCGCCGTGACCTGGGCGGTGTTATATTCATAGATCTGCGTGACCGTTATGGCGTAACTCAGGTTGTATTTACCGAAGAAGATGATCAGCTGCATGAGAAAGCAGAACAATTGCGCGCTGAATATGTGATCGGTGTTAAAGGTAAAGTCATCACGAGGGGTGAAGAGAATTTAAATCCCAAAATGCCAACGGGTGAGATTGAGATCGAAGCGACAGACCTTGTGATCTATTCCGCAGCTGATACCCCTCCGTTTGAAATCAAAGACGGCATTTCAACAAATGAAGATGTAAGGCTTAAATACCGATATCTGGATCTAAGAAGACCGGAGGTTCAGGAAAAGATTATGCTGCGTTCGAAGTTCTATCAGTCGGTTCGTCAATTTTATCACGATCTCAATTTTGTAGAAGTGGAAACTCCGGTATTGATGCGCAGTACACCTGAAGGAGCGCGTGATTACCTGGTGCCCAGCCGTGTGAATGCCGGAAAGTTCTTTGCATTGCCTCAGAGTCCGCAGACGTACAAGCAGCTTTTGATGGTTTCAGGCTATGATAAATATTTTCAGATCGTGAAGTGTTTTAGGGATGAAGACTTACGTGCTGATCGTCAGCCCGAGTTTACTCAGATAGATGTCGAAATGAGTTTTGTGGATGAGGAAGATGTGTATGAAACCCATGAATCGCTCTGGAAAAAAGTATTTAAAGATACTATCTGTTATGAAGTGGAAACGCCTTTTCCACGAATGACCTATGAGGAAGCAATGAATACTTACGGGTCTGATAAACCGGATATTCGTTTTGGACTGGAGTTTAAAGACTTCTCAGATATTGTTAAAGATGCAGAGTTTAAAGTTTTTTCTGATACGGTTAAAAAAGGAGGCGGTGTAGTTGGAATTACTGTTCCTGGTCAGGGTAATATGGGGCGCGGTGCTATTGACCGTCTAACCGATCGCGTAAAACAGGAAACCGGCGCAGGTGGGCTTATATATATCAAGATGCAGGATGACGGGCCACTTTGCAGTGTGGCTAAATTCCTGACTGACGAGATCGTGGATCAAATGGTTGAGAAATCAGAAGCCAAACAGGGTGATCTGGTGTTGATCCTGGCCGGGCCAAAACCCAATGTTCTCAAGCAACTTGGGCAGCTACGATTGATGATGGGCAAGGAGTTCGACCTGATCGACGAGACAAAATATAACTTTCTATGGGTAACTGAATTTCCATTGCTTGAATGGGATGAAGAAACGCGACGTTATCATGCGATGCACCATCCATTCACCTCACCAAGAGAAGAAGATTTGGAACTAATGGATTCGGATCCTGGAAGAGTAAAAGCACGAGCCTACGACCTGGTACTGAACGGAAATGAGCTCGGTGGCGGTTCCATACGTATCCATGATCAGAAAATGCAACGTAAAGTTTTTGAACTTTTAGGGATCGGGGAACGTGAAGCTGAAGAAAAATTCGGATTCCTGCTCGATGCTTTTAAATATGGAGCTCCTCCACACGGAGGCATAGCTTTTGGAGTGGATCGGGCCGTGATGTTACTGACCGGGGCAAAAAGCCTTCGAGATGTTATTGCGTTTCCTAAGAACCAGAAAGCACAAAGCATGATGGATAATTCCCCTGATGTAGTAGATGAACATCAGCTGGACGAATTGCATATTCAGATAAAGAAGAACATTAAAGATCAATTAAAGTGAAAACAGCAGGAATAGACGGTTGTAAAGCGGGCTGGATCCTCATCACATTTGATGAAGGTGATGAAAAGTACGAAGTGCTTAGAAATAGGGAGGATTTGAAGAATGCTTTTGAGACCTTTGACAGAATATTCATTGACATGCCGATCGGTCTTGAGGATGAAAATTATACTCGTGAGGCAGATGCTTTATTACGTAACAAAGTTGGTGGTGATTACGCCTCAAGTGTATTCAGCCCACCGATACGGCCAGCACTGATGGCACCCTCGTATGTGGAGGCAAATATGATCAGCCATGAGTACACCGATAAGAAACTGACTTTGCAGTCATGGAATATCACACCAAAGATCCAGCTAGTGGATGAATTGCTGCGAGCTGATGAAAGCCTGAGGGATAAGGTTCTGGAATCTCATCCTGAATTGCTTTTTCAAACCATAAACGGAGGGATGATCTATCAAAAGAAAAACCTGAAAAAAGGAATAAAGCATCGTTTAAAACTGATCGAAGACCGAGAGCCTATTGCAGATGACTTCTTCCGGGATATCAAGGAAGATTTTCGGCGTAATGAAGTCGAAGAAGATGATATAGTGGACGCGATGGTATTGGCTTATTCCGCTAAGATCTCTGAGGAAAAAGGCATAAAAACCTTGCCGGAAGATTTTGAGTATGACTCAGAAGGAATGCGTAAAGCAATACACTACGTTTAAAATATCGCATATTGAATAAGGAATATCGATATAAGAAGTAGCCTGGTTCCAAGCTGGAAGCAGCCGTTTTACATTACTTCAATATTAAATATTCCTTGTTCAGTATTTTACTTATTGTTCTTTAGGATCTTCTTGTATTTGACGCCTGCTTTGTAGACTCTGTTGATCCCATTAAAGGCTGCAATACGATAAGCCTCACTGTAAGTTGGATAGTTCATAACATGGTTGATGAAGTAGCGGATATCTCCACCAAGTGACATCACTGCCTGTCCAAGGTGGATCAGGTCACTGGCTCTTTCACCAATGATATGGATACCAACCAATTTCAGAGATTCAGTCTCAAAAACCAGTTTTAATAAACCGTCCTGCTGATTACTGATATCACCCTGTGTAATATTTTTATAGTAAGCCCGACCAATAGTGACATCATAACCGCGTGATTTAGCTTCCTTTTCGGTCAATCCAATACTAGAAATTTCAGGAATGGAGTAGATTGCAAAAGGAATTTCGGGTGGAACGTCCAAAACCTGAATTCCAAACATATTACATGATGCCAGCCGGCCTTCAGAAAAAGAAGCTGAAGCAAGGGCGGGATAGCCGATCACATCTCCACCGGCATAAACGTTGTCAATACTCGTTTGGTAATCGTCGTTAACTAAAATATTACCCTCCTCATCGGTTTCAATGCCGGTATTTTCCAGCCCTAAACCCTCTGTATTTGGCACTTTTCCCCCGAGATAGAGAACATGTTCTGTTTCAATAACGCGGGTTCTGTTACCTTCGTTATCCTGTCGCAGGTTATATCTGACCTCTGTTGTATTACGGATGGTATTTGTATTGATCTCGATTTTTTCAGCATCGGAAAAGACTTCGATCTTCTGTTTTACCAATAGTTTATCAAGCTGATCTTTGATCTCATTATCAAGGAAAGGCAGAAATGAATCTGCTTCATTCAAAATGGAAACGCGACTTCCAAGATTAGAAAAGGTGGTAGCATATTCCAAAGCCTGAACACCGCTTCCGATGACTAATAATTTTCTGGGAATATGGGTTAGGTCCAAGATAGAAGTATAATCAAGCACCTTGTTGTGGTCCAGGTCAAATCCTTTGGGTTTGACCGGTTTACTACCCGGTGAAAGGAAGATAAATTCACCTTTATAGGTTTTTTTCTTGCCTTCCTTGTCAGTTACCTCAACGGTGTGATCATCCGTTAATTTTCCAAAGCCACGAACCGTATCGATCTCATTTTTTTTGAAATCATTTTCAACCTTAGTGTTCTTGCTTTGCTGTATCTCACTCTTGTACTTGAGCAATTCGGACATCTGATGATGCTGATAAGCCTTTTCGTCAGAAAGATGCTCAAACTGACTTTGAAAACGCTGTATGATCCGGGCTGTTTCGCGTAAGGCTTTACTTGGAATGGTTCCGGAGTTGATCCATGTGCCACCAAAAGAATCCTCATTAGCTTCAATAACTAAAACTTTCTTGTCGAATTTTGAGCTCTGCATGGCGCACGAAAAACCTGCCGGGCCGCTACCAATGATTATGACGTCGTAATTGTACTTCATAAGTAATGTGAGTGAGTAAAAGTAATGTGAATTTGAACTTAAAGATACTTTAAATCTAAATGGATTTCAGAGTTACATTTATGTTATAGTATAAGTAAATCTAAAATATAGAAGCTATTGATGGATGGGAGGAACGAATTTAATGACCGTTTTGCTTATGTTTAGGAACGATAAATAATAGGCGCACAAGATTTAAGCGTCAGTTAACGAATATTAAATTAAGGAGTAAACAATGGCTTATACATTACCAGATCTGCCGTACGACTACGATGCACTTGAACCACATATTGATGCCCGTACGATGAAGATCCATCATACCAAGCACCATCAAGGATACACAAACAAAGTGAATGCAGCCCTTGAAGGACATGAATTTGCCGATCTAGATATTGAAGAAGTACTACGCAGAATTGATGAAGTACCTTCTGATGTCAAACAGGCTGTAATTAATAGTGGTGGCGGATACGCTAATCATAATCTTTTTTGGACTATTCTGTCTCCAAGTGGAGGAGGAAAACCAGAAGGTGAGCTTGCTGAAGCTATTAACGAATCTTTTGGAAGTTTTGACAAGTTCAAAGAAGAATTTTCGTCTGCAGCCGGTGGCCGTTTCGGTTCCGGATGGGCATGGTTGTCAGTAGACGGCAGTGGAAACCTTGTAGTACATTCTACTGCAAACCAGGATAGCCCGTTGATGGAAGGTTATACACCAATTATGGGTATTGACGTTTGGGAACATGCATACTATTTGCACTACCAAAATCGTCGACCGGATTATGTAGCAGCTTTTTGGAATGTGGTCAATTGGGATCAGGTTGCAGAAAACTTTAAATCTGCTAAATAAATACGAGACCTATTAAGTCTGACCTGCATAGGGTTGGGTATTTAATATATTTCGAGGCTTTCCAGGAATGGAAAGCCTCATCTATTTTTGGCTTAAATATTTTGTATTTTTAACACGTTATAGCAATCAATAAAACAAAGAGATTATTATGCAATTTGGATTTGGAATGGGACCTGATACGTCTTGGATGAGAGAAGAGCTGACTCAGTTTGGTGTTGAGGAGCTAAAGACCACTGACGATGTTGATCGTGCGATGAAGGAATACGAAGGAACAATGCTTTTAGTCGTGAATTCGGTATGTGGTTGTGCGGCAGGAAATGCACGCCCCGGTTTGGGAATCGCTATTGAGAATACAGAGACCAAGCCCGATCATATGGTAACCGTGTTTGCCGGTCAGGATAAAGAAGCAACGGCACATGCCAGAGCTTATTTTAGTGAATATCCACCATCCTCACCATCTTTCGCTTATTTCGTAGATGGAGAGATCAAAGCACTAATACCGCGGCATCGTATTGAAGGGCGCACTAAGGAGCAAGTTGCTAATGATCTGGTTATGGTGTTTGATGCATTTTCAGGCAAGAAGGAAGATGAGAAAGCTGAAAAATAAAGCTTGAAGAGTCATAGTTGAGATTCATTTTAAAAGCCGGCTCACTAGAGTCGGCTTTTTGTTTTTGCTAAGGATACAAGATCTTTGGGAGCATGTATTTCAGAGATTTAAATGATTTTTTCTGTGGCCTTTCGTTTTGTTTATTTATTAGGTCCAAAATCTAATTCTTCGCCATCTCTGTATATTCGAATACCTGCCGGTTTCCCTTTTTTCCCATCAGGTCCAAATTCAGTTACAGCAGATACCAACTCCTCTTCAGTTCGTTCTTCGCCTACTTTGCGCGGCTGATCTTTGTAAAAACTATCCATATGTAAAGTCTGCGTTGGGAAGGCGAATTCAACACCCACTTCCTTAGCAAGTCGCAGTATTTCTAATAGGAAATTATGGCGCTGCTGTAATTCAGTGCTCCAATCAGGAACATCAAAAAAGACATAGACCAGCACATCAAGGGAGTGAGGCCCAAAGGAATTGAAATGCACTTCATACATATCCTGGCGAAAGTGCTTGTTGGCTTTTACAATGGCCTTGATACCTTCCACAAAAGCTTCCATTTGCTCAGGTGTGGTTGAATATGTAAGGTTGAGTACAGTTTTTAACCTCCGGTATTTCCTCAATCCAAGATTGTCGATATCTGTGTTGGCAACACTGGAGTTTGGGACACTCACCAACGAATTATAAAAAGTTCGAATACGGGTTGAACGAAAGCCAACCTCTTCTACCGTTCCTTCAACATCTCCGGTTTTGATCCAGTCACCGATCTTGAAGGGCCGGTCCATGAAGATAGTAATTGATCCGAAAAAATTAGCGAGTGTCTCCCGTGCAGCCAACGCTACTGCCAAACCACCAATACCTAATCCGGCAATCAGTGAAGCTACATTTATACCGTTATTTTGAAGAATGGCGATAACACCCATTACTAAGACAAAGAACCTAAGAGTTTTTCGGATGAGGGGAACAAGCTGATCGTCTAGCTCAGTCTCTGTTTTTGAAGTGACAACCGTTAGGTATTTCGAAAATACATCAGACAGATTATAAAAAAGCCAGACGACCGTAGCAGATAATGCGACCTCAAGAAAAACGGATAGTGCATGGCTGACTGTAACGGAGAACTGAAGATTCGAATAGGTAAGTAGAAAAAAGGCTGTTACAAAGATATAACCGGATGGTTTTTCAATGCCGTCAATGAGGTCGTCATCCCAGGTAAATTTGGTTTTGTGTGCCAGACGGCGAACGTAGTTGTCCAGAAAAAATTCAAATACCTTCATGAATATAAGACCAAGTAATATCCAAAAGAATACAGCGAGATACTGCCATACCTTGATCCCAAACCATTCGTTGCTGGACCATTCCGGTAGTTGGTCGATCAGGAAGGTAAACGCGCTTGAGAATGTATTCGCATATAATTCCGGTATAGCCTGAGTGGTTGCCTTAGAAAATACCCATTCATTTTGTGCTGTTTTGGTAAGGTAGATCTCAGGCAGGCTTTGAAACAAAATGTACTGTTGGAGTCCTGATAGGCTGTCAGTGTAGTTTGAATTACTGGGAATATCCTCATATTCAATGAGCAAACCCCGTGCATCCAAAACTTTAAGAAGTCTCTCAGCCAGTTCTAATTTTTTATCTTTATTACCACCGGCCAGCTTCATGGTGGTAACCACATATTCCGGTTTTTTGTGTCCGGCTTGTTGCCAGTGCAAAAAGGTGTGAACGGTGCGTTGTGGATTAGCCAGCAGATCTTGTTGGCGAGGTTCCGGAGTTGATTCGGGTACTTCTTGAAAACCGTATGCCGTTCCGGAGCAGATAATGAAGATTGATAAAAATAGAGTCAGTAATCTGATAGGCCTCATATTGAGATCTTTATTTGTTAGTTCGAGGATAGCCGAAATTAAGAAAACTATAGATGGCATGAAGGAGGAAACATGTACATAAAAAAGGCTCCGACGCAAAGCATCGGAGCCAGGGTATTTGTATCAGAGAAAAATTGGTGTTGGAACCAATGGATGCTCTGATCTATGATTTTCTATTTATCATCACTGTCTTTCTTTTTGATCTGATCTGATGGAACTACTTTTTTGAAAGCTTCCAGAAAATCCATTGGCAGTGGAAGGAAGGCAAAGGTGGCGTTCTCTTCACTTATCTCATTCATGGTTTGCAGGAAGCGCAATTGTAAAGCGGCCGGTGCGGTTTCGATCATCTTGGCAGCGTCAACCAGTCTTTCTGCGGCCTGGAACTCACCTTCGGCGTTGATGACTTTCGCTCGACGATCACGCTCGGTCTCAGCCTGACGTGCCATTGCTCTCTTCATGTTTTCAGGAAGAACAACATCCCTTACTTCCACAGATACTACTTTAATTCCCCATGGATCAGTTTGAGTATCAATATTTTGTTGGATCTGTTTATTGATCTTTTCACGGTTGGCAAGCAGTTCATCCAATTCAACCTGACCAATAATACTTCTCAATGTTGTTTGGGCCAGCATGGATGTGGCATGAATATACCTCTCAACTTGTATAACAGCTGCTTCGGCATCTACCACTCGAAAAAAAGTAATGGCATCTACGTTAACGGTTACGTTGTCTTTGGTGATCACTTCCTGACGATCAACGTTGATGGTGAGTACACGAAGGTCCACTCTCTCGATTTTATCAATAAAAGGGATCAGTATAATAAGTCCCGGTCCTTTTACGCTCTGAAATTTACCAAGACGGAAAACAACGGCTCGTTCATATTCTCGTAAGATCTTGAAAACTTGCGGGGCTAATAATACAAAGAAAACAACAAGGGTAATTACCCAGGTTATATATCCTGAAAATACTTCAGTCGGCTCCATGATGAGTCTCCTCTTTAGGGGTGTAAGGTTTTACGGTTACGGTAAGTCCTTCGAAACGGACTATCTCGCACCATTCGTTTGATTTAATCTCTTCTCCTTCAGTAACAGCATTCCAATATTCACCTGATACCATAACGCGACCCGAATTTTCGTCAACATCGTCAATGACCTTGGCTTTTTTCCCAATAAGTGACTCTAGGCCTGTTCGGTGTCCTGTAAATTGTGCCTTGATGCCCGAAGTTGCGATCCAACCAAAAAATATGACCATTAAAATGGTTGCAGGGACCAACCAGTACCAATCCAACTGCATTTCTTTGGGGAAATCCTGGAACAACATTAAAGCTCCAAGGAAAAATGAAACGGCTCCTCCTGTCATAAGAATTCCAAAGGTTGGGGTGAATGCTTCTGTTATAAATAAGACAATAGCCAATCCTATCAAAATAAATCCGGCTACATTTATCGGCATGGCAGCTGACCCATAGAGTAACAAGATCAATGCAATGACGCCAGCCATACCCGGAACAATAGCTCCGGGGTTGGTAACCTCACCGACTATACCGTATATCGCAACCATAGTCAGTATTAGCATAATTTCAGGACGCATGATGAAGCTGAAGAATTTCTCTGCAAAACTTTCATCAAGTGGCTCAATAGTGGCGTTTGAAGTATATAAAACTCTGCCTTCGACCTCCTTTCCATCAATTTGTTCAAGCAGGTCATTTAGATCAGCTGCGATCAAGTCAATGACATTTAATTCCAATGCTTCAGTTTCGGTGATCGCTTCTCCGTCACTCACGGCTGATTTAGCCCATTCCGCATTTCGATCCCGCTCTTTGGCGATATTCTCAATAAAACTTTCTGAGTAGTTAAAGATCTTTTTCTGCATCACTGTATCCTGTTGTCCTCCACCCATTGAAACGGGCGATGCTGCACCAATAGTTGTAGTCGGAGCCATGGCCGCAATATGTGCGGCAAGGGTGATGAAGGTTCCTGCACTTCCTGCGTTTCCACCGGAAGGGGTTACGTAAACAACAATGGGCATTTCTGAAGCAAGCATTTCCTGAACGATGTCTTGGGTAGAATTTAGAAGTCCGCCAGGGGTATCAAGCTCTATTATCAGAGCTTCAGCATTTTGCTCTATAGCTGTTTCCAGGCCGCGGGTAATATAATTGGTGGTAGTAGGCCCAATCGTGCCTTTAATCGTAATAACAGTAACGGTCTTATCGACTGTACTGTCTTGTTGCACAATATTTCCGGACGCCTGCGTGATGGGAAGAAATATTAGTGCTAATAAAAGCGATATATAATTTTTCGATCTCATACTAACCCAATGATTGCCCTAAATGAAAGGTTCCATAATGGTACGTAAACCACATGAATTTTTAAAGAACTTAAGACTATTCGTTCCGTACAGCCTGAACCGGGTTGATCATAGCAGCCCTTATAGAATGATAGCTTACGGTTGCCAGTGCAATAATCAATATGATCAGACCGGATGTAACAAAAATGATGGGAAGGTATGTAAAGAGGTCAAACCGGTAGGGAAAGTTCGCAAGCCATTTTTTTGCACCATAATATGATATTGGCCAGGCTATGAGATTGGAAAAGATCACCAATAACAGAAATTCTTTTGATAGCAGATTTACGATATTCATCACAGAGGCTCCGAGACTTTTTCTGATGCCTATCTCTTTTTGTTTTAGGTGAGCAGAATAGGAGGATAGCCCTAATAAACCAAGGCAGGCAATAATTATGCTAAGGACCGAAAATACAGTAGCTAATGAACTCATTTTCTGTTCTGACTCATAGATCTCGTTAAGACGATCATCCAAAAAACGGTATTCAAATGGATCAATAGGGTTGATCTGCTTCCAAACACGCTCCAGATGCTCAATGGCAGAAGAAGGATTGCCCGGTGAAAGTTCCACTGCCGTGTGTACCACATAACCTAGAATTGGTTGTGTTCCCTGAACCAACTTTATGACCAATGGTTGAATTTCTTTTTTAAGGGACGAGTAGTTAAAGTCTTCGGTCACTCCAACAACTGTAAAAGATTCACGGTCCCCAACAGGCGGATAAAAATAAAAAGTGGAACCGATAGCCTCTTCGGGAGTTTCTGCATCCAGTTTTGAAAGCATGGATTCGTTAATCAAAATACTTTGATCGAAATCACTTGTAAAATCACGGGAAAACGTACGGCCTGCCAAAAGGTTTAGGTCGAATGTATCAATAAAGTCATGGGTAACGTGAAGTGTCAGATTAGTGGCATCTTCTGATTCTCCGGTTCCGGCCGGCACATATCGATAAAATTCCTGTACTTCACTTCCGGGTATCTTTCCCAAGCCAGTAATGTTTTGAACTTGGGAGTGATTTAAACTTCGTTCCTTAAATGTATCGAATTCCCAGCTAATAAGATTTTGCTTGGTGGGAAGAAGGAGCACGTTATTCTTATCAAAGCCTAGGTCTTTTTTCTGTAAATAATTTAGTTGAAGAAAAATTACAGCTGTTCCGATCAACAGGATCACAGAAAGTGAAAACTGAAATGTGACAAGAACTTTTCGAAAAAGAACACCGGACGATTTAGTAAGTCCGCTACCTTTTAAAACCTGAACCGGATTAAACGATGAGAGAAAAAAAGCAGGATAGGAGCCGGAAAAAAATGCAACGAATATGGTGAGTCCCAGAAGAGCAGGAATAGTATAGTTATTTTGAAAAAGCTCAAAACGTAAAGCCTTTCCGGTCAAATCATTAAAGAATGGCAGCGCAAGATAAATCATGCCGACTCCCAGAATGATCGCAATAAGGGATATGAAGAAGGATTCTCCTAAGAATTGAGAAACAAGCTGTTTTTTATAACCACCCATTACTTTTCTGAGACCCACCTCGCGACCTCTTTCCAGCGATCGAGCCGTTGAAAGGTTCATGAAATTGATGCAGGCGATGATCAGAATAAAAATAGCGACTGCCAAAAGGATATTTGTGTATAGTGAAGAACTGTTAACTTCCATTTCTTGGTCACGGTTGGAGTGCAGATAGATGTCTGTGATGGGTTGCAGTTCAAGATATACGGTTTCATCAGCCGGCCATCCGGAATAAGCGTAATAGTATTTATCAGCAAGTGTCTGAAGTTGCTCTTCAAGAATATTTGGATCAGTATTTTTCCCAATGACCGCGTATGTCCAGATGGGGTTCCAAAGCCAGCTTGTGTTGTACTCAGGGCTGCTTGCATAAATATCATCAAGGCTTGTAAAGGAGGCTAGCAGATCGATCTTCATATGTGATTCCTCAGGCCAGTTTTGCATAATGCCTGTAATGGTCATGTCGCGAATGCCTTTATAGTTCAGTGTTTTACCGATGGGATTTTTATCTCCAAAATATTTTTCAGCAAGCTCTTTTGTTAGCACAAGTGAAAGAGGGTTCCGCAGTGCAGTGGTCGGGTCTCCCTGAAGCATTACTGCTGAAAAGACATCAAAAAATGTGGAATCAGTGAAATAAAAGTTTTCTTCGCGGAATGAGAATTGGTCTTCTCGGTTCACAAATGTATGGGACTCCTGTTGCATATCAAAAAACCGGACCGTATTTAAAATGGATTCAGGATATTCTTCCTTTAAGATCGGGGCAAGTCCAAACGGAGTTGTAGCCTGATCCTCATCTCGATCAGCGGATATTGTGGTTTGAACGACTCTGTAAATTTGTTCTGATCTTTCATGAAAAGAGTCATAGCTCCTTTCATTAATAACGTAAGTTACGATAAGAATGCAGGTTGCAAGACCAATAGCTAAACCTGTGATGTTGATAAGCGAATAGACCTTTTTTTTAAGGAGATTTCTTATCGCAATCTTGATGTAATTTTTCAGCATCAGTGAATCCTCTAACTACCAACGGAAGTATGTATTACCCTAATTGTACCTTATATATTGATAGAGTACTGAGCTGAACCTTTGTTACAAAATTGTTAAACTTTATTTAAATAATTACTGGGAGATATTAATTATTCTTGAGATAGGGGATTATATTTTTTTCGAGTAGATCAAAGATCGGTTCTTTATACGTTCTTCTTTGTGTAGCATTTTCCAGGAAAGAGGTGATAACTGTCACACTGTTTAACTCCGGAATGATGAAAATATATTGTCCTCCAAAACCCCAAGCAAAATAAACCTCATAACCGCCGACAGGTCGGTTCCACCACATGTATCCATAATCATAGGGATTAAAATTACTGTGGGTGTAAGTTTGAAATGAATCACGAACCCAACCCTGTGAAACAATTTGTTCATTATTCCAGGTACCGCGATTTAGCATAAGCTGACCGATCTTAAGGAGGTCACGGGGTTTGAGAGCTATATTATTTCCTCCCATATAATACCCTTGAGGGTCGCGATCCCAACCTCCAACCTGAATATCTAACGGTGTGAATAAATATTTTTCGGCAAACGCTTTGGTGCTCATATCAGTGGCTTTAGTAATGATCACTGAAAGTAAATGGGAGATCCCTGTGCTATACACCATCTTGCCTCCGGGCTCTTCTTCTAAGGGTTGATCAAATTGAAATTCAACCCAGTTGTCGCTTATTACCCAACGCCTGTAATTATAGAAACTGGTAGTCTCCAATCCTGATTGCATGGAAAGCAAGTTGCGGATCGTTATGGACTCCTTCCTGGAATTCGGATTAGATGCAAAGTATTCGGGGAAATAACCACCAAGAGTTTCATCAATTGAAATATCACTTTTGTCTACAGCTATACCAACCAATAGTGAAATGATACTCTTTGATGCCGATTTGATGTTGTAGGGATAGTCGGGGGATGCGGTTCGGAAATATTTTTCGCTCAGTAATTCTCCGTCTTTTTGAATCAGTATGCTTCTGAGTGATTCTATTGAATCAGCCTGCTTCATGGTGTTTTCAAGACTATCCTTATAACCATTTAAGGGTTGGGCAAAAAGGACAAAAGTATAAACTAAATTAAGACCAATGGTTATAAGAGATATCCGTAGAGTCATTGTGAGCAATTAAATCTAATAACAAACTGAATATTATTGAATTAACGTTCCATGCTAGTTGATAAGGATCATGAGAAGCCGTTCCAGTTAATAGTAAATTGAACGGCTTCAAATGAAAAGCTGACTGTTGTTAAAAAATTAAATAATGAAATTACCTGATGATCAAAATTGGAGGTGAGCTTCCTTCAGCAAAGGTGCCATCTTTTTTAACGAGAACAGAATACACATATCTGCCAAGTGGTGCATCATTTTTGACCTTTAGTTTAAGTTTTTTTCCGTCTTTTACTTCAATGTAGTATCCGGTTCCAACTGTACTTCCATCTTCTTTGGTAAAATAAACGCTGAGTTCCTGAGGAAACTGAAACACCATATCTGACCCTTCTGCAGCCCATTCGATATCATCATTTCTGTTAGCCTCAATTGGCATTGCTTTATTTTGTTCATTAACGACATACCACTTGGTATCAATTTTTTTAACGGAGTATGTGATTTTTTTTATTTGAGTCACTGATGCCATGCTTACTAAAGCAATAACAATTAGACCCACCCATATGTTTATTGTATTTTTCATTTGCTTCCATATTATTGGTTCATGTTAAACCTATTTGGATTATTACTTATGTAATCCTAATCGGTGGTTCTATATGTATTAATTACTTCCTGAAACCGACTATCGGCTACCAAGCTAGATAATTCAGGCTGAATTAATATGTTTTCAAGTGGATAATCTCTAAGAAGAGCCTGAGTCATCAATTCTATGGCTCTTTCTCTATTTCCAAGATTTTCATAGGCACTTCCTGCTCTGAATATTAGATCAGGTAACTCCGGGGCTAATTTCAATGATCTTTCCAGATATATGACAGCTTGCAATGAATCTCCTACATCAGAATAATATGAACCAAGAACTGAAATAAGGTTTATGTTATTGGGATTAATTTCAAGCTGTTTTTCTGCAACCTCGATGGCTTTTAAATAATTAGCTCTTTCGTCTTCTTTTGCCCCTAGTAATCCTTGTAGAGAAGCCAGATTACCCCAAATTTGATAATCGTTTGGATTTATCGCTAAAGCCAGAGAGTAATATTTTGCAGCTTCTTCATAATTCGATTCAATATAATTGACAGTGCCAAGATTAGATGCGGCTGAATAGGTTGGTTCCATTTCATATGACTCCGTGAAGTATTTTTTAGCCATTTCCCAATTAGCCATGTAGTAATAAATAACACCAATATTTGAGTATCCGTCGTGATTATCCGGAGTTAATTGAACTACTTCATACAATGGCTTCAATGCTTTTTCATACTCACCTTTTCTGAGGTAAAAATTACCAAGCCGTTTATAACTCAACCAGAAACCCGGTTTCAGGTCAATGGCTTTTTTATAGGTTTTCTCGGCCTCTTCATACATCCCCAAGTTATCATAGGCTTCAGCAAGGCCTCCATAGGCAACTTCATTCCCAGGTTCTTGCTCAAGAATGGAGGTGAAAACATCAATAGCTTTTTCATAGTCACCCGTACCCAGATCCAAGAGGCCAATAGTTTGTTTGACCGGTGTCAATTCACTGTTAATCTCCATGGCCTTATTTAGGAATATTCTTGCAGAGTCAACATATGTGACGACATTAAGTATCTCATATTTTCTCCAGTACGATTCACCAAGGGCAGCGTAGGCTAAGGCATAATCAGGATCTTCCTCTATGGCTTTATTAAAAAGCATGATAGCATTATTTAGATAGTCTTCTTGCAGATAACGGTGCAGGTACCCCTGTCCACTGATATAATAGGATGAAGCTTCAGGGTCATTTGTAATTCCTTGATTCAGAGTCCCCTTGATCTGATCATCCGCCTGGATATCCAGCATCTCAATAAGCTTCAGTACGGTTTCGGTTTGGAGATTCAGAATATTATCACCTGATATATCAATAACACTGGACTTCAATTGCCTCAGGTTTTTTGCATCGATCAGATTGATCGTCAATCTCTTAATCTCATCCAGATCCTGAAAACTACCCGTTACTGCAAGGTTGACTCCAAAAAATTTATAGGCTTCCTGGGCCGTAGAAACATTATTATTGATAACTTCACTTGATGGGATGACCCAAAGAACCTCTTTATAATTATCAATTTGTGAAAGCTTACTGGTCATGGTTTCAAGTACACCATCCAGCAGTACACGGTTTATATTATTATCATTAACATTTTTGAATGGAATGATGGCTAGTTTTCTGATTTTGCCATCAAAGGGGTTTGACATTTGATAAATTATAAAGCCTAATGGAATAATGATCAATAAGGCTAACACGGAAAATAGGGCAATCTTTTTTGAGGTTATTATATTAACTAAAGTCGGTGGGTTACCCGTTTTAGTAAAGGCAGCATGAGTGTATTCTTTGATATCAGAAATAATATCTTGAAAACTTTGATATCTGTTTTCGGGTTTCTTCTGAAGACATTTATCAATGATCAGTTCAATGTAGGATGGGATATCAGCTGCAACTCTGTGAGCAGCCTGTGGTTCTTCATCTAATATGGAATAGGTAATGGCTTGATCGTAAGCTCCATCAAAAGGAAGTTGCCCGGTAAATAACTGATAGAGTACGACTCCATAGGCCCATACTTCAGAACGAATGTCGGCATCTCTACCTAGGATCAATTCCGGAGCCATGTAGGGAGCAGTTCCAATTCGCACTCCTGTACTTGCCGGTTTAGAGACACTGGCAAGCTGTGCGAGACCAAAATCCAAGACCTTGACCTGACCTTCATTGGTAACCATGATATTACCGGCTTTTATATCCCTGTGGATGATGTCTTTATTGTGAGCTGCCCAGATACCTTCAGCAACTTTTAATGCGATCTCCTCTTTTTGTTTTATTGTGACTTCATCTTTAGTTAAAAAAGTATCAAGGTCTTCCCCATCAATATATTGCATGGCAATAAAACTGCCTTCCTCACAATCTTCGATTGCATAAACCTGAGCTATATTTGGGTGACTGAGGGAGGCTGCAATGCGTGCTTCATTTCTGAATTGTTTCACCTGAGAATCATCGGAAGTAACCCCGGAAGCAAGAAACTTTAAAGCAACCTTTCTGTTTAAGCGCGTGTCCTCAGCCAGATATACCTTACCCATCCCCCCTTCGCCAAGTTTCTGTAATACCTGATAATGTAGGATTTGCTTACCTATCATAGTTTTTAAAAAGAACCCATAACTTAAAAATATATATGATTAGATCGCTTAATACATTATAATGTACATTAAAAAGTGGTAATAGCCTGATTTATTTTACCCAATTTCGCTAACATTACTTTTTATGACCAGATATGGATGATTTTCAAAAACTTATTGAGGAAAATAAACAGCTAAAACTGGCAGTAAATGAGCTATCCATACTGAATAATATTGCCTCCTCCATCAGTTCTACACAGTCTGTTGAAACGATCATTGATACTATAGTCATAAAGTGCGTTAAGCATTTGAATGCGGAAGAGGGAACCGTAAGCTTGCTGGAAAAAGGGAGTGAGGATATAAAATTCCATACTATGATCCGCAGACAAGATTTAACCCAGCAAAGAGTTCCCATTCATCTGGACCATCAAATAACAGGATGGATGTTGCGAAAACAAGTGCCACTTTTAAGCAATGACCTGGGTGCTGATAACCGATTCACACTTCCGCCTGAAACAGGAGCATCGATTCAGAGTATGCTATGTGTACCACTTATTGCCAAGGGTGATCTGATAGGTTATCTGGCAGTTTTTAATAAAAAAAATGAAGCTTTATTTGAAGAAAAAGACCGCCGTCTGTTAGTTATAATTGCATCTCAGTCTGCTCAGATCATTGAGAACTCTCGTCTTTATGAAGAGGAAAAAGAGTATCTGATGCTGAAAGAAGAAATGAAGGTTGCCACGCAGATCCAGAATAATTTACTTCCGGATAAGAATCCTGATATACCGGTTTATGAAATTGTTGGATTCAATGTTCCCGCTAAGGAAGTTGGTGGTGATTACTATGATTTTATTGAAATTGATGAAAACAATGTGGGTTTCTGTATTGGTGATATTACAGGGAAAGGGATGCCTGCTGCATTATTAATGGCGGGGCTTCAGGCCTCTTTAAGAAGTCAGGTGCTGATACATAAGGAGACAAACAAATGTGTGGAAAACATTAATAAGCTTCTTTACCGAAACACCGAGGCAACTAAGTTTGCTACCTTGTTCTATGGGGTGCTTGATAGGAAAGATCATAAAATTCATTACTGTAATGCAGGTCATGACCAGCCCCTTGTTTTTAGAACAAATAAATTACACTCAAAACTGGAAGTCACAGGCATGCTTTTGGGAGTAGTTGACGAGGCTACCTATGAATGTAAGTCTATATCCCTCGAGCCTGATGATATCGTTATCATTTTCACGGATGGTATTACTGAGGCAATGAATAAGGATCTAGTGGAGTTTGGTCTTGACCGCACTGTAGCCGTAATTGAAAATTGTGCTGAAGAATCTGCTTCGTTTATTCTACAGCAGATCTATGAACAAGTAATTTCCCATTCGGATAGTTACCAACAAAGCGATGATATTACGATCATGGTGATAAAGAGGGTACAGTAGAAGGTAGCTACACTAAATAATTACTGAGAATGCATGCATGAATATTACAGATCTTTCGTATGGGTGTCTTTAAACAGAGAGTATGTATGCTAGCCCGTAGGTTTACATAATATTTGAAGCCCACAAATTGATGTCAAATGTGCAGGTACATGAAAAAGACACAAAACAAAAACAAAGAAAATATCAGCAATCGATACTTTGATTCAATACTATCTGATAAAGAAGTGTTTTGAAATAAATACACTTCTTTGATCAATGAAATCCTCTCATTATGGGGTATTCTTATTCGGCTTTATTATATCTCTTTTCGATATACGGAATGCCGTCTGTTATCCACTCAGCTGCAGGCATATCTTTCACATAGTGGTCAAACCATTCTTTCATTCTGAGCTGAAAGTCAATTTGGTTAGCTTCTATACCTAAATGGTGTCCTTCACCCGGATAGGATAGTAGTACAACCTCTTTGTTGAGACGGCGGGCAGCATTGTAAAACTCCAGACCTTGCATCCAGTCTACAGCGCCATCGTCGGTTCCGTGCAGGATCATAAATGGTGTTTCAATATCAGGAGCATGAAACATGGGGTTTTCTCTTTGATAGGCTTCGAGATTAGACCATGGGGTTACATTGCGTCCCATTCGCACTTGTCCAATTTCCATGATACCATGGTGATTGGTACCGGTACTTCCATAAATATTATTATAGAAACTTGTGAGGTTGGTAGGAGGTGCTCCGGTTACAACGGTTGCAAACATATCGGTTTGTGTAAGAATAAATGAAGACTGGTAACCACCCCAGCTATGACCTTGTAATCCCAGTTGATCTGGATCAGCGTAACCCAGGTCGATCACCTTTTGAGTGGCGGAAGTAATGCAATCAAGAGAGCTTGTTCCTGGTCTTCCAAACTCAAAATCGATATCAGGCATAAAAACCAGATATCCATTGCTGGCATAGGTTGACATATGCGGACGGTCATCATAAACAGGCATGGAATACTGATGATGGCGGTCAGACATTTTTTCGTAGAAATACACGATCATCGGATATTTCTTACCCGGTTCATAATTAGCTGGTAGTGTAAGGGTACCCTGCAATTTTATACCGCGGCTGTTTTCGTAGTCAACCAACACTCTTTCGCCCCAGGCATATTCTTCTTGTTGTGGGTTGGCATCCGTAATTTTTTCAAGGTCATTAAATTCCGAATTCGTTTGATAGTAATCAGGGAATTCCACAAAAGTCTGGCGGGTTAGTATGATGCGATTTGCATCACGGGCTTTTTCCACGTTTCCAAAACTGGCATCCTCATAGATGAGTGGCTTGGGCGAATCGCCAATATTCAGTTTATAAAAACCATCTTTCTTGGACCATTCGCCAAAGGCAGAAAGCAATAATTTATTAGATGTATTGATGTATTCTTCGTCCTCATCCAGTGTTTCGTACCTGAAAATTATTTTCTCCTGTTCACCTAAACCCTTAGTAATATTTTGAGCTTGTGAACCATCAAGCGCCAGCATCCATAGATCGTATTTGTGATTCAGGATCACAGACTCACCGTCTTTGGTCCACCCGGCTATGCCAAAGGTTGGGCTCTCGTGCGGGTAAATGTGATCGGTATTCGTAAACAGTACAGGTGCGGCTTCAGATAAATTGGTATTTGTGTTTTGTTCCACATCATACACATACAACATGGTGTCCTGCTCTGCTATTTTCTGATACAAATAATACCGTCCGTCAGGAGAATATCCATTTGTTCGTTTTATGTTCTTAGCAAATAGCGTCCACTCACCGTTTTGAAGGTTAACCCTGTATAGATCTGCCGGTGATACTCCCCAGTTTATATCATCCATATATGGTTTTTCATCGCGACCGATCATATATCGGTTATGGTCTGAGAAATTTAAAGCACGCATCTCTTCATTTGTCAGCCGAGCAAAAGTAGAGTTTTTGGGGTTAAAGGAAGCCACATAAGTATATTGCAGGTCTCTTGTTGCCTGGCGTTCCTGAACGGTTTGGATGCGATCATCCTTCCAATGGAAAACATCGACATTGGCTACGGTGTCTTTGTCCATTTTTATTTCAGGCTCTTGCTCACGAAATCCCAGGAAAATCAGTTCACCATTGGTACTCCATGAAAGATCCCTGTTTGCACTTATCACCATATTGTCAGGAAAACTGGATTGTGAGTCGGGATTTAATAGTGATCTATTTAAATTGGTATCTAAGTTGCGGTATACTAATAATTCGGTCTTTGGATGAGAAAGGCTGTCTATGGCGGTCTCTTTCAATACGGCAAGCCCGGTTCCTTTGTCATTCCATTTGGTTCGATGAGTATTTTCATCATCCCAACTTAAATTTGTGTAAGAAAGGGTATCGGTATCAAGAGAGGTTAGGGCATTGGTATTTAGGTTTTTGAGATATATTCCGTTCCCTTCTTTTTCACTGGCGTCAACCAAATAAGCAAGCATTGTACTTTTCTTATTGAATGCAAATTCTGAGACGTTTCCAATATTCGTTACGGTACCATCCTGAAGGTTGCGTACTATCAGATCACGGCCTTCATGCTTGCTTTTATCTGATTCCGGCATTTCGCGGTGTACGGCCCAATAACTTCCATCCTCAGAAAACTCCATTTTTGCTGAGCGTTCAACCGAATATTTTTCTCCAGTTTCAAGATTTAGCAATTCAGCCTGACTATAGATTTCATCACCGCTCTCGTTCATTTTTTTTCTTGTTTCTTCATCAACTGCGACGGTGTAAGCAGCCCACTTACTGTCATCTGAGAAACTGACATTTTGAGCGAGAGGAATAATGTGTTCAGAACTACTTCTTAATGAAATGACATGAAGGGTGTCATCACCTCCATTGGGGCGAAGACCATAAGCCATCCAATCCCCGTTATTTGAAATCTCGGCACCAACGATTCGAGACCAGCGGTCATAATCGTCAACGGTTAGTGCTTTATCCTGTGCTAATACTGTGCTGTTGAGGATAAGCATGACAACCAGCAGGAGTGTAGTAGAAGCAGCTTTTTTCATAACAGGTAGAGATTAAATGAATATTTTGACTAACTATCATTTAACCCCAAAGACCACACTTAATCAAGTGCTTGCTTGTTAAAACTTGTCAGTTAGTTATTATCTGATCATTTAGTTCTCAGAACCTATACATGAAAGCCTTCTTTCATATCTTCAGTCACAACTTTTCCGTCAAACAGATTAATGAGCCGTTCAGCATATTTAGCGTCGTAAGGGGAGTGGGTTACCATTACTATGGTAGTACCTGAGTCGTTCAATTCCGACAGCAGCTTCATCACTTCATCACCACGATCGGAATCAAGATTACCGGTGGGTTCGTCAGCAAGGATGAGTTTGGCGTTGGCTACAACAGCTCTGGCAATAGCTACCCGCTGTTGCTGACCACCGGAAAGTTGCTGCGGGAAATGATTTTGGCGGTGCATCATACCCATTCTTTCCAATGCTTTTTCTACTTTTTCTTTTCGTTCTGCAGAATCAATTCCAAGGTAGAGCAATGGAAGTTCCACATTTTCAAATACGGTAAGCTCGTCTATCAAATTAAAACTTTGAAAGATGAACCCAATATTACCTTTGCGTAGCTGAGCACGCTGTTTTTCTGAATAACTTGAGATCTCTTGTCCATTGAAGTGGTATTGCCCAGACGTTGGATTATCTAAAAGTCCCATGATGTTGAGCAGGGTTGATTTTCCACAACCTGATGGTCCCATGATAGCCACAAATTCCCCTTCCCTGATTGAAATATTTACATCATTCAAAGCTGTGGTTTCAACTTCTTCAGTGGTATAAATTTTTTTAAGGTTATTCGTTTCGATCATGATGTTTGGCGTTTAGTTCTAAGTCTTTAAAAAAATTTGTAAGGAAACAGGTTATAAATGCTCTAACTGTAAAGCTGTCAGCTTTCAGGTTTCAGCGGTCAGCAATTTTAAATTCAATAATAATTGTAGGGTATACATGAGAGATTTTAGAAAACTTTCGGTTTGGCAAAAAAGCCATCGGTTAACATTGGATATCTATAAATCAACTACTTTTTATCCAAAAGAGGAAATGTATGGGTTGACCAATCAGATGCGAAGATCTGCTTCTTCAGTTCCTTCAAATATAGCTGAAGGATGTGGTAGAAACACACAATCGCAACTGGCACATTTCTTGAATATTGGAATGGGATCTGCCTCAGAATTAGAATACCAATTGATCTTATCCAAGGATTTAGGATTTATAAATGACCAAATTTTCAAAGAACAAACAAGTCAAGTAACTGAAGTAAAGCGGATGTTGACTTCACTTCACCAAAAAATCAGTAGTGATTGAGAAATCAGCAGTTAGCTCTCAATTTTCAGTATGCTTAGGTGGCACTGAATGCTGAAGTCTGATAGCTGACAGCTATTCCAGAACTAAAACCTCATTGTCACCAAAAGCATCGTAACTTGATGTAATGACTTTTTCTCCGGGACTCAGTCCAGATTGTACTTCAAAATGGTCAGGATTTTGTCTACCCAGGCGAATGGACCGCTTATATGCCTTATTTTCTGTTTCATCGACTATAAAAACCCAGTTACCACCGGTATTCTGATAAAATCCTCCACGAGGTATCTGAATGGCCTGTATGGAATCTCCCAGCTCAAGCCTGATCCTTACAGTTTGACCACGGCGTAGATTTCCGGGAGCTTGACTTATGAATTCCATATCTACTTCGAATTGACCATTATTAATAACCGGGTAAATCTTGGTGATCTCAAGTTCATGAGTCTGTTCATTGAAAGTAAACGAACCCTTCAATCCGGTAGCAATTCCTGCCAAGTAATACTCATCGATCGCAAGTCTGATCTTGTAACCGTCTAGTATATCAATCTGCCCCAACCGTTCCCCGGATGAGATAGATTGCCCCTGATTCAACTCGTTGGTGCTTAATTGTCCGGATATGGGAGCGGTTACCGTTAGGTTGTCTAAAATTTGCTGAACGGCTTCAAGATTTTGGTACATACGTTCTTCAGAATCGTCAAGTTGCCGGAGCTGACTGATCGATTGAATGGAGTCCTTACGAAATGATTCATAGGTCAGCTCGTGACGTCGTTTCTGAAATTGGTAATTTTCCCTGGTGTTATGATATTCCTCTTCAGAGATAAGCTCTTTTTCGAAAAGCTGCTGCTGCCGTTCATATCTGGCTCTAAGAATTTCCATCTGTGCTTTTGCATTGGCCAGTTGCTCCTGAAGATTGAGTGTATTCTGTTCCAGGTTGAGCCTTGAATTTCTGACGTTATTGATCTGATCGTATAGGCCTGAGGTTTGTTGCATGACCTGAAGCTGAAGCCCTGAATTAGTTAGGGTCAAAATTGTGTCGCCGGCTTCAACCATAGCGCCTGATTCCAACATGACTTTCTGAACCACCCCGCCTTCGATGGCATCAAGATATGAAGTTTGTATGGGTTGAACCGTTCCGTTCACCTGAAGATATTCCTGAAAGACATCCTCATTGACTTCCGAAATAGTGACCTTATTTTGTTCAATAGCCATGGTTGAACGGGTATCCATGAACCAGATCACATAAATACCAAAAGTTACGACAGCCAAAACAGCAATAATTGTGAATATGCGCTTTGGTGTCCATGTTTTTTTTTCTATCTGTCGATCCATTCCCATATGCTGGTAAGCCTGCCGGTGTTTTTTTAAAAGCTGATACGTATTACCCGATTATGCCAACTAATTGGCAAGAGTATCAAACAAAGGGTTTGTTACAATTTTAGTTAATAAAGTTTTAAAAATGTGAATTTAACATCCTCTTTTTAAATAAAAAAAAGCTCCGACAGGGGTGCCGGAGCTTTTTGAACTAGTTTATTTAATTAATTTTCCTAGTGAGTAGTGAAACAAGTACACTGTATTCCGGCCGGTGCTATAGTGATGGCATGCCAGTCAAATCGCTTGTCATAACCGTCACGTTCCCACCAAAAGGGGAGTCTTTCCTGTTCCTGATTACCGACTTCATTCATAGTAGCTGCATCGAACAGGCGTCCATTTACCATAGTGTGTGTCACGGAATCGGTATTTCGAATATTTTCCAAAGGATTCTTATCCAGCACTACCAGGTCAGCGAGTTTTCCTGTCTCTAGAGAACCGATCTCGTGATCCATGCCAAGATAGTGTGCACCGTTGATCGTAGCCACTCGTAAAGCTTCATGGTTACTCATGCCTCCCTGCTCAAACATCCAGAGCTCCCAATGGGCACCAAGTCCCTGCAACTGACCGTGAGCACCAAGATTAACTTTAACACCCGCATCTGCGAGTTTTTTATCAGACTCGGCAGTGAGAATGTGTCCATTTTCATATTCTTCTTCCGGGATCATTGTACGATGGCGTGATCGCGGATCAATAACGCTGCGTGGGGTAAAAGTCAGTAGGCGTTCATTTTCCCAAACGTTATAGTTTTGATACCAATAGTACTCGCCGCTCATACTCCCAAAGTTCACCACGTGAGTAGGAGTATAACCGGTTTCACTGGCAGACCAAAGATTGATCACATCATTATAAAGCGGTGCAACCGGCACGTTGTGTTCAATACCTGTGTGTCCGTCAAGGATCATACTCATGTTATGGGTAAAGGTTGAGCCGCCTTCAGGCATTACCATCATTTCAAGTTCCCTGGCCGCCTTGATGATCTGCTGTCGCTGTTCACGTCTGGGTTGATTATAACTTTTAACTGAGAAGGCACCCCATGCTTTTGTGCGTTCAAGTGCAAACAGGGCATCTTCATAACTATTGATCTCAGTTTTTATGGAACCGTCTGCTCCATAGAGAATAACTCCGGTAGAAAATAAACGTGGACCAACCATATTGCCGGCTTTGATCGCTTCGGAGTTGGAAAAGATCATTTCGGAGTTGGATGATGGATCGTGAACTGTAGTCACGCCATATGCAAGGTTAGCGTAATATTCCCACTGTTGTTGAGGACTAATTCCTAACCTGAAATTTCCAATATGGGCATGCACATCCACAATACCGGGTATGATTGTTTTTCCGGACGTATCGATCACTTTAGCACCAGTCGGTACCGTAATATCCGTACCGATCGCAGAAATTCTGTTTCCATCAACTACAATGGTTCCATTTTCAATCACCTCATCTCCATTCATGGTAATGATGCGAGCATTTGTGAAAGCCACCTGCCCTTCGGGGACGAAGGTATCAAGTTCCAGATCAAGCGTAATGCCTTGGGTAGGCGGTTCAGGTAATGAATCAGGAGCTCCTTCAACGAACTCGAATGTGTTTTTTAAGTCAACGGTGAAGTACTCACTTCCAAGAGTCCAGTGGATCTTATCACTTTCGGCAGACCAGTGCATATGATATCCGGCCTCAGACGAGATCTGCTTCACGGGTATTGCCTTTGTATTCGGGTTGATCTCTATTGTTTTACCTGTTTTAGGGATAGGAGCGAGATATACTTTGTGGAGATTTGAGAAAGCCATCCATTTACCGTCAGGACTCGGAGCAAATTCGTGTCCATAGCTCGAGGTAAACATCGTCTTTTCATCATTTCCGGAGAGGTCCACACTTTTGTAGGCTTTGTTGATGGATCCGAAAATATATCCTCCGGTCTGATACCAGATACGCTGACCATCAGGACTGAATTTTGGTTTGGCACCTTCATCCGTGATCATGGTCTCAGAACCACCGCTGGCCGGAATGGTATAAATACCAGGATTCAAAGTGTGTGTAAAACCGAGCTGACCATTTCCGCTTTCTTTACGGAAAACAATAGTGTCTCCATCCGGACTGATTTCCGGCTCTCTGTATATTCCTTTTTTTGTGGTGAGCTTGGTCGGAGTACCGGGTTCTGGAGTAGGATTAAGATCTACGGTTTTGATGGCCCCCATATCTTCATCACTCCATGAAACATACACAACAGAATTTCCATCAGCTGAAAATACCGGATCAAATTCGAAATCAGTCGAATTGGTGATGCGTTTAGGTGTACCATCGGGCAGCATCTTGCTCCAGAGTTTACCGGCTGCGCTCCACACAAAGGTATTGCCATCAGGTGAAGTTCTAAGCTGTCGCACAGCTTTAACCCTAAACTTATCCGGAGCTACATCCTGCTGAAAACGTACAGCTTCAACAATGTTGTGAGATGATTCTGCTTCAAATGGAATAACTTCAGATTCACCGGTTTCTGTGTCGATTTTATTAATCTTTCCATTTGCCCAAATGACAATATGCTGGTTGTCAGGCATCCAATTGAAGTTTGCGTTTGGGCCAAAAATAGCCCAGGCTTCCTGCATGTCTTTACTTAGATTTTCATATACAGGATATTCTCTTCCGGTATTAAGATCTCTCAAAAACAGAACTGACTTTGTTCTTACCCTGCGTACAAAGGCTAGTGTTTCTCCATCCGGAGAGATCTGTGGTCTGATCGCTCCTCCATTTCCACCTGTTACTGTTTCAATTTCACCATCTTCACGATCGTATCTTCGGATGACGTAGATCTGACTGTTTGGGTCTTTGTTATACTGAAAATATCCGCCGGGATATACGGCCTGACTGTAGTACACATATTGACCATCAGGAGAGACCCATGGTTCACCGGTATCCTGCTGCTCGTTAGCTTTTTCAACTAACTGAACTCCTGAACCGCCTGATCTGTGATACATCCAGATCTCTCCGGCACCAAGTGAACGGGTAGAGGAGAAGTGCTTTTTTGCAATGATGTATTCTCCATCCGGAGTCCAAACTGGGTTATTCAACAATCTGAAATTTTCGTTGGTGACCTGCCTGGCATTGTTCCCGTCAGCATCCATAACCCAGATGTTATCTGCACCTCCGGCATCACTGGTAAAAAGTATCTGAGAACCATCAGGGCTGAACCTTGGCTGGATCTCATAAGCATGCCCACCTCGAATCAACGATGCCTTACCTCCGTTAATTGGCAGTAGGTAAATATCACCTAGCAGGTCAAAAACGATCTGAGATCCGTCCGGACTAACGTCCAGGTTCATCCAGGTTCCTTCATCCGTAGTGAAGGTAGTGTCAATCGTAGCACCCAGGTCAGGATTGCTGACATCCCATTCTTCCTGTGCAAGAAGAGGTGAGCAGGATAATAAAAGAGTGATCAGGATAGCGTAATATTTCATAACGTCGTATTAAATTGAATTTGTAAGAGTATAGTAAAATCTACTAACAGCTAGCGACTATGATTTAGATTTAAACTTATTGATGAAATTTTTTGTGAAGTCAGAAAGAACCAGCCGGCCACTGATCTCAGCTCTTTGCTCCAATAAAAGATCCCAGTCTTCAGTCCCTTTCCAAAGAACAGCTTTGAGATCCCGCATAGCTTCAGGGCTGCTTTGGGCAAGTTGAGTTGCTAATTCTCGCACCGCTTGATTTAGATCGGAGACTGAGTCGAACACTTTGTTGAAGAGTCCTTTCTGCTCAGCAAATTTAGAGTCGTACCAGTTGGTAGCATCCACGGCCATTGTGGAAAAAGCACTGGTTCCAACTTTACGCTCAACGGCAGGACCAACCACAAATGGGCCAATGCCCAAAGCTAACTCACTCAGCTTGACGGAAGCATTTTCGTGTGCGAATGTATAGTCACCGGCTGAGGCAATTCCCACGCCACCGCCTACCGTTTTTCCATGTACTCGAACAATGATGAGTTTTGGGCAGGTTCGCATGGCGTTCAATACAAGGGCAAATCCCATAAAGAAATTTTTGCCAGTATCGTAGTCCTCAATAGCGATCAGTTCATCGAAAGATGCACCGGCACAAAAGGCTCCTTCGCCCCGACTTTTGATCACTATGACGTGAATTTCATTATTTTCTCCGGCCTCAGTGATCGTATTTGCCAGTTTTCTAAGAATGGCACCCGGCAGGGAATTTCCTTTGGGGTGATAGAACTCAATGGTTCCAATGTTATGCTCGATGCTAAGATTTACCGCTCCGTTTTGTTCACTCATTATTTAATTCAAAATTATTTAACATTATACTTTTATGTTGAAGGATCCTGAACTCAGGACTCTGAATTCAGAATGGCTTTATAATAGCCATCAAGTAGTCGGCTAACTTCTTTTAATAAATTATTCAAATGGTCTGTATCACCTTAATTCAAATCTTTGGCAAGAATAATGTAGTATTTGCTTTCTTCCAATGAACCATGTGAAATATTTAAATATCTCATTGTGTCTTTTGGACCACGTTTTTTAAATCCTTCAACAATGTTAGCTGGAATGGAAACCGCCGCTCGTCTGAATTGAGAACTTAAACCATATAGTTCATACTTAGGAAAATTTTGCGTGAATTTATAAGTATCTAACACAAATTGATGTGCTTTTTGCTATACAATCAAATCACGAAAAGTCTTTGCCGGTTTTCTCATTGCTTTATCTGTTTAATTCTGATTTCTGAATTCTTAAACAGTTAGAGCGATGAATTTGAAAAACCTTACAAACTTTCTAAAACTACACTTCGTCTATATCTAATTTATGCTTTCGCTTCATCAGAGTAAGTATGGTGTATTCTGCCACCAGTGTATTATCCTGGTTGGTTACTTCCACATCCCAGTACACTACGCCGAAAGGAAATTTGTCGTCCTTTTTTTGTTGGCGGACGTTCTTCCGCTTTAATATCAATTTAGCTTGAATGGTATCACCCGGAAAAACCGGGGCGACGAATCGCAGATTTTCTAATCCATAATTCAACATGACCGGTCCTTCATTTGGATCCACGAACAAACCCGCCGTAGCAGAGAGTACGAAATAACCATGGGCTACGATCTTTCCAAATAGTGATCGGGCTGCTGCCTCGGGGTCAGTATGAGCATAAAAGTGATCTCCACTTAATTCTGCAAATTCTTTTACGTCTTTTTCAGTGACGGTCCGTTTTTCGGTAGTCATTGCTTCACCGATCTCCAATTCCTCATAATATTTTTGGAATGGATGCTTTTCGGTTTCTCTCGTTTCCGCTCCTTTGATATGTTGCTTAACAATGTTTCTCAATGTAGTAGGTGAACCCTGCAGAGCAACTCGCTGCATATTGTGAAGAACCGCACGGGCACCTCCCAATTCCTCGCCACCGCCTGCATGGCCTGGCCCGCCGTGAACCAAAGAAGCAATTGGTGAACCATGACCCGTGGATTCACCTGCGGAATTTCTATTGATCACCATAAAACGTCCGTGGTAGGGGGCACATCCCAAAGCAATTTTATGAGCCAGCTCATCATCAGCGGTAAAAAGGGAACCAACCAGTGAACCGTTAGCTTTGTTAGCTATGTCGATAGCTTCCTGAGTGTTTTTATACGGCATGACGGTGGTCATCGGACCAAAGGCCTCAAGCCGATGAACCGCATCAACCTGCATAGGTTTGTGACAAACTAGTACACGGGGATTTGTGAAGGCATCTTTCTTATCTCCGCTAGATATATATACGGTTTCTGTGATCTCAGATAGTTGCTGAAGCTGTTCTTCAAATCTTTCGGCTTGTAATGAACTTGCTAGTGGGCCCATTCGGGTTTCTTTCTGTCCTGGATTACCGATCGTGGTTTTATCCAATCTGGTTTTCAGAGCTTCGACGACCTTATCCTCTAAATGTTCAGGTACTATAGTCCGTCGAATCGCTGTACATTTTTGACCGGTTTTAACCGTCATCTCGCTTGCCACTTCTTTGATAAAGAGATCGAACTCTTCCATATCGGGAGTGACATCTTCCCCGAGAATAGAACAGTTTAATGAATCGGCTTCAAGATTAAATTGTACACTATTGGCGATAATATTTGGATGAGCTTTCAGTTTCTTTCCGGTCAGTGCTGAACCGGTAAAGGCTACTGAATCCTGACTTGTCAAATGATCCAACAGATCGCCGGGTTTGTCAGCTGCGATATATTGAACGGATCCTTCGGGTAGAATTTCCGATTCTATGATATCCTTGAAAACTGTCCAGGAAAGATATGATCCTGTTGGAGCCGGTTTCACCATAACAGGCAATCCAGCGATGATAGCAGGTGCCATCTTCTCAAGCATTCCCCAGATTGGGAAGTTAAAAGCGTTGATATGAATGGCAACTCCATGCTTTGGAACACAAATATGCTGCCCCATGAATGAGCCTTTACGGGAAAGTCGTTCGGTATTACCCTCAACATGCCAGGGCAGATCTGAAAGTTCGCGGCGTGATTTGCTCGAAATACCGAAAGCCGTGAGGATCCCACCTTCAATATCAATCCATGAATCAGCTCTGGTGGCTCCGGTATGCGTGGAGATATCATAATACTTCTCCTTGCGTTTCATCAGGTGCTGACCCAGAAATTTGATCTTAAATGCCCGCTCATGGATTGTCATCTCGCGGAGCTTTGGTCCTCCAAGCTGTCGAGCATATTCAAGTGCAGACTTATAATCAATATCCGCCTCCACCAGTTGTGCAACCGGTTCATTGCTTACCGCACTAAGAAGGTCAGTTTCTTCGCCTTCAGTTAACCATTTGCCTCGTATGTAACTTTGTACTTTTATCATATAATTTCCTATTAATATAAAGGGACACAGCAGTCAGAATTCAGAACTCAGTTATTTCTATTCTGACTGCTGTGTTCTGATTTTTGATTTCTTTCTTCCCCATGTCTCGTACCCCATCTTCTGGTCTTCTCTGCCTTCCGGGGCTTCACTCAGTGGTTCACATTCCTTTAAGGTCTCATGTAATTCTTTGGGAAGTTGTTGATAGAGCTTTGTGCCTTTCGTCTTCCATTCTATCATTTCATCGGTTACATCCTTCACGATCTTAGCCGGATTTCCCACGGCAAGTTTTCGTTCTGCGATCTTCATTCCCTCAGGTACAAATGAATGAGCTCCAATAATACATTCTTTTCCAACCTTCACATTATCCATAACTACAGCATTCATACCGATCAGGCAGTTTTCGCCAAGATGAGCTCCATGAATGATAGCTCCGTGCCCGACATGAGCGGATTTTTCTAAAATCACCGTCACTCCCGGAAACATATGGATGGTGCAATTTTCCTGTACATTACATCCATCCTCGATCACTATCTTGCCCCAATCACCACGAATAGCCGCACCGGGACCGATATACACATCTTTCCCAATGATCACATTTCCGGTAACTGCTGCAAGTGGATGCACAAAAGCCGTTTCGTGAACGACTGGCTGATATCCTTTAAACTCATAAATTGACATAATCGAGTGTTTTTTGAACCGCAAAGAGCGCTAAGATCATGCAAAGTTCGCAGAATAAATGCTTAGCGTCCTCTGCGATACCTCCGCGTCCTTTGCAGTTAATTACTAAGTTTTTTCGATGATCACGGCCATACCTTGCCCCACGCCCACACACAACATACAAAGTGCATATTTATATGATTCTTTTTCGTGAAGTTCGATTGTAGCTGTTTGCAATAATCGCTGTCCGGTCATGCCCAGCGGGTGACCTAAGGCAATAGCTCCACCGTTTGGGTTGAGTCGGGGATCATTGTCATCCATTTCGAGGATTCGGGTTACACCGAGCGATTGCCCGGCAAAAGCTTCATTTAGCTCTATAATATCCATATCATCCAGCTTCATACCGGCGCGTTTTAATACTTTTTGAGCTGCTTCAACCGGACCCAATCCCATAATTCTTGGTTCAATTCCTGAAACAGCATGGGCCACAATTCTGGCTTTTGGCGTCAATCCAAAATCTTTGACTGCTTTATCAGAGGCGACCAATAAAGCTCCTGCACCGTCATTTAATCCTGAGGCATTCCCGGCAGTAACAGAGCCGCCTTTTTTAAATGCGGGACTAAGTTTAGCCAGTATTTCAGGGGTGGTATCAGGTCGCATGAATTCATCGTGTTCAAATAGGTATGGATCCTGTTTTCTGCGGGGGATCTCAACCGGAATGATTTCTTTTGCAAGTCGGCCCGAATCACGTGCGGCTCCCGCTTTTTGCTGACTCCAGGCCGCAAACTTATCCTGGTCTTCTCTGCTGATATTATGCTTTTCAACGACATTTTCTGCGGTCATTCCCATGCCATCGGTTCCATACATTTCCTTCATTTTGGGATTAACGAATCTCCATCCAAAAGTTGAATCGTGCATTTCTGTGGTTCCTGAATAGGGAGAAGATCCCTTTCCTAAAACGATAGGGCCACGAGTCATATGTTCTACGCCCCCGGTAATAAAAAGATCACCCTCTCTGGCTTTGATCGCATGATAGGCTTTCACAGTGGCACTCATTCCTGATGCACATAGTCGATTAATGGTTTCGCCGGGTACTGAAACGGGAATACCGGCTAGGAGAGAAGCCATTCTTGCCACATTGCGATTATCCTCACCGGCCTGATTGGCACACCCAAGGATCACATCCTCAATAGATTCCAGGTCGATCTCAGGATTTCGTTTAATAAGTTCTTTTATGGGTATGGCTGCGAGATCATCTGCCCGTATAGGGGAGAGAGAACCCTTTAATTTACCAATGGGAGTTCTTATTCCGTCAATAATATATGCTTCTGACATATAATTTTATATTTCTAAATATTAAATTTTTAATTATCCAATTCGTGTTGCTTTCCCGTTCGGTAGACGGTACCTCTGAATTCAGCGATCAATTCAGTATTCTGATTAGAAACCCTGACTTTGTAAACTCCAATAGTTCGGCCATTTTGGAGCTCTTCAGTTTCGGCAGTCAACTCGTCTCCGACATTCACTTTCTTGGTAAAGTTGATGTTGTTTTCTAAAGCTAGCGAGAGCGAACCTCTTGAGTTTGAGGCAAAAGCTAAAGCACTGTCGGCTAAAGAAAAAGTAACCCCACCGTGGCAAACACCAAACCCATTTGTCATTTCCTCCCTGATCTTCACTGAGAGTTTACAGTAACCGGGCTCAGATTTTAAAACCTTAATTCCCATCCATTGGGAAAAGGCATCGCTCTGAAGCATCTTGTTTGTTATGGGATGGGTTTCTTTACTCATAGGTGTTGGCTTAAGGCTTTTATTCGTCAGTTTGCCAAAACTGAAAGCTGAAATCAGTTAGCTGATGGCTATTATTTATAAAAATTCTTACCCTCAGCCACCATTTTTTTCAGCAGTGGGTTTGGACGGTATCGGTCTTCACGATATTCAACCTGTAGTGCTGTCATTCTGTCGAGCACATTCTTGAGTCCAATTTCATCACCCCATTTCAGTAATCCTTTTGGGTAATTAACTCCGTTTTGCATGGCTAAGTCAACATCTTCAATCGAGGCTATATTCATAAAAACGGCATCACAAGCCTCGTTTATCAGCATAGTTAGGATCCGGTTAAAAATATCCTGACCGACTTTTTCATCTTTATTTGGTGCAGAATTTTTGGACTCATCTTTGTAGTGGTAAAACCCGCGGCCTGATTTTCTGCCCAGCCAACCGGCCTCAACCATTCGTTTTTGGGCAAAAGACGGTTTGAACCGAGGATCGTAGTAAAACGCTTCAAAAACCGTACTGGTAACTTCATAATTCACATCATGGCCAATCAGATCCATGAGTTCAAAGGGACCCATGCGAAAACCGCCGATCTCTTTCATTGCCCAATCAATGGTAGCGGCATCAGCAATGCCTTCCTCGTATATGCGGAGTGCTTCTCCATAGAAAGGTCGTGCCACACGATTCACGATGAATCCGGGAGTGTCTTTACCAGAAACGGTGATCTTGTCCCAGCTTTTAACGAAGTTTTTGGTCGAGTCAAATATATCATCTTCAGTAGCAATTCCAGGAATGATCTCCACTAACTTCATCAGAGGAGCAGGATTAAAAAAGTGAACGCCTAAAAATCGCTCAGGTCGTTTCAGTGCTGATGAAATGGCCGCAATTGAAAGTGAGGAGGTATTGGAAGCTAAAACACAATTCCTTGGAACTATACCTTCAAGCCGCGCAAAGGTGTCTTTTTTAATATCGAGATCCTCAACAATGGCTTCGATTACAAATCCGCATTCGCCAAAGTCAGTGATGTTATCTACGAATTCAATTCGTTCAAGGATGTCATCAATCTGGTCCTGGGTCATACGCTCTTTTTCAACCTGCCGTGATAAAATACTTTCCAGTCCTGCCTTTGATTTTTCAAGTTGTTGAGGATATGCATCGTAAAGAAAGACTTGATGCCCCTGAGTTGCTGCTACTTGCGCAATTCCGGTTCCCATTGTTCCGGCTCCAATAACGCCGACCTTAGTATCTTTTGGTATCATAGAAAATAGTTTGTTTAACGTCTGAAAAATCGCTTCCAAGATAATAAATCCAAAGCGGAATACTGTTTAAAATATGTACCAAAAAATGGAAATAGTAGCTTCGAAATTATTTCAATAGGCTGTTCAGTTTCCAATCCAACCCAGGTGTGTGTGTTTGAAGTCATCAGAAAATTTAAGACCGTAGCCAAATATACGATCAAAAGCAGCATGACCAAGGAATATAATACCAACAGTAAGGAGCCATTCAACTTCAATAAAATAACCGGTAAATATAACTGCGATCATAATGCCTTTATGGTGAAGAATATTATAAGCTATTGAGCCAATTTGTTTGTTGATCAAATAAGCGCTAAATGAAACATCAGGCAGGAAAAAGAGAAGAGCAAACAACCAGAAGCTATAAGTGGTGGTCAATTCAAATAAGATGAGAGAACCCATGAAAAGAGTCAGTTCTTCAAAAATTAGAAGGACTTTTAAGGTTCTGCTGAGTTCAATTTTCATAGCAGTTAATTTTTTTTGGTTTAACCGCAGAATACGAAAGTGATCTCTGAAAGTTCAGTAGGGAGTATTCTTTTCTTAGGTGAAAATTTAAGTCTGAGTAACCTTCGCCCTTATTTGCCTTTAAAATCTGGTTTTCGCTTCTCTAAAAAGGCCTGAACGCCTTCATTATAATCATGAGTGTTTCCAGCCTCAGCCTGAAGATCGGCTTCCAGTTTCATTTGGGATTCAAGATTGTTGTAGAAACCTGCATTAAAACCCTTTTTAGTGAGTCCAAATCCACGGGTTGGCATTTTGGCTAATTTTGAAGCTATAGCCTCAGCTTCTTTCATAAAAGCATTTTCCGGATACGATTTCCAGATCATTCCCATTTCAACGGCCTCCTGAGCTGATACTTTTTCACCCAGAAAGGTCAAAGCTGTAGCACGTGCTAATCCTATCAATCGTGGCAAAATGTAGGTTCCACCACTGTCAGGGATCAGTCCTATTTGTGAAAAGGATTGAATGAACGTAGCTTCTTCACTGGCTATAACAATATCACAGGCTAGGGCAATGTTGGCTCCGGCTCCGGCTGCGGTTCCGTTTACTGCACAGACAACAGGTTTTTCCAGTTCACGAATACCTTTAATGATCGGAATGTAGGTATGGTAGACGATCTCACTCAGATCGCGCTCTGGATCATTAGAGATTTCAGTTGCTTCTGCCAGATCCTGACCTGCAGAAAATGCTCTGCCCGTTCCCCTTACTAAAACAGATCTAACTTCATCATTTGACTCAGCCTCCATTAGGGCTTCTTTCATTTGGTCGGCCATCTCAAAATTAAAGCTGTTGAGTTTGTCAGGCCGATTTAGTGTAATCGTGTAAACGCCGTTGGTGAGATTTGTTTCAATCATGGGTTTTAGGACTAGGTTGTTATTTGCCAAAGTGTGAGCGGAGTTTGTCGAAAAGAAATATGCGTACTCTGAGAACAGATTTCAAAGACAAACCAAAACTATAATAGTGTACAGCTTAAATGCATTTAAAATGCTCGAATGGTTGTTCACAGTTGTTACAATAGTATTGTGACTTGCAGGCGGTTGAACCAAACTGACTGACTAATTTAGTTTCGAAAGAGTCGCAAAAAGGGCAGGGTATGACTTTCGTTTTGGATAAATTCTTTAAAAAATCGTTTTCCTCTTCGGTTTTTTCCGGTGGTGCGATACCATAATCTTTAAGCTTTGATTTGGCTTCTTCAGTCATCCAATCGGTAGTCCACGTTTCTGCGAAGTCGAGCTTCACTTTGAAATTTTCTACCTCTCTTTCTTCTAACTTTTCAACTACCAGCTTTTCAATTGCATTCATAGCGGGGCAGCCGGAATAGGTAGGTGTGATCTTAACCAATATATTACCGAGATTATCAATCTCAACTTTCCGGGCAATTCCCATTTCCACAATATTTAATACCGGAATTTCAGGATCCGTTACTTCCCTCAGGAAATCCCAGATCTGCTCTTTAGTATGTAGTTGTTTGGTTGGCATTTATTAGTTTTGAGTCATGAGTAGTGGGTTTTGAGCAGAGTTCTCATGACTCAAAACCCACTACTCATGACTATTTTATTTCCACTCTGCATCAGGATATGATCTGCGCAAAAACTGCATCTGTGCAAGCATATGTCCCAAATGCTCAGTGTGTATTCCCTTGCGACTGCCTGTCATCATAAATTGATCCCAGTCAGGCACTGTCAATGTGGCTTCTGTTAAAGTATCCTCAATTAATTTTTTCCACTCGCCTTTGAATTCAGATGAGTCTACACCTAGTCCTTCATTTATCATGGTCTTATCAACTTCATCCATATAAAAAAGCTCGTCTGTATACATCCAGATTTCATCAAAAGAAGCTTGAATGCGGTCATGACTTTCCTCAGTGCCGTCACCCAATCTTAATACCCATTCCCTGGAATGACGCAGGTGGTATTTGATCTCCTTAAGGTGCTTGTTGATCATTCCTGCAAACTGCTCATCTTTGACATCTTTCAGATAATGATACTGGAAGTAGCTGAATGCACTGAATATAAACTGACGAGCAACAGTAAATGCAAAGTCACCTTTGGGAAGCTCGCAAAGCTGAAGGTTGGTGAAATCCCTATCATCACGAAAGTAAGCAAAGTGGTCCTCGTCATGCCCTTCTCCTTCAATTTCTGCGGCATATTCGTAAAGGGCAGTAGCGTGACCGATAAGATCCAACGCAATATTGGCCATAGCCAGATCTTCCTCAAGCTGAGGTCCATGTCCACACCATTCGCTCATTCTTTGGCCAAAAATAAGGCGATCATCAGCTAACCTGAGCAAATAGGTAAGAAACGATTCTTTTTTTGCTAATTCTTTAGTTTCAGTACTCATCTTTCAAATAATTTTTAGTTGATCGCTATTTGTTTAATGGTTGATCGGGAAATCCCAATAACGAATAACCATTAACTATGATCTCTTTTTAACAGCTCTTGGTACACTGTAGAATTGCGGGTGCCTGTACGGTTTGTCATTAGCCGGATCAAAAAACGGTCCCATATCATCCGGAGTTGAGGCAGTGATATGTTTTGATTCAACTACCCAAATGCTCACGCCTTCATTTCTTCGGGCATAGACATCACGCGCATTCTGAAGCGCCATTTCTTTGTCGGCTGCATGCAAACTTCCTGCGTGTTCGTGGGGCTTACCTGATTTTGGCTGAGTAAAAACCTCCCAAAGAGGCCAATTATCTTTCTCGGAATTATTATCTGACATGAAAATCTTAGTTTCAACTGATTAAAAAGAGATAAGTAATCTGTTAACTGGTGGCAGCTAACTGAAAACTGTTTTTTTAAGATGCTTTTTCTTGGCTTAATTTTTTCTTTCGTGCGTAAGCATTGGCTGCTTCACGAACCCACTCACCGTTTTCATGAGCTGCTCTTCTAGCTTTCATGCGTTCACGATTCATGATACCGTTACCTTTTACTACATCCCAGAATTCATCCCAGGGAATATTACCGAAATCCCAGTGACCGGATTCCTCATTATATTTCAGATCCGGATCGGGAATTTCGAGACCGATTGCATCGGCTTCCATGACCATACGGTCAACATAATGCTGACGGAGTTCATCATTGGTTTTCAGCTTAACCTGCCATTTGATGAGCTCGGCGCTGTTTGGAGAATCGGTGTCATGCGGACCGAACATCATCAGGCTGGGCCACCACCAGCGATTTACAGAATCCTGAGCCATTTTTTGCTGTTCGGGTGTGCCGGAAGCCATCTTGGCTATCATCTCATATCCCTGCTTTTTGTGAAAACTTTCTTCCTTGCAGATTCGAACGTTGGCACGAGAATAGGGTCCATATGAAGAGCGTGCCAACATGGTTTGATTTACAATCGCTGCCCCATCCACAAGCCATCCGATCGCGCAAATATCGGCGTAAGTCATAGTAGGGTAGTTGAAAATACTTGAGTACTTGGCACTTCCATATAAATATTGATCAACGAGTTCTTTTCTTTCGATTCCCAAGGTTTCGGTCGCACTATACAAATAGAGACCATGACCGGCTTCGTCCTGAACCTTAGCAAGGAGTACCAATTTCCTTTTGAGTGATGGAGCTCGTTCGATCCAGTTCCCCTCCGGAAGCATACCCACGATTTCAGAGTGGGCATGCTGACTCATCATTCTGATTAATTGCTGGCGATACCGTTCTGGCATCCAATCTTTGGGTTCAATTTTTTCTCCCGCATCAATGCGGGCTTGAAATTCGTCTAACTTTTCTTGATTCTCCATGTGGAAGCGCTTTTTTATTTTGTAAATTAAACAATGTGAGCCTTACAATCATTCGAAAGATAGTTTAAAATCGTTAAAAAACGGAAAGGCCCACTAAGCTAATTGAAATTTAAGAGAACCAAGTAAAATGGCTGGAAAGCAAGACACCCTTCAAAGACCCGTAGAAGAAAAATTTGATGACCATCTTGGACTTCAGGATGTAGATTACGTGGAGCATTATGTAAGTAATGCCAAGCAAGCAGCACACTATTACATTACCACGTTTGGATTTGAGATGAAAGCTTATTCGGGATTAGAGACAGGCGTACGGGATCGGGCATCGTATTATTTAGAGCAAGGAAATATTCGTTTCGTACTATCGTCTCCTTTGAACAGCAACTCGCCGATCTCAAAGTTCGTACATAAACACGGTGATGGAGTAAAAGATATTGCCATGCATGTGGAGGATGTAGATCGAGCGTTTAATGAATCCGTAAAACGGGGAGCTGAGGCAGTTACGGAACCTTACGATATGAAAGACGAACATGGGATCATTCGCAGGGCAGCAATCAAAACATACGGTGATGTGATCCACTCTTTCATAGATCGCTCAAGTTATGATGGTTTGTTTATGCCGGGATATCAGCCTAAAGAAAGTCTATTGAAGACGGATCCTGTAGGTGTTCAGTTCGTAGACCATTGTGTAGGTAATGTGGAATTGGGGCAGATGGAGCGCTGGGTTGATTTCTATCGCGATGTGCTTGGTTTTACTCAGTACATCAGCTTTGACGATAAAGATATTTCAACTGAATATTCGGCCCTGATGAGTCGCGTGATGGCAGGTGGTCGAGGAATGATCAAGTTCCCAATAAACGAGCCTGCAGACGGAAAGAGAAAATCACAGATCGAGGAATACCTTGATTTCTTTGAAGGTCCCGGTGTACAACATGTAGCTATGCTTACCGGTGATATCATCGATACCGTAACCAAACTCCGTGATCGGGGCGTAGAGTTTCTCAAAGTACCGACTACCTATTATGAAGAATTGGAAGACCGTGTGGGCAACATCGATGAGCCCATCGAGAAACTTGAAGATCTGGGAATTCTGGTGGATCGTGACGATGAAGGATATCTGCTTCAGATATTCACCAAGCCGGTAGTAGATCGGCCGACCTTATTCTACGAGATCATCCAGCGCAAAGGTGCCCGCGGTTTTGGAAAAGGAAATTTCAAAGCCCTTTTCGAAGCCATCGAGCGTGAACAAGACCTTAGAGGCAATTTGTAATTATAAATTAGAGATTATGGATTTTGAATTTGGCTGGAATACAGCAATTCAAAATCCATAATTCAAAATTCAAAATTTTAGCCATGTATTACCACGCATTAGGGAAGATCCCGCACAAACGACATACGATATTTCGCAGAGAGGATGGTGAACTTTACACTGAAGAACTATTTGGAGCGGAGGGATTCCATGGAAACAGTTCGCTGCTGTATCATCATAATATGCCAACTCGGGTTATCAAGATCGAGGAAGGTGCAAAGATCGATGTCAAAAAAGCGGATGAGAAGACTTTGCGCCACCGTTTACTGAATACCAAGGATATTCCCGCGGGAGGGGATCCCATTACCGGTCGAAAAGTGCTAATGTTCAATAACGACATTCAGATCGGCGTAGCACGACCAACCGGTGATATGGATTATTTCTATCGTAATGGAGAGCACGATGAACTGCTGTTTATACACGAGGGTGAAGGGCATATACAGTCGGTTTTCGGTAGACTCGATTTTGGTTGGGGCGACTATATATATATGCCTCGTGGTACTACGTATCAGATCAATTTTGAGACAGAAGAAGCCCGTTATCTCTTTGCCGACTCAACAGGCCCTATTGACTTCCCCAAACGCTACCTATCCGAAATGGGGCAGTTCATGGAAAATTCTCCATTTTGCGAACGGGATTTTAGGTTGCCATCCGAGCAGTTATACTTTCCGGAAGAAGGAGAATTTGAGGTTCGGATCAAAAAAGGCGGGCGATTCCATCATTATACAGTAGATTACCATCCATGCGATGTGGTTGGGTGGGATGGTTATCTGTATCCCTGGATATTTAATATTAAGGATTTTGAACCGATCACCGGCCGTATTCATCAGCCGCCACCGGTTCACCAAACGTTCAGAGGGCACAATTATGTGGTGTGCAGTTTCTGCCCGCGTAAGTTCGATTATCACCCTGAATCAATTCCGGCGCCATACAATCACTCTAATGTAGATTCCGATGAGATGATTTATTATGTGGAAGGCGATTTCATGAGTCGTAAAGGTATTGGGTATGCGGATATAACGTTGCATCCGGGGGGTATCCCACATGGACCTCAGCCCGGTAAAGCTGAAGGCAGTATAGGGGCGGAAGAGACAGATGAATATGCTGTTATGATCGACACTTTCCATCCTATGTATGTTACCGAAGAAGCCATGCGATTGGATGATCCCAGTTATCCATATTCTTGGTTAAATGATTAATAATGCCATCTAATGGATTTATATACTTAAGAAGGGCACATTAACTCCATGTTTCATTTCTGAGAGAATCAACGGCAACCATTACGTCATACTGACTGATCTGTCCAACTAATTCTCCATTATCCACTACCGGAAATCGTCTGAGCCGAAGTTTCAGGAATTTCTGTGCAACTTCTATGATGTTTTCATTGGGGCCTACCGTAATAGGTGCAGGCGTCATGTATTCACTTACGGTCCCATTCAGTTCAGGGGTATTGGTATATTTTCCGCGAACAACTTGCTTTACACAATCCCCTTCGGATACGATACCAACAAGTTCGCCTTCATCATTAACCACAGGTCCTCCCGAGAACTTTTTTTTAACCAAAATTCGTAATACATGTCCCATAGAGTCATCCGGAGAGAATGTGATAAGATTTTTAGTCATAAAATCTTTAACCTGTATAGCCTGCCCTTTAAACTTGGGTTCTTTCTTTTTCGGTGCTTGATAACTTTTAACCATAATTGAATTGAATTCTGTTTAATTGTTTCACCATGTAAAAAGCGATTTTTATATGTCTATTGCAATAACTATAGAAGGGATTTTTTCGTTGGATATTTCTTTGAATAATTAATGGTTTCGTCATTTATCATTTCTTTCAAATCTTTTAACGTTCTGTTCCTTTGCGTCTGAAGGAAACTCTGTTCATATTCACGGCCTTTATAGTAATTCAAGTATAATCTTTGTTATGAGAAAAGCATCGACAGCCCTCATTTTTTCACTTGTGTTGATATTTTTTGCACAAGCTCAAAGCACCACTAAGTACAATATCTCATTTGAAAACGCTGTTCACCACGAGGCAGAAATTCGGGTGGAGTTTACAAATCTGGAAAATAAAGTTCTTGAGATCAGGATGAGCCGCACTTCTCCGGGTCGTTATGCGTTGCATGAGTTCGCCAAGAATGTGTATGGAGTGAGGGCTACTGACGGTGAGGGAAAGGAGCTGAAAGTGACACGACCTAACCCACATCAGTGGAATGTAAGTGGCCACGATGGTACCGTAAATTTTGAATATATACTATTTGCCAATCGGGGAGATGGTACTTATTCGCAGGTGGATGAAACACATGCTCACCTAAACATGCCGGCAACTTTTGTGTGGGCCAGAGACTATGAACAACGGCCGATCGAGATCGATTTTGATATACCGGAACACCTGAACTGGAAGATCGCCACGCAGTTAAAGCCTTTGAGCGAAACAACCTATTATGCTCCCGATCTGTATTATTTTTTGGACAGTCCTGTAGAAATCGCTGATCTGTATGAAAGGTCTAAAAAAGTAGGGGGGCAAACTATAAAGATGGCCTTGCATACTAAATCAACAGATCGTGAAGTTGACTCTTATTTTGAGAATGTAATGGCTATTGTTAATGAACAGGTAGAAGTATTTGGTGAACTTCCGGATCTGGATTATGGTGAATATGTATTCCTGAATTGCTTTATGCCAAACGCCAGTGGAGATGGGATGGAGCATCGAAACTCCACGGTTGTGACAAACTCAAAACCGCTTGATGAGCCACTTGGTGAGACCAGTATTGGTACAATCTCACATGAGTTTGTACATACCTGGAATGTAGAGCGCATTCGTCCTGCAAGCCTAGAACCTTTTGATTTTGAAGAAGCCAATATGAGTGGCGAACTATGGTTTGCTGAGGGCTTTACCAGTTACTACACTAACCTGATCCTTACCAGAGCAGGAATCAGAACTCCGAAAGAATATGTAGAAGGCCTGGCCGGTGGTATCAATTATGTTTTCAATCACCCTGGTACGCAATTTTTCAATCCAGTTGAAATGAGCTATCAGGCGCCATTTGTGGATGCAGCCCGCTCTGTAGATCCCGTGAACCGAGAGAATACCTTCATTTCATATTATACGTACGGAAGTGTATTGGGTTTAGCTCTCGATCTGTCACTTAGGGATATGGATGGTGATAAAAATCTTGATGATTTCATGAAACTGATGTGGATCAAATTTGGGAAAAAGGAAATTCCATATACCAATAGAGATATTGAAGATGCTTTGACTGAGTATGCTGGAGAAGAATTTGCATCAAACTTCTTCAGTAAATATATCTTTGATAGTCGAATGCCGGATTATAAAGCATTACTTGCGGCCGTTGGCATTGAATTCGGGAAAGCCAATCCAGGCAAAGCAAGCCTGGGGACTAATATTAGAATTGAAAATGGAGTTGGTATTTTGACAAGCAATGCCATAAAAGGTTCACCTGTCTACGAAGCAGGAATTGAATCTACTGATGAGATATTATCCATTGCAGGTAACCGTCTGAACAGTGTAAATAGTGTGGATGAAATACTGGAAGATTATGAGCCCGGAGACACAGTTGAGATCACTTTTATAAGATGGGGGCAGCAGAAAACAACTACAGCTATCCTTATGAAGGATCCTGACTATCAAACAAAGTACTTAAATGATATCAATTCATCGCAAAGACAAAAACGAAATAGCTGGCTGGACTGAATTTGATCGAAACAAAATAAATTCCACTTCATATGAGTTCTTGTTCATGGCTTTCTAATAGGAATTGTCTCACTTAGTTTTGAAATGGTTTTTCATCAAGAATGACCTTATAATGTAAATCTGATAACGGTTAGCGCAACAAAAATTAGTTATGGACATATTAAAAATAAGCAATATCAAGTTTTCAGTGCTCTTCAAGATCACGGTTTTATTATTTATTGTACTTGGTTCTGTGGCTTGTAAAAGTACAGAAAGTGCAAATTCGCAAACAGCTTCAAGCGATACTTCAGAAACTGCAGGAATGACTGAAGCTGAAATGGAAGAATTATTCTGGGCCCGTCAGGACAGTGCTCGAATGAATTTTACAGAGGATGACGTTAAATTTATGACCGGCATGATCGCTCACCACTCGCAGGCGTTGATCATGTCTCGTCTGGCACCTGAAAACGGTGCAAGCTCTGAGATCCAAACCTTGGCTGCACGCATAATAAATTCCCAAAAAGATGAGATCCGTCTTATGCAAACCTGGCTCAGAGATCGGGAGCAACCCGTTCCGGAAGTTCACATTGAGGGACTGAAATTGATGATCCACGGTTTGGGTGAGGATCATATGCATATGGACCATACTAATATGATGGGAATGCTATCACCACAACAGCTGCAGGAATTGAGTGAAGCAAAAGGAAAAGAATTTGACCGACTTTTTCTGAAATATATGATAGAGCATCACAAAGGTGCGGTTCATATGGTTACAGAATTATTTAATACCGAAGGGGCTACCCGTGATGAGGCAGCTTTCAGACTTGCAAGTGATATTCAGGTCGACCAGAGGACAGAGATCGCAAGAATGCAGCTCATGTTAGATAAAATAACAGCTTCCAAATAGCGGTATAACAACCTGTTTAAACAATAACAACAACACACATAATCAAAGTATGAAGAAAACCATTACAAACTTGAACTCATCTAATGTGATGAGGAGATCTAATGTAATACTGGCGTTTTTAGTTAGTATGATTTTTGGCTTCTATGCTTGTTCATCTTCGTCTATGGTAGACGATAATAAAGCAGTAGAGCCGGCTATTCAGCCAAAAGCAATGACCGAAGTAACCCCTCCATCTCCTGACCCGCGGGTAGGTTTAGGTGCAGGTTTATTTGATGCCGAAGAAGCTGTCTGGAATCTTAACCTGATAGCTCAGGAAAGACCTCCGGCTGATTTTCTAGGTGTAACCAACTCTGACTTGGCATTCAAGGACAATTATGTATTTCAGGGAAATTACAATGGCGTTATCGTATGGGATGTATCCAACCCAAGATCGCCCGAACTGGTAGTTGACTATCTATGTCCTGCCTCACAAAGTGATGTTTCTGTTTATGGAAACCTGCTTTTTATTTCCGGTGAAGGTTTTGGCGGTCGTATCGATTGTGGAACTGAAGGGGTTGAAGAGCGCGTAAGTGAAGAGCGCCTCAGAGGTCTGCGTATCTTTGACATTACCAATGTTGAAGAGCCTGAGTATATTGCAAACGTTCAAACCTGCCGTGGTTCTCACACCCACTCTGTGCTTAAAGATCCAAATGACGATGAGAATGTATTTGTATATATCTCCGGTTCTGCGCCGGTTCGACCTGAAGAAGAATTACCGGGTTGTGTAAATACATTACCTGATGACGATCCAAATTCAGCCTTGTTTAGAATTGAGGTTATAAAAGTACCTCTTGATAGTCCTGAAGAAGCAGCTATTGTAAACTCACCAAGGATCTTTGAAGATCTTGAAGCAGCTCCAACTCACGGACTGGCTCCTGCCGACCGTGCAGCAATCCAAGAAGCGCGTGAAGCTGGTGCTTTTGTTGTAGAATTAGGCGGTCAACCCCGGGTTCTCCCTGATCGTTTTGTAAATCAGTTAATGAGCAACGTGATGCAACAGCGAGGAAACGATACAGGAAATCCAACTGCAGCTGACAGTGCTGCTCTCAGAGAACAACTTCCGGATATGGTAGCGCAAATGTTTGGCGGTGGTGATGATGACATGGACAACAGAGGTCCTAACCAATGCCACGATATCACTCTTTATCCTGAGATCGGTCTAGCCGGCGGTGCTTGTGAAGGTTATGGCCTCCTACTCGATATTTCTGATCCTGTAAATCCTAAGCGTATTGATGCAGTGGCTGATTCCAACTTTTCGTACTGGCACTCTGCTACTTTCAGTAATGATGGTGAAAAAGTACTGTTCACTGACGAGTGGGGTGGCGGTGGCCAACCTAAGTGTCGTGAAACTGACCCAATGGAATGGGGAGCTAACGCTATTTTCACAATCAATAATGGGGAGATGGAATTTGAAAGCTATTATAAACTTCCCGCCCCTCAGTCTGTATATGAAAACTGCGTGGCTCATAACGGGTCATTGATCCCGGTACCCGGACGAGAGATTATGGTACAGTCTTGGTATCAGGGCGGTATTTCAGTATTTGATTGGACAAACCCTGAGAATCCAGTAGAGATCGCATACCATGACAGAGGCCCCGTGGATAGTACACAAATGGCCATGGGTGGTAGTTGGTCTGTATATTGGTACAATGGCATGATCGTTAACTCAGAGATCGCTCGTGGACTTGATATCTTTGAATTGGAGCCAAGCCCATACATAACTCAGAATGAGATCGATGCAGCCAATACGGTTACTTTAGAGTACCTGAACGCTCAGGGTCAGCCTAAGTTTGAATGGCCAACCACTTACGCTTTAGCCAAAGCTTATGTTGATCAGCTGGATAGAGGTAATGGATTGAGTAATGCTGATATTGCATCACTTAGATCCGGTATCTACAGTGCTGAGAATTCAAGAAATACTCGTGCTCTAACTGAGCTGGCAAGTGACATTGAGGGCAAAGCCCTTTCTTCATCTCAAACTGAGAAAGTAAGAGCACTTGCTCAAACACTGAGAGACCTGGCTTCCATGTAAACAATGATCTTTTAGTTGATCAATTTCAAATCCCGCATAAGATCAATCTTTGTGCGGGATTTTTTTTGCACTTTGTTAAAGGCTGATAATAAATTGCACCTATAAAATTAACTCTACATATTCAGCCGAAAGAACTAACCAAACACATTATCCCATGAAAAAATTGTTACTAGTCCTCTTACTTATAATGATCGCATTACCCGTTTCAGCTCAGGATTATCCAAATATCCTATCGATGAAAGAACGAGCGGAGGTGATCGATGACTTGCTGAAGGACAAAGTTGAAAGCGTGCTGCCTGAACTCATGGAAAGATCAGGTATTGATATGTGGGTGATAGTATCGCGTGAGTATAATGAGGATCCGGTAATCAAAACATTTTTACCTTCCACATGGCATGCTGCCCGCAGGCGAACAATATTAGTAATGCATAATAAAGGGGGTGGAAATGTTGAGACCCTGGCTGTTGCCCGATATGATGTCGGTGACATGTTCAAAAAAGCCTGGGACCCGGAAGAAGAACCAGATCAATGGAAAAGACTGGCTGATATTATAGAAGAGCTTGATCCGAAAAAGATCGGAATAAATATTTCAAGTATTTGGGGCCATGCCGATGGATTGGTAGTTACCGATCATAAAGAAATGAAAGAGGCTATTGGTAGTGAATATGTCAACAGATTGGTATCAGCTGAGGAACTTGCTGTGGGTTGGCTGGAAACACGGACGCCACGTGAAATGCAGATCTATCCTCAGATCGTAAGAATTGCTCATGAGATAATAGCTGAAGGTTTTTCAGATCGTGTAATTCAACCGGGCGTTACCACGACAGATGACGTTGTATGGTGGTTCAGGGAGGAGATCAGAGATCTAAATCTTATTACATGGTTCCATCCTAGTGTATCTATACAGAGGGCTGATCCTGAATCATTTGATCATCTCAGAACATTTGATAGTCGTCCTGAGGAAAATGTGATATTACCGGGTGATCTGCTCCATGTCGATTTCGGGATTAAATACCTGAGACTTAACACCGATACCCAGCAACACGCCTATGTACTCAAACCAGGTGAGACCAACGTTCCTGAGTACCTGAAAAAAGCATTTGATAATGCCAACAGGTTACAGGATATCTTTACAAGTAATTTTAAAGAAGGCAGAACTGGAAACGAAGTATTGGCAATGTCGAGGCAACAAGCTATTGATGAAGGATTAAAACCCAGTATCTATACTCATCCACTAGGATACCACGGACATGCGGCAGGAACTACGCTGGGAATGTGGGATGCTCAGGATGGCGTACCCGGCGACGGTGATTACCCATTGCACTTGAACACTGCATATTCTATTGAACTCAACAATGCCACATATATTGAAGAGTGGGGTAAGGAAATACGCATCATGCTTGAGGAAGATGCGTATTTAGACAGCACCGGAGTGTGGTATATTGATGGAAGACAGAAAGAGATCATGACGATACCAAGAATACCGGCTAAACAATAATGTGCAAACATTGATAATAATTTAAGTAAAGTGCCGGTACTAACATGAGAAAAGCATGTTTGCCTTTCCGGCGAACATCTGCTACACTCTGCACTAAAAATTATTGGAATGATATGGAGTTCAGCAGCTTAGAAGAAAAGATCGCTCATGCCAGAAATTTGGCGAATAAACCTGAAGACCTGGACACCAACTTCATTAAGTTACTTGAGAGAAGTAAAGAAAGTGACAAGGTATTTTTAAGTTATTGGGATACCGATCAAAATAGAATAGAAGTATCATACAAGCAATTTTATAGCCATGTAATAGGAACCGCTCAGTTTTATCAGTCCAAAGGGCTTAAAAAAGGTGACAAGATCGCTACCATCTCACATAATCACTGGCATACCGTGGTTCAATATTTTGCGGCATGGTATTCTGGGCTTGTGGTGGTACCTGTTAATCTGGGTGAGGATGACAATAGGATCACCTATATCCTGGAAAATGCCGAGGTACAACTTGCACTGGTTAGAGCAAACTGCGTAGAGCGTATTCAGAAAATCGTTAATGAACATGCTTCCTTGGCACATATTACGCTGGTTGAGTGTGAAGGCGATCCTGAATGCTTTCAGGTATACGAGCAGAATTTATCCGGTGATGTTACAGATATAGAATCAGAAGCACTGATCGTATTTACTTCAGGTACAACCGGCAATCCAAAAGGTGTAGTACTTACACAGCGTAATTTACTTGAAGATGCTCGAGCTATTACTCAATGGCATAACATCAATAGTCAAACAAAAATGATGTGCGTTTTGCCGATCCACCATGTTAACGGTACAGTTGTGACTATGATAACGCCATTCTTTGCTGAAGGATCTACCGTTTTAAATCAAAAATTCAGTGCAGGGCATTTTTTTGAAGTAGTCGAAAAAGAAAAGGTACATATAGTTAGTGTTGTTCCCACATTACTTCAATATCTAACAAGTTATTACACAGAAAAAGAAAAACCGCCGGTAAATTCATTACAGCATATTATTTGCGGGGCAGGTCCTTTAACGGTTCAGGTAGCGAAGAATTTCGAAGAGAAATTCAAAGTTCCGATCATTCATGGCTATGGACTCTCAGAAACTACTTGCTACTCTTGTTTTCTGCCGGTTGATCAATCTTACAATGATCACAAAAAGTGGATGCGTGATTTTGGTTATCCAAGCATAGGAAACCCTGTTCCGGCCAATGAGATGGCTATTCATGATGAAGAAGGAAACCCCGTTCGTGAAGGTGAAAGAGGCGAGATCGTTATCCGCGGGGTGAATGTGATGAAAGGATATTTTAACAATCGTGAGGCAAATGAAAATGCATTCAAAAATGGATGGTTCAGAAGCGGTGATGAAGGCTTTTTTAAAAAAGACAAGGAGGGTAGTTCATACTTTTTCATTACCGGGAGGCTTAAAGAATTGATCATTCGCGGCGGAGTCAATCTTGCACCACTTGAGATAGATGAGGTTATTAATAAAGCTCCCGGTGTTAAAGCAGGAATTGCTGTTGGATTTGAGAATGATTGGTACGGAGAAGAGGTTGGTGCTTTTGTTCAGATTAAAAAGGGTGCTAAATCTGATAAAGAAGCCATCTTGCAATATTGTCAAAATCATTTACCACATGCTAAAGCACCAAAAGTTGTAATTTTTGGGAATGATCTCCCAGTTACATCTACAGGCAAGTATCAACGCTTAAAAGTTGCTCATCAATTTAAGGACTGGAAGGAGATACAATTCAAAGAAAAGAACTTATAAATTGCAGGATGCATAAGAGATATAAATTCGATACGATTATATAAAGATAGACATACGTTGGTATAGTAAAACCTAAATAGAACTTGGAAATATTTAATTGTTAAAGGACCTATCTTCACGGTCAACAATTTGCAGTATATTTAATGATATCAAAAGACGAAAATATTGATGCGGTAATAACCTGGGTAGATGGCGAAGACCCGGTTCATCGCAAAAAAAGGTTGAGCGCACTCAAAGACTCTGATAACGGTGAAATAAACACCTTGCCCAGCGGAGCCGATACAACGCGTTTTTCTGATAATGACGAGATCAGATATTGTATCAAATCCATTATCAAGTTTGCTTCATGGATCAGAAATATTTACATCATTACAGATGATCAACGACCTGATTTTTTGACCGATGAATACATGGAAAGAAACAACATATATATAGTCGACCATAAAGAAATATTTACGGGGTACGAGTGGGCACTTCCTACGTTTAATACCCGCACCATAGTTACTGCAATGTGGAGAATTCCCGGGCTTGCACCACGTTTTATAAATTTTGATGATGACTTTGTATTGACGAGAAAGGTAGAAGTTGAAGACTTTTTTGTTGACGGCAAAACAGTGTTACAGGGTTCGTGGCATAAAATCAAAAAATATGGTCCATTAAGGCTGAAATGGAATAAATTCCTTGGCAGGCTGACAAAGAAATTATTTGGGATAACGCGGTCTATGCATACTCTGCTTCAGGTAAAATCAGCTCAGGTTGCAGGATTCTCTGACCAATATTTCTATGTACCTCATGTTCCTCACCCTATACAAAAAGATACCTTAGCCTCTTTTTTCGAGGAAAATCCTGAAATTTTCGAAAATAATATCAAATATCCCTTTCGCAGTACCGATCAGTTTTCGGCGATCATATTAGCTAATCACTTGGATATAAAATATGATAAAGCCATCCTGAGAAAAAAATCCGAATATTTGATGGTTCACGGTGAAATGGATCCCTCTTTTTTATTGGATCTGAAATTAAAAAAGATCAGGGATAACAAAGTTAAATTTATATGTATTCAGTCGATGGAAGGTTTCAAGCCTGATCAAAGAACTAAAGTATATAAGACCCTAGATAAGATTCTTGGGTGAATTGTTTGGATCAAGGCTTGTTTATTACTGCCAGTGTACATCTTGAGGAACAAACCAATTTATTATTTTCATCACGAAGCTCACATTCCCAAACATGAATTCTCTTTCCTAAATTGATCGGACGTGCAGTGCCGGTCACCTTTCCTCCTAATTTAACAGAACGGATGTGATTGGCATTGATCTCGAGCCCAACAACAGCTTTATTCTCGTTTTCAAGTAAAAACCAGCCACCAACTGAACATAAAGTTTCTGCCAGGGCTACAGAGGCACCTCCATGTAAAATTCCAAAAGGTTGAACTGAGTTTTCATCAACCGGCATGGTAGCTACAACCTTGTCTTCAGCAACATGTTTAAAATCTATACCAAGGGCATGCCCCATATGCTTGTGCTTAAAATTGAAGTAGATTTCAGCTTTGTCTTTCAGGCTATCCTCAATGAACATAAAATTTGCTTTTGATTAACGGTGTTAAGTTATTTCATTAATGTATGGAAACGCTTTCAAAAGAATATTGAAAGTGTATATTGATCATTATCCGAGAACATGATATGGAATTAAAATGAAATACGATCCAACTACTATTTTATCGATAGTCGAACAGGGCTATGAAAAAAACAAAACAGGTATTTATTCAGCCGTTAAAAGAAACGGAGAATGGATAGAAACCTCCATAAATGATTTTAAGATAATGGTTCGGGATCTGGCATTGGGCCTGTATGAGCTTGGTGTGCGCAAAGGTGATAAGGTTTCTTTACATGCAGAAAATTCAACAGAATGGCTGATCATCGATCAGGCTGTGCTCTCGATCGGAGCAGCAACAGTCCCTATTTACACCACTCAACCGGGCGAACAAATAAAGTATATTCTAGAGAACTCAGAGTCCAAGATCCATTTCGTATCCAACGATGATGTATTTGCTGAAACAAAACCGCTCATAAAAGAGATCTCGAATATCACAGCAGTTATTTCTATAATGGAATCGGAACACAAAAAACTGAAGACCTTAGATCAGGTTCTGGAACTCGGGCATAAAAAGGGTGAAGAAGATCCAAGTTTGTTTGAGAAACTAAGGAATGATGTTGAACCTGAAGACCTCGCTACATTGATCTATACCTCTGGTACAACGGGTGTACCAAAAGGTGTTATGCTGACGCACGATAACATTGCTCGAAATGCATTAGCTGCTTATGAGATATTCCCATTCGATCCCGATGACTATGCTGAGCCAAAGGTGTTATCCTATCTTCCATTAGCGCATATGTTTGAACGAACGGCTTCATATATATATGCATACTGCGGTGTTCCATCATATTATATAGAGGACGTGGAAGAGATCAAGGAAGACTTTGCAACAGTAAAACCCATCTATCTGGTAACGGTTCCGAGGTTGTTGGAGAAAGTAGTGACGGGGATTAAAGTAAAAGGTCAGGAATTCAGCGGTATTAAGAAGAGATTGTATTACTGGGCCGTAAACTTGGCTGAAAATTATGACCCGGATAACCCTCCGTCCGCATGGAAAAAGAAAATAGCAGATAAGCTTGTATATGCTAACATAAGAGAATTATTTGGGGGTAGAATGGTTGGGTTTAATGTTGGTGGGGCCGCTCTGTCACCAAACATTGCACGATTTATCAATGGCATTGGCATCTACTGCGGACTTGGCTATGGTTTAACTGAAACATCTCCGGTACTTACAGGACCACCGGAAGGTGAATTACGTATCGGCTCATCCGGTAAGCCCATTGCCGATGTTGAGATCAAGATCGCTGAAGATGGTGAGATATTAGCTAAGGGACCTTATATCATGAAAGGGTATTTCAAAATGCCTGAAAAGACCGAAGAGGTCATTGACGACGAAGGCTGGTTCTACACCGGGGATATTGGTCATTTGGATGATGATGGATGGCTGTTTGTTACTGATCGCAAAAAATCACTATTTAAACTATCGACGGGTAAATATGTAGCTCCTCAGCCTATTGAAAATGCATTGGTTAACAGTGGATTTATTGAACAGGCTGTAGTTGTAGGAAGTGAGCATAAATTCTGTGCTGCACTGATCGTACCGAACTGGGAGAACATGAAAAAGCGTTTTGAGACCACTGATCATAAATTTCCTGAAGAGAATATCACTGAGAATAAATACGTCATCAAGCGTATTCAGAAAGAAGTGGACAAGGTGAATGCTGACCTTTCAAAATGGGAAAAGGTGAAAAAGTTCAAGATCCTTAAAGATCAATTTACGATCGAAGAAGGAGAGATCACTCCTACTATGAAAGTGAAGCGAAATGTGATCAACAAAAAATATAAAGACGTCATCGATTCAATTTATGCGGATGAGGAATCTGAAGGATAATTGTAATACTAAAAGAGAATCAAATTTATGAGTAGCAAGAATTATAGGATCAAAAAAGTAGCCGTTTTGGGGTCGGGAGTGATGGGGTGTCAGATCGCTGCCCATTGCGTAAATGCAGGACTGGACGTCGTTTTATTAGATCTACAAAGTGACGAGCCGGATCAACCTAATAAAATTGTTGAAGAAAGCCTTAAGAAAGCTTCTGATATGAAACCGGCCCCCTTTGGCAAGCCCGAGTTCGCTAAACGTATTGAGCTCGGTAACTTCGAAGAAGATTTTGATCTGCTTAAAGATGCGGATTGGATCTGTGAGGTGATCATTGAGAAGATGGATGTCAAAAAGGATATGATGTCCCGCATAGATAATATCAGGAAGAAAGATGCTATTGTAAGTTCTAATACCTCCGGTCTGCCTATCTCTGAAATCGGAGAGGATTGCTCAGAAGAAATGAAGGCTCATTTTTTGGGGACTCATTTCTTTAATCCGCCGAGGTATATGAAATTATTGGAGGTGATTCCTACAGAATCAACGTCTGAACAGGTGACCGAATATATGCACCGCTTTTGTGAGAAGTCACTTGGAAAAGGGGTCGTGATATGTAAAGATACCCCTAATTTTATAGCTAACCGCGTGGGTATATTTTCTATTGCCAACATCATGCCTTACTTCTTTAACGGTGATTTCAGGGCTGAAGAAATAGATCTACTGACAGGTACGCTTACCGGTTATTCAAAAGCGGCTACATTCAGAACAGCCGACATGGCCGGGCTTGATGTAACAAACCACGTCGCCAAAAATCTATATCCTTCTATTCCGGATGATGAAATGCGGGAAACCTTCAATCTGCCTGATGAATTTCAGAAGATGGTTGATGAGGGGATGATCGGAAACAAGGCCGGAAAAGGCTTTTATACCAAAGAAGATGGTGAGTACCTGGTACTTAATCCTGACACGTTTGAATATGAATCTCAGAAGGAGATGGAGGATGAAGTTCTTGATGAGGCTAATAAAATAAAGGATACATCCGAGCGGCTTAAATTTTTAGTGAACTCTGAAGGTAAGATCGGTGATTTCCTGTGGAATGTTCATCGCGACCTGTTGATGTATGCAGCCAACCGAATACCGGAAATTACAGATTCACCATTATCTATTGATCGCGCTATGCAGTGGGGCTTTAACTGGGAAATGGGTCCGTTTGAGCGATGGGATGCTTTAGGCTTACAGGAAACAGCTGATCGCATTGAAAGGGAAGATAAGGAAGTGCCGGAGTTGATCTCAGATATGTTGAGTGAGGGCATCACACATTTCTATTCTGATGGAAAAGTGTATGATCCGCAATCAAAAGCTATGATCGATATACCACCTCAAGCCAAAGGAGAGATAAAGGTCTCGAATCTGAAAAAAGATCGTGTTTCTGTAATGGAGAATGACAGTGCTGCCCTCCATGATATGGGAGACGGGGTCGCCATTTTCGAATTTAAAACCCCCCATTCAACACTTGGGGCAGAGTTGGTTGAATCACTTTATAATTCTTTGAGTTTGGTGAAGGCTGATTTTGAAGCTTTGGTGATCAGCCACGATAGAGATAATTTTGCTTTTGGGGCGAACCTGAAAGAAGCACTTTCAGCTAAACAAAATGGTGATTCGGATAGTGTGGTTGATGCTGTAAATAACTTTCAGAAAACAGCAGTTGCTTTGAAGTATGCGCCATTCCCTGTTATCACTGCCCCTTTTGGAAAAACCTTAGGTGGCGGAGTGGAATTCTGCCTTTATGCTGATAAAGTAGTGGCCCATCATGAAACCTATATGGGATTGGTTGAAGTAGGCGTGGGATTGATTCCAGCCGGTGGAGGAACTACAGAGATGCTCCGAAGAGCAATGAATAAACTTGAAGGAGAGGCTGATCCTTTAGCCTTTATCCGGGAAGTATTTAAAACAATAGGAATGGCCAAAGTCTCTGAAAGTGCGTACTTGGCTAAAGAGCTTGGATATTTGCGCGCGACTGATACCATTGTGATGAACAGGGATCTGCTTATCAAAACCGCAAAAGAAGAAGCGATAAATCTGGTTAAAGCCGGATATCAGTCACCGGCAGAAACTCCTGTTAAAGTATTGGGCAAAACAGCATTTGCAGCCATGAAGTTGATGTTGCATGTGATGCATGAAGGAAAATATATAACCGATTATGATCAGGTCGTGGCTGAGAGAGTTGCTTATGTGTTGGCGGGCGGTGATCTGAGTGAAGCTCAGGAAGTGCCGGAATCTTATTTATTGAAATTGGAAAGAGAAGCGATTCTGGAGTGTCTTCAAGATGACCGAACACTGGCAAGAATAAAACACATGCTCAAAAAGGGTAAACCGTTGAGAAATTAGTTGTGAGTTGTGAGTTCTGAGTAATGGGCTGTTATGAATAAATATAAGAATTTGGAGATCTGGAAAAGGTCGGTGGCTTTAGCTACTGAAGTTTATAATGTTACAAAATCATTCCCAAATGTAGAAAAATATGGAATCACATCTCAAATTAGAAGATGTTCTGTTTCAGTTCCATCAAATATTGCTGAAGGAGCTGGCAGGGGGAGTAAAAAAGAATTTAAACGATTTTTGAATATTGCTTATGGATCAATTTATGAACTTGAAACCCAATTATTAATCTCTATGAATCTTGGATATTTAAAAACTGAAATACATGAAGAGTTATCAAAAGAAATAGACCAAATTCAGAAAATGATCTACTCCTTCAATAAAAAATTATAGACTCAGAACTCACTATTCAAAACTCATGACTATAAATACAAAAGAAGCATACATCGTTTCAGCAGCACGAACACCATGTGGAAAAGCCAATAAAGGGTCACTTCGATTTACCAGACCTGATTCTATGGGTGGAGCCGTTGTTAAAGATCTCATAGATCGAACTAAAGGGTTAGACCCGGAGCAGGTAGAAGATGTGATCATGGGATGTGCATTTCCTGAAGCTTCACAGGGTCTCAATGTTGCCCGACAGATCGCAATTTTAGGAGGATTACCTGATTCGGTGCCCGGCGTAACGGTTAATCGGTTTTGTTCATCAGGTTTGCAGACCATATCAATGGCAGCTGAAAGAATAATGGCCGGTGGAGCGGATGTGATCATAGCCGGAGGTGTTGAGTCAATGAGCCTTGTTCCAATGGGTGGCATGTCGGTTCAGCCTAACCCTGATTTGATCGATAATAAGCCCGGAGTGTATGTGAGTATGGGTATTACTGCAGAAAACGTTGCGGATAAATATGATGTCAGTCGAGAGGACCAAGATGAATTTGCATATCGCAGTCACCAAAGAGCTATCCATGCCTGGGAAGAAGGTAAATTTGATGAACAGATCACACCTATTGAAGTAAGTGAAAAGAAAGTTACTGCGGGAGGTGAAGTTGTTGAGGATACGTTCACCTTTAGGCAAGATGAAGGACCGCGGGCAGATACCTCGGTTGAAGCTCTCTCAGGATTAAGACCTGCTTTTAAACAAGGCGGAAGCGTAACGGCCGGCAATTCATCCCAGATGAATGACGCAGCTGCCGGAGTAGTAGTGATGAGCGGGGAAATGGTCAAGAAACTTGGACTTGAACCCATGGCTCGTTATGTGGGCTTTCAGGTGGCAGGAGTCGCGCCTGAGATCATGGGAATTGGACCTATCGAAGCGGTGCCAAAAGTTTTAAATAAGACGGGATTAAATTTATCCGATATTGATCTGACCGAATTGAATGAAGCCTTTGCATCACAATCGCTGGCAGTGATAAGAAAGCTTGGATTGGATGAAGAGATCACCAATGTAAACGGTGGGGCTATTGCTATGGGCCACCCGCTTGGATGTACCGGCGCCAAATTGACTACTCAGATCCTGTACGAGATGCAAGCACGGAAATCCAAGTATGGAATGGTTACTATGTGTATCGGTGGGGGAATGGGAGCCGCCGGTATTTTTGAGAATTTGAGGGTATAAAGTTTTTCAAAGTTGGTTTCAATTCAAAATATTGATCCCATAGGGGCAATTCATGAATTGCCCCTATGGGATCAATGAAACAAACATTAATTCAATTTTATGTATACAGAAGACACTCTTTCAGGAAAGACCATTTTAATAACCGGGGGTGGCAGTGGCCTTGGGTTAGCAATGGCTAAAGCATTTACAAGAACAGGAGCCGATATTGCTATCTGCGGTAGAACAGAAAAAAAGCTCCAAAAGGCCGTCAAAGAGATCGAAAATGAAAGGGAAGAAGCTGTTGCCAGATATTATCAGTGCGATGTTCGCGACTATGAAGGTGTAACATCAATGTTTGAACATATTATTAAAGATTTCGGCTCTATTGAAGGACTGGTGAACAATGCGGCCGGTAACTTTCTATCGGCTTCGGAAGACCTTACGCCCGGTGGGTTTAAAGCCATTGTTGATATTGTACTTCATGGCAGCTTTAACTGCACTCATGTTTTCGGGAACTACCTTATCGATAACGACAAAGAGGGAAATATTTTGAATATGGTAACAACCTATGCTGAAGGAACGGGTTGTGCTTTCGTATTGCCATCGGCTTGTGGCAAAGCAGGAGTGCTGGCTATGACAAGATCGCTGGCTTTCGAGTGGGCGGAATATGGAATTCGGTTGAACGCTATTGCTCCGGGGCCATTTCCAACAGAAGGGGCATGGTCCCGTTTGGTTCCTGAAGAAACTATGGAAAAGGAATTTATAGGAAAAATTCCCTTAAAAAGATATGGCGAGCCAAAAGAGCTCGCCAATCTTGCAGTATTCTTAATGTCTGATCTCTCATCCTATATGACCGGTGAATGTGTGGTCATAGATGGAGGGGAAAGGCTTCAGGCAGGTCAGTTTAACTTTATAGACGGCTTAATGCCTCGCAGTGAACTGAAAAAGATGTTCAAGGCCATGAAGCCTAAAAAGTGATCAAAGTATAATTAAATCACCATGCCGATCATCAACACAGATGCGATGACCAAATAGTAGAATCGTTTTACATTTTTATCCGGCTTATGCAGGCCAAAAATGTTTTTAAAGATATAATGATCAAATCCTAGTTTGTAGTATTTTTCGTATAATTTAGCTCTCATAGTGGCACCTCCTCTTAATAATTGGTGCTGTATTTAAAGATGATTGTTGTTGAATAGTGGAAATGCAGTTGCTACTAATTTTTGGTAGCAATCAGCTCTTTATCGGCCTTTACTACTTTTCCGTCAATAATAGTTTCAATACTGAGTTTTTCGCCTTTATCGTAAACGGCTTTGGTTATCACCTCGTCAGAATTAAAGCCGAAAAGAACCCAGGTTCCGTGTGGTTTTACCGTATCCCCATCTTTCCAATACTGACCTTTTTGAAGGATATTTCCTTCATCATCAAAAAACTTAACGTTATAAATGTTGTTCTCAACATGTGTGATCACATATTCATGTTCAACATTCTTAACCGTTTGTTGTGCAAAAAGGCCGGTAGAAAAGATCAGAATAAATAAAAACGCCGTAATTAATTTCTTCATAGTATTTCTCCACTTAGTTCACCCCAATGTTAAGAAATTGTTAACTCAATGTAAATGGTTTGTTAACGAAAAGTTAACATTAAGTTAACATAGGGCTCAGTGGTACTGTGAGAGGCGCTTTTCTATCTGTTTAATTTGTAGCGAGAGTTGATAAGCATCGTATGGAGTAAAAGGAGTCTCTCTTTTCATTTGTACAGATTTTAAAAACATCAGGGCGGCTTTTTCTGCAGCTTTAGAGGGGTCAAATGACTGTTTCTCAAAGTATAGGTGTTTTCCGGTGCTTAAACGGCCTATGCGAACCACTTGTTCAGGAGCATCACAGTCAAGGATCTCATGCCTGCTTCCTGAAATACGTTTGTGTCTGTTCGAAGATGCTCCGGTGTAAATGTTGATGTCAGCCGTGGAGCCATTATCGAAGCGGATGAACAGATGCAATGCCGAGGGATGCGTATCGTTCAACAGTACATTTTTAGCCTCGATATGATGAATACCACTATCCATCCATTTCATGCAGAGACCAAGTTCATCGATCCAAAAATGCCTGAATTCGTTTTTGGCATTCATGAACTGGGTATAATGAATATCACGTGAGATACTGAGATAAGAAGGGCGGGGCATGCGGTCCATCATCCACTGGGTGGCGGGGGCCAGAGTTGGCCAGTGAGAAAACTGTACGTGAACCCCTGCTTCCATAGACGCTCGATAAATGGTTTCAAGCTTTTCAGTATCGGTTGGCTGTAATGCGACCAGGAAACAGTTCAACCTTTGATGAATACCTTCGAGAAGCAGATCGAGGTTCTGTTCAGATTCATCCACCAAAAAGCAGGCATCCACATTGCCCAATTCAGATATGCTCGGGCATAATTCTACTTCATGCACGATCTGATGGGGACGTAAATGTCGCTCCCAGGCCACAGCTCGTTTGGCATCTCCGATAATTCCAATTTTCATATACTCTCCACGTTAAGTTGGAGGTCAAGATGCTAAGCCGGTACGACTTTTACAAGAAAGAGGTTAGTCGGGCATTACAATGGCAAGAATAAAATATAATAGTATAGGTGATCCCCAACCGAGGAAGATCAGTAAAATGAATAATACGCGAATCAGGGTTGAGTCCCATCCAAGATATTCGGCAAAGCCACCGCAAACGCCTGCAAGCATTTTATCGGTGCGTGATTTTCTGAGTTTAGCTGGCATGATGAATTTGTTTTTAGATTATAATCTAGCCTTTGTTACGCCCGCTCAAAAAAGATGTTGCAAAAAAAGTTCAATAAAAAAAGCGAAGCCGATTAAGCTTCGCTAAATATATAAAGTTAGTATGTATTATCCGGTTAATTTAAACCGCTGCCGTTATCCTTTTGAACATTGTTTTCACCTGATGAAAAGTCAGAATCTTCCAGCCTGAAATTAATTGACATAGCATATTGAACTCGAACCGGTTGACCACGCTGTATACCCGGCTCAAACTTGGCTTCCTTGACTACTCGAAGTGCCTCTTCGTCTGCGCCGCCACCAATACCTCGAACGACTTGAGCATTTTCTACGTCCCCATTCTCATTCACAATAAACTGAACAGTGACACGGCCTTCTATACCGGCTCGCCTAGCCCTGGTTGGATACTGGATCTTACTCTGAATTGATTTCATACCGTCAATTAATACGGGCATTTTTTCCACAACTACGAAATAATCCTCTTTTTTTTGATCAACTGACGAAATGTATTCAGAAACATAATCGTCAAGTGATTTGAAAGGACTGGCAACGCCATGAGAGAAACCTTTTATGGCTGCAGGATAGTGTTCTACCCAAACATCAACCTGACTGTTTATCTCAGGAAGCACATCTTCTGTAGATTTAATGACTACATTTAATTCATTAATTGTAAATGAGATGTTATCCTCATCTATTTTACCTGCTTTGATTCCTTTATTGAATTGAACAGGTGAAATTTTAAAAACACCGTGGTCGTTAGCATTCAGGAAAAAGGCGGATACTCCTGTTGTTGTAAATCCAACCCCGGGTTCAGGTTCAATAATAGTCTGACCATTAATCTCTAATTCAAGTCCCGAAACCTGAAATTCTGTGTTCTCTAACTCTTCCTCAGATAAGCTTTGTGGCCCTCTAAGGTCTGAGCAGGCAATAGGTAGTGTAATTCCAACGATCATCAGCAATAAAAAAGCGATGCTTTGCCGGAAGGAGGCTTTATGTAATTTGTGATATTTCATGGTTTTGATCCGTTTCTTTAAGGTTGAGTTCTTCACTGCCATGCTTACTGACAACCGTCCCGCGCCGCTGCTTAAAGGAACTAACTCATAAAGCAGACTGGCATAGGATTTTATGGAGAAATCGGATCTGGAAAGTACTTCCTGATCACAGGAAATTTCCCGGTAGGTGTCTATCTCCTGATTTCCATACCGTATGAGGGGGTGGAACCAAAAGAGCGATTCGACCATAGATAAGGCTAGCTGCAGCAGATAATCACCGCGTTTAATATGGGTGAGTTCGTGATGAAGGGCCATCTCCAGTTTTTCCGGTTCGTGCTGTAATAATTTAGGGAGCACGATCACCGGCTGCTTCCATCCAAAAGTGAATGGAACCAGCGGATGATCATGAAAAGCTAATTTTATCGTTCGGTTGTTGTAAGGTTCATTCGAAAGTACGTTCTGCAATTCCGTGATGTGCAGGTTCTTGTATAGTGATTTTAGCGCCAGGTAATTACTGATGAGTCGCCCGATCATGAATAAGGAAACGAGACCAAGGATCATGGTACCCATCCCAATCAAAAGAGACGGTTCAAGCCAGTTAATGGATATTTCAGCAGAAGACTCATTGCCTGAGGGTACTAACTCAATAGGATTTTGAACCACAAAAAAAGCTGTTTCGATGTTCGATTCAGCAAACCAGACCGGAATATGATTCATCAGCGCAGCAGCTCCGATCCCAAAAGGTAACGAAAGCAGAGCAGCGGTTCGGAGGTGGTAATGAAAAAGTGGGTTCAGGTTATCGCGATTACGCAGTGCCAGGAATGCCAGTCCGCAACAAACCGTCCAGATAGCAAGTGGAAACCAAATGGCATCCAGGCTAAAGTTTCCAATTTCTTTCAAATAATAGATGAGTTCATACATCACTGATCCTCCATGTCATCGATCAGGTCTTTGAGTTCCTTAAGCTCTTTATCGCTGAGGTTTTCTCCTTTGACCAGAGTTTGTACAAGATCGGACGTGGATCCTTTAAATACTTTATCGATCAGTCCCGATACCAGATTGGATTGCACTTCTTCAGGCTCGATACGTGCACTGTATACATAGGTATTCCCGTCTTTATAATATTTTAGGAAACCTTTATCATTCAAATTCTTCATAATAGTCATGACTGTAGTATAGGCTACTTTACGCTCTTTCAGGATGCGCTCTCTAACCTGGGCGACGGTAGCTTCACCCAGTGCCCACACGTGGTGCAGGATTTCCATTTCCGATTCTCCAAGGGGTGTCAGTGATTTTCTCATGGCAGTGATTTAATTAATTAGTACTAATATAATAGTAATGATATAAAATTCAAGAATTATTTTAGGAAGGCTCGAGTATATTTAGGATCTGGCCGATTGATTCGCAGTAAGTAACATCGAAATTACCAAGAGAATCGATAAAGACTTTGGTTTTGTTTGTCCAATTCAGGAGAAAGACAGGCTTTTCAGCTTTTAATGCGAAGGTGATCTCCGAAGTAGTTCCGGCACCCAAACCCACGGCTATCACTACATCAGCAGTCAGTACGTTAATATTATTCCGGGTGCTTCCCATGCCCGTTTTGATGGGAATATCAACATAATCCGATTGGTCACAACCGTTTTCGGAGGGTAAAATACCGATGGTCAAACCGCCACCGGCTTTAGCTCCTTTCATGGCAGCTTCCATCACACCTTCTGGTCTCCCACCTGTTAAGATCACGTGATTATGTTGGGCAAGTTCCTTACCGAGTTGAAAGGCGATTTCAATATCTGCATCAGTTGCACCTTCACCGGGCCCCATAATACCTATAATACTTTTGTCAATCATATCTGAGTATACTAGTTAGCCCGTTAATATTCGAATGAAGGAACGCAGAAAGCTTAATTAAACATTTATTTTGCATGAACCGAACATACCTGACCAATATCGACACCTCTATCAGTGACGTAGATTTCACTCAGCATAAGAATGCCGTATTCATTCTGCACGATCAGCTGAATCTGGATACCTGGCCAAGCTGGATCCGTGAAGAGAAACCACTGCTCATATTCATAGAATCAGCTGCAAAAGGGAAGACTCTTCCATATCACAAAAAAAAGTTGGTATATCTTTTGAGCAGTATGCGTCATTTTGCTATTGAATGTGCCGAGGCCGGATTTCCTGTCTACTATCATTCCACTAAACAGCATTATGACAGAGCACTAAAGGATATACTGTCACAGTATGAAGACCTTCATTTTACTTTTATGACCCCATCCGAGTGGGACTCAAGGGAAAGACTTCGGACAGTGATATCCGAATTCAGTACCAAAGTAGAAGAGATTCCCAATAACTTCTTTTTGGCAGATGCAGAAGAATATAAAGAGCGCGTAAAAGACGGGTGGCTCATGGAATACTTTTATCGCGAAATGCGCCGCAAGACCGGTTATCTGATGGATGGGGAACAGCCTGAAGGCGGGGAGTGGAATTATGATGAACAGAATAGGGAAAAGCTTCCAAAGGATCATTCTGTACCGTCAATTGCCGAAACAGAAACGGATGAGATAACCCGGGAAGTCATTGAAATGGTGGAGAAGTGGTATTCGGGTCATTTTGGAGAGAGTGAAGATTTCACCTATGCCGTGACCCGCAGGCAAGCTTTATACCGGCTAAATGAATTTATTGATGAACGTCTCGATGAATTTGGTCCGTACGAAGATGCGATGGCACAGGGTAAATATGATCTGTTTCATTCACAGTTATCAGTGTATCTAAATAATGGCTTGATCCTTCCTAAAGAAGCATGCGATAAAGCAGAAGAAGCATATAAGAACGGTAATGCCAGATTGAATTCTGTAGAAGGGTTCATTCGTCAGATCATAGGGTGGCGTGAATATATTCGGGTGTATTACGAAGCCATGATGCCGGAAGTTCGGGAGGCTAATCACTTTGATTTCACTAATAAGATACCGGAAATGTATTGGTCCGGCGAGACCAAAATGAACTGCATGAGTGAGTGCCTGAAACCTGTTATTGAGCAGGGTTATTCGCATCATATCCCACGCCTGATGGTACTCAGTAACTTCAGTAATCTTACTGAAACTGATCCGCGGGAATTGAATCGTTGGTTCCATTTAGCCTATGTGGATGCGTACGAATGGGTGGTTCTCCCAAACGTGCTGGGGATGTCGACGTTTGCTGACGGGGGAGTACTGGCTTCAAAACCGTATGTGAGCAGTGGAAATTATATCAATAAAATGAGCGATTACTGTAAACACTGCGATTATAAGATCAGCAAGAAGACAGGTGAAGATGCATGTCCTTTCAATTATCTCTATTGGAACTTCATTGATAAACAGCGAGAGACGTTCTCCAAGAACGGCCGGGCCAACTTTATGGTGAATATGTTTGATAAGAAGAGCAACGAGGATAAAAAAGCTATTTTTGAATCATCAGCGGACTTTTTGGAAGAGATTTCACGTTATAAGAAAGAACAATAAGTGATAATCTTAATGAACCGGGAATAGATATGGAATTTACTCGAGTTAGTAATCTGGATTTTGAAATTTCACGTGTCACACTGGGAACTTGGGCCATCGGAGGATGGATGTGGGGTGGAACTAATGAAGAACAAGCTGTTGACACCGTATTGGAGGCGTTGCGAAAGGGTATCACGACCATTGATACGGCACCTGTTTATGGTTTTGGGAAAAGTGAAGAACTAGTAGGACGAGCCGTTCAGGAATTTGGTGATAGGGAGAACATTCAAATTGCCACAAAAGCCGGTCTGGAATGGGATGAGGACGAAAATATAATCCGTAACTCAACACCTGAGCGTATCCTGAAAGAAATTGAAGATTCGTTAGAGAGACTTCAGACAAATTATATTGATATCTATCAGATTCACTGGCCGGATCTGAAAACGAATTTCTCGGAAACTGCTGCTGTCTTAAAAGAACTTTATGAAAGCGGAAAGATAAGAGCAATTGGGGTTTCAAATTTTTCTCCGGAGCAAATGGATGAGTTTAGAAACACAGCTCCGATACACGTATGTCAGCCACCGTATAACCTGTTTGAACGTGAGATTGAGTCGGATCTGGTACCCTATTGTAAAGAAAATGACATTAGTCTGCTTACATATGGAGCTCTTTGCCGTGGAATGCTGTCAGGCAAGATGGATGAGGATTACACCTTTGAGGAAGGAGATCAGCGAAAAGATCAGGATCCAAAATTTCAGGGAGATGACTTTAGAAAATATCTGGAAGCAGTTGATAAACTTGAGGAATACGCTGCTCTTAACTTTGACAAGAAAGTTATACATCTGGCTGTAAGGTGGATCTTGGATAAAGGCATAGATTCAGCCATTTGGGGTGCAAGGAAGCCTGAGCAAGTTACATTCAATCAAGTATTTGGCTGGGAAATATCAAAAGAACAGATAAACGAGATCGAAGAGATCGTTGAAGGAACCGTTGAAAGCCACTCACGTCCTGAATATATGGCACCACCGGAGTAAATCATCATTTAGTATTATATGTATGTGTTTACAATTGCACCTGTAAGAAGTGTCGGGTCTATTGAATCTGAGTTAGATTATAAGCCTTTTTGGAGATTGTTATCCAAAGCGCCTGCAAGCTCATTTAAAAATAATTGCATGCCGCGAAAGATCTTATGGCCTAAAATGTTTATGATGCTGTTCATGTTTTGACCCGATGTCTCGGGAACGCGTAGTGCATGGGAACTTTTGAACATTAAGATGCTCTCAGAGTAACAATGTGGGTTTTTTTATGTCATTAATAGAATTCAGGTTATAAGCTTTTCATCTGATAAACATTAAGCATACAGAGAAATACAAAGAGAGCTCAATTTTATCAAAAGACATAGCCTGAATTTACATTTTGCAATAATTACCGAATTTTCGCTTATTCTCTAAAACACTCATAAATCTTGTTTTATGGAAAGAGAAACAAAACTGTTGATCGGGGGAATAGCCGTTGCTGCATTAGGCTTTTTTATCCCGCTTTATTTCGGGAAGATCTGGTTAGGTTTATTTATTGCATTTATTATTGGTGTAATATTTCTAGGCAGAGTATTAAGCCTGAGTGAAAAGGAATTCGAATCGAAAGTGGCTTACCGTATCTTTTATGGGTTGGTTGTATTGGTTGTTCTATTTCATGCGATCGCTTTTGCTCATGATTATGGAAGAAAGGACTACCAAAAAGACCTTTTGCTGGAGATACGTAAGACGATCGATTCCGGGGGCACGCAGGCCGATGTCCGTGAAAAATTGATCTACGTACTGGGACAGTATCACCAAAATGACAGGGAATCTATTGTGGCAACCTTTAAAGACGTGATGAATGAGCAAATAGGTGAAGATGGAATCTATTTATCAGATTTCGATCTCAGAAAGGCCGCCGGGGATAGCTCGATGTCTGATATAGATGAAGATAACCTGAATCATTTCTATGAAATAGATGAGGAAGCCGATGAGATAAGAGTTATTGTAGTCGCAGATGTCTCATTAGGATCTGACCCTGATTATAAAAATTATGATGGGCAAATAGGTCGGCACGAAATGATGTTCATCTTAAATAAAGAAGGGGTCAGTTATGAAGTTCTCAATTAGAAGGATCAATGAATGGCTCATACTTGTGATGATCGTGGTTTTGGTGCCCATAGCTTTTGGTTTTGTCCAAAATAATTGGGATCTGTTGCCAAACGAAATTAACTACTTGTTCAACATTCATCCAACCACAGTAATAACCGGCCTGGCTACGGTAGATGCCATTAACATTTTTAGTGGTGAAACAGTCGCGGGATTTTCGGTTACCTGGCGTACTGCTTCAATATACTTTAATGTAATATTGTATTTAATGCTTGGGCCGTTTTTATTTTTCAAAGGATTTAAGAAAGCTAAATCTGATCCAAACAGAGCTAAACCCTGGTATTGGTATATCGGGTGTGCGATCTGCATAGGTTCGTTAATGGTTGTTCCGAAAGAGATCAATCATATGCGGGTACTTCAGAACACAGAAGCCGGTGCTGAAAAAAACCGCCAAAGAGACATGATGCGCGTTGAATTAGCCGAGGTAGGTTTTGCTGCGGCTGAATATGAGATAATTGAGGACGGGATAAACGAGTCGTTTAAAATTGAGTACCTGGATCTTCAAGACCTGAAATATGATCATTCAGTTGAAAGCATTCAGTCCGATACCCTTTTGGTGATCTCAGTATCCAATCCGGAGCAGCCTGAGCTTGGCCATGTTATGGAAGTGAGGCCTCATAGCGAAAGTGTACTCCGTATTCGGAATTAGTTGTTCCTCAAATTGGTTTGCCCGAACAGAATGCAGACTATTATGAAGAATATAAACAGCTACCGAAAATTCAGTAGAAACGATAAAGAGCCAAACCCGGATGGGGATTACATTCTGTATTGGATGCAGATCAATCGGCGCTTTCAGTATAATTATGCCCTGGAATATGCTGTGGCGCTTGCCAATAAATTTGATAAACCTCTGCTCATATATGAGGGTCTGAACGTCAACTATCCCTGGGCCAGTGACCGAATTCATACCTTCATGATGCAGGGCATGAAAGAGAACCTGGATCACGCCAAAGAGCAGAACCTGAATTTTTATTCCTATCTGGAAACAGAGCCCAAAGCCGGGAAGGGGCTTATCTATCAGTTGGCTGAGAATGCGGTATCCGTTGTTTCAGATGAGTATCCGGTTTTCATTATCAAAACACATAATGAGAACGTGGGGAAGAAGTTGGGGGTCCCTTATACTACTATCGATTCTAACGGGATCATTCCGCTGGGAGTAACGGATAAAGATCCCTATTCGGCGTACTTATTTCGCAAGGTGATGCAAAAGAACTTCCTGGAAGCCTTTACTCATCCTCCAAAGAAAGACCCAATGGAGGATCTTGAAAACAATGACAAGATATCGTTGCCAAATTCATTTACAGAAAAATATCCGCGAGCGGATGAGCATCTGAATGATATCGAAGATACGGTTTCAAACTTACCGATCGATCATGATGTGAAAGCAGCTGAATTGACCGGAACCCGGCAGGCAGGCATGGGTAAGCTTGGACATTTCGTGGCTCATAACCTCCATCAGTATGATGATAAGAGGAACGACCCTGATGCCAATGCCTCAAGTGGATTGAGCCCGTGGCTGCACTTTGGAAAGATCAGTGAGTACGAGATCGTGAAGACGATATTTGATCATCAACCAGAGGGGTGGGATCTGGATGACATCACTCCAAATAATGGCAAGAACTCCGGGTTCTTTAATGGTGACCCAAATATTGAGAGTTTTCTGGATGAGGTGATCACCTGGCGGGAAGTCGGGTTTCATTATGCCCATCACCGACCGGATTATGATCAGTTTGAAAGTCTGCCTGACTGGGCCTTGAAAACGATGGGTAAACATGAAAGTGATGAAAGAGAATATATTTATAGCCTGGAAGAATTCGAGCAATCCAAGACTCATGATGAGATCTGGAATGCGGCTCAAACCCAATTAAGAGAGACTGGGGTGATGCACAATTATCTCAGGATGTTATGGGGTAAGAAGATCATCGAGTGGACGCCTGATTACCGCACGGCCCTGGATTATATGATCGAGTTGAATAATAAATATGCTCTTGATGGGCGTGACCCGAACAGCTACTCCGGCATCTTCTGGTGTTTCGGGAGATTCGACCGAGCCTGGCAGGAGCGACCGGTCTTTGGCAAACTGCGATACATGACGAGTGATTCTACTCGAAGAAAGGTGAAGCTGGATCGGTATTTGAATAAATATGGGAATCAGAAGTCCTTATTGGATTAATACCATATACAACATACACCGTAGGGGAAATTCATGAAGTACCCCTACGGTGTATTTGGGATTTTGGCCTTTCTGAATTCTGATCACTTCTTTCCCCTAAACCACATATCTTACATATACCTTTTCAATCACCACGAAATTGATTCATGGATCTCTTCGAAGAAAAAAAATCCGCTAACTCATCTTTCTCATCCTCAAAAGATAATCCACAGTATAGTGAGCCCTTAGCTACCAGAATGCGGCCGCAATCGCTGGATGAATTTGCCGGTCAGGAGCATTTGGTGGGGGAAGGAAAGATGCTGCGTCGAATGATCGAAAGTGGGATCATAGGCTCACTCATATTTTATGGCCCGCCAAGCTCAGGTAAGACCACCCTGGCTCATGTCATTTCCCGTGAAATTAAAGCACAGTTTGAGGTGATCAATGCGGTACTGGACGGTATCAAGGAACTACGGAAGGTGGTGGATAAAGCTGAAAAGCTTAGAAAGCTGAACGGTCGCAAGACCATCCTGTTTGTGGATGAGATCCACCGCTGGAATAAAGCCCAGCAGGATGCCTTGCTGCCCCACCTTGAATCGGGGATCATTACATTGGTGGGTGCTACGACAGAAAATCCGTTTTACTCATTGGTCAATCCCTTGCTTTCCCGCTGTCAGCTTTTTGAGCTTCATCCCTTGACCATGGATGAAGTGAAACTCATGCTAAACCGGGCGCTCAAGGATCAAGAAAATGGCTTGGGCGAAAAAAATATTGAAGTAACCAAAGAAGCTTTTGAGTACCTGGCTGAAATGGCCGGAGGGGATATCCGAAATGCTTTGAACGCGTTGGAGGTGGCCGTACTTTCAAGTGAGCCTGATGAAGAGGGTAAGATCACGATCGATCTGAGTGTGGCCAAGGAAAGTATTCAGCGAAGGAATGTACGTTATGACAGAACGGGAGACGAACATTATCATTATGCGTCGGCTTTCATAAAATCCATGCGCGGTTCCGATCCCGATGCAGCTCTTTACTGGATGAATGCCATGCTGGAAGGAGGGGATGATCCGATCTTCATTTTCCGGCGCATGCTTATCTTTGCAAGTGAAGATGTGGGACTGGCGGAACCCAATGCTATTACCATGGTCAATGCGTGTCAGGATGCCTTTACAAAATGCGGGATGCCTGAGGGAATGTATTTTCTGTCGCATGCATGTTTGTACTTGAGTCACTGTCCGAAGAGTAACAGCACCAAAGCTATTTTTGAAGTGAACAGGGAGATCAGTGAGCGAGGGGTGAAGGATATCCCCCCATACCTAAAAGATAAAACAGCCAATAAGCTGGGAGCAACACATCTTGGAGTTGAGAATGCATCCGATGATTATAAATATCCGCATGATCATCCAAATAACTGGGTCGATCAGCAATATTTGCCGGACGCACTAAAGAATAAGCAATGGTATAAAGCAGGGGCTCAGGGCAGAGAGGCCTTGTTATGGAAGAAATGGCAGGAGATCAAGGGTAAAGGAAAACCTAAGAACGAATAAAATGTTAGCCTAACCGCAGGGTTCTGATGTTTTGCGTGCTTAGATGGTTAATCCTGATCAAAAATTTTATTCATAACCTGTTGGTGTACATCCAAAGCATCATTGCTATAAAGAACAAATCGGATGTTTTTCACTGATTCCAGCTTAGGCAAGAGATCTTTTATGGTAGTGAATGCAACTCCCGCTGCTTCTTTGACAGGGTAGCCAAAGGCGCCGGTTGAAATAGCAGGGAAAGCGATGGTTTTAATTTCATGCTCTTCAGCGATCTCAAGTGCATTTTTGTAGCAATCAGCCAAAAGTTGATCAGAAGGTTCATCTCTGCCATATACAGGACCGAGGCAATGGATAACATATTCGTTTGGCAGTTCATGAGCACCGGAAATTACTGCTTCACCGGGTTTGATAGGAGCCATAGGTTCACATTCTTCAGCAAGACCCGGGCCTGCTGCACGGTGAATGGCACCTGCAACTCCGCCACCGGTTTGCAATTGGGCATTGGCAGCATTTACAATAGCGGTCATATCCTCTTGTTTTGAGATATCACCCTGTATACACTCGATCTTGATGTCGTCTCTTGTGATCATATGTCTAAAACTTCGACTATAGTTTAAACTGTAGATAGAATAAAAGGACTTTTTTAAACTTTTCTATGTCACTCGCTACCTTCACTTTTATTCCTCTTCCTCCAAAATAAATACCCTATAATTATTAGAATGGGCATCCCTATAGCCAGAAAGTAATCAAACGGTGTATCCAATACTAGAGGTTCATTATTTGATGGACTTGGTATGTTCCGTGGAGCTTGTAAGAGTAGGAAATTGCTTATTAAAACTATTTGGTAATAAATGAATGAAATCATGTGAGTCAATTCAAGTTTAAAATCTTTACTTCTGTTGTTAAATATAAACAAAAAAGAAGCCGGTAAAATTTAAATAACAGATTCAGATTCATATTAAATGGCTATTTGCAGTTGCTTAGAGAGCAACTGTCACTGAGTTATTATCAATAAACTAACATTAGCAAACAAAACAGGCGAAGAGGATCAACCCTTCGCCCGTTGTTTTGGAGTTTTACCGATACCAACAGATATAAGCAGCCTAACCAACTTTCTGTATGGCACCGATTGGAATAAATATCCACTGATTTTCTTATCACCTTAAATACTTACCTAAAAGATAGTCAATAAGCATTAATAATTAAATTTAATTATTGATATAACAAAGAAAAATACAGTAATTATATGAAAGCGCTTTTATAAATAAAATATATAGATGAATCTGATTTGGAATGATTCTTTGTAGGAATTGGTATGTTGAGTCAAATAATAAAACTGAATACTACAATAGATGGATCTAAAAATAATAAGCAGTACCGACCGACCGAATTCAAATGCCCTTAAAGTATCTAACTATGTAAAAGTTTTGTATGAGCGGGAGGGCGCTGATGTGGAAGTGATAAGTCTGGAAGACTTCCCTTTAGAGAAGGTAGCAGGGGGAAAATATGGAAAAGACATTCCTGAGGTAAATATATTCAGGGATCCTATTGTAAACGCTGACGGATTAGTTTTTGTGATCCCGGAATACAACGGTAGCTTTCCGGGTATTTTGAAAGTATTTATCGATTATCTCCCGTTTCCTAAAGCATTTGAAAAAATGCCCATGGCATTTATAGGTGAAGCAAACGGAGCGTTTGGAGCTTTGCGATCCGTAGAACAATTTCAAATGATCGCTAATTACAGAAACGCACTGCAGTTTCCGGAACGCGTTTTCATATCAAGAGTGAACAAAGAATTTGATGAGGTATCAGGTATAAAAAACGAATTTACCCAAGGTCTGTTGGAATCACAGGTCCGTAATTTCGTTAAGTTTGTAGATGCTTCCACTCAAAAAGAAATGGATCAATTGGTCTGAACCAATATAGATCCTTTAATTATTTCTCAGCATATACCCGACACCGTGTAGTGTAATAAGGTAACGCGGATCATCAGGGTGTACTTCGATTTTAGCTCTTAGCTTGGATATGTGAACATCTACGGTGCGGGTATTTGTACTGAATTCGTATCGCCATACTTTTTCGAGCAGTTCATCACGTGAAACAGGTTCGTTGGCACTTTTTAGAAGATATCGGATCAACTCCACTTCTCGTGATGTAAGCTCAACTTCTTCACCATCCGGACGGTATACCATGCCCTCCATAAGATCGACCTTTACTTCTCCCAGCTGAAGAATATCGACTTCTCCGGAGGTGGAATACGTACCTGCACGTCTGAGTCTGGCTTCAATACGAGCAAGCAGCTCTTTCACACCGAATGGCTTGGTCAAATAATCATCGGCACCCAGGCCCAACCCTTTTACTTTGTCAGGTTCCTGATCTTTGGCTGTCAGCATTATCACAGGAAAGGTGTACTTTTCTTTCCTCAATTCTTCCATGATGTCGTACCCGCTTTTACCGGGCAGCATGATGTCGAGAAGCATCAGGTCAGGTTTGTGTTCTTTGACCATTTCGATGGCCTGAGTTCCTTCTTCACTGACCACAACATCGTAGCCTTCACTTTCCAATGTATCGCGAAGGGTGAAAATGAGGCTTGGTTCGTCCTCAACTACAAGAATTTTCATGGGTTTATCCGACATATTCAGTGTGCTGTTTTAAATTATCATTATCTGAAACCTGATCATTACCATCTAATGATGTAGGAGACTGACCGCTTTCTTGGCCTAATTTAGGAAATCTGACAATAAATGTTGTTCCCTGTCCGGGATTACTTTTTACATCTATAGTTCCGTCGTTCAGCTCAACCATATTTTTTACGATACTAAGGCCTAAACCATGTCCTTTTATTTTTGAGCTGGTTATATCTGAGTTTTCAACCCGATAGAATTTCTTGAAGATATTTTTTTGTTCTCGCTTCGGAATGCCGATTCCATGATCCGTGACACTGAGAAAAACATGTTTGTCATCGGATGAGATCTGATACTCCAGGTATTTTTCATCCTTGCTGTATTTGATGGCATTCTCGGTCAGGTTACTAAGAATAGTCTCAATACTGTCCTTATCTACGAAAGCTAAGGCCACTTCATCGCTGGAAGTGAATTTTACCTCAAATCCTTTTTTCTCTATATACTCCCTGTTTTCCTCAAGGTGAGACTTTACTAATTCATGCATACGATAGGGTGCAGCCTTGACAAGATTTTGACCGGAGTCGACGCGAGCCACATCCAAGAGCTTTTCGATCATGCCTTTCAGCCGGATAGACTCATTATAAATATGGTCGCCATACTGTTTTAGACGTTTGGGTTCGGTCACCCTTCCATCCGAAATATTTTCACCTGCTGCCTGCATCACAGCCAGTGGAGTTTTAAGTTCATGTGTCACATTAGCCAGGAAATTAGCCTGAGTTTGAGCAAGTTGTCTCTCGCGCTGTGCGGTAACGAACATAAAGACCAGTGAGCCGGTGAGAAAGAGCATGGCAAAACCGAGCACGAATAAGTTTTTGATCAGCGTTGCATTATAAGCATTGGAAACAGGCGATTCCAGGAAAGCCAGATTCAAGGACCAGTTATCAAAAAAGCCCGAACCTGAAAAGCGCATTCTGTGATCCACCATGTCAAAATTATAAGCTACGGTGGTATCATTGGTAGCCAGGATCTTATCGTCGGCCCAGTCACGTACCCAAACGACGATCCCGGTCTCATTACTGTCACCAAAATAATTGTTTAGATAGGGAGGGAAGACCTCCTCAATAATGTACTCCTCATCCAAGACAAGGGTAAGTATGCCGATCAGGCTATTCTCATTCAGGTTGATCAGTCCCAGGTTCAGGCTGCGGTGCGTGTCGAACTCAAAATTGTTATTCCAGCGGTAATTAAAGTCATTGAGCTGGATCTTTGTTTTGGTTCGAGCAATACCAACTCCGTCACAAACCAGTTTGGGATATTGGTCGGTCGGCACGATCTGATTGTTAATAGAATCGTACTGGTAAATTTCAGAGTCTTCAGCACAGGGATCGGTGCCATCGGGGGTAAAGTAGATGTCAGTAAAAAACGGACTGGCAGCTGAGCGCGTCAGCACTTCGTTGATATTATCAGGTAGCTGGCCTGAGTGCTGAATAGAATTTTCAATGGGTTCAAGTTCAATAGAGGAAATACCTCTAAGCGGATCTATGATCTGATTCCGAATGGAATCATTGATATCATCAAGCTGATCGATCCTTCTCTCTTCCTCCCCTTCAACCATCCGCGTTCTAAGGTCATAGAGGGAAAGTACATTCATGGTTGTCAGTGCTATGATCGCAAATAGACCGATCATCAGCAATGCCCACCGAAACGCCCTGTTTCCTAAAATTTTCATATTCTTCAATGTTTATATCTCAAACTACTGACTATTAAATATACCAAGTTAGTTCATTGAATGAACTCAAATTTGGTAAAATTCCGGGCATAAAAAAACCCTTCAGAAAAAGGGTTTAATTCATGGTTGATTATCTGAATATGTGAGCGGTCTACCTTTCGATCTTATCAATATTTCTTTCGATAGACTCTTTGAGATCGTTGAATTCAATAGGCTTGACAAGGTAATCGAGGTAGTCGGTCTCTTTAGCCCGCTGCACGTGATGCGGATCAGAGTTACCGGTAATATATATGACCGGTACGTCCGAAAATTTTCGGATCTCTTCCATTGCCGTGATGCCGTCAATTTCACCTTCAAGTGAGATATCCATCAAAATGAGATCAGGTTTAATCTTTTGAGCAACTTCAATGGCTGTTTTTCCATAAACGAGTTCCCCTTCAGCATCATAACCCAGTTTTTCCAAATAGCTCTCATACAGAAGATTCAGAATTAGATCGTCTTCCACGATCATCACTGTTTTATTCTGTTTATTATCCATCTTATCCGATTAATTCAAAAGCTGTAAGCATTTTATTACCTAATAATAACATGAAAAGATATTAAAGGAAATTTTGTAGGAATAAAAATACGTGAAATTTTAATGCTTAAAATATAAATAGTTAAGTAAAGAGACCTTTAAGCATAAAATAAAAGCCTGCTAAGATGTCTTAGCAGGCTTTCAGTACCGCTGATCGGACTCGAACCGATACGGGCATTTTAATACCCATTGGATTTTAAGTCCAACGTGTCTACCAATTCCACCACAGCGGCTACGGTTAAGTAGGCGCCAAATATACGGGTTTGTTGATTACATCTTCAAAGTTCTTTTCACATTTTTCAATTTTTTCGTCTGCCGGTACCGTGATATATTCCGCTTGCATCACATCACTTACTGAATTGAATCTACATGACACTTGAAGGCTGGTTTGTTTTAGGGGTAATCCTGATCTGTTTGATCCTGCTGGTTGGCACGTCCATTTCGGTCGATATCATCCTGTTCGCGGGGCTCGCTGTGATCTTCATATCAGGTATTTTACCTGCAGAGCAGGCTCTTTCAGGCTTTTCCAATGAGGGCATGCTGACGGTAGCTGTTTTATATATCGTGGCGGCAGGCCTGAAGGAGACAGGGGTTATTCATTATATAGTGGGTAAGGTGATGGGCGATGCGAAGACCGTTAAAAGAGCACAATTACGCATTATGAGTCCGGTTATGGTGATGAGTGCCTTTATGAACAATACACCGATAGTGGCCTCTTTTATTCCGGCACTGGAGCGGTGGAGCCGCATCTCGCAGATCCAAGTTTCCAAGATCCTTATCCCTTTAAGTTATTCCGCTATTTTAGGCGGCACCTGTACCCTGATCGGCACAAGCACCAATCTGATCATCAACGGATTGATGATTCAGAACGGTTCTGTTGAAACACTCGGCCTTTTTGAGCCTGCACTGATCGGTATTCCTGTGGCCATTGCCGGATTTATTTATCTGATGCTTTTTGGAGACCGGCTGCTACCTGAACGGGGGTCCAGTATGGATACCTTTCAGGATCCCAGGGAGTATACGATTGAGATGATCGTAGAGGCAGAAAGTGCATTGACCGGTAAGACCATTGAAGACGCCGGACTGCGTAATTTACCGGGATTATACCTGATGGAGATCCAGCGCAATAAGCGAACCATTCCGGCTGTAGGCCCTTATGAATTGCTGAAGGGTAACGACCGGCTGATATTTACCGGTATTGTGGATTCCATCATCGATCTGCGGCAGATATCCGGCCTTGTGCCGGCAACGGATCAGGTCTTCAAATTGAATGCCCCGAGAAACGAACGGGAGATGATCGAGGCGGTTGTTTCACGATCCAACCCACTGGCGGGGAGAACCATCAAAGATGGGAATTTCAGGGATAGGTACGATGCCGTGGTTATCGCTGTTTCGCGAAGCGGAGAGCGTATCGATGAAAAGATAGGAGATATCACACTGAAGATGGGTGATGTATTGCTGCTGGAAGCTCATCCCAACTTTGTAAGCAAATATCGAAACTCCAGTGATTTCTACTTGGTTAGCTCAATTGAGGATTCCACCCCGGTCACTTATGAAAAGGCCTGGCTGGCCGGTCTTTCTTTGGCAGGAATGGTCGTATTGGCTGCGACCGGCATACTCAGCATGCTGCAGGCAGCTATTGTAGCCGGTGGCTTTCTTCTGGTGACCAAAAGCTTCCGATATTCAACTGCTTTGGAAAGTGTGGACTGGCGCGTATTGATAGCCATTGCATCTGCCCTTGGATTGGGAAGTGCCCTGGAGTACACCGGAACCGCAGAATATCTGGCTACGAATTTACTATCCCTTGCGGGAGATAATCCCACGCTGGCTTTAGCGTTGACCTACGTGACAACCTGGCTGTTAACGGAAATGATCACCAATAATGCTGCAGCGGTCTTGGTGTTTCCGGTAGCCCTTTCGCTGGCCGCAACCCTTGGAGTCGATTTCATGCCATTTGCCATGGTGATGATCGTGGCAGCCTCGGCCAGCTTTTCAACGCCGATAGGGTATCAGACCAATTTGATGGTATTAGGTCCGGGGGGATATCAGTTCACAGACTTCACTAAGATCGGGCTTCCTCTGAATTTGATAGTCGGTCTAATAGCCGTATCTTTGATACCTTATATTTGGAATTTTTAAAAGAAATACATGCTCAATCAGGCTATTAAAACAGCAGAAGAGGCGGGGCAGAAGATACTGGAGTTTTATGAGACGGACTTAGAGGTCATTGAAAAAGAGGATGACTCTCCGCTCACCAAGGCTGATCTTGCCGCCCATCATATCATAGTTAACGCGTTAAAAGAGATCGATCCCGACATTCCCGTCATTTCAGAGGAATCCGGAATCCCCGATTATGAGGAAAGAAAGAACTGGGATACATTCTGGCTGGTCGATCCGCTGGATGGCACCAAGGAATTCATCAAGAAAAATGGGGAGTTTACCGTCAATATTGCCTTGATAAAAGGGGATAAACCGGTACTTGGAGTCGTTTACGTGCCGGCTCTAGATATCATGTACTACGGAGATGATACCATCGGTTCTTACAAAAGGGAAGGAGACAGCAAGGCTGAAAAGCTTGAAACCGACACATTCAAAAACACAGGACCGGCAAGGATCGTGGTCAGCCGTTCACACGGTGATGACAACACACAAGCGGAATTAGAAAAACTCGGTATCGAGGTCAGTGAAGAAGTACCCTCCGGAAGCTCCATTAAATTTTGTCTGGTCGCCGAAGGCAAAGCAGACCTCTATCCGCGCCTAGGACCAACAATGGAATGGGACACCGCCGCCGCCGATGCCGTATACAGGTATTCCACTAATTCCGGCGAAAAATATTCCCCACTGAAGTACAACAAAGAAACCTTCAAAAACCCCTATTTTCTATTGGGAATGGATGAGTTTATAGATCTGGAGTGATCACTCAAAACTCAAAACTAAGAACTCAAAACTAAAAAACGGTCATCCGTCTAAAGACAACGTCATGAGCGAACGCAAAAAACAATCGCATTTAAAAGAACTTGAAGACGAAGGCATCTACGTAATGAGAGAAGTAGCCGCTCAGTTCGACCGGCCGGTACTGCTTTTCTCAGGTGGGAAGGATTCCATCGTCATGTTTCACCTGGCTCTGAAAGCCTTCCACCCGGGCAAGGTCCCGTTTCCACTCATGCACGTGGATACCGGACATAATTTTCCGGAGACCATCGAATTCCGTGATAAACTGGTCGAAAAATATGGGGTAGAATTATTGGTAGGAAGCGTACAGGAGTCCATTGAAAAAGGGGATGTAGAAGAAGAAACAGGTCCGGATGCCAGTCGGAATGCCCTTCAAACGGTAACTCTTTTGGATACTTTGAAGAAATATGAAGTGGATGCCGCCTTAGGTGGTGGTCGACGTGATGAGGAGAAAGCCCGGGCCAAAGAACGATTTTTCTCGCATAGAGATGTATTTGGGCAGTGGGATCCTAAGAATCAGCGGCCGGAATTATGGAATTTATATAATGGGATGAAAAAGCCCGGCGAAAACTTCCGCGTATTCCCCATTAGTAACTGGACAGAAATGGATGTATGGCAGTACATCGCTCAGGAAGAGATCGATATCCCGTCTCTGTATTTTGCTCACGAGCGGGAAGTATTCAACCGCCGGGGAGTATGGCTGGCAGATACCGATTTTGTCAATAAAATGGATGATGAGGAAGTGGTCACCAAAACGGTTCGATTCAGAACCATCGGTGATGCAACCTGTACTGGTGCAGTGGAATCAACGGCCTCCAACATGGAAGAGATCATTCAGGAAGTGGCTTCCGCCCGACAAACCGAACGCGGCAACCGCCACGACGACAAGCGCAGCGAAACGGCTATGGAAGATCGGAAGAGGCAGGGGTACTTTTAGTTTTGAGTGAAAAGTTTTGAGTTTTGAGTGTAAGGATTGGTCAGCAAACTGCTCTTACTTTAAAACTTGAACTTAAATTCGACTCATTATGAATTATAAAGGCCCTATTTATGAGAAATCATTTGAATTTGCATTACTGACCTTAGAATTGTGTGCGACGTTGAAATCAATGAGAGAATACGATCTCTCTAGGCAGATATTAAAAGCAGGAACAAGTATAGGTGCAAATGTTAATGAAGCAGGAGCAGCAGTATCTAAAAAGGATTTTGTGAACAAAATGTCTATTGCCCTAAAGGAAGCAAGAGAATCATGGTTCTGGCTTAAATTATTCAGATCCAGTAATACAGTAAAAATTGAGGTTGACCACCACATTGATAAATGTGAGGAATTAATAAGAATTCTGACATCCATTGTTAAAACAACACAGGCTACGATTAAAAAATGACAAACAAAAAAGAACCACTCAAAACTCAAAACTCAAAACTCAAAACTACGGATGCCGAAGGCAGCAAGTATCTCGATATGGACCTTCTCCGTTTTACCACGGCCGGTAGTGTGGATGATGGAAAAAGTACGCTGATCGGGAGATTGTTCTATGATTCCAAGTCTATTTTTGAAGATCAGATGGAGGCGATCGAAAAATCGAGCAAGAGCAGTGGGGAAGAGGAAGTGAACCTGGCGCTTTTAACGGACGGACTTAAGGCCGAGCGCGAGCAGAAGATCACCATTGATGTAGCCTATCGCTATTTTGCGACACCAAAACGGAAATTCATTATAGCTGATACTCCGGGTCACACTCAGTACACCCGGAATATGGTGACCGGTGCTTCCACGGCTGATCTTGCGGTTATTCTGGTGGATGCTTCCAAGGGTCTATTGACGCAATCACGCCGACATGCATTTATCTCCTCTCTTTTGAGAATTCCCCATCTGGTGGTCGCCATCAATAAGATGGACCTCGTGGATTATTCTGAAGAGGTATATGATGAGATCGTTTCAGAATTCAGTGCCTTTGCCAAGAAGCTGAACGTGACGGATGTGACTTACATCCCGATATCCGCCCTGAAAGGCGATAACGTGGTTGATAAAAGCGAAAACACCGAATGGTACAAAGGTTCAACCCTGTTGCACCACCTGGAGAATGTGAAGGTGGATGCCGATGAGAACATCATCGATTTTCGTTTCCCGGTTCAATATGTGATCCGGCCGAACCAGAATTTCAGGGGATTTTCAGGTCGTGTGGCCTCCGGGCACGTGCGTCCAGGCGATGAGGTGAAGATCCTGCCATCCGGTTTAACAACCAAGATCAAAGAGATCGTGACGCGGGGTGAAAATCTGGATATCGCCTACCCCGGTGATTCTGTGACTTTAACCACCGAAGATGAGATCGATATTTCCCGTGGGGATATGATCGTCCGAAAGGACAACGTGCCGACGGTTCGGAATGACTTTCAAGCCTATGTATGCTGGATGGACAGCAAGCCCCTTGAGCCCGGCAAGCAGTATGTTCTGCAGCATAACACCCGCAGAACCCAGATGTATGCGGACGATATCGTATATCGCATGAATGTTGACACCATGAAACGGGAAGATGCCAACAAGCTTGAGCTGAATGAGATCGGCCGAGTGAAGCTGGTCAGCAGTCAGCCCCTGTTCTTTGATGCCTATCAGATCAATAAAAAGACGGGCAGTTTTATCATTATCGATAAGGCAACCAATGTGACGGTAGGAGCCGGGATGATGCGTGCGGGTTCGACGGTGGCCAAGGACGGTAAACCGGGGACCGAAGACCGAAGTGTCTCACCAAATGTACATTGGGAACCATGGAATATTCCGCGGGAAGAACGGGAAAAGAGAAACGGCCATAAGGCGCAGGTTCTGTGGCTGACCGGAATTTCCGGAGCCGGTAAGAGTACCATTGCAAAAGAGGTCGAAAAAAGACTGTTTGAAGACGGTAAACAGACGATGTTACTGGATGGAGATCAGGTACGACATGGACTAAACGGTGATCTTGGTTTCAGTGCGGCCGACCGAAGTGAGAATATCCGAAGGGTAGGCCACCTGTCACGATTGTTCTTTGAGCACGGAAATGTAGTGATCTGTACCTTTGTCTCACCGTTTGATACAGATCGGGAGAAGGTGAAAGCCCTATTCCCTGAAGGAGATTTCAAGGTCGTTCACATCACCTGTGATCCAAAAACAGCACAGGAGCGAGACCCCAAGGGACTCTACGCCAAAGCAGAAAAAGGCGAGATCACCGGCCTCACCGGCTACGATGCCAGCCACGAAGCCCCCGAAGACCCGGCGCTTACAATAAACACTGATGAGCTATCTATTGATGAAGCGGTAGAGAAGGTGTTGGAGCTGATAGAAGATTAAGGTTTCGATTAAAAATGAGTCATCGCGGGCTTAGACCCGCGATCTTCTGAATTCGGATTACAAGCTACAATTCAATCCCTTTATGCCGATGAATCGCGGATTAATCGGATTTGCGGATGATCACGGATTCGATTTCCATCTGACGACTGATAAAAGGTTAGGTAAATAGATCCTGCACAGAGCCGTTTGATGGATGGGTTGGATAAAAACCGGTTGCTCGCATCAGCGAAGGGTTATAATAAAGTATATCGCATTGCAGAATGTGGTATTTGTAAACCCTTCGCTTGTGAACCGGAAGACTTCACCGGTTCTGGTAATTATGATGCTTACCATTAAACAACTTCAGTATTCAACGAGTCATCCTGATCCGCGGGCTGGCGAGAAGGATCTTGGCAATTCATACTCGGTTATCCGTTTCAAAACTTCGTCCGACGACTGAAACTTGGTCAGGCAGTATAATCCTGCAAAGAGTCGTCTGCCGAATATGTTTAATTAGACCTTGTTGAATGTATTCTCTACCTCATCTGTCTTCTCCTTGGCAAGGAGAAGGAGAAGGACGCCTTTTATGGTTGATAAGTAGTTCATGCAGTTTAGGCTTTAGTGATTACCTCATTTTGAACCGTGTTTTTAGGATTATGAAAAAAATATACAGGATTCACTTCAACATTGGGTGTTCCTTGTTGGATATTCGATATTCAAACCGCCTCCCCGCATTAGACAAGGAGGGGATTGAGGGGTGGTTGATTGGTGCCAAGGGCTGAATAATTAACTGCACCATCGAAAATAATTGGAATCGCGGATTGATAGGATTGATGGATGGTCACGGATTCGAGCTCCATCTGACGATTGATAGAGGATTTGGTAATTAAATCCTGCAAAGAGTCGACTGATGGATCAAGTAAAAAAAAACAGGTAGCCCATATCAGCTAAGGGTTAATAAAGTGTATCGCATTGCAGAATGTGGTATTTGTAAACCCTTCGCTTGTGAACCGGAAGACTTCGCCGGTTACGGTAAATGTGATGCTTATCATTAAATAACTTCAGTATTCAACGAGTCATCCTGATCCGCGGGCTGGCCGAGAAGGATCTTGGCAATTCATACTCGGACATCCGTTTCAAAACTTCGTCCGACGACTGAAACTTGGTCAGGCAGTATAATCCTGCAAAGAGTCGTCTGCCGAATATGTTTAATTAGACCTTGTTGCCGGTAGTCTCCACCTCATCTGTCTTCTCCTTGGCAAGAAGAAGGACGCCTTTTATGGTTGATAAGTAGTTCATGCAGTTTAGGCTTTAGTGATTACTTCATTTTGAACCGGGTTTTTAGGATTATGAAAAAAATTTACAGGATTCACTTCAATATTGGATGTTCCTTGTTGGATATTCGATATTCAATTCTCCCTTTACTAAGGTGAGAAGGCCTTCTTGTGAGTGTTTTGATTTTTCAACTATCAAGTGTATCATTAGTGAAAGTTAGATATTAGATACTATTAAAAATATTACACTAGCGGGAATAGCTCAATCAGAAGAGCATCAGCCAACCAGGTTGAAGGTTGCAGGTTCAAATCCTGCTTCCCGCTCTTTTTTATTTCAGGGGTAATAAAGACAACAGAACAAAGGTCAATTCTGGTACTTACGCAGGGGAGAAGACGCTTTAGTAACTCGCTTTTTATGATTCTGCTTCAGAAGCTATTGTACATACCTCATGCTGAACCGAGATTACCAGGATTAAGAGGACGATTTACAGGATTCACTTCAATATTGGATGTTCAGAAAAAATCCTCCTTTGAAGGAGGTGCCGGGCTGAGCGAATGCGAAGCCTGGCGGAGGATGTGGGAGGCATAACAACGGATCAGACTCCCTGAAGCAAACTCCCTAGCCAAAAAGTGTCATCCTGAGTCCCCGAAGGATCTTGCCTTTACATACCCGGTTGCCCGTATCCGCTACCCCTTTTTGTTTCTCCCCTTACACAGGGGAGAAGACGCTGTCGTAATATCAGTGATGGCTAAAAACATCACAGACTTTGGTAAGTGCCTTATTTTAAAATGGGATTTTCAGTATCCACCTCATATCCCCCGTCCGACGACTGAAACATAGTCAGGCAATCTAATCCTGCAAAGAGTCGTCCGACGATTTGATTACTTGAACTTGGTTGCCGGTATTGTCCACCTCATCTGTCTTCCCCTCAACAAGGAGAAGGACTCCTGTTATAGTTGGTGAGCAGATAGTAAGTCAAGGCACTGGCATGTACCTCGTTTTGAACCGGATTTTCAGGTTTATGAGGATGAAATAGAAGATTTACCTCAATAATCATTGTTCATTACTAAAATAAAACAGGTTAAATCATTACATTGATAGAGATAAACCAAAGATTATTGGGTAGCTCACTGAATATTTAATACAGATAGATTCAACATGAAACGTATTGTTCATATTGCAAAAAGTCACAAAGAAGCGAGAGAGTGGGATATCAAACAATCTATATCAATGACAGCTGATGAGAGACAAGCGATTGCTAAAGAACTTAAAAATAGAGTTTATGGCAAGGAAGTACCCGATGTTAGGCAAGCAAGCCTGAAAAATGGCAAACAATAGAGACGGTATGGATTCAGCATACTTTTCGAACGATACAAAAGAATTCATAACACTACTTGCCAAACATAAAGTAAAGTATCTGATAGTTGGGGAGAGGCGGTCATCTACTATGGGTATCCCAGGTTAACCGGAGATGTGGATTTCTTCTATTCCAATGATCCAAATAATGTTAATTCCCTTTTTAAAGCGCTGCTGGAATTTTGGGATAATGATATTCCTGGGATAAATGATCAGGGAGATTTAAATACACCGGGCTATGTCATACAATTTGGTTTACCGCCAAATCGAATTGACATAATGAATTCCATAGAAGGCGTGCTCTTTGAAGAGGCCTGGGAAAATAGAAAAACGGAATACATTCGATCAGACCAACAAGAAATACCTATCTATTATTTGGGACTGGAACAATTGATCATAAATAAAAAAGAGACCGGAAGACAAAAAGATCTGGATGATCTGGATTATTTAAGAAAACTAAAATAATGTGGATCGTCGATTCACCGGATAATGGATGATCACGAATTCGAGCTCCATCTGACGACTGAAACATTGCCAGGCAATAAAATCTACAAAGAGTCTCCTGACGATTTGTTTAAATGGGCTTGGTTGCTTGAATTCACGACCTCATCTGTCTTCTCCTTAACAAGGAGAAGGACGCTTTTTATGGTTGATAAGTTCATGCAGCTTAGGTTTTAGTGATTACCTCATTTTGAACCCGTTATTAACAAGATTGGGAAATAGTTTTACAGGATCCACTTCAATATTGGATGTTCCTTGTTCGATATTCGATATTCAATTCCCCCCTCTTTGTTTCTCCCCTTACACATGGGAGAAGACGCGATAACGAGTAAAATGATGGTTAAAACCTCAAAATCTAAAGTCACTACCTCATCTTGAACCGGGATTTACAGGATTACGAAAAAGATCTACAGCATCCACATCCACATTCGATATTCGAAAAATCTTCCTTTGAAGGAGGTGCCGGGCTGAGCGAATGCGAAGCCTGGCGGAGGATGTGGGAGGCATAACAATGAGGCAATCTCCCTAAAACAAACTCCCAAGCAGACCAGGAAGATTGCCACAGGCTGTGCTCACTGCGTTCACGGCAGCCTTCGCAATGACCGGGTCAAATAAGACAAGGATCTTGGCAATTGATACTCGGTTGCCCGTTCCAAAACTTCGTCCGACGACTGAAACATGGGCAGGCAACCTAACCCTGCAAAGAGTCGTCCGATGGGTGAGTTGGATAATGATTGGTTGCCCATATCAGCGAAGGGTTAATAAAGTGTATCACATTGCAGAATGTGCTATTTGTAAACCCTTCGCTTGCGAACCGGAAGACTTCACCGGTTATGGTAAATGTGATGCTTATCATTAAACCACTTCAATATTCAGTATTCCTCTGTTCGATATTCGATATTCGATATTCATCCCCCTCGGTCAACTACGAACTCAAAACTCAAAACTAAACACTAAAAAAAACCGCCTTTAAATACACCCGTTATCTTCGTATCATTTAAGCTTAATAAAAAATGACAGGAACGTGAGCGAAGAGAATAAAAACAACGATCAGGGGCACAATTCAGATCAGCCCGGGAAGAAGAAAAAGACGGATGAATTTCCGATTCAGGAATACCGTTTAGTACCCGCCCATGAGGGGTATGCAGATTATGAAGAAGATGAGATCGATCTCATTGAGCTGGCCAAGACCATATGGGACAACCGGGTCATTATATATAAATTTGTAGCCATTGGGGTGGTGCTGGGACTGGTGGTCGCTCTTTTAAGTCCCAAAGAATATAAAAGCAATGCGACCCTCATGCCTGAGACACAAAGTAGTAATGCCGGCGCAAGTGGATTGCTGCAGCAATACGGAGGCTTATTGGGTATTGGCGGTGGCGCAAGCCTGGAAGGCGGTGGCATCATTCCGCCTCAGTTATACCCTCAAATGGTCCAAAGCATGCCCTTTCAGCTGGAGCTGTTGAATACGGAAGTCGAATTTCCACGCTTTGAAACCTCCGCCACGGTCTACACCTTTTTTGATGAAGTGTATGCGCCCGTTTCTGTGCTTTCGTATGTAAAGCAATATACCATTGGCTTGCCCGGTAAACTGATCGGGTTGTTTAAAGAGGAAGCAGCGCCAAGGCCGTTGCCGAAAGGATTTGAAACGGACTCCGTGATCTCGGTAACCAAAGGGCAAATGCAGATCATTGAAAATATGAGGGGACGGGTTTCCGTATCACTGGATGATGAATCAGGGATAATTAACTTATCCATAACCATGCCCGACCCTGAAGCCGCAGCCCAGCTGGCTCAGAAAAGCATAGGCCTGATACGGGAATATGTGGTGAACTACAAAACTCAAAAAGCCGAAGAAGATCTGGTTTACGCCAGAGAGCAGCTGGAGGGGGCTAAAGAAGAATTTGAAGCCGTCCAGAACAGACTGGCGGAATTCAGGGACAGTAATGTAAACCTGTCCTCAGCCCGCGCACAGACCCAGCTTCAGCGGTTACAGTCAGAATATGACCTCGCTTTTAATGTGTACAATTCCCTGGCTCAGCAGGTTGAACAGGCCAAACTGAAAGTGCAGGAGCAAACACCGGTCGTAAGTGTGCTACAACCCGTGCAGGTGCCGGTCAATGACGAAACCAGCGGAGCCATGATCCTCATCGTGTTTGTGATGCTGAGTGGCATCGCCAGTATAGGATGGATCTTCATCAGGCAGTTTTTGGAGTCAGATCCTTTTGGCAGAAAATCCGAAGACTAATAGAAGTAATCCTGATCTGCCGGCTAGCGGAGAAGTATCTCGCCTATCAATAGCCGGTTGCCCATAATTAAAACACAATCCCTCCACTTTGACCCGGAATCCTTTAAAGATTTCCCCGCTTGGGGGTGTGTAAATGGTACCAGGGTTCAAGTTGCTGACTGCAACTTCGAACCCGTTCCAAAACATCGTCCGACGACTGAAACATGGGCAGGCAACCTAATCCTGCAAAGAGTCGTCTGACGAATGGGGAGATAAAAGCGGGTTGCCCGTATTCGCTACCCCTCTTTGTTTCTCCCCTTACACAGGGGAGAAGACGCTTTAGTTACTCGCTTTTTATGATTCTGCTACAGAAGCTTTTGTACTTACCACATCTTGAACCGGGATTTTCAGGATATAGAGAAGATCTACAGCATCCACTTCAATATTGGAAGTTCCTTGTTGGATATTCGATATTAAACCAGCCTCCCCGCCTTAGACAAGGAGGGGATTGAGGGGTGGTTGGATGGTGCCAAGGGCTGGATAACTTACTGCACCATCAAAAATAATTGGAATCGCGGATTGATCGGATTGACGGATGATCACGGATTTAAATTCCATCTGACATCTGATATCTGATAGAGGGGCAGGTCGTTAAATCCTGCAAAGAGTCGTCTGATGAATGAGGGGAAAAAAGACAGGTAGCCCACATCAGCGAAGGGTTAATAAAATGTATCACATTGCAGATTGTATTATTTGTAAACCCTTCGCTTGTGAACCGGAAGACTTCACATGTTATGGTAAATGTGATGTCTAACATTAAACCACTTCAACATTGGAAGTTAAAAAAATCCTCTTTTGAAGGAGGTGCCGGGCTGAGCGAATGCGAAGCCTGGCGGAGGATGTGAGAGGTATAACAACGATCAGTCTCCCTAAAACAAACCCAAACTGGAAGCAGGAGCTTCCCGGAATGCATTACGAAGGAGACCTTCGTAACGAGCAAGTAAAAAACTGAGTACTGTTAACTGATCACTGAAAACTGTAAACATTCGGCCTTAGAAAAAAGACCGTTAAGAAAATGATGAAATGCAGCGTAATAAAAGAAATCATATCAATAAAAGGCAGTCATTGCGAGGAGCCCGAATGTTGAAACTAAGCATAGGCTGTTTAACGACGCGGCAATCTTCTTGCACCACTTGGGATGTTGATCAACGTCCAATTGATGGAGCATTGATTTCTTTTAGCGGAATGGAATCATTTTTAGGGCTTTTTTCGCAGCCGGGAGCTTTTGTTTCTTTTGGCGGTCCAAAAGAAAGGGGAGAGTTTTGAAAACGAAGCAATCAGCCAAATATAACCTCCCAAGCACATCAAGGAGATTGCCACAGGCTGTGTTCACTCCGTTCACAGCAGCCTTCGCAATGACCGGGTCAAAAAAGACAAGGATCTTGGCAATTGATAGTCGGTTGCCCGTTCCAAAACTTCGTCCGACGACTGAAACATGGGCAGGCAACCTAATCCTGCAAAGAGTCGTCTGACGAATGGGGAAAAAAAGACAGGTAGCCTGTATCAGCGAAGGGTTAATAAAATGTATCACATTGCAGAATGTATTATTTGTAAACCCTCGCTTGCGAACCGGAAGACTTCACCGGTTATGGTAAATGTGATGCTTATCATCAAACCACTTCAATATTGGATGTTCCTTGTTGGATATTCGATATTCATCGCCCCCTTCGGACCACCGTGCTCCGTCCCCGGTCGTAAATAACTAATCACTAAAAACTCCCCCTGTAGTTTACCCATATCTTTCTTATTTTTTAGGGTTCAAAAAAAGATCATGCAGACAGAAAGAGTTTTGACAAAGGGGGGAACATGTGCACAGACAAACCACTCGGTACTCAGTACTCAGAATTCTTTTCGGCGGCGGTCCATGGTTCCAACTCAGAACTAAACACTAAGCGCAGCATTGACACAGTTAGATAGTTTACTCAATAAAATAAGAGGAAATTCATATGAGTAAAAAAAATGAACTTTTAAAGAAAGCATTAATGCTGAAGCCCAAAGAAAAAGCAAGCATGATTGAGGCGCTTATCAAAAGCCTTGATGCACCGGATGAGGCTATTGATGCATTGTGGAAGCAAGAATCTGAAAGCAGAATTGATGCCTACGAGAAAGGGGCCCTCAAGGCAGTTTCAGTGCAAGAAGCCTTTGCCAAATATCAAATTGATGCCGATTAAGTATGGAAATCCGGTTATTAAATGTTGCACAGCAGGAAATGGATGAATCTTTTGAATTTTATGAAGAACAAATGGCCGGATTAGGCCATGATTTCCTTGCAGAAATACTGGCAACACTTAAAAGGATTAAACAGGATACAGACGCATGGACTCCATTTTCTAACCGTACCCGAAGATGCCTGGTAAATAGATTTCCCTTTGGGGTTGTATATCAAGTGCAAGTAGATGCAATTTTAGTAGTAGCCATTGCCCATTTACACAGAAAACCAGGCTATTGGGAAAACAGGATAGAAAAATAAATACATTAGGACTTGATAACATAATTTCAAAAAAAACATTATTAGCTTGAGAACATTGAACATCCAATTGAGAAGTAAAAGAAAAGAATCACAGATTAAATGGATAAAGGTTGACACGGATTAAAACGTTAAACATTCAATGGTGGAAGTTGGAAGTTGGAAGTTGGATGTTCGCTGTTCATCTGTTCAAACCGGCCTTAGAAAAAAGACCGTTAAGAAAATGATGAAATGAAGCGTTAAAAAAGAAATCATATCAATAAAAGGCAGTCATTGCGAGGAGCCCGAATGTTGAAACTAAGCATA
>NZ_JBKINJ010000004.1:0-1194 GCF_046602855.1 Gracilimonas qinghaiensis
CTTAGTCTAAGATTTTAGTTACCACGCCGGCACCGACAGTACGGCCACCTTCGCGTATCGCAAATCGCAATCCTTCTTCCATCGCTACCGGCTGGATCAGGGTTACGTTTAATTTCACATTGTCACCAGGCATCACCATCTCAACGCCGTCCGGAAGCTCACATGAGCCGGTCACGTCAGTCGTTCTGAAGTAGAACTGCGGTCGGTAGCCTTCGAAGAATGGCGTGTGACGGCCTCCCTCATCCTTGCTCAATACATACACCTCACATTCAAACTTCTTATGCGGGGTGATCGAGCCCGGCTTACACAGCACCATACCGCGCTGCAGCTGCTCCTTGTTAATACCTCTCAGCAAAATACCTGCGTTGTCACCGGCCTGCCCCTGGTCGAGCATACGACGGAACATCTCAATACCGGTTACCACGGTCTTCATTGGCTCTTCAACGATACCAACAATTTCAATTTCATCATTCAGCTTCAACACGCCACGCTCAATACGTCCGGTGGCTACCGTTCCACGCCCGGTGATAGAGAACACATCCTCTACCGGCATCAAAAACGGCTTGTCTACATCTCGCTCCGGCGTTGGAATCGTATCATCAACAGCCTTCATCAGCGCAACGATACTCTCTTCGTGCTCAGCTTCGCCGTTTAGCGCGCCAAGGGCTGATCCCTGGATCACCGGAATATTGTCGCCATCAAATTCGTAAGAGGACAGCAACTCGCGAACTTCCAGCTCTACCAGCTCCAGCAGCTCTTCATCGTCTACCAGATCCACCTTGTTCATAAATACCACGATCTGTGGCACTCCAACCTGGCGGGCAAGCAATATGTGCTCGCGGGTCTGCGGCATAGGACCGTCAGTGGCAGCAACCACTAAAATAGCCCCGTCCATCTGCGCGGCGCCGGTCACCATGTTCTTCACATAATCGGCGTGACCCGGGCAGTCCACGTGGGCATAGTGACGCTCATCGGTTTCGTACTCAACGTGAGCTGTCGCAATCGTAATACCGCGCTCGCGCTCTTCCGGCGCATTGTCAATATCCGCAAATTGCTTCGCTACGCCACCGTATGTCTTCGCCATTACTGTCGTAATCGCTGCCGTCAATGTCGTTTTTCCGTGATCTACGTGGCCTATCGTGCCTACGTTTACGTGGGGCTTATTCCGTTGAAAGGTCTCTTTTGCCATGATTA